>NZ_JBBHLA010000004.1:0-359857 GCF_037572395.1 Corynebacterium sp. H130 | reverse complement strand
ACACCGAAGTTCCTTCCCCAGTCGCAGGCACCATCGTTGAGATCCTGTTCCAGGAAGACGACACCGTAGACGTCGGCGAAGTCATCGTCCGCATCGGCGACGGCTCCGCACCAGCACCAAAGGCAGAGGCACCTAAGGAAGAAGCACCTAAGGAAGAGGCACCTAAGGCCGAGGAGCCTAAGAAGGAAGAGGTCGCTGCCAAGGTTGAGGCTCCAAAGCAGGAGGCTCCTGCCAAGGTTGATAACTCTGACGCTCCTTACGTCACGCCACTGGTACGCAAGCTCGCTGACAAGCACGGCGTTGACCTGTCCAAGGTTGAGGGCACCGGTGTCGGTGGCCGCATCCGCAAGCAGGACGTTCTCGCTGCTGCCGGCCAGGGCGACGCTCCAGCTGCTGCAGCTCCAAAGGCTAACGTTTCCACCAAGTCCGTGGATCCAGAGAAGGCCAAGCTGCGTGGCACCACGGTGCGTGTGAACCGCATCCGCGAGATCACCGCTGTCAAGACTCTCGAGTCCCTGCACGGTGCCGCACAGCTGACTCAGCTGCACGAGGTCGACATGACCCGTATTGCCGAGCTGCGCAAGGCTAAGAAGCCAGCTTTCATCGAGAAGCACGGCGTGAACCTCACCTACCTGCCATTCTTCGCAAAGGCAGTTGTCGAGGCACTGGTTTCCCACCCGAACGTCAACGCGTCTTACAACGCAAAGACCAAGGAGATCACCTACCACCCAGCTGTGAACCTCGGCATCGCCGTGGACACCCCTGCTGGACTGCTCTCCCCTGTCATCCACAACGCACAGGACATGAGCCTGCCAGAGCTAGCTAAGGCCATCGTGGACATCGCTGACCGCGCTCGCAACAACAAGCTCAAGCCAAACGACCTGATGGGTGGCACCTTCACCATCACCAACATTGGCTCGGAGGGCGCACTGTCCGACACCCCAATCCTCGTACCACCACAGGCTGCGATGATCGGCACCGGCGCCATCGTCAAGCGCCCAGTAGTCATCACCGAGGATGGCAACGACGCTATTGCGATCCGCCAGATGGTCTACCTGCCAATGACCTACGATCACCAGCTGATCGACGGCGCAGACGCAGGTCGATTCATGACCACCGTCCGCGATCGCCTCGAGAACATCGACTTCGAGGGTGACCTCGAGCTCTAACTCGAAAAGTGATTCACAGCCACCACTGAGCGTCAGCTCGGTGGTGGCTGTTTTTCTCCCTATTTCCATGTCTAAGACAACCTAACGTTGCAGGTCATCACCACTGCAGCTAGAGGTGTTTCACAAATGGCATCCCGGGGAGACCAATGCCATATAAAGTGGTGAGAAGAATTGTTTTTCAACCAACTAAGGAGCAGGTTATTCCATGACTAACCAATGGAATCCGGCAGCATTCGTCGGTCGACACCTCGGCCCGAATCTCCCTGAAGAGCGATACATGCTCGCAACCCTGGGCTACGAAAGCCTGGAGGATCTTGTCGCCGCAGCACTCCCCGAGGGCCTCGCTTTCGCCAATGCCCCGGAGCTCCCAGAACCAGTATCTGAATTCGAAGTTCAGGCACGCCTGCAGGAACTTGCCTCCAAGAACAACGTAAAGAAGGTGTTCTACGGCCAGGGTTACAGCGACACCATCACCCCACCAGTGATCCGTCGCGGTGTGCTCGAGGATGCCGGTTGGTACACTGCCTACACTCCCTACCAGCCTGAAATTTCCCAGGGCCGCCTGGAGGCATTGCTGAACTTCCAGACGATGATCACCGAACTCACCGGCCTCGACATTGCTAACGCATCTCTGCTCGACGAAGCAACTGCCGTCGCAGAAGCAATCGGCCTGATGAGCCGCGCCGTTCGCAAGGGACGCCGCGTGGTGCTTGACTCCCGACTCCACCCACAAGTTCTGTCAGTGGCTGCAGAGCGCGCCCGCGTCATCGACTTGGAAGTCGAAATCACCAACCTGGCTGACGGCCTTGTCGGCGAAGACCTCGTCGGCGTCGTCATTGCTTACCCAGGCACCGAAGGCGACATCGTTGACCCAACGCAGGTCATCGAGGACATTCACGCCAAGGGCGGCTTGGCTACCGTTGTTGCCGATCTACTGAGCCTCGTACTGCTCAAGTCCCCAGGCGAACTTGGCGCAGACATCAGCGTCGGCTCTTCCCAGCGCTTCGGTGTGCCACTGTTCTTCGGCGGACCACACGCAGCGTTCATGGCTGTTTCCGACAAGTTGAAGCGTCAGATGCCAGGTCGCCTCGTCGGCGTCTCCATCGACGAAGACGGCAAGCCTGCCTACCGCCTCGCCCTGCAGACTCGTGAGCAGCACATCCGCCGCGAGAAGGCCACGTCCAACATTTGTACTGCCCAGGCACTCCTGGCAGTCACCGCTTCCATGTACGCGGTCTACCACGGACCTGCCGGCCTCTTCGCCATTGCTTCTCGGGTTCACAGCCTGGCAAGCCAGCTGGCACGCACGCTGGGCGAGGCAGGTCTTACCGTTCTTCACCAGCAGTTCTTCGACACGATCACTGTCCAGGTAGCGAATGCGCCGGAGATCGTCGACAAGGCGGGCGAAGCCGGCTACCTGCTCCGCGCCATCGGCAGCGACAAGGTGTCCATCTCCTTCGGCGAGTCCGCATCCGAAAAGGATGTGGCAGCGCTGGCAGAATTCTTCGGTGTTTCCGATGTGAAGGAAGCAGTGCAGGATGACCTCGATTCCCTGCTGCGTACCGACGCTATCCTCGAGCACCCAATCTTCAACCAGATGCACTCCGAGACCCAGATGATGCGCTACATCCGCAAGCTGGGCGATCGCGACCTCGCACTGGATCGCACGATGATCCCACTGGGTTCTTGCACCATGAAGCTGAACCCAACCGCTGGCATGGAGGCTATCTCCTACCCAGGCTTCGCTGGCATCCACCCATACGCGCCTGAGGCTGACGCGCAGGGCTGGAAGGAACTCATCGCAGAGCTGGAAGAATGGCTCGCAAAGATCACCGGCTACGCCAAGGTTTCCGTGCAGCCACCAAGCGGCGCCATGGGCGAGCTTGCCGGTCTGCTAGCTATCCGTCGCTACCACGTTGCCAACGGCGATGAGAACCGCGACATCGTCCTGATTCCGCAGTCCGCACACGGCACCAACGCTGCCTCCGCAACGCTGGCTAACCTCCGCGTAGCCGTCGTTGCAACCGCCCCAGACGGCTCCATCGACGTTGAGGATCTCGACGCCAAGATCGCCAAGCACGGCGACCACATCGCCGGCATCATGATCACCTACCCATCCACCCACGGCGTATTCGAAGACACCGTGCGCACGGTATGCAAGAAGGTGCACGACGCTGGCGGACAGGTCTACATCGACGGCGCCAACATGAACGCCCTCACTGGCATCGCTGGTCCAGGCGAGTTCGGTGGCGACGTTTCCCACCTGAACCTGCACAAGACTTTCACCATCCCTCACGGCGGTGGTGGCCCAGGCGTCGGCCCAGTCTGTGTGGCTAAGCACCTCGTGCCATTCCTGCCCACCGACGCCCGCGACGTTGACCCAGCGCAGCCAGTCGCAACTAGCGAAGGTGTTCCTGTCGCTGGCGCCCTCCACGGCTCTGCAGGCGTCCTGCCGATTCCTTACGCTTACATCGCGATGATGGGCATCGAGGGCCTGCGCGCAGCCACCGCTACCGCGATCCTCAACGCCAACTACATCTCCTTCCAGCTGCGCGACCACTTCCCAACGCTGTACACCGGCGAAGGCGGCCTGGTGGCGCACGAGTGCATCCTTGACCTGCGTGAGCTGACCAAGGACAGTGGAGTGACAGCAACGGACGTCGCAAAGCGCCTGGTTGACTACGGCTTCCACGCACCAACGCTGTCCTTCCCTGTGGCCGGCACCCTCATGGTCGAGCCAACGGAATCCGAGGATCTGGAGGAGCTGGATCGCTTCATTCAGGCAATGCAGAGTATCCGCGCTGAGATCCAGGAAATCATCGACGGCCGTGTTGCTTACGAGGATTCTGTGCTGGCACACGCCCCATTCACTGCTCCAGCGATTGCTGCCGACGAATGGAAGTTCAAGTTCAGCCGCCAGCAGGCAGCTTTCCCAGTGCCAGGCCTGGTCGAGACCAAGTACTACCCTGCAGTTCGCCGTATCAACGAAGCCTACGGCGACCGAAATCTCATGTGTTCCTGCCCTTCCCCTGAGGCATTCGATATGGAGGAAAACTAATGCTGAGCCCACTTCATGCTGAGCACGAAAAGCTCGGCGCCATGTTCACCGACTTCGGTGGCTGGGAAATGCCACTGCGTTACGGCAACGAACTGGACGAGCACCGCGCCGTGCGCACCAATGTCGGACTGTTCGACCTTTCCCACATGGGCGAAGTCCGCGTGACCGGCGCCGAAGCCGGAAAATTCCTTGACTACGCGCTGATCTCGCAACTCTCCGCCATCGCCCTCGGCAAGGCGAAGTACACGATGATCGTGAACGAAGAGGGCGGCATCATCGATGACCTCATCGTCTACCGCCTCGGCGAGGAAGAATTCCTGGTCGTCCCGAACGCTGGCAACGCCAAGACCGTCGCTGGCCTGCTCGCTGAGCGCGCAGAAGGTTTCGACGTGACCGTCACCGACGAGTCCGCCGACACCGCCCTCATCGCAGTCCAGGGCCCACGCGCCGCGGAAATGCTCGGCGACATCCCGGAGCTGAAGTACTACACCGCTGCCCCAGCCACCATCCTCGGCCACGACGTCCTTCTCGCCCGCACCGGCTACACCGGCGAAGACGGCTTCGAGCTGTTCCTCCCAGCCACCGAAGCCACCGCCCTATGGCAGGCGCTTATCGACGCCGGTTCCGCCTTCGACCTGCTGCCTTGCGGCCTCGCATGCCGCGACTCCCTGCGTCTCGAGGCAGGCATGCCACTGTACGGCCACGAGCTAAACCTTGACCTGAAGCCGGCGGATGCTGGCCTTGGCATGGTCGTGTCCAAGAAGAAGGAAGAGCCATTCGTTGGTTCCGAGGTGCTGCTCGCTGACTACACCCCAGCTCGCAAGCTCATTGGTCTGCAGGGCGAAGGCCGTCGTGCTGCCCGTGCTGAGTCGGTTATTCTCTCGCCGTCAGGCGAAGAGATCGGTGTGGTGACCTCCGGTCAGCTCTCCCCAACCCTTGGCTACCCCATCGCACTGGCTTACGTGGACGCAGAATTTGCCGAAGAAGGAAACACCTTGGATGTTGATATCCGTGGCAAGAAGCACACGTACACTGTGGTTAAACTTCCGTTTTACAAGCGCGCTTAAATCCTGAAAGGAACGCACATGTCTTTGCCTGAGTCTTTCTCTTACTCCGAGGACCACGAGTGGATCACCTCCACCGAGGTCGGCGCGACCGCAAAGGTCGGCATCACCGATTTCGCCGCCAACGCACTGGGCGAAATCGTCTACGTTGACCTGCCAGCTGTTGGCGACACCGTAGAAATCGGCGAGTCTTGTGGCGAGGTGGAGTCCACCAAGTCCGTCTCCGACATCTTCTCCCCTGTCAACGGCACCGTCACCGCCATCAACGAGGAGCTCGCTGACGCGCCAGAGACCATCAACTCTGACCCATTCGAGGCAGGTTGGCTGTTCGAGGTTCAGATCACCGAGGTCGGACCAGTCATGACCGCTGCTGAGTACGCAGAGAAGAACGGCATCTAATAGTCGCTCAAACTCGAAGTGGGGCACTTTCCAATGGAAGGAAAGTGCCCCACTTTTTGTGTGTTAGTCGAACAGGTTACCCAGGACGCTACCGCCTCCGGAACCGCCATCGCTGCCGACTTGATCCCAGATAGTTGGGCCTTCAGATGGCTGAATGATGACGGCGCCTTGGCCGCCGAAGGCCAGCTGGAGGCTCTCGCCGGTGCCGCCGTGGATCATGGAGCCGAGGCCACCAGAGAAGTCCGTCTTTACCTGCATCTGTACTCCTCCGGTCCACAGCACGGCTGCTTGTGGGTCGGCAAAGGTCGGGGCCTCAGAAACGTTCAGGGCCATTGGTTCGCCGTCCGTAGTGATGGCAACGAAACCAGTGCCACGCAGAGACACGTTGAATAGGCCACCGGCCATCATTCCGCCGCCCTTGATGCGGTGCACATCCCACTGAATCGACGAGGAAAAAGCAAGCACGTTGCGTCCGTTAACGGACACCATGTCGTTCTCCAGGTAGAAGATCTGCACTTCCTGCGCAGCATCAGCGAGGAAGACCTGTCCGCCACCGGACACTTCCATCATTTCCACGCCCTCGCCGGTGACGGCCTTCTTAAACATCTTCCCCAGGCTTCCCGACCCCTTATTCTGGAACCGAACATCACCCTGGTAGGCCACCATGGAACCGACCTTGGCCTGGATTGGACCGTTGCTCAGGTTTGCCTTGAGCAACTTCTTGTTTTGCTGCACGAACTGGTCATTGGACTGCACTTCGTTGTACGACTGGAACAAATCGCCGTAGATCATGGGAGCCTTTCTTTCGTGGGTCGGATTGGGTGTACGCCCGATAGTAGTATTGTTGTTGCTTATGACAGCTCCACGTCCGCCGTTCACTGCGCCAGATATTTCTATTCGCCGAGGTGACGGGCCTTTGGACGTCGTAAAGCTTGGGCTGCAAGACTACGAGCACATGTGGCACCGGCAGGCTGACATTGCTGCCGACCGCGCCGCCGACAAAGTGAACGATCAGCTGCTCATGCTGGAGCACCCTTCCATCTACACCGCGGGTAAGCGCACCCAGCCGGAGGACCGCCCAACCAACGGCCTCCCCGTCATCGATGTCGACCGCGGTGGCCGCATCACCTGGCACGGCGAGGGCCAACTAGTCTGCTACCCGATCATCAAGCTGCGCGAGCCCGTCGACGTGGTGGATTACGTCCGCCGCATCGAAGAGGCACTGATCCAGGTTGTGCGCCAGCTTGGCGTCAGCAACGCAGGGCGTATCGACGGCCGCAGCGGCGTCTGGGTGCCAGCATCCGACGGCCGCCCGGACCGAAAGATTGCGGCACTAGGCATCCGCTTGACCCGTGGCGTCTCCATGCACGGACTAGCCCTGAACTGCAACAACACGCTCGAATACTACGAGCACATTGTGCCGTGTGGCATCGACGACGCCGGGGTGACCACCCTCTCACTGGAGTTGGGGCGTGAGGTCACGGTTGATGAGTGCATTGAACCCCTCGCGGTTGCTTTGACGGACGCTTTGGAAGGCCGCTTGACCGTGGCTGACCACACGTTTGGCAGCGCACCCGATCCGTGTAAGGGACTAGGAAAACGAAAGGTGTAGGGTGGCCTACGTGACTGTTGCACCTGAAGGTAAGAAGATGCTCCGCGTCGAGGCTCGCAACGCCCAGACGCCGATTGAAAACAAGCCACGTTGGATCCGCACCTCGGTGAAGACCGGCCCTGAGTATCAGGACATGAAGAAGCGCGTGTCGGGCGCTTCCCTGCACACGGTGTGTCAGGAGGCAGGCTGCCCGAACATCCACGAGTGCTGGGAGTCCCGCGAGGCTACCTTCCTCATCGGTGGCGACCAATGCACCCGCCGCTGCGACTTCTGCCAGATCCACACCGGCAAGCCAGAGCCACTCGACCGCGACGAACCACGTCGCGTGGCCGAGTCCGTGAAGGAAATGGGCCTGAACTACGCCACCATCACCGGCGTTACCCGCGACGATCTGGAAGATGAAGGCGCCTGGCTGTACGCCGAGGTCGTCCGCCAGATCCACGCCATGAACCCAAACACTGGTGTTGAGAACCTGGTTCCTGACTTCTCCGGCAAGCCTGACCTGCTCCAGCAGGTCTTTGAGGCCCGCCCAGAGGTCTTCGCGCACAACGTGGAAACCGTGCCACGCATTTTCAAGCGCATCCGCCCGGCCTTCCGCTACGACCGCTCCCTCGACGTCATCCGCCAGGCCCGCGACTTCGGTCTCGTCACCAAGTCCAATCTGATCCTCGGCATGGGCGAAACCCCAGAAGAGGTGCAGGAAGCACTGCGCGAACTGCATGATGCCGGCTGCGACATCATCACCATTACCCAGTACCTACGCCCGGGCATTAAGTTCCACCCAATCGACCGCTGGGTTCGCCCGGAGGAATTCGTCGAGCACGCCGACTACGCCCGCGAACTTGGATTCTCCGGCGTCATGTCCGGCCCATTGGTCCGCTCCTCCTACCGCGCCGGTCGCCTCTACGCCCAGACCATCAAGGCCCGTGGCGAAGAGCTCCCAGAGAACCTCAAGCACCTGGAGGAAACTTCTGATGGTTCCACTGCGCAGGAAGCTTCTTCCTTGATCAAGAAGTACGGAGCTTCGGAAGAGACTCCGGTAGTGACCAAGTAACTCTGGGCAAGTCTGTTCGAGCGGAAATTGTTTCCACTGGGCGTCGCTTTGTGTGAACCACGAGTTTAGGAACCCGAGTTTCGGTGCACAATTGCGTGAAAACTCCGGCTTTTCACCCGAAACTCAGGTTCCTAAACCCACCGTTCAGTTAGTGAACGTGGTGGCGCAGTTATCAGCTAATGAGGTAGGCCGCGGTGCCGTGGGGGTCTGCCAGGAATTCTCGGTAGGCGGCCACGAGTTCGCAGTCGTTATAGGAGACCGGATCTATTCCGGTCTCGGAAATCTCCAGGATGCGGGCACCAGGAATCTGCAGCAAGATTGGCGAGTGGGTAGCGATCAAAAATTGCGCCCCTTGCCCCGCAAGCTCCTCGATTCGCTCGCGAAGCTCGATGCTCGTGGCAAAACTCAACCCCGATTCCGGCTCATCCAAGAAGTAGAGCCCCTGGCCGTGGAACCGGTGACGTACAAGTTCCATCGTGCTCTCCCCATGGGACATGTGGTGCAGAAGCGGCCCCTGCCCGGTGTTCACGGAGTCGAGGTAGGAATAGGCCCGGTACATTGATTCGGCGCGGAGGAAGTAGCCGTCCCGCGGGTTCTTCGATCGCACAATCCGGAGCCATTGGTGCAGTTCAGACACTGATTCTCGCCCACTGAAGTTCGCGTGGCGCGAGCCACCTTCAGGGCTAAACCGCATCGCCACAGCGAGTGCTTCCAGCAGAGTGGATTTACCGGACCCGTTCTCTCCCACAAAGAAGGTGACAGGGGTGTCAACGAGGACCTCTTGCGTCGACAAGGCCTGCACCACGGGCAGGTGGGCGACGTACGAGTGTGTCTCGAGCGAGGGCAGCGAAAATGACCGGATGAACATCTATACCCCCAGCTCCTTGGCGTAGGAGAGGTAGAGCGGGTGCTCGTCGTAGGCCATACGCCCGAAGCCACGCGGGGTGATGTGGATGATGTCAGCCCCGGGGATGCCGAGGATGATTGGTGAGTGCGTCGCGATGATGAATTGCCCGCCACCTGCCGCAATCCGGTGGATGTATCCGAGCAGCGCCATTTGGTGGATGGGGCTGAGGCCCGCTTCGGGCTCGTCAAGGATGTAGAGCCACTTGTTGAAGAAGTTCTCTTCCACCACGTCCATGATGGATTGCCCGTGCGAGCGCACGTGAGCCTGCGGGGATACGTTGTAATGCGTTTCTGCACGTAGAAAATACCCGCCAAGCAGCGCGTCGGCTCCGGCAATCCATAGTCCCCGATGCAGCTGCGAGGTGGTCCATTCGGTGGTCTGGAAGATGTATTGTGGCCCACCTTCTGCGTTAAAGCCCAGCTTGCAGGCCAAAGCCTCGATGAGTGTTGACTTCCCTGAACCGTTCTCGCCGGTGAAAATCGTGACTGGTTCCTTCAAGCGCAGGGATTGCTTGGTCAAGTGCTCGGCGACGGGAAGAGTGGACATATAATCCTTCACTTTCCATGGTTTGACACCGATGCTGTCGACGAACATGCCTCCACTATGCCAAACCGGGCGTCTAGCGTCCCTCAAGTTTCGCACCAGAATTTCAACAGGATAGACTGGTGCCCATGGCAGATGCGAAGAAGGCCGATCTGAAGGCGGCCGAGAAGGAAGCAAAGGCAGCTAAGCGCGCCCAGCGCCGACAGAACTACTCCCAGATGTGGCAGGCGTTCAACATTCAGCGCAAGCAGGACAAGGCTCTTGTCCCATTGATGTTGCTGGCTGTGATCGGTTTGGCGCTGGTCTTCTTCGGCATCGGTTATTTGTTCGACGCCCAGTGGTGGATGCTGCCGATCGGTATTGCTCTCGGCATCATGCTCGCCATGTTTGTCTTCACCCGTCGCGTGGAAAATTCCGTCTATGACCAGGCAGCTAACCAGCCTGGTGCTGCCGGTTGGGCGCTGGAGAACTTGAAGTCGGGCGTCGGCATGGCGTGGCGCACCAAGACCGCAATTGCCGCTAACACCCACATGGATGCTGTGCACCGCGTGATCGGCAACCCAGGCATCGTGCTCGTGGGTGAAGGCGAGATGCACCGCGTGAAGCCAATGATGGCGCAGGCTAAGCGTCGCCTCAACCGTGTCTCCGGTGGCGTGCCAATTTACGAAATGTTCGCTGGCGAAGGCGAAGGCCAGGTCCGTCTTCGTGACCTCCAGAAGGAGCTCATGAAGCTGCCTCGCAACTACAAGAAAGACGAAGTGTACGCACTAGCCCAGAAGATCGAGGCCATGGATGCCGTGGCTAACCCAGGCCAGGCTGGTCTGCCAAAGGGCCCACTTCCAAAGGGCGCAAAGGTCTCCGGCATGAACCGCCGCGCTCGTCGTCAGGCAGAACGCGGGAAGTAACTCCCGATGCAGATTTTCGTTGAGAATCAGCTCTTAGCCCTAGTCGTCATCATGGCGCTAGGGCTTTTGCTTGGCCGAATCCGGATCGGTTCCTTCAAATTGGGCGTGGCTGCCGTGCTGTTTGTGGGCCTCGCCTTCGCCACCATCGAGCCCGCAGTGACGCTGCCACCGATTGTTTACATCATCGGCCTATCGATCTTCGTCTACACCATCGGTCTCGAAGCAGGTCCCGACTTCTTCCACTCCCTCCGAACCACCGGCACCAAGGCGAATCTGTTTGCCATCGGAATGATCACTGCGACCACGGTGCTGGCCTGGGGCGTCGTGAAGCTCGCGGGGATGCACCCCGCCACCGCAACGGGCATGTTCACGGGTGCGCTCACCAACACGCCTGCCATGGCTGCTGCCAAGGAGTCCCTGCCCGCGCTTTTCGACGCCGCGGAGCTGCAAACCGTGTCGGACCTGCCGGTGGTGGCCTATTCCCTGGCCTACCCGTTGGGCGTTCTGGTGGTTATCTTGACGATTGGCATCGCGGGCAAGCTGTTTCGCATCGATCACGATGAGGAAGCCCGCGCTGCGGGAGTCGCTGTGCAGGAGCTCATTACGCAGCGCATCCGCGTCGACCATGACGAGCTGCCTGCGATCACGAACATTCCATACATCTTGAATTTGGAAGTGATCGTCTCCAGGCGTGAGCGTGACGGCGAGCTTCACGTGCCTGATCACGGTGACCGTGCTCACCCCGGCGACGTGCTGTCCCTCGTCGGCACCGCGGAAGAAATCGCCCGTGCCGTTCCACTGATCGGCACTGCTCTGGACGGCGATCCGACGCATGATGACGGTCTGGATTATCGACGCATCTTCGTCTCCAACCCCGATGTCGTTGGCATCCCGCTGGAAAAGCTTCGCCCCAAAATGTCCGACATGCTCATTACCCGCATCAGGCGCGGCGATGACGACATGGTGGCTACACCAGACATGATCTTGCACCTCGGCGACCGTGTCCGTGTGGTCACCTCCGCCTCCAAGCTGGACAAGGCGACCAAGTTCTTCGGCGACTCCTACAAGTCCGTCTCCGAAATTAATTTCATCCCGCTTCTGATCGGCCTCACGCTCGGAGTCTTAGTCGGCATGGCATCCATTCCGCTGCCTGGCGGAATGACTCTCAAACTCGGCAATGCCGGTGGCCCACTCATTGTTGCCCTGTTGCTCGGAGCGTTGGGGCGCACAGGCGGAGTGGTCTGGCAGACCCCCTACTCTGCCCTGAAGATCCTGCAGTCGCTGGGTCTCACGCTCTTCCTCGCCGGCATCGGCACCACCGCTGGCTCCGGTTTTGCCAAAGCAATGTCCGACCCTGCTTCCCTGACAGTCATTGGTATCGGCGCGCTGATCACCTTCTTCATCAGCGCGGCGACCCTAATTGTGGGCTATGTGTTCCTCAAGCTACCTTTCGGCATCGTGTCCGGAATCCTGGCCGGCGTACAGACCCACCCCGCTGTACTGAGCTATGCCAGCGATCAAACCCGAAACGAACTGCCTGCCATGGGCTACACCTCGGTGTATCCGATCGCGATGGTCGCGAAGATCATCGCGGCGCAGATTTTGCTGTTTGTTTTGGTTTAACCCAAGATCACTGCGGTTCCCGTAGCGCGGTCGTGCAGGCCGCGCCCATCGGAGTCCACCAAGATTGGTGGCAGAAGAAAGACAGTCAGCGCGATGCGCACGAGTGCGCGCCACAGACCGACGCGTTCTTCAGCGTCGATACGCGCGACGCCCATGCCGAGCATCGCCTGTCCGGGGGTACGCGCGAACAGTGCCACTCCGACAACGCTGATGATGCAGAAGATCACCATGGTGAGTGTCGGCACTCCGCCGAGAGCCTTGGTGAAACTATGCAGAATGATGGAAATAAACATCGCGAAGAACCAGTCCAGCGTGATGCCACCACATCGACGCAGCACAGATGCTAGTGCTCCAGGCCCTTTTTCGGGGAGTCCGAGCTTTTCGCCGGGCCACTTCCCTGGGCCAAGATCATCGTAGTCACCAGGGATTGCGGGCCCCTCAATCCAGCTGCGTTTCGGTTCAGACATACCTAGCAATGTATCTGTGAACGAAATACAAGCGCAATTTAGCGCTTATGCCGATTGAGTTTGTACACTGGAGGGCATGCAACAGTGAATAAATGCTGTGCTGTAGCTGGTCTTGCCCAATCAAGGCCAGCTCGACAATTATCGTCCCGGCCCGCAAGCCCGCGGGCCACACCCGCGAGGAGCACCACGTGGCATTTGAAAACGTCGCCGATGTAGTTAAGTACATCAAGGACGAGAACATCGAGTTCCTGGACATTCGATTCACCGACGTCCCTGGTACGGAACACCACCTTTCGATCCCAGCATCGATGTTCGACGAGGAAGCCGCGGAGAACGGCCTCGCATTCGACGGCTCTTCCATCCGTGGCTTCACCACGATCGAAGAATCCGACATGAACCTGCTGCCGGATGTCAAGACCGCGATGATCGACCCATTCCGCCCGGTCAAGACGCTGAACATGAAGTTCTTCGTCCACGATCCATTCACCCGCGAGCCTTTCTCCCGCGACCCACGCAACGTCGCTCGCAAGGCTGAGGAATACCTCGTCTCCACCGGCATCGCAGACACCTGCTTCTTCGGCGCAGAGGCCGAGTTCTACCTCTTCGACTCCGTCCGCTTCCACGCTGACGTCAACGCTGCTTTCTACGAGCTTGACTCCGACGAAGGCTGGTGGAACCGCGGCGAGGAGTTCAACCTCGACGGTTCCCGCAACGTTGCTTACAAGAACCGCACCAAGAAGGGCTACTTCCCTAACGCTCCTTACGATGGCGCCGTCGACATCCGCGACGAAATGGTGCGCCACATGCGCGAGGCCGGTTTTGAGGTCGAGCGCTTCCACCACGAGTGCGGCCAGGGCCAGCAGGAAATTAACTACAAGTTCAACACTTTGCTCCACGCTGCTGATGACCTGCAGACCTTTAAGTACATCGTGAAGCAGGTAGCGAAGGCCAACGGCAAGGCTGCAACCTTCATGCCTAAGCCACTGGCTGGCGACGCAGGCTCCGGCATGCACGCCCACCAGTCGCTGTGGAAGGACGGCAAGCCTCTGTTCCACGATGACAACGGCTACGCAGGCCTGTCCGACATGGCTCGCTACTACATCGGTGGCATCCTCCACCACGCTGGTGCGGTCCTGTCCTTCACCAACCCAACCCTGAACTCCTACCACCGCCTGGTGCCAGGCTTCGAGGCCCCAATCAACCTGGTGTACTCGCAGCGCAACCGCTCCGCAGCCGTGCGTATCCCAATCACCGGCTCCAACCCAAAGGCGAAGCGCATCGAGTTCCGCGCACCAGACCCATCAGGCAACCCATACTTCGGTTTCGCTGCCATGATGATGGCTGGCCTCGACGGCATCAAGAACCGTATCGAGCCTCACGCACCAGTGGACAAGGATCTCTACGAGCTGCCACCAGAGGAAGCAAAGTCCATCCCGACCGCTCCAACCTCCCTGGAAGCATCCCTCGAGGCACTTGCCGAGGACCACGAGTTCCTCACCGAAGGCGGCGTGTTCACTGAGGACCTGATCGATACGTACATCAAGTTCAAGTACGACAACGAGATCATTCCGAACCGCACCCGTCCGAACCCACAAGAGTTCGAAATGTACTTCGACTGCTAGTCCTTTAGCCGTCAACAGCCCTCGCTCCGAGACATCGGAACGGGGGCATTTTCGTTGCATCGGCTGTTTTTAAGTCAATTTTTAGCATCGTTGCTATCTGGTTATCTCCGGTGCTACCGCTCCGAGAAAAACCCACCACAGCCCACAAAACCGGAAATGTAACTAGAAGATAACGCCAGAACAAAAGCCCAGGTGGCTGGAGGCGTCGACAAGCCCGAAAGTTGGCGAGCTGTACTGAGGTGCCCCTAGCGTGGGTTTCACCGGTCGGAAAACAAACCGACTGCCGAAAGCTAGATGACAAGAAAGGATCGATTGAACATGACTAACAAGAACATTCGCGACCTGTTCAAGGCAACCGCTTTTGACAACTCCGGCGAGAAGCTCGGTGGCGTTAAGGAGATTTTCGTTGATGACAACTCCGGTCAGCCAACCTTCGTAGAGGTCGGCCACGGCCTGTTCGGCATGAGCTCCTCCATCGTGCCACTTCGCGGCCACACCTTTAACGGCGAGGACCTGAAGCTGGCCTTCTCCAAGGACCGCATCAAGGACGCTCCAGATCTCGACGTTAACAACGCGCTGACCCCAGCTGATCAGAACCGCGTCTACGAGCACTTCGGCCTCACCGGCGCAACTGACACCGAGCGTTACGAGACCGGCGCTGGTTTCGCAGGTGCAGGCGCTGGCACCACCGCTCACGACGATCGTCACCGCGATCTGCACCGCGACGGTTCTGTTGAGCGCGACCACGACCGTCACGATGTGACTGGTGACCGCGACTCCCTGGTTCGCTCCGAGGAGCGCCTGAATGTAGACAAGGAGCGCGTCGAGACCGGCGAGGCTCGCCTGCGCAAGTACGTGGTTCACGACACCGAAACCGTTGAGGTCCCAGTTACCCGCGAAGAGGTTCGCGTCGAGCGCACTCCAATCGACGGTGACGCCCGCAAGGGTGGCCTGGCTGGCGCTGGCATCGGTGAGGAAGAGGCTTCCGTCACACTGCACGAGGAGCGCGTGTCCGTGACGAAGGAAACCGTCCCAGTTGAGGAAGTTTCCCTGCACAAGGACAAGGTCCGCGAGACTGAGACCGTCTCTGAGGACGTTCGTAAGGAAAAGATCGAGGTTGATGGCCTCGAGCGTGACCGTGACATCCGTCGATAGGACCCACTATGTCTGACTCCCCTTTCGGAGACCGCAACCCGCCACGTACGTTCGACCCGGAGCAATCCAATGGCGAGAACGCTCCAGCGAACAGTGGCAACTTCAAGACCGAGGCAGCTGAGCGTCTCGCACGCATCACCTCCCCGGAGACTGAAGACGAGCGTGATTTTGAGGTCGAGCGAGAATTCGGCCGCGAGGTGAACTAACCCCTCGTATTCGGGCGCCCCACACGGGGCGCCCGTTTTCGCGTTCATGGCATGCTTAAGACATGACCGATGAAAAGCTGCGCCAACTGGAATACGCCTACGGCCTGCAACGAGTACAAATCAAGGATCCTGGCCTGAACGCAGAGATCTGGGCATTTAGGCACACCTTCGATGCCACCACAAAGCTGGTGACTGTCTGCACTGTCAGTGAGCCACAGGACTACTGCATCACCGTGTTGGAGCCAGACCTCGGCGCGGCGGTCGCGCTGCTCAGAGTGGTGCTCGGCCGGAAGGATTCTCCTTGGATCCCGGGCCGGGTGTGGCTCAATGACCAGCCCCTCCTGCAAGGAACTGCCATCCAAGGCTTGGTGGTTACGGAAGGTCAATGGTCCGAAATCATCGCGCTGACTGAGGCGGAAGCAGAACTTATCGCACGAGAAACGCTCAGCGCGATCACTATTACTAGGGCCCGAAAGCCACTAGCTTTTTGCGATTTGTTCCGCACCAATGCCATGCCTGAGGTTTCTGATGAAGCGCTATCGTCAATCACCGTATTCGAGTCGAAGCACTCATCGGTTGCCCCCTTACGAAAGATTCGGGCCATGCCGTACCACCGGTTCATGGTGCTCACCAACGAAGAGACCGAAGAGTTTCTGGCAGACCTTGATAACTTCACACGCACCACTGCCCTGGCAGTTATTCCTCGTCTCCACGGCAGCCGCCTCTTCTTCCACGGCGAAACACCTGGCGAGGAACTGACCTATGGACACAGCGGCTGGGTTCTTGGGTAACCTACATACCTATGAAACGCGTCACTGCCCTCATTCTCCTGCCTGCCCTGCTCCTTGTTGGATGTGGAAAAGACGAAGAAAAGATTGAAGCTGGGCCGCTCACCACCACGAGCGCGACGCCTACCCCAACGCCAACTCCCACCAAGACTCCTACCCCGCCCCCTGCCACCCTGGGCAGCTTCGAAATGGACGGCCCTGCAAAAGTCACGGGCGCTCAGTATGCGTCCATGCCATATGTACTGCCACTCAACCCGGCAGGCCCGCAGGAAACGATGGTGCGGTGGGTTGAAGGTTGGGGCGTGAACCCAAGCAACAGCGAACAAGGCACGATGTACGTGCTCGGACACGCCTGGGGCCAGCAAAAGCTGGTGTTTAATTCGATTTCTGAAGTGGTTACGGCCGCCGTCGATCTGAATAAGCCACCGCAGCAGGTTCCCGCTGTTTCTGGCGGTACGGTCGGGCGCTATGCCAGCGATGTGCTGAACGGCTCCCGCATCACTATGAAGGACGAGGCCGGGCACGAGCGTGTGTGGGTCGTCGATAATGCGTGGCTGGTAGATAAGTACGACGCGATCGAGGACAAGGAACTCATGGACGAGCATGACAAGGGACGCATCATCCTGATTGCGTGCTCCGTGTCCGGCACCCAGGACCTTGGTTACAACGTGATTGTGTCGGGTCACCTTGAGTAACGATCCACGCAAGAAGCTCAGTCGCACAGCGATCATCGTGTGGGCGGCTGCGGTGGCGGTCTACATCGTTGCCATCGCTGGTCGTACCTCGATGGGTGTCGCTGGTGTCGCCGCAACCGAGCATTTTCATATCGACGCCTCCCGCCTCGCCGTGTTCACATCGGTGCAGGTGGGCGTGTATGCGCTCGTGCAAATCCCCACTGGTATCCTCATTGACCGTTTCGGCGCCCGTCGTCTGTTGTTCGCCGGCGCGGTGGTCATGGCGATCGGCCAACTCATCCTTGGTCTAACGTCGACCTATGCCGTCGCCATTGGCGCTCGCGTCCTCATTGGTGCAGGTGATGCCACCGCATTCCTCTCCCTCATGAGGATCCTGCCGTTCTGGTTCCCACTCAAGCACACCCCGTTGTTCGCGCAGCTCAGCGCGGCTCTCGGACAGGTCGGCCAATTCCTCTCCGCGATCCCATTCCTCGCGATCCTCGGGATCCACGGTTGGCGCGCCGCGTTCCTCTCCCTCGGTGCCGTCGGCGTGTTGGTGGCTCTTGCTGCCAACATCCTCATCAAGGACAGCCCCCACGAGTCGCGCGGTGCCCGCACCACCCCGCTTGTCGACGTCCTTCGGCTCCCTGTCTGCTGGCTCGGATTTTTCAATCACGGCGTCATGCTGATGCCACTGATTGTTTTCAACCTTCTCTGGGGCATGCCCACCATGACCAAAGGCATGGGCATGGCTGCTGCCACGGCAGCATCCGTTCTGGTGATCAACACAGTTTGTACGGTCTTGGCGGGACCTTTCCACGGGATCTTGTCTGCCCGGGCTGGACGCAAGCGCGAACTTGTGTCACTCGTTTTCGCGCTGATCATGATGGCGTGGATGGGCTCATTCTTCTGGCAATCTACCCCGCCGAGTTTCGGGTTTGTCGCCGTGATGGCGGCCGTGCTCGGAATCTTGGTCCCGGCTTCCAACTACGGCTTCGACACGATCCGCGAAACGCTCCCCCACTCCGTGGTCACCACGGGAACCGGACTTGCCAACATGGGAGGCTTCCTCTCCGGAATGGTTGCCTCCCAGGGCGTCGGCATTGTGCTGGGCCATGTCTCGGACGGCGCATGGACCTGGGCCGATTTCCGCATTGCGTGGATCGCCCTCTTCGCAGTCTGGGCAGTCCTGATTGTCGGCTTGGTGGTTAGCCGAGCCAAGGCAATGCGGGTGTAGTGCGTTAAATAGCCTGCCGGTTTGTTAAGCCCCAGGCCGGCGCTGCGTGTTCTTCGTAATCAGGGTGTCGAACAGTCCGCGAACTGCTTCTTCGCTCAAGACTTGGCGCACGGAGTCGCGCAGCGCATCTGATGCGGATGGACCGACTGGCTCCGCATCTACGACCTCGGGACGCACCACTTCACCGAATTCTAGTGACAGGGTGTCGCCTACGACCTTCAGCTCGGTGTCTGGCGACACTCCTGCGGCCTGGGCGGCGTCGACAAGCGCGGCGAGCTCAGCCAGCGTCGCGGTGGATAGGTCCAGTGACATTGAGATTCCCATGCACCCCACCCTAATCCAGGTGCGTGTCGGGTGCCGGTTCTCCCCAAAACACCTCGTCCACCACAGCGCGCGCCCGGCGCGTGACCTTCAGGTAGTGGTCGAGGAATTCTTGGGATTGCCAACGTCCCCAGCCGGCTGCACCCGCCACTGCCGCGAGGTGAGGCCCGGATGGTGGTAGTTCGTCGGTGCGACGTCCTCGGATTAGCACGAGAGCATTGCGTGCCTTGGTTGCCGTGAGCCAAGCTGTGCGCAAAATATCAACCTTCGCAGGCTCCAGGACCTTTTTGTCTTCCAGCACATCCAACGCCTCGAGAGTGGACGGGGTGCGCAGCTCTTTCACTTCGTGGGAGTGCAGCATGGTGAGGAGCTGGACGGTCCATTCGATGTCGGTGAGCGCGCCACGGCCGAGCTTGGTGTGCATGTTGCGGTCGGCGCCACGTGGGAGACGCTCATTATCGACGCGTGCCTTCATCCGGCGTACTTCTTGCACTGTCTTGCGGGATGCCCCGGATTCTGGATAACGGAATCGGTCGATCATGGCGATGAATGCCCTGCCCAATGGCTCGTCGCCGGCGATGTATTCGGCGCGCAGCAGCGCTTGGATTTCCCAGGTTTCGCCCCAGCGCTCGTAGTACTGTTCGTAGGATTCCATCGTTCTTACGACTGCGCCGGAGCGTCCTTCGGGGCGCAGGCCTAGGTCAACTTCGAGGGCGGGGTCTCCTGAAGGCTTGGACAGTCGGCTGCGTACTCGGTCGCAGACGCCGATCGCCCATTTCACGGCGTCGTGTTCGTCCGCACCTGCGTGTGGTTGGCAAACGAACATAACATCAGCGTCGGAGCCGAAGCCGAGTTCTGCGCCTCCGAGGCGGCCCATGCCGATGACGGCGATGCGTGCGGGTGGTTCTTCCTCCGGGGGTGTAGATGCTGCGATTTCTGCTGCGAAAGCCGCGTCGAGTACGGCGTCCCAGACCCGGGAGAGGCTTTCGCAGACGTCCTTAACGGGCATCAGCCCAAGTAGATCAGCTGCAGCAATGCGGGTGAGTTCCACGCGTCGAAGGCTGCGTGCCACCTTGACTGCTTTGTCTGGATCCGGGTGCCGTCCGGCTGCAGCAACCAGGGATGTCGACACAGTATCTGGGTCAGTCTGTAGCAGCATGGGGCCACCAGCACCATCGCGCAGCAGTTTTACTGCATCAGGGGTGTTGAGCAGCAGCTCCGTGATGTACGGCGAGGTGCCCAGGATGTGCATGAGGCGCTGGCCAACGATGCCTTCGTCGCGGAGCATGCGGAGGAACCATTGGCGGTCCAATGCTGCGTCGGAGAGGCGACGGTAGCCAAGCAAACCGGCGTCAGGGTCCGGGGTTTCGGCGAGCCAACCCATGAGGGTCGGCAGCAGCATGGCTTGGATTTTCGCCTTGCGGCTTTGTCCGGCGGCGAGCGCGGTGAGGTGCTCGTAGGCGCGGTCTGGGAATTGGTAATTCAGCGCGGCGAGCTGGCGCTTTGCAGCCTCCGGAGACAGGCGCAGAGTGTCGACAGACAGCGAGGTCACGGATTCGAGCAGCGGGCGGTAGAACAGCTTGGAGTGCAGCGTGGAAATGTCCATGCGGACTTTCCGGAACTCTTCCGCCAAAATCTCGCTGCTTCGTTGCGATCCAGTGCTGACCGTGCCCGTCGTGCGCGCCAACCAACTCAGCGACTGGGAATCCTCCTCAGGAGGCATGGTGTGCGTGCGACGAAGTTTTTGAAGCTGCAAACGGTGCTCGAGCAGGCGGAGGTACTCGTAGTCCTCGATGAGAACTCGACCGTCTTCACGGCCAACATATCCAGCGGTCACCAGCGCTTGCAGGGCGTTGATGGTCGACTTTGCGCGCAGGGTTTCATCGCTACGACCATGGACCAATTGGAGGAGTTGAACCGCGAATTCGACGTCGCGAAGCCCGCCAATGCCCAGCTTCAGCTCGCGTTCGCGCAGGCTGGCGGGCACGTTCTCGATCACGCGACGTCGCATAGCTTGAACGTCGGAGACAAAGCTGTCGCGTTCGGACGCCACCCATACCATCGGGTCAAGCGCGTCCATGTACTGCTCGGCCAGCGGTATGAAGCCCGTCATCGGTCGGGCCTTGAGCAGCGCCTGGAACTCCCAAGTGTGCGCCCAACGCTTGTAATAGGTGACGTGTGATTCCAGCGTTCGTACCAGGGCGCCAGCTTTGCCTTCTGGTCGCAACGCCGCGTCGACCTCGAAGAAGCACTTGGAACCGATCCGCATCAATTCCGCTGCCACCTTCGTGGCTGTGGTATCCGCGGGCTCGGCGATGAAGATGACGTCAACATCCGAGATGTAGTTGAGTTCGCGCGCACCGCACTTGCCCATCGCGATCACCGCGAGCTCACCCTGCTCACCGCCCACCGCATGCTTCGCGACGGCCAAGGCCGCCGTCAAACTAGCGTCCGCGAGATCAGCCAACAGGCCCGACACCACGGTAAACGGCACCTCAGGCTGCCCTGGACGGCGCGAATTGCTGGGATAGGTTCCCGCAAGATCGTGAGCCGCAATCCGCATGATGAGACTGCGGTACGTCACCTGCAGTTTTCGCTCCGTGTCCAGGCCCGATTCCCCGGCGATATAGGATCCTGGGGACGAAAGATCCGGGGTGGCGGTATCGCCGTCAATCCCCGCAGGCTCGGCGTGGACACACCCGAGCATTTCCTGCATAAGCTCCCCCGAGGTGGGAAGCGGCAAGGTGAGAAGGCGCCAGGTGTCTGGATTCGCTACCAGGTGATCACCCAGGGCAGAGGATGCCCCGAACAGGGAAAACAGTCGGACTCGGAAGGCAAGGTCGGAGCGGAGCTGCTGGTTGAACTCCTCCCACTGACCAGTTTCTTCAAGTGCGCTGTGCAGGCGAACCAAGTTGTTGAGTGCTAGGTCGCCGTCTCCTGCCCCCGACAGTGCCCACAACACCTCAAGAGAGTCGTTGTTGTACCACCCAAGCAGCTCAAGATCAGCTTCGGCTGTGCGCCCATGCAGACTGAGGGCACCTGGGGTCGGGAGTGTGGATCGGGATGAACGGGGGCTGGACACAGCAGGTTACTCCTAGTAGCCGAGGTCAGTTTTCAGTTCCCAAGGGGTGACTTGTGCTTGGTAGTCGCGACATTCGCGCCACTTGTTGCGCAGGAACACTTCAAAGACGTGCTCGCCCAGCGCATCCGCCACCAACTCGGACTTCTCCATGAGGGCGAGTGCCTGGTCAAGGCTTTGTGGCAGGTCCACATAGCCCATGGCCAGGCGCTCACGGCGGGTGAGCAAAGAAATGTCATCTTCGGCAGGATCAGGGAGGTCGTATCCTTCCTTGATTCCCTTCAGGCCTGCGGCGAGCAGCACCGAGTAAGACAGGTAAGGGTTCGCAGAGGAATCGAGGCTACGAATCTCAATGCGGCGTGAACTCGTCTTGCCTGGGCTGTAGGTCGGAACACGAATCATGGCCGACCGGTTCGAGATACCCCAGGTGGCTGCTGTTGGGGCTTCGTTGCCGAACATGAGGCGCTTGTAGGAATTTACAAACTGGTTCGTCACCGCCGATACCTCGGGCGCGTGGTACAAGATTCCCGCGATGAACTGCTTGGCCGTCTTGGACAGGTTGTACTCGTCGTCCGGATCGTGGAAGGCATTCGTGTCCCCCTCAAAGAGGGACATATGCGAGTGCATCGCTGAACCTGCATGCTCCTGATAAGGCTTCGGCATGAAGGTGGCGTAGACGTTGTTGCGACGGGCCACTTCCTTCACCAAGTAGCGGAAGGTCATGATGTGGTCGGACATCGTCAGTGCATCGGCGTAACGCAGGTCAATTTCTTGCTGGCCCGGTCCGATTTCGTGATGCGAAAACTCCACCGAGATCCCCATCGCCTCGAGAGCTGCGATGGCATCACGACGGAAATGAGGAGCCTCATCATGCACGGCCTGATCGAAGTAACTACCCGAGTCAGTCGGCTCCGGCGCGGAACCATCGGTAGGCAGGTTCTTGGTCAGGTAGAACTCGATTTCCGGGTGAATGTTGCAGGTAAATCCCTCTTTTGCAGCCGCATCCATTTGGCGACGCATGACCTGACGCGGGTCCGCCCAGCTGGGTTCACCACCTGGCATGGTGATGTCGCAGAACATGCGGGCCGAGTGAGGTTCAGTATCTGAAAACGGCAGTACCTGGAAGGTGGATGGATCGGGGCGCGCCACGGTGTCGGCTTCGGACACGCGGGAGAAGCCTTCAATTGCTGAGCCATCAAATCCGATGCCTTCTTCAAAGGCAGATTCTATTTCCGCTGGCACGACGGCCACAGATTTGAGGTAGCCGAGAATATCAGTGAACCAAAGTCGGATGTACCTGATGTCGCGCTCTTCGATCGCCCGGAGCACAAATTCCTGTTGGCTGTTCATGACCTCTACAGTAGTTTTCTTTTTGCTCCGGAGGTTTCTCCGATACGCTGGGGGTGAATTAACCTGCGCGTAGCCTGCCCCTGGTCGCGCCATGAAAGGTAGGAACGATGACCGATTCTGTCACCCGCAACATTGAGGTGGAAGTGAAGTACGCAGCTTCCCCAACCACGACGGTCCCGGATCTCACCCAGATCGATGGCGTGGGCTCCGTAGTCTCGACCGTGGTGCACTCCTTGTCTGCCCGCTACTACGACACCGCCGATCTGCGTCTTACCCGCTCCAAGATCACGCTTCGCCGTCGCACGGGTGGCAAGGATGAAGGTTGGCACATTAAGCTCCCTGCTGCTCATGGTCGCCTCGAAATCGGCGCACCACTCACCGACGAGCCAACCAATGACATCCTCGACCCGGTCCGCGCCATCATCCGCGACCTGCCACTGAATGTCATCGCCCAGGTGGACAACGAGCGTCACGAGCACCTGCTTGCCGACGAGCAGGGCGCCATCATCGCTGAGTTCTGCGACGATCACGTCACCGCGTGGTCCCTCCTGCCAGCAGGCAAGAAGCAGGAATGGCGCGAATGGGAGCTTGAGGCAGCATCGGATTTCGAGGCAACCCCAGAGTTCTTCGAATCCGCCAAGGACGTCTTCGAAGCTGCTGGTGCAGTTCCTTCCGAAAGCCCATCGAAGCTGGTTGCGGCCTTGGGCACTTCCGTTAATTACGCTCCCCTGCCTCCGGCAATGGCCCAGCTGGACGAGTCGACGGCAGCTTTTGCCGTCGTCAATGCTCTGCGTGTGAATCGTGACCGTTTGCTTGAGGTGGATCCGCAGGTGCGTCGCGATGAATGGGATTCGGTGCACCAGATGCGCGTTGCCACTCGCGAGCTGCGCAGCCTCATGCAGACTTTTGAGGGCATCCTCGTGGGCGAGGAATACCTCAAGCTCGAGGAAGAGCTGAAGTTGCTGGCGTCGACTTTGGGTATTGCCCGCGATGCCGAAGTGGTGGCTGAGCGATTCCAAATGCTGATCGGGCTGGATGATGACAACATCATTGACGATGCTGCACGTGAGCACCTCGCTCATGACATGCAGCGCAAGTACGCGCGGGCACACCGCACCATCCTGAAGGTGTTGAATTCGCAGCGCTACTTTGACCTGCTTGCGGGGCTGGAAAACCTCATCGCCAACCCACCGCTGGCTGAGTCTGAGACCGCTGCGGAATCGGTGGAGGACGTCAAGCATGAGGAAGAGGCAGCTCTCTTCGAGCACCTCGTCGGCGCATACAAAAAGCTGATGAAGCGTCACAACGTGGCAGTCACCGAGTGGGATGATACGGATACCCCGCTGCGCGAGCGCGAGGAAAACTTCCACAACATGCGCAAGGCAGCGAAGAAGCTGCGCTACTCCGCCGACGCCGTCGGTCGCGCCACGGGTCTAAAGACCAAGGAGCTGTACGCTGCTTGCAAGACGATGCAATCTGTCCTCGGCGATTTCCAGGACTCCGTGACCTCTCGCGACGAGCTGCTGAGCCTGGCCAAGCAGGCCCGCAAGCACGGTGAGGATACCTTTGCTTACGGCGTGCTGTACCAGCGCGAACGAGAGATCGGCATGGAGGCGCTGCGCGGATACCACGAGGCGGCCAAGGACATCGAGGCAGCATACAAGAAGTTGGCTAAGTCGATGAAGAAAGAGGCCGCTCGAGTAGCAGCGCAATCACAAAAGTAGGTTACTTGTCCCAGGAAGGCTTGACGCCCCAGTCGTCGTCCTTCTGGTCATAATCATCGGCGGCCTTCGTGCGCTCGGCAGCTTTTGCCAGCGCGGAGGCCGCTTCTTCACGGCTGTCGTATGGCCCCATCCGCTCGTCCCAGCCACCTTCCTGGCCCTGGGACACTTCGCCGGTGGTTGGGTTGAAGTACCACTTGAGATCTTCTTGTTCCATTGTTCCTCCTTTGTTGGTGGGTACCTCCACGGTACTGAAAGTTTTCTACCGAAACCGCCGTGTCACCGGCCGGATAGGTAAAGTAGATGCGACTGTTACGAAATCGCCCAAGGAGCCTTGATTTTCATGCCGGTGTGGCCACAGCCCGATGCCAACTTGATCGAACGCGTCACGCAGCTTCATCAGGCGTCATATGACGCGACGGTCCCTGCCGTGGCTACTGCCCCAGCTACCTGGAGTTTCCTAGGCGAGCACACGGACCAGGTTGGAGGCATTGTCATCAACTCGACAGCGGCGCTCCGAGTTGCTGTGGCAGCAAGCCCGCGCACCGATGACACCATCATGGTCACCACCCACGAACTCGACAGCGATGGCGAGTCCGTCACCTTCACTGACAGCGTGACCTTGGCTGAAGTAGCCCAGCACCAGCAAAGCAAGAATTTGCAGGTCGGCGGACCCGAGGTGCGCTTGGGTGGAGTCGTGTGGTCCATGATTAACCGGCAGTACCTCAGCCGGGACACCAAGGGTTTTAACATCACGGTCGTCTCCGAGATCCCGACTCGTGTCGGTCTTGGCGATGAAGTCGCTGCTGAAGTCGCCTTCGCAAGCATCCTCGCTGAAAGCGCCGATCACAAGCTCGATGCGCCACTGCGAGCCCGGCTTGCCGATTTGTGCGCAACATCCGCACAGTATTTCTCCGCCGTCCCAAGTTTCCGCGCTCGCTACACCGCCGCCCTTCGTGGGTCCGAGGACCAGTTCAACATCGTCGACTATGCGGACGGTTCTGTTACGCACGCGCCATTGCTTCGCGACGCCGACGCTTACGAGAGCTTCCTCGTCGCGCTTCCGCAGCTCACCGACAATGCCACAGATATGGCTACGCGCGAGTCATTTGTTCGTGAGGCCAGCGATGCCTTCGGAGTGGACTACTTGCGCCGCCTTCCGGATGCCACGCAACGCGTGACGCAGTGGCTGGCAGCGATGCATCAAGACCAACCAGATACAGCGCAGCCTGGTTTGGAGGAAGCCCACCGTTGGCTGACTTTCTTCGAGCAGGAAACCGAGCGTGCAGCTAGGGCTTCGATGCTCCTGCGTGCCCGCAAGGCCACAGAGGCCTTGGAGCTGGTGTGTGCGTCGCAACGAGAGTTGGAAAACCTCTACGGCATCGTTCCGGAACAGGAACGCCACCTTGCCAATCTATGCTTGGCCCGGGGAGCTACCGCTGCTCGCAGTGCCGCAGCAGGACTGGTGCAGGGTGTGGTCGTCCACTGTTCTGCTGCCAAGGCGCTGAACTTGATGGCCGACTTGTCAGAGGACGGCTTTACTGTGGTGGCTCTTAGTGGCTGCTAGGCCACCGAAAGGTGACGGTGCGGTCGGCAATGTTGGCATCCTCGAGTCGCACTGTCACCTGAGTTGCTTCCTCTGGGCTGCCTGAGCATCCACACAGCATCGGTGGCTCTGCGATGAAGATCCGGCACTTGTCTTTCTCCGGCTGAGTTGCCAGCACTACTGCTTCGAAATCCTCGCCGACATGCGGGGCAAGCACCGTGGCTTCGGTAAGTCGCAAGCAGGCCCGATCAACATTGCTGGCGGTAGTCCCGGAGCTCCGCATCGTTTCGACGAGTTCCTCGTAGCGAGAGCTCACCCATTCCGGCACGTCGATCCCCGCGGCAATAGCAAGGCACGTTTCAGTGGCGAACCTGTCTACGAGGCGTCGTAACGGCGCGGTCACGTGGGCATAGTAACCACCGACCCCCGCGTGAACATCCTCCTCACCCGGCGCGCCGTGCAGCACGTCGTAGTCCGCACCGCGCAGCAGCTTCTGTGCTTCCCGCATGACAGCCATGCCGGCGTTGGTCGTGACATCCAGCCCGGCGATGAATTCACCGACTGGCTGCTTCGGCTCATAACCAAAGCCCAACGCCTGCGCTTCCACGGCAAACGTGCGCAGCG
The DNA here is from genome assembly GCF_037572395.1 of Corynebacterium sp. H130. Taxonomy (NCBI): domain Bacteria; kingdom Bacillati; phylum Actinomycetota; class Actinomycetes; order Mycobacteriales; family Corynebacteriaceae; genus Corynebacterium; species Corynebacterium sp. H130. The sequence goes on along the minus strand of NZ_JBBHLA010000004.1, from coordinate 332,733 downwards.
CCTTCTCATCGGCCGGCCCCAAAGTACGCAGCACGCCGACGCCCGCCGCAGCCATCATCTGCCCGGCAACCATGCCAGTGAGCAGGGAAATCTCGGAGTTCCACTCCATGACCTCCAGGCGAGGCTCAAGCTCCAACTCATATCGGCCATCATCGCGCCGCTCGACCCGCTGGCTCGGCAGCCGCAGATTGACCGCGCTGCGCCTCAGCGCACTTTCCTGACGCAGCTTGCCGACGGCTGGGAGCAATGCGATCGAAGGATGAAGGCGTCCCTTTTCAAAGTCTTCCTGAACTTCCACGTAATCGAGTCGCGCACGGCTGCGCACCAGGGCACGTTCGACGCTGTTTCCTGTCACTTCTCCCTTGTCATCCAGGTCAAAGGTCCAGAGGACGGCAGGTCGATCCACCTCGGGAAGTAAACTTGCGGCCCCTTCCGAGATTTCTTCCGGGTGCAGGCGGGCAGGCTCGTCCGGAAGGTAAATTGTTTGACCACGGCGGAAGGACTCCGCTTCCAGCGCTGTACCCGGCGCGATAAAGGCCGCGACATCAGCGATGGCGTAGAAAACCCGGAAACCCTGCACTGTCTTCTTGATGCACACCGCCTGGTCAAGATCCATGGACCCTTTCGGATCGATGGTCACAAGCTCGATGTCACGCCTATCTATGCGCTGATCCGCGAATCGATCCTTCGCGTGGGCCGCTTCAGTGTGCAGCTGGGCTGAAAAATCCGTCGGTACGGAAAACTCTTCCGCGATCGGACGGAAGTTAAGAGCAGCGGCATAAAGTTTCATGCCTTCCCATTGTAGGGAATTAAGGTGGGCGAACGAGCCAACCTATGAGCCGGATTATGTTCCCTTGCGGGCGGTAATCATCTATCTGGACACCGTGTTGCCACGATGCCTCAAGCAGCTACCCGCGGGTTATCGGACGAGCAGCCCAACCCGCGCAGCCACACCTTGCGGTGCGGCCTCTTGCCTTGCTCCCAGTGGGGTTTACCTGGCCAACCTAGTCACCTAGGCTGCCGGTGCGCTCTTACCGCACCCTTTCACCCTTACCTTCCCAAAAGAAGGCGGTTTACTCTCTGTTGCACTGTTCCCTCAGGTCGCCCTGGGTTGCTGTTAGCAACCACCGTGCTCTGTGGAGTCCGGACTTTCCTCGACGCAGGTCAGCACCTTTAAAAGGCCGATACATGCAGCCGCGATTACCCGGTCGGCTCGTTCGCGAAATTTGACTCTACTCGGTTCCGCGGGAAACGTACACTAGCAGCAGCTCAGCCCGGGTTACTGGGTTGTCCAAATCGCATTCACAAATCTCTGAAATCTTCTGGATTCTGGTACGCACTGTATGGCGATGCACCCCCAACGCATGAGCAGTATTTCCAAGGTGACCACCGCATTTGAGAAAAGCGGCAAGAGTACTGGAGAGCTCGGAGTTGTGTTTTGAATCGTACGAAGCGAGCCTGCCGTAGGTTTCTTCACTACGAACCTTGAGCAAAGTTTGCACGTGCGTATCCTGAGTCCACCGAAGCACTCCGTCACCAGGACCTGCGACCTCACCGACGGGAACAGTTTTTGCTCGCATTTCCAGCTCTTGAAACGTTTCCATGGTGAGGCTGCGCCAGGGAACTGGGGCGCCAACTGCTAGCCGTATCCGCTCTCGAGTTTCCCCGAACATCTCAATCACATTGGCCACTCCGCGGGTGCCACGAAAGAGTAAGGCAACGACGTTGGGACGAATTTCAAGTGCGAATAAGCCACGCGAATCGCTTTCGAGGTTCGTGTTAATGCGTTTCAAAGCCTGTTGAATGTTTCGATTGCCATCAGCTGAGATCACAACCGGCCTCACGTTGCCCTCTGCGTCTGCCACATGAGCAAAAAGTGGCGACATCGATTGATGGGATCCTTCAGCTCCGAGAAGAATCGATAATGCCATGGTGTTGAGTTCTGATTGCTTCGAGCGCAGATACAGCGGACGCTGGATCAAAATGTCGAGCAAGCCCGCGCAATGTCGGATTGCGCTCCGGATTTCCGAAGGGAAGGGGCTTGCTGACACCGCGACGAGGAAATGAAATCGCTCCCCCTGCCCCATCAATCTGTGCGCGAGTACGTGGTTATCGCCTTCTTGAAACGCACGCGATGCCCGATAGCCCCTGCTAATCACCGACTCGGCATATGCAGCGGCCCCCATTCGTTGAGAATCAGCGCAGGAAACTATTCGACCGTCGTTATCCACAACGCACAATCCTGCATGCAGCAAAACACTTGCTTGCTCCAGAACTTTGCTCAAACCGCCTTCTAGTGCCGAGCGGTTGAGCTTTTCCTGGATGTCCAGTAATTGCTCAGTCGCACGTTGCCCGCGCCGCGCGAATTCTTCATGAGCGGTACGAATGATCGAAACAAAAGGAATGTGGCGCGGGACTTCAAACAGCTCAACTTCGTGTTTTCTAGCCGCAGCAACGAGCTCCTTTGGAACGATTGGATGCCCAAGTCCGGTGCCAAACCCAATTGCTGCTACCCCTGCCGACTTTAGCCGGGAGACATACTCGCTCCAGCCGGCTTGTTTCTCCACAAAGGACAGCCCAAGTGTGAGCACGAGGCAGGAGGGAGGAAGAAACTCGGTCGGATCAGCAAGTTCGGTCGGTGCGATCACCTCAAACCCTGCACCAACCTTATGGACTGGAACAAGGGCCAATGTCTGTTGCTCATAGAGCCACTTCAGTGAAATCTGATCACTCATCCCCTGGCCATTTCGTCATGTTTAGCGCTACTAATTCACCAAATTGTACATGGCCTACATCACGAAATTCCTGAAAGAATTAATCGAATCCTCTCAACCATTACCCATTTTCAAGGAGAGAAATGAAAGAGCTAGAACACCGAATTTCGCAACAGCGCAGCATCGCCAACGAACTGCCGGGTCCAAAGAGTGCGGAACTCACCCGCCGTCGAGAAGCTGCGGTCGCACGCGCCCTCTCCCCGGGGCTTCCTGGCTTTGTCGTCGACGGCGACGGTGGCGTCCTCGTCGATGCCGACGGTAATTCCTTTATCGACTTCGCGTCCGGAATCGCTGTGACTTCAGTCGGAGCATCGAACCCTGCGGTGGCACGTGCCGTGGCGGAACAGGTCGCGCACCTCACCCACACCAGTTTCATGGTCTCCCCTTACGAGTCCTACGTTGCTGTAGCCGAAAAGCTCAATGAAATCACTCCTGGAGACCATGCTAAGAAGTCGGTGCTGCTCAACTCGGGATCCGAGGCTGTAGAAAACGCTGTCAAAATTGCGCGTGCATACACGAAAAAGCAGGCGGTGATCGTATTTGATCACGGTTATCACGGCCGCACGAATCTGACAATGGCAATGACTGCCAAGAACAAGCCGTACAAGTCCGGGTTCGGCCCCCTCGCCCCCGAGGTCTACCGCGCCCCGATGTCTTACCCATTGCGGGACAGTCTCAGCGGCGCTGATGCAGCTGGCCGTTCGATCAAGATGATGGAGCAGCAGGTAGGTGCGGACAATATTGCTTGCATCGTAATCGAACCCATCCAGGGCGAAGGCGGCTTTATCGAGCCGGCAAAGGGATTCCTACCTGCGCTTAAGACCTGGTGCGAAGACAACAACGTAGTGTTCGTCGCCGATGAAATTCAGGCTGGTTTTTGCCGCACGGGTCAATGGTTTGCTTGTGAATACGAAGGGGTCGTGCCTGACCTGGTGACCCTGGCGAAGGGCATCGCCGGTGGTTTGCCACTGTCCGCTGTGACTGGCACCGCCGAGATCATGGATGCTCCCGGACCAGGTGCGCTGGGCGGTACCTACGGTGGCAACCCGGTTGCCTGCGCCGCAGCACTTGCCGCGATTGAACAAATGGATACGCTGCAGCTATGCGAACGCGCGCTGGAGATTGAGAAGATCGTTCGGGAAATGGTGGAACCGCTCCTTTCCACCGGGCGCATTGCCGAGTTACGAGGCCGTGGCGCAATGGTCGCCCTCGAGCTCGTCACCGCAGACGGCGCGCCCGACGCTGAACTCACCGCAGCCGTGGCTGCTGAATGCAAGAAGGAAGGCGTACTCATCCTCACTTGCGGACTCGATGGCAACGTAATCCGCCTTTTGCCACCGCTTGTCATTGAAGAGGCATTGCTTCGCGACGGTCTGCAAGTGCTTATCGACGCACTTCGCAAGCACTTCTAACTTCAAAGGAGAACTATGACCTCTTACGATCTCCCGAAAAACGTTCCAACATCCATCTTGATTGGCGGGCAGTTTCGTCCCGCCACTGATGGAAAGACCTTTGATGTCGAAGACCCCGCCACAGGCCGAATCCTTGCGCAGGTTGCAGATTCATCTGCCTGTGAATGGGACGAAGCTCTTTCTCTTGCAGTCGCAGCACAGTCCGAATGGGCGAAGTTTTCACCTCGAATGCGCTCAGAAATTTTGCTGGATATCTTCAATGTCGTGCGCGCTAGGTCAGAGGATTTCGCGCGCACCATGACGCTGGAGATGGGAAAACCACTGGCTGAAGCGCATGGCGAGGTAACTTATGGTGCCGAGTACTTACGTTGGTTTGCAGAGGAAGCGGTGCGTCTTCCCGGGCGTTTTTCCACCGCCCCAGCTGGAACGGGATCGATGGTTGTCACCCGCACTCCGGTCGGTCCGGTGCTGGCGATTACGCCGTGGAATTTCCCGCTTGCGATGGCTACGCGCAAGATAGCCCCGGCTCTTGCCGCCGGTTGCCCGGTCTTGGTAAAACCTGCCGCGGAAACCCCGTTGACTATGTTGCTCTTTGGTGACGTGGTCCGCGAAGTGTTGGCCAAGCACAATGCGCCGACGGGAATCATTGCTATTTTGCCCACCACTGATTCGGCTGGGATGTCCACGCGCCTGATGAACGATCCGCGGTTGCGGAAAGTCACCTTTACTGGTTCGACTGCGGTGGGCAAGCTGCTGGTGCGCCAATCTGCGGATCAATTGTTGCGCACGTCGATGGAGTTGGGCGGAAATGCGCCATTCATTGTGGCGGCCGACGCAGACCTCGACCTCGTGCTTGGTTGCGCCATGCAGGCGAAGATGCGTAACGGCGGCGAGGCGTGCATTGCTGCTAACCGCTTCCTTGTCGATGCAGCGATCGCACCAGAATTTACGTCTCGCCTCACTGAGACGATGTCAGCTGTCCGCATGGGGCATGGGCTTGACGGCGGCACCACGCTCGGCCCCGTCATCACGTCCAAGCAGCGTGACCGGATTGCCGAACTCGTATCGGAGGCAGTTGCTCAAGGAGCACGAGTAACAACCGGAGGCGATGTCCCCGACGGCCCCGGCTACTTCTACCCTGCCACTGTGCTGGCCGACGTTCCTACGGATGCTCGGATCCTGAGTGAGGAAATCTTTGGCCCCGTCGCTACGATTTCCACGTTCTCAACGCTCGACGAGGGCATTGCGATGGCTAACAGCACCGAGTTTGGTCTAGCAGCATACGGATTCACCAGGGATTTTCAACTAGCTCGAAAACTTGCTCGCGAACTACGCGCGGGCATGGTTGGCATCAACCGCGCTGCGATCTCTGATCCTGCGGCACCATTCGGTGGCATCAAGCAATCCGGTTTTGGGCGCGAAGGCGGTTCCGAAGGAATCGAGGAGTACCTCGACGTAAAGTACATCGCGCTGTAAGCGAAATAAGCCTCGGCCACTCAGGCCGAGGCTTATTTGGTATTGCTCTAGAACGCGCCGTGCTGGTGCTTCATATCGGAATCCGCTGGCAACGGGCCGATGGAGTCCCAGAGCTCTGCAACGACCAAGCGACCTTCTTCCTTTTCTACGCGCCAGAGCTCGTAGAAGAAGTGGCGTTCGCCATCGATCTCACCATCGGACTGCGTGAGGACGAAGTTGCCGAATCCCAGGGCGCGGTGGCGCTTGTGGTACACCAACGGTGTCCCATCTTTCTTGAGCTGAGTGAGGAAATCGGCCATCTCCTTGGCGCCGTCTGCAATGTCGCTGGCATGCTGGGCGAATTGATCACTTGCCGTGTACTCACTGATATTGCCGTAGTTCTGGTTGATGAGGAAGTCATCGAAGAACTTCTCGACAAAAGAAACAGCCTCGTCCCCAAACGAGTCATCCTGTTCGGTCGGGCCGTCCAACTGGGAGCGACCAGATGGGTTCGGTTCGGCCAGCGGAACCAGTCCATCCCAGTGCTCGGCTATCAGACCATTTTCTACTCGGTAGAGATCGAACCCGACGTAGGATTCGCCCTCGATGCCGTCGAAACGGCCATGGAGTGCGACGAATTCGTCGTTACCCAGGACGCGGTGCGGAGTGTAGGAAAGCGCCTCTCCACACTCTTTAACGAAGTCAGCGAGACCGGCGCGATCGCCAGTCACGAGCGGCGAGTGTTCGATGAAGTCGGGGGCGAAGGCTTCATCGAGGACTGCGAGGTCATGGCCGTCGAAAAGTCGAACGTGTGCGTCTTTTACAAAATCCTTATGCATTGCTGTCTCCTAGTTCGCGCTCATGACGTGCTTGATGCGGGTGTACTCTTCGAGGCCGTAGATCGACAGATCCTTGCCGTAGCCGGAGTTCTTGAAGCCGCCATGTGGCATTTCAGCGACAAGCGGGATGTGGGTGTTGATCCACACGCAACCGAAGTCCAGTTCGCGGGAGAAGCGCTGGGAACGCTTGACATCAGCGGTCCACACGGAGGATGCGAGACCGTACTCCACCCCGTTGGCTTTCTCGAGTGCATCATCATCATTGTCGAAGGTCTGGACAGTGATGACTGGGCCGAAGATCTCGTTCTGGATCATTTCATCATCCTGCTTCAGGCCGGTCACGACGGTCGGCTCGAAGAAGAAGCCCTTGCGATCTGCACGCTTACCACCGGTTTCCACCTTTGCGTGGCCTGGCATGTCCGCGAAAATCTTCTCCAGGCGCTCAAGCTGACGCACATTGTTGAGCGGTCCGTACAACACGTCTTCACTGTCGGGATCACCGAACTGAGTTTCGGAGACAGCCTTGGTTAACTTGGCGATGAAGTCCTCAGCTGCTGACTTCTCCACTAAAACTCGCGTGGCGGCCGTGCAATCCTGGCCCGCGTTGAACAGGCCAGCTTCTGCGATGCCTGCTGCCGCCTCATCCAGATCTGCATCGCCGAACACTACGCATGGTGCCTTTCCACCCAGCTCGAGGTGAGAACGGGTGAGGTTTTCAGCTGCCGACTTGGCCACCTCGCGACCTGCGCGGACTGAGCCAGTGATCGACACCAGACCAGGAGTCTTATGGGAGACGACGAGGTCACCGGTGGAAGCGTCACCCAGAACGACGTTGAGCGTACCCTTCGGCAAGAACTCGCCAGCGATCTGAGCAAAGAGCAGCGTGGACTCTGGAGTAGTTTCGCTTGGCTTCAGAACGATCGTGTTGCCGGCTGCCAAAGCCGGAGCGATCTTCCACACTGCCATCATGAATGGGTAATTCCACGGAGCTACCTGGCCAACGACGCCAATTGGCTCACGACGAATGTAAGAGGTCATTCCTTCCATGTATTCCGCGGCAGACAGACCGTTCAGCTGACGAGCAGCTCCGGCAAAGAAGCGAATCTGATCGGCACCGGCCTCGATTTCCTCCGACTTCACCAGGTATGCAGGCTGTCCAGTGTTGCGGACCTGTGCAGCGACAAGTTCATCCGCACGCTCCAGCACCGCATCCGCCAACTTGAGCAGAGCCTCCTGGCGCTGTGCTGGAGTAGTAGCTCCCCATTCCTTGGACGCTTCCTTGGCTGCAACATAAGCGGCATCCACGTCCTGAGCATTGGAAATTGGAGAAAGACCGTTGACGGATTCGTCAACAGGGTTGATCAGTTCAAAGGTGTCGGCTGCGTTGGCATCAACGAGTTTTCCACCGATGTAGTTCTGTAGCTTTTGCATCCTAGCCTCCTGTGTCTGTTTACGAAACCGGGCCCAAATGTGACGGGCCTCTCAGTTGGGACCAGTTTGCCTACAGAACACGGAAGGGACAATGTACAAAATGTACAAAGTGGCCGATACATAATCGACAGAATGTCTATGGGATAAAAATAACGTCCGAAACAAGCTTTTCAGCAAGAAAAGATCCGTTTCGGACGCTACATTCGGCACGTGTTGATTAATACCCGCGCTTGATCCACTCTTCCAGGTGTGGTGCCTCGGAGCCGATGGTGGTGTGATCGCCATGTCCGGTGCGGACAATGGTTTCCGCAGGCAGGGTCAAAATCGACTTCTGCAGCGAGTCGATGATCGTGTCAAAGGAACTGTAGGACCGCCCTGTGGCGCCAGGTCCGCCTTGGAAGAGGGTGTCTCCGGAGAACAGCTCCCCAGCTTCAGGCAGGTAAAGACAGCAGGACCCTGGGCTGTGGCCCGGAGTGTTCAGCACCTGCAGATCGGTGCCTGCGATCTGGAACTTCTGCAGGTTCTCCAGGTTTTCGTGCGCCAAGGAGCCGTGGGTTTCCTCCCACAGCATCTGATCACCGGGGTGCACAAAGATCGGGGCGTCGAGTTTTTCAGAGAGTTCCGGGGCAACGGTGATGTGGTCATTGTGGGCATGTGTACAGATGATGCCTTTGACCTTCCTACCGGCGACAGCCTCGATAATGGGCGCTGCGCTGTGGGCGGCGTCGATGACATAGCATTCAGAATCATCGCCGACGATCCAAATGTTGTTGTCTACTTCCCATTCGCCTCCGTCGAGGGCGAAAATTCCGTTGGTTACTACGTGATCAATGCGAAGAGTCATGGTTACAGCACTACCACCGATCGCAAGACCTTGCCGGTCTTCATTGTGTCGAAGGCAGCCTCAACATCGTCGAGTTCGACGCGCTCGGAAACAAAGTCTCCCAGTGGGAATTGACCTTGCAGGTGCAGGTCAACATACATTGGGAAGTCGCGCTCCGGCAGGCAGTCGCCATACCAGGAGGATTTGAGGGAGCCGCCACGACCAAAGACGTCGATGGCGGGAACGTCGATGCGCGCCGTTGGGTTTGGCACACCGACCATAACAACGGTGCCGGCAAGATCGCGAGCATAGAAAGCCTGGGTCCAGGTCTCTGGTCGGCCGACGGCATCGATGGCAACATCGACACCAAAACCGTCGGTAAGCTCGCGAATCTTGGCGACGGTGGAGTCAGAATCGCCAGTTCCAGTGGTTCCGGAAGAATTGATGGTGTGGGTTGCGCCAAACTGGCGGGCCATCTCAAGTTTGTCGTCAGAGAGGTCGACGGCAATGATGGTCGTCGCCCCAGCAAGCTTTGCACCTGCAATGGCAGCCATGCCGACGCCGCCAACACCGAAAACAGCGACGGAGTCACCGCGACTTACGTTTCCGGTGTTCACCGCTGCGCCGAGACCAGCCATGACGCCACATCCGAGCAAACCAGCGATTGCCGGATCCTCGTCGGGATTGACCTTGGTGCACTGACCTTCGTGAACCAGTGTCTTTTCCGCAAACGCGCCGATGCCCAGTGCTGGCTTGAGCTCAGTGCCATCTTCCAGCGTCATCTTCTTGGAGGCATTGTGAGTGGCAAAGCAATACTTTGGCTCGCCCTTCTTGCAAGCGCGACACTCACCGCACACCGCGCGCCAGTTGAGCACAACGAAGTCGCCAACAGCCACGTGTGAAACGGCGGAGCCGACTTCCTCCACTACGCCAGCAGCTTCATGTCCGAGGAGGAATGGGAAGGCATCTTCGATGTCGCCGTCACGGTACGCGAGGTCCGTGTGGCAAACACCGCACGCCTGGACCTTAACCACCACGTCATTGGGACCCGGATCCGGGATGACGATAGTCGTCCGCTCGACGGGCGCCCTTTTTTCTCGCGCGATGATGCCTGCCACCTTGTAAGACATGAACACTCCAATTGGTTGAGGTTAATGAACATGCCCCACCCTACCCACGCTGCAGTTTTGGGGAGGGTTTTCATTAAGGGGACTTGATGAGTTGAACTCCCTCATCCGTCACAAGTAGTGCTTGACAATTGCCCAGATTCCGCAACGTGAATTGCCCGCCGTATTCGGCGTTGATCCGCTCATTCAGGGCAACGTCATAAGGCCCAAAGCCACCGTCGGCATGCGGGACAATGACCTGCGGTACGAAGCCAAGCGCATCAGTGGAGGCTAGCTCCGGAGCGGCACCAGCATCATCCATCAAGCGAATGGGTTCAATGGGCGAGCCACAAATGGCTGCCCCGGCACTGAGACCAATGTAAGGCAAGCCCGCGCGAACTCGCTCAATCAAGATCTGGTCCGCGCGGGTGCGCTTTAGGCCGTCGAGAAGCACGAAGGTGTTTCCGCCGCACACATACACGGCATCCATGTCCTCAAGCTCGGTCGCCAAATTCTCAAGCGACACATGGACCACCTCATAGCCAAGATCGCTCAACCGACGGGACTCAGCGTTGATCCAGTCGGCCTCACCTTCCAAGCGGACCGCTTCGTTAATGTAACCAATGCGACTTCCAGAAGGAAGAAATCCCGGCAGTGCACCGATACCCCATGACACTAAAAGCAACTTCATGGAAAGACTCCTAACGAATATGCGCAGTATCGTTGACCAACTTTATTGTGGTCGGCCCATCGGCATAGAACTCGGCGATCGACAGCGACGCCAAATCCAAGTGGATCTTGTTCACTACCGAGGTCGGCGCATCAAGGGCAGCACGCAGCAGCAGTTTGATCGGGGTGACATGGCTGACAACCAGCACGTTCCCCGCAGGGTACTGCTCTTTCAGCGACTCCAGTGCCTTCTTCACCCGCCGATTCACAGCTTGTACGGATTCACCGCCTGGCGCCGAAACACTGGTGTCAGCGAGCCAATTCTGGTGCAGCTCAGGATCGGCCGAGATAACTTCAGCGAAAGTCTTCCCTTCCCAGAGTCCAAAGTCCAGCTCGGCGAGCTCATCCATCACGTCGACCTTCATGCCGAGCGCATCAGCGCAATACTGCGCCGTCTGACGAGCCCTGCCCAGCGGCGAGCACACAATCGCGTCGATACCGCCAACTGAAGCGATGCGCGCCGCTGCCTGCTGCGCCATCTGCTCCCCACGCGGCGTGAGGGCCGGATCCGAGGTACCGCTGTATTGCTTCGCGACGCTCATTGATGTCTCACCGTGTCGAAGCAGCAGCAATCGCAATGGCCTGGTTACCGCTCCGGTCCACGTCGCCTCGGCCTTCTTTTCGCTGGCCGGCTCAGGATCTTCCTCCGCAAGGATGCCAACAGGTTTGCCAGCAGCGCAGGCATCCATCGCGACGTTGGACAGCGCGTCGGCTTTCTTATTCTTCTCGCGCGGAATCCAGGTGTAGGAAATCTGTTCAAACCCCCTGGCGATCTGCTGCGCCTTGAGTGCGAGCTCCTTCATGTCCGGGTGTTTGATCTTCCAGCGACCAGACATTTGCTCGACAACGAGCTTCGAGTCCATGTAGACGTCAACCTCGGTGGCGCCCAGTTCTGCTGCTACTTCCAAGCCACGCAACAAACCGTGGTACTCAGCCACATTGTTGGAGGCTTTGCCCACAACGTAGGCAATTTCGCGCAGCACATCCCGGGAAGACGAGTAGACAACAGTGCCGGAACCGGCAACGCCTGGATTTCCGCGGGAACCGCCGTCAGCTTCGATAATTACTTTCATACGCGCACCAGGAACGTGCCGCAGTCAGGGCAACGTGGCATTTCGTCTGCCGGGGTCGCGCGGATTTCGGACAGCGCAGCTGGTGGCAGGACGATGTGGCAGCCACCGCAAGAACGGCCCTTGAAAGCTGCTGCGCCAACACCAAAAATGCCGCGTTGATCGTCATATTCAGAAAGGATCTGGACGGAAAGCTGCTCACGCAGCTCGGTTACTCGAGCAGTTGCGTCCTCCGCTGAGTGCGCATCCTCTGCTGCTGTTGCGGCGCGAGCGGCCGCTGCGACTTTACGCTCCAGTTCGTCGAGAAGCGCGCCGTTGCGGTCGACGTTGGCGCGCATGGCAGCGATTTCGTCGTGGGCTTCCTTGAGCTCTTGCTGCAGGTCGGAGAGGCGACGAGAGGTAGCAGCAATGTCATGCTCGAGGTCGCGACGGTGCTCGGTGTCAGTGGCCGCACCGAGGCCTTCACGGTCCGCATTAAGTCGGCGAGTGAGCTTGCCCATGTCGTCTTGGATACGACGGATTTCCAACTCAACGTCTGCAACATTGAGCTGCGCAGACGCAGTCACTTCACGCTGGCGGTCACGTTCTTTTTCCAAGGCTGCAAGCTCGGTGCGCTCCGCGGATCCAGCAGCGAGCCCCAGATCGAGGGTGCGTTCGAGATCGGCAAGCTCCAGGAGGAGTTTCTGTTCTGCGGTAGTGATCTTCATGTCTTCTCCTACTGGGCGTGTGCGGACAAGGTCCACGGATCGGTTCGAATATCGATGATATCGGTGGCGACGCCGGTTGTTGAAACGATCTCGGCTGCTTGCTGGCACCACGGGAATTCGCTTGCCCAGTGAGCAGTGTCGATCACGGCTGGTCCCCCGGCGCGAAGATATTCATCCACTGGGTGGTGTCGCAGGTCAGAGGTGACGTAGACGTCTACGTCGAGGCCTCGAATCGTGTCGAGGAAACTATCGCCGGAGCCGGAGGATACGGCAACCTTGCGTACTAGCTTGTCTGGGTCTCCGGCGGCGCGAATTCCCCACTCGGTAACCGGCAGCGCATTAGCTACCTGCTGGGTGAATTCGCGCAGCGTCATCGGCTCCGGCAGCTCGCCGATGCGCCCCAAGCCGGTGGCCTGGTCGAGGTCGGCAAAGGTTTCCATGGCAACGCAATCGAAGGCCGGTTCCTCATACGGGTGCGCGGCGAGCAGGGCGTTGTGGATTGCGCCCCGAAGCGCAGTTGGGGCCACGAATTCAATGCGGGCTTCGGCGACCTTCTCCAGATCATTTCGAGTCCCGATCGTCGGGTTAGCCCCTTCGGAAGGACGGAATTGCCCGGTGCCTTCGAACTGGAACGCACACTCGCTGTACTGCCCGATCGCCCCGGCACCGGCTGCAAAGATCGCGGCTTTAACGGCGTCCGCATCTGCGACTGGCACCATGACACCCCACTTATCGGTACTAGCAGCAGGCTTTGGCAAGATCGGCCTACCTGGCGTGATGCCAACCAGCTCCGCGAGCCGATCGTTGACGCCAGGGCGCGCCGAATCAGCATTCGTGTGCGCAGCGAACAGTGCCACTCCCCCGGTGATCAGGGGGTGAATGACCTTGCCTTTCGGAGTATCGGCTGCTACCGAGGTAACACCACGCAAGAGCAGCGGGTGGTGCACGACGAGCATCTGCGCGCCCATCTCCACTGCCTTTTCGGCCACGGATTGCGTGCAGTCGAGGGCAAAGGCCGCGCGTGTCACTTCAGCTGCTGGGTCGCCGCAGATCAGTCCGACTTTGTCCCAGGACTCAGCCAAATAAGGCGGATACGCCTTTTCCAGCACATCCCGAATATCACCGACAGTGGTCATCTCACAGCTCCTTGAGTAGCTTGGCCAGTTGATTCGCCGGGCGCACCGCCAGGCGCCAATAGGTTTTATCTAGTCCTGGGAACGTATCGCACCGACGAACGGCGATCCCGGCTTCCTTCAAACGCAGTCGCATCCCTTCCGGATCATCTCCCGGAGGCCTCACCAGCACATATGGTGCCTGAGTAGCGGCAGCAATCTCGAACCCAGCGCGCCCCAACGCCTCGAGCATCGTGGCTCGTTCCGCCGCAATGATGCCACGTTCCTTCTCTGCTTCATCCGCTGCAGCCATGGCAATCGCTGCCATCGCGCGAAGCTGGAGGGTGCCGAGTGGCCACTGCGGGCGCCTAGCCGCAAGCTTCTCGACGTTCCGTGGATGCGCAATCGCATAGCCACAGCGAAGTCCGGCGAGCGCCCAGGTCTTGGTGAAACTGCGAAGGACGATGATGTCCTCCCGAATCGCCGCCTGCTGTGCAAGGGACTCGGTTTCATCGGTGACATCGAGGAAGGCCTCGTCAACCACAAGGATGCGCCCCTTGCCGAGGGCCAGGAGATCCTCGTGATCGTGCAGCACGCCTGTTGGATTAGTGGGATTGCCAATAATCACCATGTCCCCGTCACCGGAATCCATGAGCAGATCTAGTTCAAACGGAGCCGGCAGAACGCGGTTGGTGACCTGGATCCCTGCCTGACGAAACACCACGTTGGCCTCGGTGAACCCTGGGTGAATGATGTCCACGCTCTTGGGCTCAAGTTGTGGCAGCAGAGCAAACCCTTCAGAAGCCCCGGCAAGCAGCAACACCGACTCTTCCGAGACATCGTGAAGTTGGGCAATGGCCTTGCGAGCTAGCTGTTCATCGGCGGTCGAAGGGTACGCGGCGAGGTCACCGATGGCGTCGATAAGCGTGCGTTGCAGCCACTCAGGTGGTTTCGTGCCGCGCACGTTAACGGCGAAATCGACAGTAGCGCCGGCGGCATCGATGTCGCCGTGAAAACGGTAGGGGTCAAAGGCACTCACCCGTACCACTCTATTGTCTGACACACTGGAGTGCGTGAATACGCTACTCATTGATGTCGACGGCACCCTTGTCGACTCCTTCCCAGGCATCCGCGCAAGCTTCCTTTACGCCCTCGAGCAGGTGGATTGGCCGATTCCGCCGGAGGAACGCATCGCGGAAATTGCGGGACCGCCGATGATCGACACCATGCTGTCCCTGGGAATGGATCCGGGGCTGGCACAGATGGCTCTCGCCCATTACCTAGATTTCTATGGCCACACCGGCTGGAAAATGAGTTCTCCGTTTCCGGGCATGCACGAGTTTCTTTCCTGGGCTCGCAATTCCGGATTCCGCCTGTGCACCGCCACCTCGAAGGGTGAGTACTTTGCCGAACAGGCACTGCGCCACCACGGCTTTTGGGAGTTTTTCGACTTCATGGGCGCTGCGCAGGAGGATGGGGAACGACGCACCAAGTCCGCTGTCATTGCCCACGTATTGGACTCGATGACGCTTCACGGACAGGAAGGTACTATCCTCATGGTCGGTGACCGTATTCACGATATTGAAGGTGCCCGCGAATTCGGAATCGACACAGTTGCGGTGGCCTGGGGATACGGAACCGAGGAAGAACGCACACAGGCTGCCTACCAGGCGGCCTCTCCAGCTGAGTTAGAGAGCATTGTTGATGAATGGTCGCGTAGCCGTTAACGCCTTCGACACCGAACGGACCGAGAGCCTGTACGTGGTGTTCGTATGCACGGGCAACATTTGCCGTTCCCCGATGGCGGAGGTGATCTTCCGGGATGCCATCGAAGACGCTGGTCTCACTCGTTTCGTGCGCGTTCGCTCCTGTGGCATTGGTGGCTGGCACATTGGTCAAAAAGCGGACCACCGTGCTGTTGCCGAGCTGCGTAACTCCGGCCACGACGGCTCCCAGCACCGCGCTGCACAGCTGAGCGACATCCATCGCACCGCCGACCTCTTCGTCGCGCTGGACAATGGTCACGTCGCCGACCTCACCGCTCGTGGCATTTACCCTGAGCGCATCCGGCTCCTGCGTTCTTTCGATCCGGCCTCCCCCGAGGACGCTGACGTGAAGGATCCTTACTACGGCGACGAATCTGACTTCGTCACCACCCGCACTCAAATCGAGGCTGCGGTTCCGGGCATGCTGCAGTGGGTTAAGACTATGCTTGCTAGTGCCTCTGCGCGCTAGACTAAGCAAACTATGAACTCCAAAGTGTGGAAAACCTTCCTGAAGCCGGGCTGGATTTTCACGTTCGCCATCATCATCGCCTTCACGTACCTGGCCTTCAGCGTGTTGGCACCGTGGCAGCTCCACAAGAACACGACGGTCAGTCACCGCAACGATTTGATCGCCGAGCACTTCGACAGCGAGCCTGCCCCTTTCAGCCAAGTCTTCGGCACCGATGGCGCTCTGGAGCCCGATAACGAGTACCTCCGTGTCCGCATGACCGGCCACTACCTCCAACAGTCCGAGGTTGTCATGCGCGTACGCCCGGTCGAATCCGGCCCCGCCTACCACGCACTCACGCCGTTTCAGCTTGACGACGGCACCGTGGTCCTCGTCAACCGTGGCTGGGCCCGTCCGGAAAACAGCCAGCTCCCTGCTGATTTTCCGGCAGCTCCCTCCGGGAAAGTCACCATCGTGGGATACGCCCGCGTAGACGAGGCCACCCCGCACATTGCGCCGTCGATCGAATCCGGCCGCCAGATGGTCACTGGCATCGACACCGAGGAAATCTCCGGGCTAACCGGTATGACTTTGGCCAAGGATTACGTCCAGCTGGCTGCGGACCAACCCGGAGTCATCACCGCCTTCCCCCTCCCTCAGCTGGATAATGGCCCGCACTTGTCCTACGGCATCCAGTGGATCGCCTTCGGCCTGCTAGCCCCAATTGGTTTGGGATACTTTGTCTTTGCCGAGCTGCGAGAGCGACGCCGTGAGGAAGCCGAGCAGGCTGAGCTAGCGGCGGGCTCAGTTAGCGCGCCGGAGCGTAGCCGTTATGGCACGAATACCCCGCGAGCCAATTGGCAGCGTGACGACGAGCAGCGCTACTAATCCTTGAGTCAGCTGGGCTAGTTTCACCGCATCCTTGATCGTCTGCACTGTCGGCGTGGGACCTTTCCCCAGCGTCGGCCGCAGTTCCACCCCGTAGTGATAGTGAGTTTTACCTCCAAGCTGCACGCCTAGCGCAGCGGCAGCAGTTGCTTCCACTGGCCCTGCATTGGGACTCGGGTGTTGTGGAGCGTCTTCTTTCCACGCCCGAATCGCGCTGCTTCCCCTGCCTCTGGCCTTTGCAATGGCAACGTGAGTCGCTGCCGTAATACGAGCAGGTAAATACGCCAGCACATCGTCAAATTTCGCAGCTGCCCAGCCGAACTTTAGGTAGCGCTCACTCTTATATCCGACCATGGCGTCAAGCGTGTTGACGCAACGGTGCAGCACTACTGCCGGCGCTCCCCCGATGGCAGCCCATACGATAGGCGAAATCGCAGCATCGGAGGTGTTCTCAGCTATCGATTCCACTGCTGCGCGCGCCATTCCCGGCTCATCCAACAGCTTCGGGTCGCGGGAACACAGCCATGGAATCCATTGCCTAGCCTTTTCGACGTCCCCGGATTCCAGATCAGTCGCCAGCTTCGTTCCGACTTCTTCCAGGGTTCGACCGCCCAGTGCGATCCACAAGGCCAGCGCTGTGATGATGGTTGGGGCCTTCTTGTGGAGCACCCAGGTGGTGGCAACAACCGGAGTGACCGTGACCCCAACTAATGCCATCCCTGCCGCCCGAGAGTCCTGATAAAGCTTCTTCTCCGCTTTGGTTACGGCTGTTCCGAAGAGCGCCACGGGGTGATACTTTTGCGGGTCTCCCAGCAGGCGATCGAGCGCTAGGCCCAGAAGAATAGCTTTTGAATGCACTCATTCATCCTAGGCGGTAGAAAAGGGGCATGTTTGAAAGTTTGGACCATGCCCACGCTACAGCCGTAGATATTCTTCCAGCACATGCGATCGTTCCAGCGATGGCTCAGCTTATCCCTGCTATTGGTATCCGTCCGGTGTCTACTGACCGAATCGGTGGCACCCGAATTGACGGTACGCCCGACGTTTCACCTGAATTTGAGTGGCCCGTGGCAGATTTGTCCGTGCACCCGGATCTCTCGCGCTTCGATGTCTCCGCCGAGGAACTACCCTCTGGCCCGTCACCGCTATGGTTTCTCGCCCAAGTCGATCTGGCTGAAGCTCACGCGCTAGGAGAAGTTGCGGAACTGTTGCCCGACCACGGACGGTTGCTGTTCTTCTTTGACCACATCGCCGGCAGCTACTTGGAAGGCCCCGAGGCAGTCCGCGTGATATGGGACCGCAGCCCCGTCGACAAGCTCCAAACAGCGCAGGCGCCTGCCGCCCTGGTTTCCCGAGGTGCGCACCTCATTTACCCACCGAAACCCAGTGAGCTCTTCGCTAGCGTCACGACGCCCCAACGAGGTTCCCTCTGCCCGGAAACTGAGCCACTCTTTGAGCTGATCGACGAAGGCAACCACCCGCTGTCCCCGTGGGCGGACGAATTCGATGAGTTCTGTGAGGCTGACGATTGCTTCGTTGAGCCAGAGTGGAGGCACCACCAAATGCTCGGTATCCCGGTTCCTTGCCAGTCAGATCCCCGAGGTTACATCGCCCCTGATTCCGCCGACGAGTGGGTCAATCTGCTTTGTTATGCCAACGTGGAAGTGCGCGAGGGCGAGGTGTACTTCCTGATTCGGAAAAGCGATTTGGCAGCCAGGGATTTCACCAAGGTGGCAGGCGTGTACATGCAAACCTAGTGCTCCACCGGTTGTGTTTGACGAGGTTGTTTGGACGAGGATTCCTGGATATGCGATCCACTTACGAGGAGTGACCTCGGATCTTCGTCCAAACAACCTCGTCAAACTGCCTCAACAAACAAGAAAAGCCCCTTCATACGAAGGGGCTTTCAATTGTGCGCCCTGACGGGCTCGAACCGCCGACCTGCTGGGTGTAAACCAGCTGCTCTTCCAGCTGAGCTAAAGGCGCGCACGTCACTGCTTAGCGACTCGAAGAAGCGTATCATGCACTCACTTTCTTGACAAAATCGCCAGCTAGTGAGCAGTTTTACTTCTTTCCAGGCTGCACCAGGCAGCTACCCTGCCACTGGCCAAGGCGAGTTGCCTTCGTCTGCACCAGACCAGCAAGTTTCGCGGATTCTGCGATTTCGCCCGCGACAATGTGTCCAGGCTTTCCTGCGCCAGGGGTCAGTAGCCAGATTCGGCCGGCATCTGCGAGGGAGCGGATGGCGTCGACAAGCCCGTCGACGAGGTCGCCGTCTTCCTCTCGCCACCACAGCAGTACGACGTCGCAAATTTCGTCAGTATCTTCATCGAGCAGAACATCGCCGATGCGATCTTCTACTGCTTCACTGATGGCGCTGTCGCAGTCTTCATCCCATCCAATTTCTTGGACAAGCTGTCCTGCTTCCACACCTAAGACAAGCGCGTAATCCTGGGCGCTCGCTTTGGTGACGCCCGGAACGTCGACCACTGTAGTTATCCTCCTAGTTTCTTAGGCTGACACACCTTGTATGACAGCCAAATGTTCGTATCAAGGGTTGAAAATACCAGGTCTCGTGGCAAATTACAGACTATGTGGAGTTTTTTGCTCCCAACTCGCAAAAACCACATAACCAAAAATGATGCAAAATTCACCCTAAATTTTAGTTAACTTTGCAAAGAAGCACGTCGCTACCAGGACAAACTATTGCGATCTGTACGTCGAGGGGCTGAAACCCGTATCCTGGTGCACAGACCGGCACCCCACCATTGGCGTGGGATTGCCGATATTCAACACCCAAGTAGACGTAAGGAATGCCATGGCTGACGCAACTGAACCGAAATTCGGTGGTCATTCACCTGACGACTCCAACATCGCCCTGATCCGCGATGGTGTGGCGTCCTACCTCAATGACTCCGATCCTGAAGAGACTCAGGAGTGGATGGATTCGCTCGACGGCCTGCTGGAAGAATCCAGCCCGGAGCGCGCTCGCTACCTCATGCTGCGTCTGCTGGAGCGCGCAACCGCCAAGCGCGTTGAGCTGCCATCCCTGACGTCCACCGACTACGTCAACACCATTCCAACCTCCCAGGAGCCGGAGTTCCCTGGCGATGAGGCTATTGAGAAGCGTTACCGTCGCTGGATGCGTTGGAACGCAGCCATCATGGTGCACCGCGCTCAGCGCCCAGGCATCGGCGTCGGTGGCCACATTTCCACCTACGCAGGCGCTGCCCCGCTGTACGAAGTTGGCTTCAACCACTTCTTCCGGGGCAAGGACCACCCAGGTGGCGGCGACCAGATCTTCTTCCAGGGTCACGCTTCCCCAGGCATGTACGCCCGCGCGTTCCTCGAAGGTCGCCTGACTGAGGACGACCTCGACGGCTTCCGTCAGGAAGTTTCCCGCCCACAGGGCGGCATCCCGTCCTACCCACACCCACACGGCATGAAGGACTTCTGGGAGTTCCCAACCGTGTCCATGGGCCTTGGCCCAATGGACGCCATCTACCAGGCCCGCTTCAACAAGTACCTGCACAACCGTGGCATCAAGGACACCTCCCAGCAGCATGTCTGGGCATTCCTCGGCGACGGCGAAATGGACGAGCCAGAGTCTCGTGGCCTGATTCAGACCGCAACGCTGTACGGCCTGAACAACCTGACCTTCGTCATCAACTGCAACCTGCAGCGTCTCGACGGCCCGGTCCGTGGCAACACCCAGATCATTCAGGAGCTCGAATCCTTCTTCCGCGGCGCCGGCTGGTCCGTGATCAAGGTCGTGTGGGGTCGCGAGTGGGACGCATTGTTCGAAAAGGACAAGGACGGCGCCCTGGTTGATATCATGAACGACACCCCGGACGGCGACTACCAGACCTTCAAGGCTAACGACGGCGCATACGTCCGCGAGCACTTCTTCGGTCGCGATCCTCGCACCCTGAAGCTCGTTGAAGACATGACCGACGAGGAAATCTGGAACCTGCCACGTGGCGGCCACGACTACCGCAAGATCTACGCTGCCTACAAGCGCGCGATGGAAGAGACCGAGCGCCCAACCGTGATCCTTGCTCACACCATTAAGGGCTACGGCCTCGGCCACAACTTCGAGGGCCGCAACGCGACCCACCAGATGAAGAAGCTGACCCTGGATGATCTGAAGAAGTTCCGCGACAAGCAGGGCATTCCGATCACCGACGAGCAGCTCGAAAAGGATCCATACCTTCCTCCTTACTACCACCCAGGTATGGACGCCCCAGAGATCAAGTACATGCTGGAGCGTCGTAAGGAACTGGGCGGATTCCTGCCTGAGCGTCGCAGCACCTACGAGCCAATCCAGGTTCCTGAGATTGACGCTCTGAAGTCCCTGCGCAAGGGCTCCGGCAAGCAGCAGGTGGCAACCACGATGGCTGTGGTGCGTACCTTCAAGGAACTCATGCGTGACAAGGACCTGGCTGATCGCCTGGTGCCAATCATCCCGGATGAGGCACGTACCTTCGGTATGGACTCCTGGTTCCCAACGCTGAAGATCTACAATCCACACGGCCAGAACTACACCCCTGTGGACCACGATCTGATGCTGTCCTACCGTGAGGCCACTGATGGCCACATCCTGCACGAAGGCATTAACGAGGCAGGTTCCACCGCATCCTTCATCGCGGCTGGCACTTCCTACGCCACCCACGGTCACGCGATGGTTCCGCTGTACATCTTCTACTCGATGTTCGGTTTCCAGCGCACCGCAGACTCCATTTGGGCTGCTGCAGACCAGATGGCTCGTGGCTTCCTGCTGGGCGCAACTGCTGGTCGCACCACCCTGACCGGTGAGGGCCTGCAGCATATGGACGGCCACTCCCCTGTCCTGGCTTCTACGAACCCAGCAGTGGTGTCCTACGACCCTGCGTTCGCCTACGAGATCGCTCACTTGGTCCGCGAAGGCATCGACCGCATGTACGGCCCTGGCCGTGGTGAGGATGTCATCTACTACCTGACGATCTACAACGAGCCAACCCCACAGCCAGCAGAGCCAGAGAACCTCGACATCGAGGGTCTACACAAGGGCATCTACAAGTACTCCGCTGCTGAGGGCGAAGGCCACGAGGCTAACATCCTGGCTTCTGGTATCGGCATGCAGCAGGCGCTGCGCGCAGCCGAGATCCTGCGCGACGAGTACGGAGTGAAGTCCAACATCTTCTCCGTCACCTCCTGGAACGAGCTGGCCCGCGACGGCCAGGCCCGCGATCTGGAGCAGCTGCGCGATCCTTCCGCAAAGGTTGAGCCTGCGTTCCTGACTAAGCAGCTGGACGGCGTATCCGGCCCATTCGTAGCAGTGTCTGACTTTGCTACTGCTCTCCCTGAGCAGATCCGCAAGTGGATTCCGGGCGACTACACCGTTCTCGGTGCAGACGGCTTCGGTTTCTCCGACACCCGCGCTGCGGCACGTCGCTTCTTCAACATCGACGCTGAGTCTGTCGTTGTTGCAGTCCTGGCTGGCCTGGCACGAGAGGGCAAGATTGAGATGTCTGTCGCAGCAAACGCTGCCAAGAAGTTCAATCTGACTGACCCAACCTCGGTCTAAACCCCACCCAAGGCCCCGATGCTGACTTCACGTCCTAGCATCGGGGCTTTTTCACGCTTTCAATTAACTCATCAAGCACTTCGTTGACCAGCTCCGGTGCTTCCAGAATCATCATGTGGCCACAGCGGTCACAGTCACGCAATTGCGCGTTTGGCCACAGCTCGAGGATCCGCTTGCTTTGGGAAAGTGGAGTCACATGGTCGTCGTCGCCAACAAGAACGTACCCAGGAAGTTGTGACAGTCGCTCGGCTGCTGCCACCTCGGAGTGGGTTTCGAGGTCGTCGAAGTAACCAATGAAGGTGGCCAGTGGGGTGTCGTTGATCATCTGGGCGTGGAATTTCACCAGGTTGTACGGGGTGCTGATCCGTTTGAACACCATGGCAGCCAACGCTGGCGCAAGCATCTTGCCAATGTCTTGGCGTAGCTTTGCCACCGCTTCCGGGGTCGATGCCATGCGCCCGTACACTTCGTCGGCAAGCTTGGTCGTGAGTAGTCGTGGCACACCTTGGGCCGAGAGCGAATCGATCGAGGTCGCGATCAAAACTACCCCCGCCAACCGCTGGAAAATCTCGTCTGAGCAGGTTCGGATGGCGTTAAGCACCACGTGCCCGCCGAGCGAATGCCCAACCAAGATGATCTTGCCGTTGGGCACCAGTTCATCGATGACAGAGAGCACGTCCTGCGCCGACCCTTCAATCGTGCATTGTTCGGGCGGAACTTCCCCAGTTCGGCCGTGTCCGCGCAGGTCGAGCAGTACGCTGCGCACCTCTGGGTGATTCTTCACGAGGTGCTCTACCTGCAGGAAATAGCAGTCCGCGGCGAGAGTGAAGCCATGGACGAACACGACGGTGAGGTCGGCGTCGACGGGCCCGGCGGTGTAGGTGACTACGGGCACGCTTGTCGACGCCACTTTGCCCTGTTCACACAGCCCCGAAAGCCCGAGTTCAACTTCTTCTGAAGAGACGCCGCGCATGAGTCGGGCGAGGAACTGGGGCACCGGAGGCACGTCCATATAGCTTCGCTTTCTACAGGGTATTCTTGAAGGGTCAACGATTCGGCCAGATGAGGAGTCCCCACATGACTGATGCTCAGAGTACCTTTGCCACGCTACGCGACATCATCGTCGACAGCACTGGCTACGACCCTGAGGACATCACCCTCGACTCGAAAATCGCTTCCGAGCTGGCCGTCGATTCGCTGTCCATTGTTGAAATTTCGGTTCGCGCTGAGGACGCCTTCGGCGTGTACATCAGCGACAAGGACGCAGCTCAATTCGAGACCGTTGGCGATGTAGTCAACTACATCGACTCTCATCGAGCCCAGGATTAGTCTACGAGGCGTAGCTCCGCTTCGCAGTCGTATTGGGCGCACAGTTCGCCCAGCGAGGTCGCAAATTCGGCCAATTCATCTGGAAGCCCCGTGAGAACCTGCCGAGTTTCGACGGTGCCCACACCGGAGCGTTCCCAGCGCGTACACCAGGCAGTGCCAAGCGGGTCTGCTCCTGGAATTTCTAGCTCAGAATCACTGGGAATGAGCCGGTACATGAGTTCTTCTACAACCGGCCGCAGTCGCCTGGGCAGGCGCGAGATTCGCAGCACCGCAGTGCAAGCTACGGGCGTGTGTGTAAGAAAAGTAGTCACGATTAAGTCCTTCAAGTTTGTGGCGTGCAAGACGAGAGCGTCTTCCCCAACGGACTCGTGCGACAACTTGAAGCAACACCCGCATTTTTACGCACCAGAATTCACACCAGCAACCCTAAAGTGCTGGTTGACTCCCCCATTTATTCAAGCTCTAGTTCAGGCTTAGCCACAGCTTCTCGTTGAAATCCGACCACAGCGGCTTCGCCCATTCACCAAACAGGCGGTTGGTGAGCACCACGCAGGCATGCCCCGTGGCCGGGTGAGCCCACAGGAAGGTTCCTGCCTGCCCAAAGTGCCCGAAAAGGTCCGACGGCATCGACGCTCCGGTCCAGTGCGGCGACTTCTCCCCCTTGATCTCGAATCCAAGTCCCCAAGGGCACGGCACTTGCCGCCCATAGCCTGGAACGATGCCGGCAAGTTCCGGGAAGTGCACAGTCGTCGCGTCGTGCAGCGTTGTGGCGTCGATAAGCTGCGGTTCGAGCAGCTCCTTGGCAAACTTCATCAGGTCCCGCACCGTCGATTTGGCGCCGTGCCCAGCCCAGGCGTGGAATTCGGTGGCATCCATGCCGAGTGGCTCAAAGACCGCCTCGCGCAGGTAGTCAGGGAAAGGAATGCCAGCGAGCTTCTCGACGCCATCGGCAAGGATTTCAAAGCCCGCACTGGAGTAGATGCGTCGATCTTCCGGCTCTCGCTCGGGTTCGCGAGTTGCGAAACCGACGCCAGAGGCATGCGCAAGCAGATGCTCGACTGTGGCAGGCCCCATAGGGGTGTCGAGCTCGAAAACGCCTTCCTCGAGGGCGACGAGGAAGCCATAGGCGCTCAGGAGCTTGGTTACGCTCGCAAGCTCGTAAACGCGATCGATGTCCCCAAAGGTTTCTTCCTGAACGCCAACAAGGCCGGCAGACACATTGTCTACCGGCCACTGGTCTAGGCCTGCAAAGAACGTCATGAGACCTAGTGTAGATGCTTAGCGAGCCACAGCTCGAGGGTCCTCAAACACAGCGCGATCCAAAATCTTCTCGCGCGTCGCGACGACCATGGCAACCAGCGCCTGGCCCGTTACGTTCACTGCAGTGCGGCCCATATCTACGATCGGATCCACGGCAAGCAAGAGGCCCACGCCTTCAAGAGGCAAGCCAAGGGTCGAGAGCGTCAGGGTGAGCATCACCGTTGCACCAGTGGTGCCGGCCGTGGCTGCGGAACCAATGACGGAGACGAAAGCAATCAGCAGGTAATCAGTGGCGTGCAGTGGCATTCCATAGAACTGCGATACGAAGATCGCAGCAATTGCTGGATAAATCGAAGCACAACCATCCATCTTGGTGGTGGCGCCAAGTGGAATTGCGAATGAAGCGTACGCACGAGGCACGCCCAGCGCCTGCTCGGTGACACGCTCGGTGACCGGCATAACGCCCATGGACGAGCGGGTGACGAAGCCCAGCGACGTCACAGGCCACACCTTGCGGAAGAATTGCAGCACACTGATGCCATGCAGCTTGAGAATCGCAGGGTAAATAACGCCGATGACAAGAAGCAGGCCAAGGTAGATCGCGAATACAAACTTGCCCAGGCTGCCGAGAGCCTCCCAGCCATAGACAGCTACCGCCTTACCGATGAGTGCAGCTGTACCGATCGGAGCGAGTCGAATGATCCACCAAAGTACCTTCTGCACGATCTCGAGCAAGCTAGCTGCGAATTCAAGAACTGGTTCGGCCTTTTTGCCCACCTGGACGGCAGCAATGCCAAAAGCGATGGAAAGTAAGAGCAGTTGGAGAACATTGAAGTTCACGCTCGCAGAATCGCCTTTCAGGCTCACACCCAAGCCCATGATGTTGCTCGGTACGAGCCCCTGCAAGAAGGCCCACCAGGAACCAACTGAGCTCGGAGCCTTAGCGGTGGAAGGATCGATGCTGGTGTTCAAACCAGGGTTAACCAGCAGACCAACACCGATACCCGCAACCACGGACGCGAAGGCGGTGATCATGAACCACACGATGGTCCGCCACGCCAAGCGAGCTGCGTTAGTTACCTGGCGCAAGTTCGCAATCGAAGTAACTACCGCCGTCACGATCAATGGCGGAATAAGGACCTTGAGCAGGCTGACGTAAGCGCTGCCAACTTCCGTCAGGCCCTTGGTAAGCCAGTTCCCATCCCCCATTTGCCGGGCAATGAGGCCAAGCACGAGACCGGCGATCAAGCCATAACCGATTTGAGCTCCAAAGCTCGTGAAATACTTCTTCATTTCAGACAACCTTGTCTATTTTGCACTAAATTTACTTCAATGGAGATTACGCTGCTCGGAACGGTTGTTCAAATTAAAATTCAGACCGAACGGTCTACTAATTTAAGACAGGAGAAAAGCCCAGGCGTTTCCACCTGGGCTTTTACTGCCGCGTGGGGCCACCGGGGCTCGAACCCGGGACCAATGGATTATGAGTCCACGGCTCTAACCGACTGAGCTATAGCCCCAACTCGAATGAGTATATCCATCACCACATTGAGGGACGAAATCCACCCCCTACCTGCCGATTTGATTTCAAACCAAGGCCTTCTATATAGTTAGTTCTCGTTGCAAGGGAGACCTTGAAACAAAGTATTCCTCCATAGCTCAGTTGGCAGAGCATGCGACTGTTAATCGCAGGGTCACTGGTTCGAGCCCAGTTGGAGGAGCAAGATGAAAAACCCGCTGGAAACAGCGGGTTTTTTGCTTTTCTAAGGCCTGCCAACTCGGCACGTGCGCTAGCTCAAGCAAGCATGGCTGCCACGCCGATCGCATTGCTAGCAACATGCATCAAAATTGGCGCCAGAATTGATCCCGCCCGCCGGTACAGAGTGCACGTGACCAGACTAAACACCACAAACGCGGGTACATACCACAGTTGCTGAGGATCCCCTCCCACTATCCATCCCACTGCGACGTGCTGAAAGGCGAAGAAGACCGCAGTGCCGAGATAACCGACGATGAGATTGAGTTTTGCTAGCACGCGGAAGATGCCGAAACGGTAGAGCATTTCCTCCACCACGGGCCCGATGACTATGGCGCCAATTCCCATGCCAATGGGGTTGTCAAGCAGTTGTTGCCGAATGGCTTCCGTGTTGGAGTTGGGGGCAACACCGATAGTGTCCAGCAAGCTGTACCAAATCGTCTCAAAGGTGAACGTGATGGCAACACCTAGCAGGATCGTTCCCCAGATCCGCCAGCCGCCGGATTTGAGCCCTGAAATCGAATGCCGGAAGACAAGAACGAGCGCTATCGCAGCTACCAGATAAAGCACTGGACCTGGTGCCGAAGGCACGCCAAGCTCCTGGAGAGTTTGTGCAGACATGTAGCCCCATCCGGCTACTGCGCACAGCCAAACGAGCCAGCTCCTTGCCGGCTCAAGTTCGCTCACTTTTCGCATACATCCATATTGCCACCACAAGGGCAATCACGAGGGCTCCCAGTAAAAACATCAACTCTCGCCCATCCAAGAAAGATTGCATCCATTCCTGCATCGACAGCTGCCGATCCACCGACACCACAGATGGCATTCCGGTAAGTCCGTTGGTCTTAATGAACAGCGCCCCGATGAGTATGAAAAAGAGGCCCGAGGCCATCGAAATCGTGTTCAGTTGCAGCCCAAAGACTACGACTTCCCGACCTCGGAGCCATCGGGCGTCGCCAAGCTTGCGGGCATCCCACGCCCATGCGAGCAGGAAAAGGGGCAGGGTCATCCCCAGCGCGTACATCGCCATGATCAGCCCGCCGTAGACAGAGTTGGTGGAGAGCATCGCGGTGGTGAGGACGGCGCCGAGGAGTGGGCCGGCACAGAAACCCGCGAAGCCGTAGACGGCGCCTAGGCAGAAGACAGCCAGCCAGCTGGTGCCCCGGACGCGATTATTCAGTCCTGAGATAAGGGGGATATTGAAGCCCTTGCCGAAGAAGGAGATGATGCCGAAAATGATCATCGCGAGTCCCCCTAGGAGAATGAGGGTGGAGCGACGGGTCATGAGCAATTGCCCGAACCAGCCCACACCGACGCCCAGCGGGACCATCACAGCTGCCAAACCGAGGAAAAAGGCCACGGTGCGGGATACTAGCTGCCGCTTGGAACTGAATGCGTAAGCAAAGAACGCAGGTAATAGCAGTGCGGAACAGGGACTGAGAAGCGAAAAGATGCCAGCGATAAATGCACCGAAAATCCCCACTGAGACCATGAGTATCACCATAGATGATGTCTAACGATTGATCTTCTCGCGGTCGCTCAGCACTTGGTAGTGTGGAGCCAGAATTTGTCGTCGGAACCGAAGGTGCGAACTCTTCCCATGATTCAACTAGTCGTTGGTGTCGCTGCTGGCTATGTGCTCGGAACTAAGGCCGGGCGCCGTCGCTATGAGCAGATCAAGAAGGGTTACGAATTTGCCGTCAACTCCCCCGCTTCCAAGGCAGCTATCAATGCGACCCGGCGTGCCATTGCGAACAAGCTCGACCCAGAACCTCGCATGAAGGAAGTCAAGAACCTGCGCCGTGAGGACGGCACCCACGTCCTCGAGCCCGACCACGATTAATTACTTGAAGGCACGCGCCAACAACTCGCGGCGCGCCTGCTCCAATGCCAACAAGTCGGCGAATAGCGCATTGTAGGCCTCTTCGTTGTCCGAAGGTCGCATGCGCTGCAATTGCCCCTTGAGCCTGGCAATCTGATTACCCACGCGCACTTCCTGCAGCCGGGAGAGCACACTATCCGTGTATTTTTCCAGATCCTCTTGCTCACAGTTGATCTGCTCGACAGCAAGCTCGGAGAGCAGCGAGCGTCCGGCGAGATCCAAATGCTCGGCGATGTTTGGCAACCACTCCATCCCCTGCTCAATGCCAGCTGAGCACCCACCAGTACTCAAAATGGCAGCGTGAACCGCCCGGTAGCCTTCGGCGGTGAAACATTCGGAAGCAAGACCGTCGAAATAGTTGCCCGCAAGCATCGGGAATTGCAGGGCAAGCTTCAACGATTCACGTTCAGGCCAGAGCGAGGGATCACGAGGATCTGGCAATGCCCCGCGTGCATCAGGCTGCGCTTGAGGCTCCGCGCGACCCGCCCGAGGCTTACGCGCCTCATTAGCCACTTGACGCACGATTTCTGCCGGATCCGCCCAGCCGATCCACCCAGCAAGCTGACGCGCGTACTCGCCCCGCAAGGTGGCGTCGCGAATATCGGCTAGGACAGGAACCGTCCGGCGCAGCGCCTGCAAGCGACCTTCCACGGTGTCCAAGTTGTATTCGGCGATAAGCGCGCGCAGCACGAACTCAAACATCGGGATGCGGGAGGCGACAAGGTCGCGCACAGCTGCGTCGCCACGCGCCAACCGCAAGTCGCAAGGGTCCATGCCGTCAGGAGCGACGGCAACGAAAGACTGTCCGGTGAACTTCTGGTCGCCTTCGAAGGCGCGCATCGCTGCCTTTTGGCCTGCTTCGTCGCCGTCGAAGGTGTAGATAAGTTCACCCCGGAAGTAGCTGTCATCCAGCATGAGACGACGCAGCATCTGCAGGTGTTCCTCACCAAAGGCGGTGCCACAAGAAGCAACAGCAGTGGTGACGCCAGCTGCGTGCATGGCCATCACATCGGTGTAGCCTTCCACGACCACAGCCTGGTGGCCTGCAGCGATGTGCTTCTTCGCCTGGTCTAGACCGAAAAGCACCTTAGATTTGTTGTACAAGAGCGTATCGCGCGTGTTCATGTACTTGCCGAGCTTGTCGTCGTCGAAAAGCTTGCGGGCGCCGAAGCCAATCACGTCGCCGGAGGTGTTCTTGATCGGCCACAGCAGGCGGCGATGGAACTGGTCGATCGGACCACGTTTGCCCATCTTGGACAGGCCTGCAGCCTCCAGTTCCTCGAATGTAAAACCTTTGCGCAGCATGTGCTTGGTCATGGTGTCCCAGCCCGCTGGCGCGTAGCCACAACCAAACTGGTGGGCGTGCTCGGCAGAAAAACCGCGTTGGGTGAGGAAGTCACGAGCGGGCGCGGCCTCTGGGGTCTCCAACTGCTGCATGTAATACTCGTGCGCGTGCCGGTTGGCCAGGATCAGCCGCTGGCGCGTTCCCGGTTCTTCCCGGCGCCCCGGTCCCCCACCCTCGTAGTTGATGCGGTAGCCGATTTTGTCGGCGCAGACCTCGACAGCCTCGGGGAAGGTGATGTGCTCCATCTTCATCAGGAAGGAGAAAACATCGCCACCTTCGCCAGTGGAGAAACAGTGGAAATATCCGCGATTCGGCCGAACGTGAAAGGACGGCGTCTTTTCATCCTTAAATGGGGACAGGCCCTTGAGCGAGTCAGCACCGGCAGGTTTGAGCTGCACGTATTCGCCAACAATCTCCTCGATCGGAGTTCGTTCGCGAATTGCTTCAATATCGCTTTGTGGGATCCTGCCTTTGGCCATGACATACACCTTAGTTGTTATCTGACATGATGGTTTCTATGGCATCTCAACGTAAAGCTATCGCTGGAGTGGGCGGCGTGCTCGTGCTGCTCGCCAGCGCTTTCTTCGGTTTGGACCTCGGTCCCGAACAATCAAAGGAACCAAAGCCGACCACGCAGGCAACCGCCAAGCCATCCAGCCAGGCGCCTAAGCCAAGCGCCCAGAAGAAGGCAAAGGACGGCCAGTGCCCGGTCGATACTTTGCCTGAGCAGGTCCACCCCGTCATCGACAGTATCCTCGCAGGTAAGAAGCCTAAGTATCCAGAGAATGACGGCGTGCGTTTCGGCAACTACGAGGGCCACCTGCCTAAGCAAGACAGCAATTATTACCGCGAGTACACCGTGGACACCCCTGGCCTCAACCACCGTGGCGAGCGCCGCATCATCACTGGTGGTGGCACCAAGCAAGACCCTGACGTTTGGTACTACACCGACAATCACTACGAATCCTTCTGCGAGATCCCTGATGCCGAATAAGACTTTGCTTATCGACGCCCGCCACCACTCCACCCTCCCGGAAGTGTTCAGCGCGCTGTCCGGTACCTACCAGCCCACCCCACGCAACCTCGATGGCTTTGCAGATTTCCTTCGCGAAACCCGCGTGAAAGCAATCGTGTTCAGGGGCTGTCGCCTCTCCATCAGTGACTACACCCTCCTGGCTAATGTGTGCCGAGACGAGGGTGTTTCGGTCACTACGGCTGACTCCTAACCGAAGAAGCCCGAGACTTCTGCGGAACTGCGGGCAACCCGTTCAAGTCGCGTTTCGGTCATCGACGCAATCTGGTCAATGATCACCCGTTGGCGAGCAGCATCCGAATCGGCAGCGTTGAACCAGGATTGGAACATCGGATCAAGCGTTCCCGGCGCGCCCATCGCCAGATAGTCATAGACGCGGTGGATGCGTTCGCGCTGGCGATCCTGGCGCGCCAAGTGCCCGGGGTCGTCCATCACGTAGAGCACAGCAATCGTCTTGAGCAGTTTGACCTCGTTGGCGGCGTTTTCGGGTACGACGAGGTCGCCGTGCTGGCGCCCGATCAGCTCATTGGCCTCCCGAGTAGCTGCGACGGTGATTCCGACATAGCGGCCGACCAGTTCAGACGTCATTGCCTTGAGGGCGACCATGGAGCTAAGCGTCCCATCGTATTCCGAGGCCCTGGAAATCACGGGGAGCTGGCGGAGTCGGTCGGCGGCGTAGACAAGCGCCTCTGCGCTGCCGCCGAAGGCGCGCGCTCCTTTGTCAGCGAGGGCGGCGAGTTCGACGAGGTCCCACAACACTGCAAGATCGATGCGGCCTGCGACGATACCGTCTTCGACGTCGTGGACGGAATAAGCGATGTCATCGGACCAGTCCATCACCTGCGCTTCGATGGGTTTGCGCAGGTCAGTGTGGCCTTCACGCAGCCAGGCTAGCAATTCGGCATCGTCGTCATAGGCGCCGTATTTGCGACTGTTTTCGGCGCGGGTCCACGGGTATTTGCAGGCCGCGTCAAGGGAGGCGCGGGTCAGGTTGAGCCCCAAGCTTTCCGAACCACGCATCACCTTTGGCTCCAGCCGGCTCAGGATACGAAGCGTCTGAGCGTTGCCTTCAAATCCGCCACAAAGGTCAGCGATCTCATTGAGGGCCACTTCCCCGTTGTGCCCATAAGGTGGATGCCCGATGTCGTGTGACAGCGCGGCGAGTTCGCACAAGTCAGGGTCAAGGCCCAGCCCGCTGCCGATCCCACGGGAAATTTGGGCAACTTCCAACGAGTGAGTCAGCCTGGTGCGAGGAGTGTCGCCGTCCCGAGGCCCAACCACTTGGGTTTTGTCTGCCAGTCTGCGCAGCGCAGCTGAATGGAGCACGCGGGCTCGATCTCGCGAAAACGCCCCACGATGTTCCGGTTCGGAGCCAGGCATCGAGCTCCCCTTTTCGGGCTCGAAAAATCGCCTCTCTGTGTCGGCTACACCGTATTCAAACTGCTTCATCACGACATCGATTCTGCCGGTTTTCCTGCGCAATTCGTGCGCACCTCGCCGAAAGGCGGGTAACCTTGTCCAATATGAACGGCCTCCAGAAATTTAGCGTCATCACGCTCGCCACTGCGGGACTTGGACTTAGCTTCGCAGGTCCTGCTTTTGCCATGGAGCATATTGTGGCGCAAGCACCGGTCCAGTACACCAAGACGGTCACTGATACCGCCGACGTCCTGACTCCAGCACAGGAAGCTGAACTGGAAGCCAAGATCAAGCAGCTGCAGAAGGACACCCAGAAAAAGGTGTACGTCGTTTTTGCCAAGGACTTCGCTGGGATGACTGGCGATCAATGGGCCACCGCTGCAATGCAGAAGAATCAGGGTGGCAACGTAATCGTCTTCGGTGTTTCCCCATCCACCAATGACTACGGCATTTCTTACGGAAACCAATTCTCGTCTTCCGATCAGCAACGCATCGACAAGGCTGCCTACGACAAGCTCGTCGACCGCGACTTTAACGGCGCAGCCCTCGCGCTTGTCGACGCCGTCGACGGCAAAGGCTCCTCCAGTGCCCCTGCTATGGACTCCTCTGATCTTGGCTGGCTCGGTGGTGGCGCAGCCGCTGTAGGTGGCCTTGGCATTGGCGCGTACGCGTGGAGCAAGCGAAACCGCAAGCGGACGAATGAGGCGATGGTGACCGATGCTCGCAACATTGATCCGAAGAACATCGGCGCCCTCAATTCCCTGCCAACGGAGGTTCTGGAGCAGCGCGCCCACGAGGAACTGGTGTCCACTGACGAATCGATTCGCCGGGGCCGGGAAGAACTCGACATCGCTATCGCCGAGTTTGGTGCAGAACGAGCTCGCCCATTTACCAAGGCGATGAACAACTCCACTGCAACCTTGCAGCGGGCCTTCGGCCTGCAGCAGCGCCTCAATGATTCCATTCCAGAATCTGAGGAAGATCGTCGCGCCATGCTGGTCGACATCATCTCCAGCTGTGGCCAAGCCGATGACGCGTTAGACAAGGAAGCGGCAGATTTTGCCAACATGCGCAATCTGCTGATCAATGCAGACACCAAGGTGGAAGAGCTCACTCGGGCAACCATCGACGTGCGTACTCGCCTGCCGCGATCTGCGGAACAGCTCACTGCACTGCAGAGCCGCTACGACTCCTCTGTGATCGCACGGCTCGGTGACAACGTCGAGTTGGCAACCGCGGCCTTGGAAGAGGCAGAAAAGTCGCTGGAATCTGCCCGCGCTGTCGTGCACTTGCCAGCTGGTGAACAGGGCCGACTGATCGAAGATATTCGTCGCGCCGAAACTGCCGTGCAGAAGGCCGATCACCTGCTTTCCGGTATCGAGCACGCCGAGGAAAACATTGCGGTGGCCCGCGACCGCTTCCCTGCCCTGGTTGCTGAAGTAGAAGGCGAAATCGCGGAGGCACAGCACCTCGAGCAGCAAGGCATGGCAACCGGCACCAAGGCGGATTGGGAGGCCCTGCATGCCGTCATCGCTGAGGCCCGCGAGGTGTTGGGAACGTCCCAGGCTTCATTCGAGGCTGATCCACTCGGCGCATACGACGCGCTGGTTACCGCAGATTCACACGTCGATGAGCAGCTGGACAAGGTTCGAGCATCCGCTGCGGATCAGGCCCGTACCCTGCAAGTCTTTGACAACACTGCGCGTTCCGCAGCTAGCGCCATTCAGGGAGCTGAGGACCTGATTGCTACCCGTGGACGCATCGTTGGCTCCACCGCTCGCACGCAGCTTGCCGACGCCAAGAACCTTCATGCCCAAGCCCTCAACATCCGGGTTGCTGATACTCGCCAAGCGATTGATTTCGCACGCAAGGCACTCACTGCTGCCCAGCGCGCAGCGGCATCAGCTCAGGAAGACATCGACGATTACCGGCGTCGCCACTCCGGTAGCAACTCAAACATGGGCGGCCTGGTCACCGGCATGATTCTGGGTGAAATGCTCAGCGGAGGCGGCGGATTCGGTGGCGGATTCGGAGGCGGCTACAGCGGTGGCGGTGGCGGAGGGTTCGGCGGTGGCGGCGTCACCGGCGGCAAATTCTAGCCGCTACACCCGGGGCCTGCGTACTGGGGAATCCACAAGAACGCAGGCCCAGCTCAGAAAGACTGCGTGAAGGTCAGGGAGCTTGTTAGCAAGTTCGGTGCCCACCATTTCAACTTTTCCGCTGACCATGGGGCGAACGTAGGCCAGGTCTCCGATAGCGTCGCGAATGACGCGCTCTTTGCGCCAGATCGAGGTGCGTTCGAGGATATAGCCTGATGGGCCACATTGGGCCACCAGCGTATTCACCGTGAAACTGCGCTGGCTCACGGTGAACACTTCACCATTAGTCGTGGTGGCACGAGCCCGAAATCGAAACGGGCCGGGGGTGGACTCGATGAGGAGACGATCCCCATCGAGGTCGATAACGTCGGATCGAACCGTCGCCACCAAGTGACCGGCAGAGTCATGCAACTCGTTGCCGGTCCATGTCCAGCGCGGAAACTGATCCGACATGGCACCCCTTATCTAGAGGAAGAAAACAAACAGGATGAACGGTGCCAGGATAAGCAGAACCAGCGTCAAAATCCACGTGGAATTAACTAGTCGCTGCTCAAGGGCAATGCGCGCCAGCCACGCGAGGAAAACTCGCTGCTTGACGTCCAGTTTTACATCCGGTTCGTAATCAACTTCAACATGGCGAACGCCGTTGGCCGCGCCGGTGAACTGGCCCAGCTTCACATCGTTTTCATCAATGATCCAGTCGGTCTTTTGCTCATTGATGAAGTCGATCGAGCGGTCGCCCACCTGGGCCACAAACTGCTTCGCCTTCTTGAAGCCCTTGTCGGCCGTGGCCGACCAGGTCACTTCGCCATTCGTTGCCGATGCGACGGTATCCTCCAGGGTGAATTCCCAGCTTTCGCCGTCGATAAGCGCAGTGGCTTTGCTGTCGCCATCAAGGACGAACTCGGTGACCTGCTCCCCGTTTTCGGACAGGGAAATGCGACCGTTTTGGCGTTTACCCCACTGCATCATTAGCAGCCAACCAGACGTGCCGCGAGGTAGGCCTGGAGCTCAGCCACAGGGACGCGCTCCTGGCTCATGGTGTCGCGCTCGCGGACGGTGACGGCATTGTCTTCGAGGGTGTCGAAGTCAACGGTGACACAGAACGGCGTGCCGATCTCGTCCTGACGGCGGTAACGGCGACCAATTGCACCAGAGGTGTCGTAGTCGATGTTCCACAGCTGACGCAGCTCCTTAGCGATCTCCTGCGCAGGAGCAGCCAGCTCATCCTTCTTGGACAGCGGCAGGACGGCAACCTTGACAGGTGCCAGACGACGATCCAGCTTCAGCACGGTGCGCTTATCGACGCCACCCTTTGCGTTAGGTGCCTCATCCTCGGTGTACGCATCGATGAGGAAGGCCATCAGGGAACGGGTCAGTCCGAAGGAAGGCTCGATGACGTATGGGTGGTACTTTTCGCCAGTGACCTGGTCGAAGTACTTCATGTCGTCAACAGAATGCTCAGTGTGCTGGGACAGGTCGTAATCCGTACGGTTAGCCACACCCATGAGCTCGCCCCACTCGTTGCCACCGAATCCGAAGCGGTACTCGAAGTCGATGGTGCGGTCGGAGTAGTGTGCGCGATCTTCCGCAGGCACGTCGAACTGACGCAGGTTCTCAGGCTTGATGCCGAGGTCAATGAACCAGTTCCAGCAGGCGTCTACCCATTCGTCGAACTTAGCATCCACCTCAGATGGGTGCACGAAGTACTCGATCTCCATCTGTTCGAACTCGCGGGTACGGAAAATGAAGTTGCCTGGGGTGATCTCGTTACGGAAAGCCTTACCCATCTGGCCGATGCCGAATGGTGGCTTCATGCGGGCAGTGGTTGCCACGTTCTTGAAGTTAATGAAGATGCCCTGTGCGGTCTCTGGACGCAGGTAGGCCAGGCCTTCCTTGTCATCCACGGCGCCGAGGTAGGTCTTCATCAGGCCCGAGAACATCTTTGGCTCGGTCCAGTTGCCTGGCTGTCCAGTCTCTGGGTCATTGATGTCCGCAAGACCGTTTGCAGGTGGGTGGCCGTGCTTTGCTTCGTATGCCTCGATGAGGTGATCAGCACGGTAGCGCTTGTGCGTGTGGAGGGATTCAACGAGAGGATCGGTGAAGGTTTCCACGTGTCCGGAAGCCTCCCAGACCTGGCGAGGAAGGATGATCGAGGAATCCAGACCCACAACATCGTCGCGCCCCTGCACAAAGGTACGCCACCACTGGCGCTTGATATTTTCTTTCAGCTCTACTCCGAGCGGACCGTAATCCCAGGCAGAACGGGTACCACCATAGATCTCACCACATGGGTAGACCAATCCACGGCGCTTCGCCAGGCTAACTACGGAATCAATTACTGAGGCCACGACACTCCTTGAGTGATCACTGTTCGCAGATCATCCGCCAAACCCTCGGTGTGCCACATTCCGGAGTGAACTGGCAAAACCCGAGCCGCTTAGGGCTGCAAAACAAAATAAGGTTGGACTCGACTGGCTGCCGAGCTTTACTTGTGCCCTCAAGTGTAACGAAGTGTGCCCAATGTCCCTTAACTACCCCTTGACCAGCGATTCAGGGGTGGGCTTAACTGGATACATAAGGTATTTCTAGCGTGTTTCACTAGCCAGGGTTTAGGAAGTGAATCGTCAAGTGAAAACAACGGAAGGGCCACTCCCCTCGGACCGGGATTTTGCCGGCGCTGAGAAGATTATTCGCGCACTGGATTCACAGATGCGTATGAAGATTCTCTACCTCCTTCGTCCCGCACCCAAGTGCGTTCATGAGCTGGTCAAGATCCTAGGGTCCAGCCAGCCCCTAATCAGCCAACACCTGAAGGTGCTACGTAACGCCGGGCTTGTCGAAAGCGAACGGAGAGGCCGCGAGATGTTTTACTCCCTATCCTCCATCGACGCTATCCCTATTTTGGAAGCTACTTTTGCGCGAGTCCCCCATACCGCGAGCAAAATTTTGTAGACATGGTAACTTAATTTTCAACAATACTTAGAAGATTATGAAAGGCCCCCGGTAGCGATGGCTTCACGCTCTGATTCCTCAATCCCAAAGCTGGGACAACGTAGCACTCGCCAGCGTGCAGCTGTGATCGAGGTACTGCGAGACATCGATACTTTCTCCTCTGCCAAGGACATCCACCAGGCACTCATCGAGCGAGAAGCCCGCGTAGGACTCACCACCGTCTACCGCACCCTCCAGTCTCTCGCTGAAATCAATGCGGTTGATGTTTTGCACATGGCCGGTGGCGAGTCACTGTACCGCCACTGCGAATCCGATGATCATCACCACCACCTGGTGTGCCAGAAGTGTGGCACCACCGTCGAAATCCCTGGCGCTGAAGTGGAAACGTGGGCTGAAAAGGTAGCGAAGGAAAACGGCTTCAAGCTCATGGGCCATACCGCTGAGGTCTTTGGTCTGTGTTCCAAGTGCGCCTAGCAGACACTCAAGAGGGGTAAGACGATCGTTCGTCTTGCCCCTTTTTTTTACGCCACAGAAACGCCGAACGCCCAGCCAAGGCCATAGGTGATTGCTGCGGCACCCAGACCAATGGCAACCTGGCGAAGTGCACGGAGCAGTGGCGATGCACCAGAGAGCACACCAACAACGCCACCGGTCATCATCAAGGCCAGCCCCACCAGTACGCACGCTATCGTCGCAGCTACCGCAGTGGAAAGGCCGAAGAGGAATGGAATGATCGGAATCAAGGCTCCAGAAGCGAAGAACAAGAACGACGACACAGCGGCCGCCATTCCGCTACCCACCACCTCGGACTTGTCTCCGCCCGCTTCCAATGCGCTGTTGCTCGAAGGATGATGAATGGAGCGAATCACGAGCTGGGCTTTGTGCTCAGCCTCATCAATCGACATTCCCCTAGCCCGGTAGACCAGGGCCAATTCATTCGCGTCAACGTCCAAAGCGGGGATCGCTGTGGCCGCATCGGGATTGGGCTTTGAGGCGTCGAGAAGCTCGCGTTGCGACGACACAGACACGTATTCGCCAGCGCCCATCGACAACGCGCCGGCAAGCAATCCGGACATGCCGGTGAGCAGTACGAAGTGGTTGGAGACACCGGACCCGACGATGCCCAGCACGAGGGCCAGATTGGACACGAGGCCGTCGTTCATACCGAACACAGCAGCTCGGAAGTTGCCGGACATTTGTTCGCGGCCGCGCTCGGCAAGCCCGCGGACGACTTCCGCGTGAATGCGTTCGTCCGCAGACATTTGGTCGGTTGCGTCCTCGTCGCGTTCATACGGGCTGCGCGATTCCGCAGCCTGCATCAGAGCCAGCGCGAACACTGAGCCGAAATGGGTGGCCAGGAAGCCGTGAATGTGTGTGGACAGATCCGGCCGGATCTTCCGCATCGCATCCTCACCCAGGAGCTTTTCCCAGTGAGCTTGGTGGCGGGATTCCGCGTCTGCAAGGGAGAGCAGGATTTCACGTTCTTCGCCTTCCTTGCGGTCGGCGAGCTTGCGATAGACCGCAGCCTCAGCCCGTTCGTTAGCAAGATAACGCTGCCAACGTTTGACTTGCTGCTTGGAAGGCACCGCTATTTCACTCCCCCGAAGCGACGATCGCGCTTGGCGTATTCCAGCACTGCGTCGTAGAGGTCTTGTGGGGTGAAGTCGGGGAACAGCTTGTCTTGGTAGACCATTTCCGCGTACGCCGACTGCCACAACAGGAAGTTCGACGTGCGCTTTTCACCGGAAGGGCGCAGGAAGAGGTCGACGTCGGGCATGTCTGGTTCGTCCAGGAACTGTCCGAAGTTCTTTTCTGAAATATCATCCGGGCGTAGCTCACCCGCAGCTGCGCGCCTCGCAATTTCTCGCGCGGCATCGACGATCTCAGCGCGGCCACCGTAGTTCACACACATTGCCAAGGTCATGCGCGTGTTGTTCTTGGTGAGCTCTTCGGCTGCCTCCAGCTCCTTGATCACCGAGCGCCACAGGCGTGGGCGACGACCTGCCCAGCGCACGCGCACACCCTTTTCGTTCAAGACGTCACGTTGACGGCGAAGCACGTCCCGGTTGAAGCCCATGAGGAAGCGGACCTCGTCTGCGGAACGACGCCAGTTCTCCGTGGAGAATGCGTAAGCGGAAAGGTAAGGAATATCCAATTCCAAGCAGGCGTCAATGACGTCCATGAGCACTGCTTCTCCGCGCTTGTGCCCTTCGGTGCGCTTCATTCCTCGTTGCTCGGCCCAACGGCCGTTTCCGTCCATCACTAGTGCGATGTGCTTCGGGCGAAACTCGAGTGGAATGTTTGGTGCAGTCACTCTGACTATCCTACTGGCTCCAACCTGAGTCCACGAAGTTTAGCGCTTTCACTTTGCGTTCCAGGTGCCACTGTAGGTGCGCTTTGGTGAGTTGATGGGCGGTGCTTAGCAGATCAGTGAACTCGCTGCTTGAAGAGGCTGCATCCACTGCATCCCACGCATCGTTGGCGAGCCACCACATCAAGCGAAGCCCCTCAGTCGGTGGTGTGGCGCAACCCGAGAGGTGGCAGTTTTCACACAGCGCACCGCCGGCCGCGGGGTGAAAAGCCTCGTGTGGCCCGGGCGCACCACAGTGGGCGCAGTCAAAGAGGCTTGGGGCCCAGCCTGCGATCTCCATGGCTTTCAGTAGAAAAGCGTCCAGTACCGCGGTTGGATACGGGCTGTGCTGCATTCGGCGCAACGCCGCCACCGTGAGATCAAACAGCTCGCCCTCGTACAGGCTGAGGTTTTCGGCAGCTTCCATGACAGCGCTGGCCGCGGTGTAATGCTCATAGCTTTCGATGATGCCCGCACCAAAAAATTCCACCGTGTCCGCGGCGGTGATGGTGTCGAGGTTTCTGCCTGGGTAGAGGTGCACGTCGAGAAGCACAAACGGCTGCACGCGCGAGCCGAAGCGCGACTTGGACCGCCGCACGCCCTTTGCGACGGCCCTGACCACCCCACGCGAAGTCAGCAGCACCACCACTCGGTCGGCTTCACTGAAGTCATAGGTGCGCACCACGAGGGCGCGGGCACGGTAGGACTGCATTTAGAAGCCGAGGCGCCCCAGGGCCTTCGGATCGGACTGCCAATCTTTCAGCACCTTGATGCGCAGGTCGAGAAATACGTTTTGTCCCAGCAGCTTGATGATTTCTTGGCGGGAGTTGTGGATGATGCGTCCGAATCGACGATTGTCCTTACCCATGAGGATCGTCTTCTGACCTGGTCGTTCCACGTAAATCACGGCGTGGACATCAAGGACGCCTTCGCGCTCCTCGCTCGGCAGGATTTCATCGATTTCCACCGCCACAGAGTGCGGTAGTTCATCCTTGAGGCCAGAGAGCGCAGCTTCGCGGATGAGCTCGGACATGCGTTTTTCGGTGTCGTCGTCAGTGATGTGATCGTCTGGGTAGAACTTCGGTCCCTCGGGAAGCTGGGAAGAAATAACGTCGACGAGCACGTCAAGCTGTTCTTCCTTTTTCGCAGATACTGGAACGACTTCGGCGCCTTCCAGCAGTTCGTGGAGCGCCATGAGCTGGGCGCCGACCTCATCGCGGGAGACCTTGTCGATCTTGGTCACCACGCCCATGAGCTTGGTCTTCGGCGCAGAGTTCTTCACCGCGTCGAGGATCCAGCGATCGCCAGGTCCGATCTTTTCGTCAGCCGGAATGACGAGGCAGATGAGGTCTACGTCAGTGTAGGTCTCCTTGACCATCTCATTAAGGCGCTCACCCAGCAGCGTGCGCGGGCGGTGCAAACCTGGTGTGTCAACCACGATGATCTGCGCGTTTGGCCGATGCACCAAGCCACGAATCGGGTGGCGGGTGGTCTCTGGTTGATTGGCGGTGATGGCGATCTTCTCGCCCACCAATGCATTGGTCAGTGTGGATTTACCGGTGTTTGGCCGGCCCACAAAACTGACGAAGCCGGAACGGAAGCCATCTTCGGTAAAACCAAGTTCTGTCATGCCTCGAGTGTATCAACCACTTCGACAATCGCCGATGTCACACGCATTCGCCCGCGACGATCCCGGCTGCCCTCAGTGGTGAATTTCAGTCCTTCGACCTCGACTTGCGCACCTGGAAGTGGCACCCGGCCGAGCTCGTAAGCAATCAGGCCGCCAACGGTATCAACCTGCTCGGCGTATTCCTCAAAGTCCAGGTCAAGGTCTAACTCCTCGTCCATCAGCTGCGCGAGATCATCCAGCGACAGCCTGGAGACAACCCGGAATTCGCGCTCCCCTAGCTTCTCAACTGGGGCGATTTCTGTGTGGTCGTACTCATCCGCAATCTCACCCACGATCTCCTCCAGGATGTCCTCAATGGAAATCAGGCCAGCAATGCCACCGTATTCGTCCACCAGCATCGCGATGTGGTTGCGGTGCAACTGCATGTCATGCAACAAGCTATCGAGAGGCTTGGAATCGGGCACAAAGGTAGCGCCACGCATAATCTCATCTACCCGAACCGACTTGCCGCCATCCGGCAGGTGGTACGTCTTCTGTACCAGGTCCTTCAGATAGATGATGCCGACGATGTCATCGACATTTTCGCCAATCACCGGAATGCGGGAATGCCCAGATCGCACGCACAAAGCCGTCGCCTGACCTGCTGTCTTATCGCGTTCAATCCAGATCATCTCCGGGCGCGGCACCATGACTGAGCGCGCAGAGGTACCCGCGAGATCGAACACATTTTGAATCATGCGTCGCTCTTCGACCTCCACGATTCCGTGCTCCTGCGCAATGTCGACCATCTCGCGCAGTTCAATTTCGGTCGCGTATGGGCCGTCACGAAAGCCCGACCCCGGGGCGAGGCGATTGCCCAGCCAAATCAGCAGTTTCGGAATCGGCCCCAAAACGTAAGACATCGAATTGAGGATCAGCGCCGAATTCAGCGACACCGTGTACGGGTTCTGCCGGCCAGCGGTACGCGAGAACACACCGATTACCGCGAAGGTGACGAGCGTCAGCGCCACCACGGCCACGGTGATCGCGAGTGGGCGGGAATCGATAATCTCGATGCACAGCGAGACCGTGAATACGGCGGCGACGGCATCGAGAAGCGTGCGGAGCAGCACCAACAAGTTGATGTGTTCGGCGCGCTTGGACACCACCTTCAGCAGCGCTTCGGCGCCGGGGCGTTCGTCCTTCACCAGCTCCTCGACGCGGGCGCGCGAGATGCTGGCGACTGCCGATTCCACCGTGGTGAGGGCGCCCGAAATAACGAGCGCCGACACTAACAGAGCAGCGCTCTGAATCACCCTAATTGCTCCCTATCTGCAGCGCTGGGGAACGCCCCAGAGCCGCTCGGCTTTGGCTGGTATTTAACGCCGCGCTTTTCGACGTCTTCGTACCAGTCCGCCAGAAGTTCATTTTGCAGCGCGAACATTTCTTGCTCTTCAGCTGGGGTGACGTGATCGTAGCCCAGCAGGTGCAAGCAGCCATGCACGGTGAGCAGGCAGAGTTCGTGTCCGAGGTCGTGGCCAGCCTTCGCCGCTTGCTTTTCGGCGAACTCTGGGCACAGCACGATGTCGCCGAGCATGGCTGGACCGAGGGCTGCCGCGTCTGGACGTCCGCCACCTGGGGTGAGCTCGTCCATTGGGAAGCTCATGACATCAGTTGGGCCTTCGAGGTCCAGCCAGCGCACGTGCAGGTCTGCGATGGTGTCCAGGTCGACGATGTGCAGGCTCATCTCCGCAGCGGAGTGGATGTCCATGCGGGTGAGGGCGTAGGAGGCAACGTCGATGAGCATTTCCTCATTGACGCCGTCGTAGCCGGATTCGTTGAAAACCTCGATGCTCACAGTTGCTCCTCGTACTTGTCGTATGCGTCCACAATACGTCCCACCAGCGCATGGCGGACGACGTCTTCACTGGTCAGTTCCGCGAAATGGACGTCTTCCACATTACGCAGAATGTCGCGCACCACGCGCAGACCGGACTTTTGACCACCCGGCAGGTCTACCTGCGTGATATCGCCGGTGACTACCATCTTCGAACCGAATCCAAGACGGGTCAGGAACATCTTCATTTGCGCTGG
Organism: Corynebacterium sp. H130; assembly: GCF_037572395.1. Lineage (NCBI taxonomy): Bacteria > Bacillati > Actinomycetota > Actinomycetes > Mycobacteriales > Corynebacteriaceae > Corynebacterium > Corynebacterium sp. H130. The sequence goes on along the minus strand of NZ_JBBHLA010000004.1, from coordinate 289,476 downwards.
CGTGGTGTTCTGGGCTTCATCAAGAATGACGAAGGAATCGCTCAGCGTGCGGCCACGCATGTAGGCCAGCGGGGCGACCTCCACGATGCCCGATTCCATGAGCTTCGGAATGATCTCCGGATCGACCATGTCGCGAAGTGCGTCGTGCAGCGGACGCAGGTACGGGTCGATCTTCTCGTTCAGCGTGCCTGGCAGGAAGCCGAGCTTCTCGCCTGCTTCCACGGCCGGGCGGGTCAAAATAATGCGGCTAACCTGGCGGGAGTGCAGCGCTTGGACGGCCTTGGCCATCGCCAAGTACGTCTTACCGGAACCTGCGGGTCCCAGGCCAAAAACGATGGTGTTTTGGTCGATGGCGTCAACGTAGTCTTTCTGGCCCAGCGTCTTAGGACGAATGACTTTGCCCTTGCGCGCAATGATGTCGGCAGCGAGCACCTCGCGCACCGATTTCGGAGCTTCTTGGGTGACGATCTTCACCGCGTTCTTCACTGTATCCGTGCTGATCACATGACCACGGCGGGCGATAGCCTGCAGCTCGTCCAGCACCTTCTTCATCCGAGCAACTTCGTAATCAGGCCCAGTGAGAGTCACTTCGGTCCCGCGCACGAAAATGTCCGCTGGAATGAGGTTTTCCAACACTCGCAGGTTGTCATCAGCTATGCCCAGCACTGTGCTCGCATGGGTTTCATCCAACACGTAATTCTGGGTGATGATGTCCTCGCGCTTGTAAATCGCCAAGTTATGCCTTTTCTTTGCTGTCAGCTATTGGGTCACACTTTACCAACGCGCAAGCGCCCCATGCGCTGCTAGTGCCACAAGCCCAGCACTCGCCGTGCGTAGCACTTCCGGGCCTAGCAATGCAGTTACAGCACCGGCCTCACCAAATGCCGCGACCTCATCGGGCGCGAGGCCGCCTTCCGGGCCGACCACGAATAGTACTTCCTGCTCCCCAAAATCCAGGGAGGTAAAGGCAACCGCGGCTTCTTCGTGCAGCATGACGGCGAGCCCGCCTCGCCCGGTATGCTCCGCAATCAACTCGATGACCTGCTGCGTCGTCGCAAGCTCCGTCACTTCCGGAATGTACATCCTTCGGGACTGCTTCGATGCGGAAACCGCCATCGACCGCCACTTAGCCACTGCCTTTTCCGCCTTCGCTCCCCACTTCGCAATCGAGCGCGAGGCCTGCCACGGCACAATCACATCGACGCCACCTTGCGTCATCAAATCGACCGCCAACTCCGAGCGCTCCGATTTTGGCAACGCCTGCACGATGGTCACCGCAGGTCGTGCAGGGAAGGACACGCGCTTATCGACGCTAAAGGTCACCGCGCTCTTTGAGGTCGCGGTCGCGGTCACTTCGATGCCGGAGCCGTGGCCGTCGATAAGCAGCATGCGCTCACCGACCTCGATCCGCTTGACGGTGGCGGCATGCTTACCTTCGGCCCCGTCCAGGACACCGGTTGTTTCAGGCAGCTCGGGGCGACCGCCGGCGAGGACGGTGTCGAGGTCGTAGACGAAGGTAGGCAGGCTCATCGGCGGAAGCGGTTCTTCAGTCGGCCGAAGACGGAATCGTCCGCCTCTTCGCTGTGGATCTCTGCGGAATCGCCACGGTGGTTGCGCAGCTTCTCCAGCACCTCGCGGGTGTGGTTATCCAGGGAGGTTGGGATCTGAACATCCACGTGAGCGATGAGGTCGCCGTGGGCGGACTCGGCTCGCAGCACTGGCATGCCCGCACCGGACAGGTGCAGCTGCTGTCCTGGCTGGGAACCAGCAGGGACGGTGATGGTGATCGGGGATCCATCCAGGGAATCGAGGGTTAGCTCGGTGCCCAGTGCTGCATCGAGCATCGGGACCTTGGCGGTGACGTGGAGGTTGTCGCCCTCGCGGATAAACGTTGGGTGCGGTGCCACGGAGATCTCAACATACAGGTCGCCAGCAGGTCCGCCGCCAGGGCCGACCTCACCGCGGCCAGCCATGCGGATGCGCATGCCATCGGCGATACCAGCTGGGATATTGACCGTGAGATCCTTGCGTGCCTTCACGCGACCGTCGCCGGAGCACTTCTCGCATGGATCCTGGATGATTTCACCGGTGCCCTGGCACACGTGGCACGGGCGAGTGGTCATGACGTTGCCGAGGAAGCTGCGCTGCACTTCCTGAATCGAGCCCTGGCCGTGGCAGTGGCCACAGGTAACTGGCTTGGCGCCGGATTTGCTGCCGGATCCGCTGCAGGCGTCACAGACAATAGCGGTGTCGACGGTGATGTCCTTCTTCATACCCTTGTAGGCATCTTCCAAGGTGATGCGGGTACGCAGCAGGGCATCAGCACCTGGTTGCACGCGGGAACGCGGTCCGCGCTGGCCGCCACCACCGAAGAAAGCTTCGAAGATGTCGCCGAAGCCACCGGCTGGGCCACCGCCGAAGCCACCCGCGGACTGTTCCATCGGGTCGCCACCCATGTCCACGATGCGACGCTTTTCTGGGTCGGTCAGAACCTCATTGGCGAGGGAAATTTCGCGGAACTTCTCGGCTGCTTCCTCGGTGTCGTTGACATCCGGGTGGTACTTGCGGGCCAGACGACGGTACGCCTTCTTGATTTCCGAGTCGGTCGCCCCCTTGTCGACTCCAAGAATGCCGTAATAGTCGCGCGCCATTCACAAAACCTTTCTCTAACTCTTAAGCACTCTGCTGACATATTGTGCAACGGCTGACACCTTCGAAATAGTTCCGGTGTAGTCCATATACGTCGGCCCAACCACCCCGAGCGCACCAAACGTTGCGTCCTCGTCACCGTATCCAGTGGACACAATCGAAGCAGAATGCAGTCCCTGCTCCTGGTGTTCAGCGCCGATGCTGACGTTGACTTCGCCTTCTTGCACATGCGATAGCAGTTTCAAAACTACTACTTGCTCTTCCAACGCTTCCAATACGGAGGTACTAAGCGGCGAAATTCGAGAAAGGTTTGAGGTGCCTGCCAAGATGAGGCGGTCCGATGGCGCCTCCACCAAAGTCTCAATGAGCACGGTCGCGCAGCGCAGCATCTCATCACGCAGCTCACTTGGCGTGTGTTCGACCAGATCGGCAAGCGCCACGCTGGCGTCTTCCATCGTCTTGTCCGCGAGCGCGTTGTTCAGCAGCGCGCGCAGCGTAGAAACGTCCTCGATCGGACGCATGAGTTCCACGTTGCGCTGCTCTACACGCCCCAAGTCGGTGATCATCACCAGCAACAATCTGGTTGGGGTGAGCGCCACCACCTCGCAATGCTTGACCCGAGAGGTCCGAAGCGACGGCAGCTGAATCACGGCGGCCTGCCTGGTTAGCTGCGCCAACAATTGCACAGAACGACGCAGGACGTCCTCCAGGTCAACGCCACGCTCGAGGAAGTTCAAAATCGCGGTGCGTTCCGCCATGGACAGTGGCTTGATGTCGTGGATCGAATCCACGAACATGCGGTAACCCTTTTCCGTTGGAATACGCCCGGAGCTGGCATGTTGCTGCGCGATCAGCCCCTCCGCTTCCAACGCGGCCATATCATTGCGGATCGTCGCCGAGGACACCTGGAGCTGGTGTCGTTCCACCAGCGCCTTGGAACCGACCGGTTCTTGCGATGCAATGTAATCCGCAACGATGGCATTGAGAACCTTTTGCCTTCGTGCTTTCGTTGAGGAAGCCATGCCGACCAGTTTAGCCCTCCGCAGCGAGAAGGTCGGCAATGATGCCGTCGGCAAGCAGGCGCCCGGCGTCGGTGACCGCGAGCCTCTCCCCTGCCGTGAGCAGCCCCGCGCGCACGTGCTTCTCGACGACCTCCGGAGCATCCACCCAGCCCGCAGGGATTCCCTCTTTGAGGCGAAGTCCGAGCATGACGCGCTCAATGTGCTTGTCCTCTTCAGTCAGGACTTCCCGTTCCTGAATCGGCAGTTGTCCCTTTGCGAGGGGCTCGTTGTAGCGACGCGGATGCTTGACGTTGAAGAACCTGGTGCCACCGATGTGCGAATGTGCGCCTGGGCCTGCACCCCACCAATCGCCGTCACGCCAATAGCCGAGGTTGTGCTGGCACTCGCCACCCGGCTTGGCCCAGTTGGACACTTCGTACCAGTCGAAGCCTTCGAGCATGGAATCGATAATGGCGTAGCGGTCGGCAAGCACGTCCTCGTCGGGCGCCGGAAGTTCACCTTTGCGCACCTTGCGGGCCATAGCAGTGCCGTCCTCGACGATGAGCGAGTAGGCGCTGACGTGGTCCACATCGGCGCTGAGGATCGCCTCCACGGTGCGGCGCACGTCGTCATCGGTTTCGGACGGGGTGCCGTAAATCATGTCCAGGTTGACGTGCTCAAACCCTGCTGCGCGGGCTTCCTTGGCGGCTTCTACTGCGCGTCCAGGGGTGTGCTTTCGCTCCAGAATCTGCAGCACGTGAGGTGCGGCGCTTTGCATGCCTAAGGAAATGCGGGTGAAACCAGCTTCCTTGAGCTCAGCAAAGAACTCGGGGCTGGTGCTTTCCGGATTGGATTCGGTAGTGATTTCCGCGTCCGGTTTCACATCGAAGTTGTCGCGCACCGCTTTGAGCAGCCGGGTTAACCCCTCACCTCCCAGCATTGAAGGAGTGCCTCCACCAACAAAAATGGTGTCTACCTGGCGAGGCGCCTGCGCAGCAGCCAGTGCCAGCTCGACCTCAATTGCGTCTTGGTAGGCGGCAGGCCCCATACCGAGTTCGCCGGGTGTGTATGTGTTGAAATCGCAGTAACCGCAGCGAGAGGCGCAAAACGGGACGTGCAGGTAGAGCCCGAAGGTCACGAAGCCCGACCCTTGGCACGCTTGGCAGCAACCTTGGCCACGATCGCGTCGATACGCGCGCGTTCCAGCAAGAAGCGCGGCGGATTGGATCCGCGCATGGTGCGCACGTACTCAGGGTGCTGCTGAGCGACGGTTTCCTGCCATGTTTCGATCGTGGTGTTCACGATGCGCTGCGCGCGGGAGTACAGCACGGGAAGGCTGAGGGAGTCCAGGTCATCGGCAACAACGGCGGTCTGATTCAGGATCCACTCGTTGACCTTTTCCAGGCAGTCGAGAACGGCTTGGGTGCGTTCGTTCATGGCGCTGGTCATGTCGCGAATAAGCGCTGGTGCTTCCAGCGGAATCGCTGCGATGATTCCGGCAACGGTCAGGGCATCCGGAGTGTCGGCCCCTGTTGCGCGCTTTGCACGAACGCTCACGGTACCGGAACGCAATCCGGAGGTCAGCGCTTGGCGCAGGCCTGCTAGCTCAGCTACGACCCGGCGGGAGTCGCCCCGTGCTTCTTCGACGATTTCAGTGAACTCGGCGAGGCAGTCCTCCACCAGCTCAACATCCCAATCAGCGATAGCTTCCATGAGATGCTCGATGTACTCAACAACCTCGTCCCCAATGTCATAGACCTCTTGGGTCAATTCGCGATGGCGCAGGGTGGCGTCAAAAACTTGCACGTCTTTAAGCTCCTTCGCTCATCGTTGGTGTGGGGTAGTTGAGGTAACTACGCCAACCATAGACACCTTGCGGGGCAAAATCGTTATGCCCCGCCGAGAATGTCTTTAGCGGGTGTAAATGTGAGCGATTTCCTTGGCAAATCGACGCGTCACCACGTTGCGCTTTACCTTCATCGTTGGGGTGAGCTCGTCGGCTTCCTCACTGAGGTCGCGGTCAAGAATGTAGAACTTCTTGATTGCCTCGGTGTGGGAAACAGTAGCGTTGGCGTTGTTGATCGCGTCCTGGATATCTGCCCGGAGCTGTGGGTTCATGGCAAGCTCGGTGACGGTAGCCTTTTCTGGCAGGTTGTGCACGAGTTTCCAACGGCGGAACGCGTCCTCGTCCAGCGTAATGAGGGCGCCGATGAAAGGCTTGCCGTCGCCAACAACAAGCGCCTGGCTGATCATTGGGTGGGAGCGCAGCAGATCTTCCAACGGTCCTGGGGAGACGTTCTTGCCACCTGCGGTGACGATGAGATCCTTCTTACGGCCCGAGATGATCAGGTAGCCGTCCTCGGTGATTTCACCCAGGTCGCCGGTGTTGAACCAGCCGTCCTGGATTGCTGCAGCGGTTGCCTCTGGGTTGTTCCAGTAGCCGTTGCAGAGCATGGAACCCTTGAGCAGGATCTCGCCGTCTTCATTGATCTTTGCGGCCATGCCTCCCACCGGGCGACCAACCGTGCCGATGCGCTGTGGCTTGAAATCGACGGCCGCTGCGGCCGTGGTTTCCGTGAGCCCGTAGCCTTCGTAGATTGGGACGCCCAGGCCACGGTAGAAGTGCAGCAGATCATGGCTGATGGCGGAGCCACCGGAGATGCAGTACTTGACTTCATCGCCCATGGCGGCGCGAATCTTGCTGTAGACCAGGCGATCAAACATCTTGTGTTTGAGCTTCAAGGACCGGGATGGTCCATCGGCATCGAGGGACTTGGAGTACTCGATCGCAACCTTTTCCGCTTCGAGGAAAATCGCGCCGGAAATAGGACTCTTGTCGGCTGCCTTTGTGGCGGCGCCATTGCGCACCTTTTCAAAAACGCGAGGCACACCGAGGATCAAGTTCGGACGAGAGCGCTGGAATTCAACGGTCAGGGAACTGAAATCGGACCAGTGGGATTGGGTGGCACCACCGACGGCAACCGCGAGGGACACTGCGCGGGCCAGGACGTGCGCCATTGGCAGGAAGGTGAGCACGCGGGTGCCAGGGACTGCGATTCCGCCAATCGGGTGGGACAGCAATCCGCGGACTTCAGTAACCCAGTTGGTGTGGGTGAGGTAACAGCCCTTTGGGCGGCCGGTGGTGCCAGAGGTATACACCAGGGATGCCAGGTCAGAACCGACGGTTGCGTTTGCCCGTTCGAGGACTTCCTCGTCGCTGATGCCACGGCCTTCAAACTTCAGGGTGTCAATGGCAGATGCATTGATTTCCAGAATACGGCGAAGCTTCGTTGGGGAACCCTGGAGGCGAGGAGTGCCGTCTTCCTGAAGCGTGAGGTGCTCCATCAGTTCGGTGTGCTCGCGGCTCTCGGTGACGGCAAATACCGCACCGGAGTCCTCAATAATCCATTGAACCTGCGATTGCGAGGAAGAACCATAAATCGGTACGGAGGCCGCGCCGGCTGCCCAGATGGCGTAATCGAGGAGGGACCACTCGTAACGAGTTTCAGACAGCAGGACGACACGATCCCCCGCCTGTACCCCATTCGCGATGAGTCCTTTGGCTACCTCAATAACTTCGTCCCGAAACTCCTTCGCAGTGACGTTGACCCACTCGTAGTTTTGCGGGCGGGTAAACATGACGCCATGCGGACGCGCTTTCACCTGCGCGAACAGAAGCTTGAGGACCGTATCATCCGGGTCCAAAGCGTAACCGGCTGGGGTCTCGTACTCTTGCATGCTTGTCCTTTTCCTGAGGGTTCGTTCATGTTCACGGTACACTTTCAGCTCCAACAGCGGGCACACGACGCCGTTCGATGGCAATATGTTTTCTTGTGAGCTACTTCGAATCCCTTAAGGAACTGGCAGATCTCCACGGCGTGGCAACGAGCTACTGGTCGTCGGACGGCGAATTCATTGAGGTCTCTGAAGACACCTTGCTGAAGACTCTTCATGCCCTCGATGTTGACGTCGATCCAAACCATGACTCCATCAGCGCTGCCATCGAGGACTTCCACAACGAAGCAGCGTCCCTACCTCTCCCACCGACCGTGGTAATGACCGCTGGCTCCGAGTACGTGGTGAACGTCCACGTCCACGACGGCGCCCCTGCTGAGGTCAGCATCTACCTCGAGGACGGCACCACCATCGCTGCCGAGCAGCGCGAAAACTGGACCCCGCCACGCAACATCGACGGCGTCATGTGGGGCGAAGCCTCCTTCGCGATCCCCGCCGACATTCCCCTGGGTTGGCATGAAATCACGCTGGTGTCCAACAATTTGAAGGCGACGGCAACGCTCGTCGTCACGCCAGAGCGCTTGTCGACGGTCACAGGCCGCGTGGCGGGTGCCATGAGCCAGATGTACTCAGTGCGCAGCAAGAATTCCTGGGGCATGGGCGATTTCAATGACTTGGGCGCCACTGCTGAAGTGCTGGCGAAGGAAGCCGACGCCGACTTCCTGCTGATCAACCCGCTGCACGCAGCAGAGCCATTCCCACCAGTTGAGGATTCCCCTTACCTGCCGACCACCCGCCGCTTCATCAACCCGATTTACATCCGGGTCGAGGACATTCCAGAGATGGCTGGTCTGGACAAGGAGCTGCTCGCCGACATCAAGGAAATGGCAGCAGAGTTCCGGGAACTCAATACCTCCGATGCGATCATCGAACGCAACCCGATTTTCATGGCCAAGCTGCAGGTGCTGCACGAGATTTTCCACGTGGTGCGCTCCCCTGAGCGTCAGAAGGCTTTTGAGGACTACTGCGCTCTCGAAGGCAAGGGCCTGGATGATTTTGCCCGCTGGTGTGCAGCCCGCGAGCATCGCGAGCGCCCGGAGGATTCCAACCACGGCATCATGCCATCCGTGGAGGAAACTGCTGATTTCTACCGCTGGATGCAGTGGATTTGTGACCAGCAGCTGGAGAACGCGCAGGCGCGCGCCAAGGCGGCTGGCATGAGCATCGGCATCATGGCTGATCTCGCGGTTGGTGTGCACCCAGGTGGCGCCGACGCTGAAAACCTCGCATCCGTTCTTGCCCCAGCTGCGTCTGTCGGAGCTCCCGCTGACGGCTACAACCAGCAGGGCCAGGACTGGTCGCAGCCTCCGTGGCATCCAAAGAAGTTGGCGCGTGCCGGTTACAAGCCATGGCGTGACATGCTCCGCACCGTGCTGCGCCATTCTGGCGGTATCCGCATCGACCACGTCCTCGGCCTGTTCCGTCTGTGGTGGATTCCGCGCATGCAGTCTCCGCTGACTGGCACGTACGTTTACTACGATCACAACGCTCTCGTCGGCATTCTTGCCCTGGAAGCAGAGCGCGCCGGCGCCGTCGTGGTGGGCGAAGACCTTGGCACCTTTGAGCCTTGGGTACAGGAAGTCTTGGCCAGCCGTGGCATCATGGGCACCTCGATCCTGTGGTTCGAAAACAACGGTGACACCCCGAAGCCAGCAACCGAGTACCGCGAGCTCGCGCTGTCCTCCGTCACGACCCACGACCTGCCACCAACCATGGGCTACCTGCAGGGCTCCCACATCACCTTGCGCGAAAACTTGGGCGTACTCACCCGTCCGGCGGCCGAGGAAGAAGCCGAGGATGTGGCGTGGCAGAACCAGGTGCTGTCCATGGTTCGCGGTGGCGAAGACTTCGGAGACAAGCGCTTTGACGGCGATTTTGTCGAGCTCATGGCCGACATGCACCGCTTCGTCGCTTCCACCCCATCCCTGCTCACCTGCACGTCCCTCGTGGACATGGTCGGCGACATCCGCGCCCAAAACCAGCCGGGTACCACCCGCGACATGTACCCGAACTGGTGCGTGCCACTGTGCGATTCCGAGGGCAAGCCGGTGCTTATCGACGACCTAGCCTCGCATCCGATGTTCAAGAAGATTGCGGAGGCCGGCAAGCGCCACTAAAGAAATTAATCCCCCATTTGGACCGCTTTCCTGGAGTTTTCCCAGGTGACGGTGCCCAAATGGGGGATGTTTTTCTAGATGAGGCTAATCAGCCAGGCAATGACCACGAGTGCAAGCAGCACGTAAAGGGCAAGCTTCACCCTGGATTGCGGATACTTATTCTTCATTCTTTCCTTCGAACCATCGGTGTGTATGTCCCCCGACAACGTCGATGACGCGCAGGAGCAAGAATGCCAGGACCCCACACAACAGCACCGAAACTGCCACCACAAGAGGTGCTTGCAGCCAGAGTGGCGCTGAGGTGATGAGATCCATGATGTGCATAGCCTACACCTTGGAGCCACCCAATCCACGACGGCGCAGCAATGGCTCCATGTCCCGTTCACGACCGCGCAACTCGGTGAATGCAGCGGTGTAGTCCCTGGAGGCACCGCGAGAGAGCACCAGGTCACGGAACTTCTGGCCGGCTGCGCGCAGATCACTTTGCTGGGTGAACCAGTCGTAGCCGTCGGCGTCGAGCACCTCTGCCCACAGGTAGGAGTAGTAGCCAGCGGAGTACCCGCCACCGAAAATGTGGTTGAAGTATCGGGTCTGGTAGCGAGCCTTGATGTGCTCGACACTCAAGCCGTATGACTCCAGCGCGCGCTGTTCAAAGGCATCGATGTCAGCCTCGGTCATGTCTGCCAGTTCGCTGGAGGACAGGCTGTGCCAGGCGAAATCGATGATCGATGCTGCAAGGTATTCGCTGGTGGCGAAACCTTGGCCGAACTGCTTGGCGGCTTCGATGGCGTCGATAAGGCGTTGTGGCAGCTCCGGAGCGTAGTTGGCGAGCACCGCTGGGTGGAACGCCCAGTTCTCATTGATCTGAGATGGGAATTCAACGTAGTCGCGCGGCACGTTCGTGCCGGAGAAACTTGGGTAGCGTACGTCGGAAAGCAGACCGTGCAGCGCGTGGCCGAATTCGTGGAAGACGGTGGTGAGCTCGTCGAGGGTGAGATACGCGTCCCCTGACACCGGCTTGGTGATGCCCATGACGTTCACGATCACCGGCTTGGTCCCCAGCAGGTGGCTTTGGTCAACGAAGGAGCTCATCCACGCGCCACCGCGTTTCGACGGCCGGCCGAAGTAGTCGGTGAGGAGCAAACCAATGCCCGTTCCGTCTTCTTCCTTAACCTCCCACACGTCCACGCCTTCGGCGTAGCCTTCGAGGTCTTCACGGGGCTCGATGGTGATTCCGTAGAGCAGGTTGGCAGCATAGAAGACGCCGTCGCGCAGCACCCGAGACAGCGGGAAGTAGGTGCGCAGCTCATCCTCGTCCAGCGCGAAGTCGCGTGCGCGGACCTTGGATTCCCAATATGGCCAGTCGGCACCAGAGATGTCGCCGTCTGCAGCCTCGGCGAGCAGCTTGTACTCCCCTGCCGCGTTTGCTGACGCAGCTGGAGAAAGCCCGCTCAGCAGGTTGCGGACCGCTTCCGCGTCATCCGCAGTTTCTTCCTCAACGATGTACTCAGCGTGGCTGGCGTAGCCAAGCAGCTCAGCGCGTTCTGCGCGCAGGCGCACCATGTCCAGAGCCACCTTGCCATTCGCACGACCGCGCTGCTGAGATGCCTCGTAGAGTTTTGCGCGGGATTCCGGAAGATCGAGCGCTGCCTGCTCGGACTGCACGGTTGGCAGTTCAAGTGGCACAACGTAACCTTCGCGACCCAACTCACGCGCGTAGGCAGCAGCAGATTCGATGCGGGCGTCGCTGAAGCCAGCGAGTTCGTCACGCTCAAAGGAGACAGCGAGGTCCTTCGTGTCGGCCAGCAGGTTGTTCCGGAAGGTTTCCGACAGCGAAGATAGCTCGGAATCGATCTCGGTCAATCGCTTCTTACCAGCGTCATCAAGGTCCGCACCCCGACGCTGGAAGGCGCGCAGGGTGTAGTCCAGCAGGCGCTGGCTTTCCTCATCTTCAGGAGCGGTGAGCGACTTCAGTCGCGCGTAAAGCTCCGAGTTTTGGTAGATCGCCGAGGAATGCGCCGACAGCTTCGGCAGGACTTCTTCAGAGATGGCATTGAACTCATCGGAGGCGTCCGTACCCGAAAGGTTGAAAAACACATTGGACACGCGAGCGAGCGCCTGGCCCGACGCCTCGAACGCCTCCATCGTGTTTTCCCAGGTGGCAGGCTCTGGGTTGGCGACGATCGCAGCGATCTCCGCCTGGTGGTCTACCAGGGCCGTTTCAAAGGCCGGCAGATAATCCTCCACCTTGATCTGTGCAAATGGTGGCAGCTGGTAGTCCAGCGTCGAGGGGTCGAGCAACGGGTTCATATGTTTAGTCCATTCGGGTACGAATCAGGCCAGCGCGGGTCGGCGGAGCGGTGTACGTTTCGGCAGACGCGCGATCGAAGTCACGCTGCCAATCGTATGGCGCTTCGCCGTTGAGGAGTGCACCGGGTGCCAACCAGTCGAAAATGTCCTCGTAAGGACGGGCCGTGGTCGGGTCAATACGACGAACAATGTGGGCTGGGCCCAGGTCACGGAAGTCGGTAAGCCCCATGGCGGATAGGATGCGCATGGCTGACTTCAGGGTGTTGGCCTGGTAGTTCTTTACACGCTCGGCCTTATCGTCAACGTCGAGGCCACGGTAGAAGCGTGGGTCCTGCGTTGCGACGCCCGCTGGGCACTCATTCGTATGGCAGGCCTTTGCCTGGATACAGCCAACCGCCATCATCATGCCACGGGCCGAGTTGGTGAAGTCTGCGCCAATCGCGAGACGACGGATGATGTCCGCGCCTCCGACGATCTTGCCCGCAGCACCAATCGCGATGTGCTGGCGCAGGTTGCAGCCAACGAGTGCGTTGTGAACGATGATCAGGCCCTCAGACAGTGGCGTACCCACGCGGTCGAGGAATTCCAGTGGTGCTGCGCCGGTGCCGCCTTCGGCGCCGTCGACGGTGATGAAGTCCGGGAGAATGCCCGTTTCCACCATGGCCTTGCACATGCACAGCACCTCATGGCGGGTACCGACGCACAGCTTGAAACCGATCGGCTTTCCGCCAGAGAGCTCACGGAGCTGCTGGATGAAGTGCATCATCTCCGTCGGGTTGGTAAATGCCGAGTGAGAGGATGGGGACAGGCAGTCCTTGCCTACCGGAATGCCTCGGATTTCCGCCAACTCTTCGGTGACCTTTTCACCTGGCAGCATGCCACCCATGCCTGGCTTTGCCCCCTGGCTGAGCTTGATGAGGATCGCCTTGACCTGCGAGGTCTTCGCCTTTTCTGCAAACTTCTCCGGGCTGAAAGTGCCGTCTTCGTTACGGCAACCGAAATAGCCGGAACCGATTTCCCAGACCAAATCCGCTCCGTATTCCAGGTGGTACGGGGTCAGGCCGCCTTCGCCGGTCTCGTGCACGAATCCGCCCATGGCTGCGCCCTTGTTCATCGCCAGGACAGCCGTCTTGGACAGGGAGCCATAAGACATGGAGGAGATATTGAACAGTGGAATGTCGAAAGGCTGGGTGCACTGCGGGCCACCTAGGCGAACCTTTGGAGCCTCGGTCAGCATCGGCGCAGGGTTCGCCGAGTGCATGATGTGGTCACGGCCTGGCTTGAGCAGGTCGCGCTCAGTACCAAAGGCTTCCTCCGCGCCCAGGTTCTTGGCCTGCTGGTACACCATGGTGCGAGTTTCACGGTCGAACGGTGCGCCGTCGGTGTCGGATTCCACGAAGTACTGCTGCACCGGGTCTCGCAGCGATTCCGCGATCCAGCGGGCACGTCCCACGACTGGGAAGTTGCGACGGATTGAGTGCTTTGGTTGCAGGTAGTCATATACCGCCAGTGCAGAGGTACCTGCGGCCAGCGCGATTGCCCCAATTTTGAGCTTTTTCACGAACATTCTCCCGTTAATCTTTTGGATTGCCCTCTACATCATAGTGACGTACGCGACACAGTTGTAGATATTTGCCTACGCTTGTTGTTATGACTGAACCGATCTCCACCACCCCTCTGATCGACGACCAAGGATTCGTGGTCGAACCATCGGCTGACAGCTACCGCACGCCAGCCCCCGCTCCCGGCGAAGAGCCGTGGGAGCGCCCACAACCCGAGTGGTACAAGCAGGCCGTGTTTTACGAAGTGCTCGTTCGAGCATTCTCCGATGCCAACGGCGACGGCATCGGTGACCTGCGGGGACTGACGAGCAAGCTCGACTATCTGCAGTGGCTTGGCGTGGACTGCCTCTGGATTCCGCCGTTCTATGATTCCCCACTCAAAGACGGCGGCTACGACATCCGCAATTTCCGCGAGATCCTGCCCGAGTTTGGCACAGTGGATGACTTCGTCGAGCTCGTCGACAAGGCGCACCAGCGTGGCATCCGTGTGATTACCGACTTGGTCATGAACCACACCTCGGACCAGCACCCATGGTTCGTCGAGTCTCGGCGCGACCCGGAGGGCCCTTACGGCGACTTCTACGTGTGGAGCGACACCGACAAGCTCTACGAAGACGCCCGCGTTATTTTCATCGACACCGAGGAGTCCAACTGGACGTATGACCCGGTGCGCGGTCAGTACTACTGGCACCGTTTCTTCAGCCACCAGCCGGACCTGAACTACGACAACCCGGCCGTGCAGGACGCGATGCTCGATGCGATGCGCTTCTGGCTCGATCTCGGCCTGGATGGCTTCCGCCTGGATGCCGTGCCGTACCTGTTCGAACGCGAGAACACCAATGGCGAGAACCTGCCGGAAACGCATGAGTTCCTGAAGCTGTGCCGCCAGGTGATTGAGAAGGAATACCCAGGCCGCGTCCTGCTCGCGGAGGCCAACCAGTGGCCACGCGACGTGGTGGAGTACTTCGGCGAACCGGAGCTCGGCGACGAGTGCCACATGGCCTTCCACTTCCCGCTCATGCCACGCCTGTTCATGGCGGTGCGCAAGGAATCCCGCATCCCGATCTCCAACATCATCCGCGACACCCCGCCGATTCCAAAGACGGCCCAGTGGGGCATCTTCCTGCGCAACCACGACGAGCTGACGCTGGAAATGGTGACGGATGAGGAACGCGCCTTCATGTATTCGCAGTACGCGAAAGAGCCACGCATGCGGGCGAATGTCGGCATTCGCCGTCGTCTAGCCCCGCTTCTCGACGGCGACCGCAACCAGCTCGAGTTGTTCCACGCCATGCTGCTTTCCCTGCCCGGTTCTCCGGTGCTCTACTATGGCGATGAGATCGGCATGGGCGACAACATTTGGCTGCACGACCGCGACGGCGTCCGCACCCCAATGCAGTGGAGTGATGACCGCAACGGTGGCTTTTCCAAGGCCGACCCGGAGCGACTGTACCTGCCTGCAATTCAAAACGCGCAGTACGGCTACGCGGCGGTAAACGTGCAGACGCAGATGAATCAGGAGAATTCCTTCCTCAAGTGGACGCGCTCGCTGATTCATGTGCGCAAGCATTACGAGGCGTTTGGCCTGGGTACGTTCCGCGAGGTGGAATCCGAGAACAACGCAGTGTTCTGCTACCTGCGCGAGTTCGAGGGCCAGGTCATCTTGTGCGTGAACAACCTGTCCAAGCGCCCACAAGCTGTGTCTTTGGACCTTTCCGAATTCGTCCGCGTCGTGCCTCGCGAGCTCACCGGTGGCGCCGACTTCCCCGAAATCGGCGACCGCGAGTGGACCGTCACCCTCGCCCCACACGGCTTCTTCTGGTTCGACCTGACCCGTTAGGAACGCCATGTACGAAGACATTGCCCAGCAACGATTCTTTCGATCCAAGCAGGCCGGCATCACCAACCTCACCGAACTGCGTAGCGCCCCCTGTGGCCCTGCTCGATGGGTGCTTGCCGACGTCGACGGCGACCTGTATCAGCTCGTCCTGAGCGAAGATCGCGACGTCCTCCACACCCAAGAAGTGTTGGACGCGGTCGCGCAGTGCTTCGCTACCGGCAAGGCGGTTGGCGACGGCACTCTCGTGGTTGTCTCCGACCCGGTGCTACCCGAACCAGCCGAGGTGTCTGTATCGGGCGCTGAGCAATCGAACTCCTCGCTGATCTTTAAAGGCGAGAGCCCTGCCATTGCCAAGTTCTTCCGCAAGCTCGAGCCCGGGATTAATCCGGAGGTCGAGCTGCTGGAAGGCCTCGCGAAGGTAGGCTGCGCCTACGTCCCGCGCCTGCGCGCCTATTCACACATCGAATGGGATGGCGACACCTATGTCACTGCGATGGTGCAGGACTTTGCGCAAGGTTCCCGGGAAGGTTGGGACCTCATCACCTCCCGCGCTGGGGCTGGTGCCCCGTGCGCGGATGAGGCTGAGCTGATCGGCCAGGCCATGGGTCAGATTCACCGCGATCTGGCTGAGGCGTTCGGGACGGCAGAAGTGCCTGCCAACAGAATCGTTTCCGGACTGGTGGATCGTATGGAGACACTGATCAAACAGGCTCCCGTGCTCGCCGACTACGGGGGACAGATCCGTGCGGTCTATCGCGAGGCTGCGGCGGGCACGACCACGGTGCAACGAATCCACGGAGACGCCCACCTCGGTCAGATCCTGCGCACGAATGATCGTTATCTCTTCATCGACTTCGAGGGCGAACCGGCACGCCCCCTTGCCGAGCGACGACAGATGTTCTCCCCACTGCAGGACGTCGCCGGGTTGCTGCGTTCCTTCGACTACGCGGCTCATTTTGAGGGCACGCTGGACAACCCCGATGAGTGGCTGGCGGACTGTTCGCAATCGCTGCTGCAAGCGTACGGCGCAAAAGAATCTCCGCTGCTCACAGCTCTCATCGTGGACAAAGCGCTCTACGAAGTTGCCTACGAAGTAAACAACCGCCCCGACTGGGTGCACATCCCACTCGGAGCGGTGAGGCGCCTACTTTCCAAGTAGCGCGTCCCGCAGCTCCTTGTTCGTCAGCTGCTCCGCCATCCACGGACTGAAGGCGAACGGGGCGCTGTGCACTGCAGAAATCAGATTTTGCGGGCTCACCCAGGTGTGAGAATCAACTTCCAAATGCGAAGGCTGAACATCCACGCCTTCCGGAAGCGTCGCGCGGAACACCGGACAAATCTCCCATTCCACGACTCCGGAGGAATCGGTTGCCCGGTAGGCGAACTCAGGAAGGATGCAACGGACGTCGACAAGCACGTCCTCCGGCAGCCCCAGCTCAACGGTGGCGCGCCGGGCAATCGCAGCCTCGAAGTCTTCCCCGGGGCCGGGATGCCCGCACATGGAATTGGTCCAGATGCCCGGCCACGTCAGCTTGTGGAGTGAGCGCCTGGTGATCAGCAATTCCCCCGATTCGCGTTGTACATAGCAGGAAAACGCAAGGTGCAACGGGGTGTCCGCGGTGTGCACGGTTGCTTTCGGCGCGGTCCCGGTGGCGGTTCCGTCGGGGGCAACAAGGACGACCAATTCAGGGCTCACTGTCATGATTTACCACCGTAGCCGAAGGGCAGCTGTGTTTGTGTCACCAGTCGTGAGAATATGGAGGGCATGGCAGTTTCGCAAGGTAGGTTTTGGCTGTGACACCGTTGGAAAAATTCACCCGGATGTCCACTCGTTCGGCCGAAGCGGTGATCGCATCGTATTCCACGAGTTTTTCGCTAGCGAGCTCCCTCCTTGGCCCGGAGACGAGGGCGCACATCAAAAACCTATACGCAGTAGTGCGCATTGCCGACGAGATCGTCGACGGCGTCGCAGCCGAGGCAGGGCTGAGCCCGGAACAAATTGCTCAGGCATTGAGCGATTTTGAAGCCGCCACCTTTCAAGCGATCGACCTGCAGTTTTCCTCGAACCCTGCGTTGCACGCCTTTGCACGAACGGCGCGGGAATGTTCGATCGATCCCGAGCACCTTCGCTCGTTCTTCGCCTCCATGCGCGCCGACCTCACGCCAGACGTGCACACCCCGGAAAGCCTTGACACCTACGTCTTCGGTTCCGCCGAGGTCATTGGGCTGATGTGCCTGAGCATCTTCATCTCTGGAAAGAACTTGTCTGCTCGCGCGGAGGGCACCTGTTTTACCTCGGCACGTCATTTGGGCCGGGCATTTCAGCTGATTAATTTCCTCCGCGACTACCACACCGATGACACCGCGCTCGGCCGGCACTATGTACAGCTCACCGCCGACAGCAAGGCAGAGCTGATCAAGCAAATTCGAGATGATCTGGCCATTGCGCGACTCGGAATTCCATTCTTGCCACTTACCGCCCGAACGGGAGTGTTTGCTGCCTTCCTGTTGTTCCAGGACCTCACGGACAGGTTGGAGGCTGCGTCACTAGCGGATATCGCCACTGAACGCGTCCGCGTTCCCGCCACCCGAAAGAGCTATCTGGCTGCCCGCGCGGTTGCCATCGCCCCACGACTCAAGGAGCATTAATGCGCGCCATCATCATCGGAGGCGGAATCGCAGGCCTGGCCACCGCGGCCTTGCTTGCCGACGCGGGAGCCGAAGTCACACTACTAGAGAAGAACTCCGAGCTCGGCGGCCGTGCCGGTTCGCTCCAGGTTGATGGTTTCACTTTCGACACCGGCCCCAGCTGGTATTTGATGCCCGAGGCCTTCGACCGGTTCTTCGCATCTCTCGGCACCGCCACTCGCGAGCGCCTTAACTTGGTCGACCTCTCCCCTGCGTATCGGGTCTTTCCCGAGAACGCCGCTGCCTTTGACGTTGAGACGGGCAAAGCGCCGGAGCTTTTCGAATCCTTCGAGCCCGGAGCGGGCGCCGTCGCGCAAAAGTACTTGGAGACTGCGAGCTTCACCTACCGGGTGGCAGTCGATTCTTTCTTGTACACCACGTTTTCTTCACTTGCGCCTTTCCTCACCAAGCAGGTGCTGGGCAACATTGCCCTGCTCACGCAGCTCCTCACGCTCAATCTGCACCAGTGGGTGGCCCGCGATTTCCACGACCGCAGGATCCGCCAAGTGTTGGAGTATCCCGCGGTATTCCTTTCCAGCGCCCCGCGTCGCACCCCGGCGATGTACCACTTGTTGTCCCACACCGATCTGGTGGAGGGCGTGCGCTATCCGATGGGCGGTTTCTCGCAACTGATGGCTACCATCGCCGATCTCGCCCGTGAAAAGGGCACAGAGATTCGCACGGGCGCGACCGTCACTGCCATCACCACGAGCGCCGGATCAGTGACCGGCGTGCGCGTTATGGATAATGACAAGCTTGCGCACCTCAGTGCAGACATCGTCGTTTCTGGCGCAGACCTCAACCACACCGAGTCCCTGCTGCCCCAACAGCTGCGCACCACGAAGTGGGACCGAAAAGATCCGGGTATCAGCTGCGTCGTTGCGTTGTTGGGCGTACGCGGTGAGCTCCCTGAGCTCACCCACCACCAACTGATCCTCAGCGAGGACTGGGACGCGGACTTCCGCGCACTGGAAAAGGGGGACGGTTACTCCCGCTCGATCTACGTCTGCAAGGCGTCGGAGACCGATCCTGGGTGCGCCCCAGCAGGCCATTCCAACGTATTTGTGCTCATCCCAGTTCCGGCCCGCGAGGACTTTGGTCACGGTGGCGACCAGAAGGTTGAGAGCATCATCGATCAAGTCATCGCGCTTATCGACGAGCGCACGGGCTCGCGGATTGCAGGCAACGTCGTCGTGAGGCGCAGCATCGGGCCGAGCGACTTTGCCGAAAACTTCAACGCGTGGCGGGGCAACGCGATCGGTCTGGCACACACGCTCGGCCAGTCTGCTTTCCTGCGTGGCAGCAACGCATCGCGGAAGGTTGACGGCCTGTACTTTGCGGGTGCGACGACGGTTCCTGGGGTGGGTTTGCCGATGTGCCTGATCAGCGCCGAAAATGTGCTGACCAGGTTGCGGGAAGAAGGGAAACTCTAGAGGTTCAGGTAGCCCTTGAAAATGGCGTTGCCGATCTGGAATTCGGCATCGCTCAGGCTCCACGGCGTGGTGTTGAACGTGTACTCAATAACCGTGGTGGCCAGCGCACCCAGTGGTGCGTCCAGGCCTTGATCTTCTACCTGCTTCAGAGCGATCTTGCCACCGGCCTTGGTGGACAGGGTTGGGTCGCCCACTGCGGACTGTGGCACGGCAAATTTTTCGTTGAGGTTTTTCATTTCAATGCGGCAGCGCGCGCCACCTGTTGGACCTTGATCGACGGACATGATCCGCCACTCCACGCCGAGACCTTCGTCCTTCACGGCTTCGCTAGGGGTCTTGGCAGTAACTGGAGCTACCTGCTTTGGCTCGAATTGTGGCTCTTTGGTCTTTTCCACGTGGACTTCTTCACCGTCGCCAGCGACCGTCGCGTTCTTTCCATTCAACATCTCACCGAGAGGCGCGCAGCCGGAAAGAGTCAAGGTTACGGCGGCAAGGAGAGCGATGGCAGAGCGTGGGTGAAGAGTCATTAATCAACCTTGGAGTCGTTTTCGGAAAGCATCTTAGAGCCTTTTAAGGATATTGTAGCTAGGTCACCAACCAACTTGATGGGAAAGCCGTGCGATCTTTAGCCCGAATCTTACGAACCACTTCTGCACTTTGGCCGTTTTATGTGGGGGTGATTCTCGCTTCCGTCGCGGTCGCCGCGTTGTCCCTGGTCACGCCGTTCATTTTGCGCACTGCTACGAACAACATCGTCTCTGCGGTCAGCGGCGAGGTGACCGCAGATAGCGTCACCAAGACCATCATCTTCCTCGCTCTGGGGTTGCTTGCCGCTGAACTGGCAAACACAACCATCCACAACATTGGCGGCTACATCGGCGACGTGATGTCGGCCCGCATGCGCCAGATCCTGTCCACCCGGTACTTTGCCAAACTGCTGAGCCTGCCACAGGGCTACTTCGATAACCAGGTCACCGGCACGATCATCGCGCGCCTCGACCGCTCCATCACGTCCATCACGCAGTTCCTCCAGTCTTTTTCCAACAACTTCTTCCCAATGCTCATCACCACCGTCGCGGTGCTGGGCATCACTGGTTGGTACTACTGGCCACTGGCTCTACTGCTTGCCATTATCTTCCCGCTGTACATGTGGCTCACCACCCTGACCTCGAAGAAGTGGCAGCGCATTGAGGGAGAAAAGAACAAGGATATCGACATCGCCGGAGGTCGGTTTGCCGAGGTCGTCGGCCAAGTAAAGGTGGTCAAGTCTTTTGTGTCGGAGCTGAGGGAGCTAGGTGGCTTTGGCCGTCGATACGCCCACACCGTCACCCTCACTCGCGCGCAGTCTCGTTACTGGCACGCGATGGACTTTGCCCGCGGCGGCGCGATGAACTTGATCTTCTTCGGCATTTACTTTTTGCTCTTCTACCGCACGCTGCACGGATACTTCAGCTTGGGCGATCTCGTGCTGCTTTTGCAGCTCATCAACATGGCGAAGCAGCCCGTTTTCATGATGAGCTACTTGGTGGATTCTGCACAGCGTGCGATTGCAGGATCGATTGATTACTTCGAGGTCATGGCCCAAATCCCGGAGCACACCGCTAATAAGCAGCTGATTGCTGCAGCTAGCACTTCAGAAACACCGGAGCTGCACCCCGAGCAAGTAACCCCCTTGAAGCCAACGGCGGACAAGCCAGTGATCGCTTTCGACGGCGTGAGCTTTGGCTACACCGACGAAGAGGTCATCCACGACGTCACTTTTGCAGCCGAGGCTGGCGAACGCATTGCGCTGGTCGGCGAGTCAGGTGGCGGCAAGTCCACCCTGGTGAACCTGTTGCTGGGTCTGTATCGCCCGAGTTCCGGCCGGATGCTGGTGTGTGGTCAGGATGTGGATCAGCTCGATAACGCAACCTTGCGTTCGTCGGTTGGCGTGGTGTTCCAGGAGGCAGCGCTGTTTTCTGGCACAGTCCGAGAGAACATCGCCTACGGTCGCCCCGATGCAACCGAAGCGGAAATCATCGAGGCGGCCCGGCGCGCGAACGCCCACGACTTCATCACGAAGTTCTCGGACGGCTACGACACCGTCATTGGCGAGCGAGGTCTGCGCCTATCTGGCGGTCAGAAGCAGCGCGTGGCGGTCGCTCGCGCGATTTTGAAGGACGCCCCGGTGTTGGTCCTCGATGAGGCCACCTCGGCGCTGGATACCAAGGCCGAGCGCGCTGTACAGAAGGGCCTGGATGAGCTCATGGTTGGCCGCACCACGTTGATCATCGCGCACCGCCTGTCGACGATCGCCACGGTCGACAAGATCATCACGCTTGTCGACGGCCGAGTGGACGAGATCGGCTCGCCAGCTGAGCTCGCCACAACGGGGGGAATTTACGCCGAATTACTCCAGTTAACTGCTTCTAATTCACAAGAAAACCGCAGGAGACTGCAGCAGTTTGGACTGCAATCCTAAAATTTTTCCCACTTAGTGAGACAAGCTGCTATGATCATGGACACCCCATACTCGATAGCACTGTTCCACTAGTTTTGACCTCCACCCTCGGCTCAAGACTATGGGCAGCACAAGAAATGGATTCTTTGAAAGGTTTCTCATGACCAACGCCGACTCAACTGCCTCACCAATGAGCGCAAAGTCGCGCACCACGATTGTCGTCGCGACCAGCTTGATGCTGTTCTCGATGTTCTTCGGCGCCGGCAATCTGATCTTCCCTCCAATGCTGGGCGTCGAGTCCGGCGACAAGTTCTGGCCAGCCATCATTGGCTTCTGCCTTGCTGGCGTAGCCCTTCCAGTCATCGGCGTCGTCTCCATCGCCCTCACCGGTAACAACGTCCAGGACCTCGCCAAGCGTGGCGGAACGATCTTCGGAATTCTTTTCCCTGTGCTCACCTACCTGTCGATTGGCTGCTTCTACGCACTGCCTCGAACCGGTGTGGTCAGCTTCGAGACCGCTATCGTTCCGATCACCGGCATGAGCGGCATGGCCGCCAACGCGGTGTTCTCCATTATCTTCTTCGGCGTTTCCCTGTTGCTAGCACTCAACCCTGCCGGCCTGGTGGATGCGCTGGGTAAGGCACTGACCCCGCTCCTGCTGATCCTGCTGGTGTTGCTGGTCATCCTGTCCATCGCCAACCTCGATGGCACCCCAGGCGCTGCAAACGCCGACTACTCCAACGCACCAATGGCGCACGGCCTGGTTGTCGGCTACCTGACCATGGACTCCCTCGCAGCCCTGGCCTTCGGCATCGTCGTCGTGAACGCACTGCGTTACAAGGGCTTCCCAGAGGGCAACACCCTGGTTCGTGGCGTATCGATGGCCGCTGTCATCGCTGGCGCACTGCTCGCAGTGATCTACGTCGGCCTGGGCATGATCGGCCAGGTCATCCCTGAGCCAACCAAGTACGCCAACGGCGCTGCCCTGCTTACCGACGCTGCGAAGCTGACCATGGGCCAGCCAGGCATGATCGTCTTCGGCGCCATCGTGCTGCTCGCCTGCATCACCACCTCCGTTGGCCTGATCGGCGCGACCTCTGAGTTCTTCAACCACCTGGTGCCTTCGATCTCCTACCGCGTGTGGGCAGTGATCTTCACCGTCGTGGCTACCCTGCTGTCCATCATGGGCCTGGAAGCAGTCCTGGCCATCGCCGGTCCAATCATCGGCTTCCTGTACCCACCAGCCATCGCCCTGATCTTCCTGACGCTGGCTGAGCCACTGTTCGGCCGTCGCATGAACACCATGTTCAAGCTGGCGCTGCCAGTGGCCATCATCTGGGCTGCCCTGATGAGCTTCAACACCCTGGGCTGGGGCTCCAACGTTATCGAGCCAATCATCGGCTGGTCCCCAATGCACAAGATTGATCTGGGCTGGGTTGTACCTACCCTGATCGCAGTAGTCATTGGCGCCATCATTGACTTCACCCGTCCGAAGGAAGACATTGTCCTTCGTGAAGACGTAGAGCCAGAGCTGCCAACGCTCTAACGCCAACGAAC
This sequence comes from Corynebacterium sp. H130, assembly GCF_037572395.1. NCBI lineage: Bacteria > Bacillati > Actinomycetota > Actinomycetes > Mycobacteriales > Corynebacteriaceae > Corynebacterium > Corynebacterium sp. H130. The sequence continues at coordinate 266,084 of NZ_JBBHLA010000004.1, read as the reverse complement.
AAGGGGGCTGGTTCAATGTTGAACCAGCCCCCTTTTTTCTAAGTCCAGTTTCGCGGTGAAGTGGACTCAATCACCGTGTGACTGTCCCCAACTTCACTCGAACTGTCGTCGTGTGGATCCTCGTCGATATCGCCCACCACGCCGAGGTCGCCGGCGATGACCACGTCACCAGAGATGACGATGCGGCCTTCTTCGTCGTAGTCGTATCGCAGGGTTGGCAGCTCGTTGCCTTCGTCGTCGTAGCCCGGCGCTGGCAACGCCTCGTGAGCCTCCAGCTTCTCCGGGGTATCCGTCTTCTCCCACTGACGGGTCTGTACCTTGCGACGCGCCGCAGCGTCATCGCTCATGCCCTTGATCAGTGAGTACATCATCACGAACTGCATGAGGAAGAACGGCAATGCCACGATGATCACGACTTCCTGTAGTGTTGCGATGCCCGTATCCGGGGAGACGAGCAAGAGTGCCGCCGCCACCGAACCAATGAGCACGGCCCACAGGACTCGATATGAAGTTGGCGATTGGTTTTCCTCGCCGGTGCACATCATGTCCGTGACCATGGCTGCGGAGTCAATGGAGGTGATGAAGAAGATGACGACGATTGCCAGGGCAAGCGGGGCCACAATAGCCGTCATCGGATATGCCTCAAGGAACTTGAACAGCGCAGCCGGAACGTCGCCTTCCACGACAACCGGTGTGGTCAGGAAGCCAGGATCGGAGAATTCGAGTTCCAGTCCAGCGCGGCCAAAAATGGCGAACCAGATGAGGGCGAAGGTCGTCGGCAAGGCAAGGACACCGGCGATGAACTCGCGCACCGTGCGGCCTCGCGAAATACGGGCCACGAAAAGGCCCACGAATGGTGACCAACAGATCGTCCAAGCCCAGTAGAACACGGTCCACTTGCCCTGCCAACCTGGGTTTTGATCGAAGGAATCGGTCCAGAACATCAGCTCAGGAAGCTCAGCTGCATAGATACCGAAACTCTCCACCGTCGCACGCAGCAGGGTCAAAGTTGGGCCCGCGATCAGGATGAAGATCAGGAACAACATTGCCATGCCGATATTGAGGTTCGACAGAATCTTGATACCCTTTTCCAAACCAGATGCCACCGACAAACACGCGGCAACAGTGATCACCAGCAAGATAGCCAGCTGCACCCAGCTGATCTCGGGGACACCATACATCTTGTGCAGACCTGCGTTGACCTGGAGCGCGCCAAGTCCTACGGACACTGCGATGCCGAACACGGTGCCGACGACCGCGAGGGCGTCGATAAGCTTGCCCGGCGTGGAATAGATGCGCGCGCCAAGCAACGGAGCGAACACCGAGGATAGGCGTGGCGGAAGTTTACGCTTGTAAATGAAGTAGCCGAGTGCCAAGCCTGGCAGTACGAAGATCACCCACATGTGCAGGCCAAAGTGGTAGAAAGTGAAGGCCATCGCCTCACGCGCAGCTGCCTGGGTTTGGGAGTCTACGTCGCCTTTCGGCACGTTGTAGTAGTGATTGATAGGCTCGGCCACACCCCAAAACATCAGGACCGCACCGGTTCCACCTGCGAAAAGCATGGCGAACCACACGGGCAGGGAGTGCTCTGGCTCATCGTCATCGTCGCCGAGTTTGACCCGACCGAAACGGGAAACAAAGATAGCGATGAGAAAGAGGAACGCCAAGGACACACCACCGATGTACATCCATCCAACGTTGGTGAGCAGCGAACCTGCAATGGAAGTGAATGTCTCCTGTGCTCGCTTACCCAGCGCAATCGTGGCGACTACGAATACGATGATGAACCCGGTAGAGGCTAGAAAGATCAGCGGATCAGTCTTCAGCCCCAGAAATGAACGGTCCTTGGGGTTGTCGGGAGTGGTCTCTTCGACCACTTTGATGGAATCCATGAAAGGTCTTCCTGTGAGAAAACGGACTGTGACAAAGTTCGAGATTATTACTCGATTACTGCACAACCACTACGTTTTCCTACGATCCTCACAACCCGTGACCTAATGGTAATTTTTTCGTTATTTAGACAGCGCCTATTTTTTCAATCTGTACGGCTGGATTCGCGTGGCGAATTTTGTCGGCAACCTCGTACGTCTGGAAGTTTGGCCGCTCAGGAAATTCCACAATGTAGCCATCGAGTTTGTGCTCGCCCGACCGGGCAGTAGCTGCGGTGAGTCGCTCAAGAACGTGGCTGGGCAACAGCGCCAAATAGGAAGCGCCGTCCTTTGTGAAAAGCTGCAAGGTATCCAGATCACTCAGGGCAAATTCTATACCCGTGCGTGGCAGGCTCACCTGCTCCCCCACGTTCAGCACGACGCGACGCTTACGCACCAAAAATCCCAAAAAGCTGAATACCGCGACCACAATGCCACACGCAGGAGCTGCGACACCCAACCCGTACAACAACCGCAAAGTTCCGTTGTCTGTTCCTTCAAGCGACCGGTATAAGAACCAGGTCAACGGGCCGAGAACAAGAATGAGCAAACCCAAGGTTCGCGCCGCCGGCGAACGCAGCAGGGCTCCAAAATCTGAGGTCACGCGAATGGGTTCCACGGGGCACAAGTCTAACGCGCATACCAGTTAGGGATCCGGAGGCTGCGCCCTATAATGTTGCGTGTTAACAAACCCCCCATATTCGTGAGATCGGGATAACATGCGCACTGTGAGCACGGTACTCACCGCTATCGCCCTCACTGCCACCCTGGCACTGAGCGCGTGCTCAGCGGGCAGCACCGCCACCCGGGTCGGCCGCATCGCCGATTCAAACGCCGTGGTAGTGGCCACCTTTGGCCCGCCAGCTTCCCTTGACTTCACCCGCACCGCGGGCGCCGCTATACCTGGCGCGCTGATGAAGAACGTTTACGAGGGGCTCGTCCACATCGACGAAGAAGGCCAGGTCCAACCACTGCTCGCCACCAGCTGGGAGCGCAGCGACGACGGGCGAGAGTACATCTTCCACCTACGCGAAGGGGTCCGCTTTTCCAACGGTGATGAATTCACTGCCGACACCGCAAAGTTTTCCATTGATCGCGTCAGCACCGATGCCTGGACCAATGGTTTGAAATCACAGATGGCCGTGGTGGAAAGTACCGAAGCCCTCGATCAGCACACGTTAAAGGTTCGCCTCAAGCGACCAAGCAATCAATGGCTATGGGCGATGGGTACGTTTGTCGGCGCGATGATGACGCCGAATGGCGTCGATAAGCTTGCGGAACAGCCCATCGGAACCGGCCCATACGTGCTGGACCACTGGGCCGTCGGACAGTCGCTGACTTTCACCGCTCGTTCGGATTACTGGGGTGAGCGACCAGCCAACAACACCGCTGCGATCCGCTACTTCTCTGATGCCGTCGGAGCAACAAACGCGCTGCAGTCCGGCGATGTCGATGTGGTGTGGGCGATGCAAAGCCCCGAGCTACTCGACGTGCTGCAGGCGCGGGGCGACTACCAAGTGCAGGTAGGCACCACAAATGGCGAGGTGCTGCTATCCATGAACAACCAGCGCGCACCTTTCAATGATGTGCGCGTGCGCCAAGCGGTGATGCACGCGATTGACCGACAGGCGGTGATCGATACCGCGTGGGACGGGTACGGCACCGACACCGGAGGCGTTCCGGTTCCTCCTACGGACCCGTGGTTTTACAAGTCTGAACAGTACCCGTTTGATCCGGACAAGGCTCGTCGGCTGCTCGCAGAGGCCGGGATCAATGAGTCCAACAACAAGGTGACCTTCACCGTCCCGTCTCTGCCCTATGCCTCAGCAATTTCCGAGCTGGTTGTCTCACAGCTGAGGGATGTCGGTCTGGATGTGACCATTCAATCGGTAGAGTTTCCTGCGGTGTGGCTATCGCAAGTGCTCAAAGGCAAGGATTACGACATGTCTTTGATCGCGCACGTCGAGCCACGCGACCTCACCACGCTCTTTTCCAAGGGCTACTACCTCGGCTACGACGACCCGACCACGACCGAGCTTTTCGCGCGCGCTGACGCTGGCACCGAGGCGGAATACCCGCAGCTCATGGGGCAAGCCGTAGACACGATCATGTCGAATGCAGCGGCAGATACCTTGTTCAATTTCCCAAACATTGTGGTGGCGCGCGAAGACATCACCGGCATCGAACCTGACGTGCGAACTGATGGCATCGCTCTGGCTGGATTGGGGAAGAACTCATGACCTTAAGAATTGCACGCTTTGTGGTGCGCTACCTCACCACTTTCCTCTTCGCCAGCATTGTGGTCTTCTTACTGCTCCGAGTGGTGCCAGGCGACCCTGCTGAAGTAGCTCTAGGAGTCACCGCAACCGCCGAAGCTGTGGCTGCCAAGCGCGCGCAATTGGGCCTCGACCAGCCACTACTCACTCAATACTTCCAGTGGATGGGTGGAATCTTCCGTGGCGATTTCGGCCGATCTCTGACCTCCGGGGCCGAAATCTCTCCCCTGGTGTGGGACCGCATGCAAGTCTCGCTCATTCTCGTGATGACCGCGATGCTGCTCTCGCTACTCATCGCCATTCCGCTGGGCACCTGGGCCGCGCTGCGCGCAAGGTCCTGGGACGGTATTGCTATTACGGCCGCATCGCAGCTCGGCATCGCCATCCCGTCCTTCCTCGCTGCGATCCTTGCCGTGTCGGTGTTTTCTGTCCGCCTCGGCTGGTTCCCCGCCAACGGCTGGATCCCGCCCGGCTATTCCTTCATGGGATTCCTCTCCCGCTTGATTTTGCCTGCGGGCGCTCTCGCAGCGGTCCAGGGCGCGATCATGACTAGGTACGTACGTAGCGCGGTGCTCGACATTTTGAAGGACGATTTTCTCCGCACTGCCCGTGCAAAGGGACTTACCACCTTGCAAGCTCTTCGTCGCCACGGACTGCGCAACGCAGCGCTACCGGTGGTCACAGTTGCTGGTTTGCAGTTGACGTCGCTGGTGGTGGGCGCCGTGGTGATCGAGCGCGTTTTCACCATCCCTGGGCTGGGTTCCATGCTTCTCGACGCCGTCGTAGGCCGAGACATCACCACGGTACAAACGATCGTGATGCTCCTTGTCTTGTTCACTCTGCTGGTCAATCTGACGGTTGATGTGGCGCACACGATTATCGACCCACGAACGAGGACCCAATGAAACTGAACTTTTCTGGAAAAGTTGGCCTCGCCATCGTTGCCTCAGTGGTCGCGGCGGCCTTGGTGTCCTTCGTCTGGACTCCATACGATCCAATTCACGCCATCCCAGCCGATCGTTTGCAAGGCTCCAGCCTGCGGCATCTGATGGGCACGGACCGTTACGGCCGCGATGTGTTTTCCCAGATGATGGCCGGCGCTCAGATCGCTTTGCTCGTGGGAATCGTAGCCACCGGAATTGGTGCAGTCATTGGAACTCCATTGGGCCTGATCGCGGGCATGCGCCGCGGGTGGATCGATCGCGTGATCATGCGGATGACTGACGTATTGCTCGCATTCCCAGCATTGTTGCTTGCGATCATTACTGGCGCCATTTGGGGATCCTCCACTGTCACCGCCATGGCTGCGATCGGCGTCGCGTCGATTCCTGCGTTTACGCGAATTACCCGCACCGGCACGATTCAGGTGATGAGCAAGGACTTCATCCTGGCTGCTCGCGATGCAGGCCTCCCAAGTTGGCGCATCGCGCTGCAGCACGTGATACCCAACATCGCCGGCATGCTGATCGTGCAGTCCTCGGTGTCTTTCGCCCTGGCAATCCTGGCCGAAGCCGCACTGTCCTTCCTCGGACTCGGCACACCACCACCTGATCCGTCGTGGGGCAGGTTGCTGCAAAATGCCCAAAGCTCCCTGGCCAGCGCACCAATGCTCGCGGTGTGGCCGGGCGCAACCATTGCGGTGACCGTCCTGGGATTCAATTTGCTGGGTGATAGCTTGCGAGATGTCCTCGACCCCAAGACACGTCGATCCGTGAAGGTGGAGTCCCTGTGATTACTGTCGACAATCTCAGCGTCACCACGGCCTCCGGAACCGAATTGCTGCATGGGGTGTCTTTTTCCATCGCCCCTGGTGAGCGAGTCGGCCTCATCGGCGAGTCTGGTTCCGGCAAGTCCCTGACAGCGCTCGCGATCATGGGTCTGCTAGATGGCAATCTCACGGCCACCGGCAGCGTGACTTTCCAGGGCCGGGAACTACTCGGCGCATCAGAAAAGGACCTGGCTAAGCTCCGCGGCGACCGGATCTCGATGATTTTCCAGGAGCCGATGACCGCCCTTAACCCGTTGATGACGGTAGGCGCGCAGATCGCTGAGGTCATGACGGTGCACTCTTTAGCGTCGAAAAGCGCGGCTAAGGCAGCCACCGCGGATCTGCTCGCGGACGTCGGACTCGCACCTGAAATGGCAAAGCGCTACCCGCACCAGATGTCGGGCGGGCAGCGACAGCGTGTCCTCATTGCGATGGCGCTGGCGGGTGGGCCGGACCTGCTGCTCTGCGACGAACCCACCACCGCTCTCGACGTGACGGTGCAGCGACAGATCGTGGAGCTGATCATTCAGCTGGCAGAAAAGCACGGCACCGCGTTACTGTTTATCACCCATGACCTGGGGCTTGTTAGTTCGGTGAGCGAGCGAGTCCTGGTGATGAAGGACGGCCACATCGTGGAAGATGGCCCGACCGAAGTCATGCTGAACCGGCCACAGCACGCTTACACTCGCGGTTTGCTCGCCGCCTCGGATCTTGACGCGCGCGATGCGAACGGGCACCTGTACACGGTGCGTTCCGCGGCGGAAGGCACCTACCAACCAGGTGTTGCCTTGGCGACGCCGCAGCGTCCGAAGCCAGGTGAGGACATCGTGCGCGTGACGGACGTCAGCCGGGTGTACAAGCGTCGCACCCTTTTCGGTGCGAGCGAAACCGTGGCGGCCACAGACGTTTCCTTCACCCTCCGCCGAGGGCAGCGCCTGGGCTTGGTGGGTGGTTCCGGTTCCGGAAAGTCCACGATGCTGCGGATCATCGCGGGATTGGATAAGCCCACTTCGGGCACAGTTGAGGTTTCCGGTCGCACCCAAATGGTGTTCCAGGACCCGTTTTCCTCCCTTGATCCGCGGATGACCATTGCCGATTCCGTGGCGGAACCGCTCCGCAACCTTTCGCAAGCCGAACGGATGAAGCGCGTGCGCACCGTACTCGACGAGGTCGGGATCCCTGCTACTGCGCTAAGCCGCTACCCGCACGAGTTCTCCGGCGGTCAGCGTCAGCGCATCTCCATCGCGCGCGCCATCACCGTGCGACCCGATATTTTGCTTGCCGACGAACCTGTCTCAGCCCTCGATGTGTCCGTGCGAGCAATGGTCCTAAATATCTTGGAAGACCTGGTAGGCGCACATGGGATGTCGCTGATTTTCGTGTCCCACGACTTGTCGGTGGTGCGTCAACTGTGCTCGGATGTCGTGGTCATGAACAAGGGGCGAGTGATTGAACAGGGCCCCGTTGAGCAGGTGTACAACTCACCTCAGGAGGAGTACACGCGCCAGCTGCTGTCCGCGATACCTCGGCTAGCTGGAGTGAATGATCGGTAGCAAGTAGGACGGGTCAAGCACGTGTTCCTCTTCGACCTCGAAAATAGCAGTGAGCCGATCGAACTCAGCCTGCTCAGCTGCCGGCAAAGCGAAAAACTCCATGAAACTTCTCTCCTGAAGGACGTGCAATAGCGTGGCACTGCCCTTCAGGTTAAGCGACTTCTGGATAACTTTCGCCTCGACACGCTTCATCGCAGGTGTTGCCGAGAACTAGTGGTCCTCGATCAGTCGATCCAGTTCCGTCACAATGCTGGCGCCGTCGACGCGCAGGCCATCGTGCTGGAATTTGTTGGTCACGTGGACGCGAGCATCGCGGAACATCTCGGATGTAGCCATTGAGTAGGCAAACGGAACGAAGATGTCATCCAGGTACACCGCAGCTGCCACAGTTGCCGAGGTGTCCCCCAATCCGTGCAGGTCATACAGGTTCGTCCAGTCGGTGCGCTGCGCGAGGTCTCGCGCCGAATCCGCCAACTTGTGCAGCGCCGGATCCTCCTCAAACTGCCATGGGTAAATGTGCTCGCCAGTCAAATAAAACGGCTCGCTCGAGCGTGGATCTGCCTGCTCTGAGAAGCCTGCCACTTCCTCGCGGATGCGGTGGGCCGACCAGTTGGTGGCTTCACCGGGGACTGCGTAGATGGCCTCGTGAATCGCAGCGTAGAGCGGGCCGGCGGCGAAGGAGACTCGAGCGCCAACATCGCTCAAGAAATCCGAGCGCAGGCGCTTTTCTCCCCGAACGGTGCGGAAGGGCTCTTCCAGCAGATACGCCAGGGTGTCGAAGCCCGCGCCCCTGCCAAGTTCGATTCCAATGGTGCGGAAACGCCGCGAGCTGAGCCGTTCGCCCGTGGGAAGAATTTCCTCTGCATTGTCCAGGTGATGACAGATCTCTCGGATACGCTGCTCAGCCCAAGGAAACTGTGCGTTGAACTTGTCGTGGCGGCGCTGCAAGGCGCTGTAGGTGGCGCGGTAAATGTCGTCGATATGCACGCCCACGCCGGGCAGCCCGCCGGTGAGGTAGGCGCGATCGATGCTCGCTGGAAACAGCGAGGCGTACGTGGTGATGCAAAATCCGCCGAAGCTTTGCCCCATGAGTGACCAGCTCTTGAGCCCCAGCGCCATACGAAACTCTTCCGCATCACGGCAGATGTTGTCTGCCCGCAGGCACGCGAGCTGGTCGGCGGACCACTCGGATTCTTGGTCAACGCGGCTGGAACGACCTGTCCCACGCTGATCCAACAGCAGCACGCGGTACTTCTTCAGCATCACACCGAGCCAACCGCCAAGGTCAGTAGGCCGAGGCGCTGGGAAACCTGGGCCACCCTGGAAGTAGACGAGCATTGGAAGTTTTTCGCCGCCGTCTGGGCGAATTTCTCGCGCATAGACGGTGATCTTTTCCTGGCCTGGATTGCCATAGTCCAGAGGAAGGTCGAGGCTGTGCTCGATGAAGGCGTGCCCCATTCTGCGGTAGGTGCGCTGCGCAATACTCATACCCTTCACACTATCGGGCACAATACGTAAGCATGACCACTGCGCACAAAATCGCACCCGGGCTCCTGCTCAGCATTGTGGGAGCGCTGCTTGCCTACGGGATTGACCTGGGAATCAAGGCGACAACTGGGGTGTCGACGCTCATCCTCGTCGCGATCATCGTCGGCATGGTGGTCGGCAATCTTCGTCCCCTGTCAGACCGTTGGACACCAGGACTCACTTTCGCATCGAAGAAGGTGCTTCGTTTTGGTGTGGCGTTGCTCGGGTTCTCGATTTCCCTTTCGGCTTTGGCGGATTTGGGTGTGGTGGCGCTGGCTACCATCGTGGCGATCGTCGCTGGTGGCACTGCCCTTACGTTTGCTTTGACCCGTTGGTCTTCTCTGTCGCGGGAGCATGTGCTGATGATTGGTGCTGGCTGCACCATTTGTGGCGCGGCTGCGATCAGTGCCGTCGAAAGCGTGTTGCCCAAACGTAAGGCGGAGGAATTCGCGTCGGCGATTGCGGTGATCGTCGTGTTGGGCACCGCCATGATTGCGGTCGGCCCGTTGGTTGCTCTGAGCTTTGGTTTGTCTCCCGAGCAGGCCGGATTGTTCATTGGTGGCTCCACCCATGAGGTCGGCCAGGTCGTGGCCGCGGGCATGATTTCCGGGGTCGTAGAAATGGCAGTGGCCGTCAAACTGGGACGTGTCCTGCTGCTGGCACCTGTGGTTGCGCTGATGGGGATGGGATCAGATCGCAAATCCGATCTGAATACTTTGTTCCCGCTGTTCATCCGCGGTTTTCTGCTGGCCGTCCTGATCCGCTCGGTCTTCCCTTTGCCACCGCTGTTTTTGGACATCGTCGGAGAGCTGAAGACGTGGCTGTTCGCTGCGGCAATGTTTGCCCTCGGTACTTCCGTCACTGTCGGCGCGCTCCTAAAATCCGGCCTGCGGCCCTTCCTCGTTGGCGTCTCGGTGACCGCGGGCGTTATCGGGGTTGCAAGCCTCGGAACCTTGCTGATTTGAACACCGTTTAAGATGTAGGCATGAGCCTCTACTCGGTCAAGATGCGTGCCTCCTCCGCTGGCACACATGTCTCCGGCGCAGAGCGAATCGTGCCCTTCGATCTCATCTCCGCCACCACGCAAGCCCTCACCCACCGCGCATTGCATCATCCCAACGGCACGCCGGATTTCCTCAACGTGTCGGTCCAGGAGATCACGCAGGACATCGTGCGCGTTCCGGCTTTGGAAGTTGAGGAAGTGCCGTCGCAAAGCGCTGCGGAAACCACCGACTACCTGCAGCGTTTCTTTGTAGCCAACGGTCTGAATCCTGTGGCGTTGGAGCTGCTGTACACCGTCACAGGGCTCCGCGGTGCAATGCTTATCGACGCCCGCACGGGCGCCAATCTCTCCCCCGATCCGCAGCGGGGCGTGCGGGTGAGCGCGATGGATCTGGTAGGTTCCACCGCCTCGGAGGAGAAGCAGTACTTCACGGAGGCCCTGGCTCTGTCCTCGAAAGTAGCCGCCCACCCGAATATCCTGGCTGAGCTGTGCATTTCCGATGATCCGAATTACACCACTGGCTACCTGGCGTTTGCGGGCACCTACTACCGGCTGCGCCACTGCAAAGAGCCAGGGGCGCAGCTGGGAACGCGGGTATTTCTCTACGACGGGCCCGAATCCGAAGTGGAAAACACCATTGACTACCTGGAAAACACGCCTGTCCTGGTGGAACAACGATGAGTCTCACCGACCTCGCGCGCTCCGCAAACACTGCATGGGCTACGGCTGGTTTGCTCCGCAGTCCCGGCACGTTTGACACTGCCCAACACCCGATCGCCCTCATCGACGGGCGAGATTACCTGCTGTTTTCATCCTCCAACTATCTCAGCCTGAGTGCTCATCCGGCAGTTGTTAGTTCAGCCATTAAGGCTGTCGAAAAATACGGCGCCGGATCGGGCGGATCCCGCCTCACTACGGGCACCACGGAGCTACACACCGCAGTCGAGCGCGCCTTCGCACGCTTCGTGGGAAGCGAAGACGCCGTGTATTTTGCTACCGGCTACCAGGCAAATCTCTCGACCATTGCAGCGCTCGGCGCGGTGAGCGAGTCCCTCACCATCTTTTCCGATTCCCTCAACCACGCCAGCATCATTGATGGCTGCAGACTATCCCGCCTGCCCCTCACCGTATTCCCGCACGGCGACAGATCTGCGCTGGAAGCAGCGTTGCAGGCTCGTAGCACTGAGCATGCTTTGGTGATCACCGACGGGCTATTTTCCATGGACGGCGACATCGCCCCGCTCCCCGAATTGCAGCGCATCTGCACTGAACACGGCGCCTGGTTGATGGTGGACGACGCCCATGCCATCGGCACCCTAGGCCCGCACGGCAAAGGCACCGCCGACCACTTCGATACAACACTTCCAGACATCCTCATCGGCACCGCCAGCAAAGCGCTCGGCGCAGAGGGCGGTTTCGTGTGTTGCAGCCACGAATTCGCGCAGCTCCTGCGCAATCGAGCCCGCTCCTACGTGTTCTCAACCGCCACCGCAGCGGCCTCCCCCGCCGCGATTCTCGCTGCTCTCAGGCTTATCGACGAGCAATTGCCCTCACTCCGCCGAAATATCGCGTCCCTTCGCACTGCGCTCCACCTGCCCGATTCCCCTTCCCCGATTATCCCGATTCCCGTGGGCGACGAGGACAAGGCGATGCATGCGTCAGCCCAGCTCAAAGAGCTGGGCATGTGGGTCCCCGCAATTAGGTATCCAACTGTTAAACGGGGCGAGGCGATCCTCAGGGTGACCGTCATGGCAAATCACACGGAGGATCACATTCGGCAATTAGTCGACGGTCTTCAGAGCGTAGGTTGCTAGTAGGTTGCCCACTGAGGACACCTTGGTGTCGATGAGTTCGAGACGGACTGGCTCGTCGATGCCGTCGAAAAGCCGCTTGCCATTGGTGCCCGAGGCCGGGTGGATGGTGAGGTGGAGGCGATCGATGAGACCAGCGAGCAGCAGCTGACGGATGACCGAGATACCGAAGACGGTGATGTCCCCACCGTCGGTTTCCTTCAGTGCACGGACGGACTCGATAAGGTCGCCTTCGATGAGCTCGGAGTTTTCCCAGCTTAGTGGCTCTTCCAGCGTGGTGGAGGCGACCAGCTTGCGCATCGGGTTGATGATTGGGCCAAAGTCATCAGTCACGCCCGGCCAGTACTGGGACCACTCGCGGTAGATTGTGGCTCCCATGATGCCCGTGTCTACGTCTGCCATGGCGGAGGTCATCATTTCGGCTTCGTCGGGGCCGAAGCAATCGAATTGGAAAAGGTTCGGCCTCTCGACGTCGCCATCAACAGAACTGAACAGGTGGGCATTAATTGTGCGCATGTCCACCAATGTTAGTTACTTTTGCACGGTAATCTGCCAACCCGCATTGCCCTGCCTGCGGAAATCGGTGACTTTAAATCCTTCGTCGGATGCCCACTGTGGGATTGTTTCCGTCGCTTGGGTGCAGTCGAAGTCGATCACGAGGCGGTCACCTGGGGCCAGGCCGGCCATAGCGGCTCGCGCGTCGACGAGTGGGAACGGGCACACGGCACCCAGGGTGTCGAGCGCGTAGGTCTGCTCCGCGATCTGGCGCAGACCGGTCTTTTCACCCGTCCGCACCTTAAGTGCCACTGGAGCCGTGGCGAAGGAGAATTCTGGAACATCCTTCACCGGCGCCTGCTGTACTTCAACAGCTTGGGTTGGCTTCAGCCAAATCTTGGCAGCAATACCTACGCCAATGGCGGTGAACAGCAGCGCCACCCACCCCTGGTAACCGAAGAGCGCGGTCTGGACCATACCGTTGCCCACGGTGCAGCCACCTGCCCAGGATGCGCCAATGCCCATCAGAACTCCGCCGACGACGGAGCGCTGTGCCTGAACAGCATCCGGCACACGGACCCGGAACTCACCCGTGGCCCGCGCAGCCAAGTAGGAACCAATGAGAATGCCAATGACCAGCAGCGTTCCCCAGTTGAGGTACTTGGTATTTGCGGTGATCAGGAAGCTGAAGACATCCGCGCTAGGAGTGGTGATGCCGAGTCCACCATTGCGACCGGTGGCTGCGGACAGTGGCCAGGCGATCACGCCGAGGACGCCAACAAGAAGGCCCGCTGTGTACAGGTGCAGTGGACGCTGCCACACCGGCGCGTCGAGACGCGTCTTCGGCCCGCGCAGCGCGTCACGCTGGAGGTAGAAGTTAACGGCGTACAGGGTCAGCGCGGACAGCGCCAGCGCGAACCACCACGGGGAGATTCCCAGCGAGGCTGGAATGGTAGTGAGTTCGGTGGTGCGGGAACCGAGGAACTCGTTGACTGGCTTCAGCACTCCCCGCTTCATGGCCGCTGCTGATACGCCGTAGCCAACGAGTGCGAGCCAGGATCCGACGAGGCCTTCACCTGAGCGGTACCAGGTGCCGGAGGCGCAGCCACCGGCAAGCACGATGCCGATTCCGAAGAGGAGGCTACCCACGATCACGGCCAGTGGAGCGAAGGTGTCCGGTTTTGGCGAAATGATTCCGGCCGTCGTCAATGCAGCGATTCCCACAGCGTGCACTGAGATGACGATGAGCAAGCCCACGATGCCTCGCCATGATTTCAAGGTGAAGATGTCGCGAAGCATACCTGTGACACAGAAGCGCCCTCGTTGCATCACTGCGCCCAAGAGGACGCCGAGCACTAATCCAGTAATGATCATAGGCTTGCCTTTCGTTCATTTAAACCATTCTGTTCAGACAGACTAGACCACTATGTACGGCTATGTCCATAGAAAGTAGACCAAATGGTTCTTTGTGGGGGAGAAAATCCACCTCAACTGGCACAAAATCGCCCGACCGAGTTAAATGAGGTACGCAAAAATTTGATGAGGAAGGGTGAGTGTGTGAACGCGGGAGAGCAACATCGACAAGAAAAGATGCCACCCGCCCCGAATCCTTGGCACCTTCTCACCGCCTTCCACACACCGGGCCCACGCTGGCCAGGCGCACTTCGCGCCGCACTGGCGATGTTCATTCCCGGCATCATTGCCCTTGCTTTAGGCCTTGACCACGAGGTCGTACTCATCACCGCAGGTTCATGCACGGTCATCTACGGCGAAGGACATCCGTTCCGAACTCGGTGGAAAGTGCTGGCGATAGCCGCTGCACTCATCATCAGTGGCACTGGAATGGGCGCGCTCGTTGGCCAGGTGGTGTGGGGGCACATTAACGCAGGCGATAGCCACTGGTGGTTACTTCTCACAGCCCTGTTTGCCTGCGCAATCGCAGGAGTATTGCTCTTCATCTCCAACGCCCTGCGACTTCCCCCTCCGGGACCGTTCTTCATCGTCATGGTGGCCTCAGCGTCGACAATGACTCCGCGCCTCAGCGTCGAACCATGGCAAGTCGCGATGTTCGCCAGTATCGGCGCTCTCAGTGGTTTTCTCCTCGGCATGGCACCGGCCCTCATTCACCCGCATAAGCCGGAAGCCAACGCCGTCGCAGTGCTGGAGGGCGCAATCAAGGCGTTGAAGGAAAGCGACGGCATGAACGTCGGGCGTCGCCATCAGGCCGAGACTGCGCTGGCCAATGCGTGGTACGCGCTGGCTGATGCCCGCGTGGTACAGGGTGGCAAGGTCATCGATGAGTCTCGTCGCGAGCTGGTCACCCGAGCCCTCGCCGCGCAGCAAGAACTGGTCCGACTCTCCAGAGGAACCGAAGCGGGAGCCACTGCCAGCGACTCACCTACCTACGTGGACACGACCCGCCTCGTTATCCCGCACACCCGCCCTACCGCGAAATTCCGGCTCTACCGCTCGATATCTTGGCACAGCCACGCAACGGTCACCACGGTGCGTATCTTGCTGGCTTCCCTCGCAGCATCGGTCGTGGGCATAGCCTTGGGGTTCGACCGCCCCGACTGGGCCATCGTCTCCGCAGTGATGATGTTGCAAATGGGCCCTGACGTGGTCGCCGGCACGATCCGCGGTGCACATCGCCTCATCGGTTCGATCATCGGTATCGGCGCCTTTGCCCTCATCCACTGGCTTGACCCGAACCCACTCGGCTTGCTGTGCTTCCTCGCGATGACGCAGTTCATGGCGGAAATTTTCGTCGTCCGCAACTACGCGATCACCGTCATTTTCACCACCCCATTGGCGCTGCTTATGGGCGGGGCCACCCATGGTGAGCTCGCTCCCGTCATGATTTCCCGCATCGCCGAAACCACGATCGCCACTTTCTTCGCCGTGGCAGCGTTGTGGTTCGTCTTCCGAGGCGCCGACCGCAGCCGCCACGCGGAACTCATGGAGCGCTGCTTCGGCGCGATGGGCAACTTGCTGGGCGCGCTCACCATTAAGTCGCCGGCCGAAGCGCTGGCTTATCGACGCGACCTACAGCACGAACTCCTCGGCGAGCGCGGCGCCATCCAATCGTTGGCCGCCAACAATCGCCCTGTGGCAGCTGAGCGCTGGCAGCAGCATCTCCAGCTGCAGGACACTGGATATGCGCTACTGGACTACTGCTCCGCCCACTCAGACACCAAACTCAGCCTGGGTGAAATCGAGCAGCTGGCCCAACACGTGCGAAACAGCGCTAACGCAAGAACTCCGTAATCGCTGCTGCCACTGCGTCCGGTTCCTCGAAGACGATTCCGTGCCCGCCATGGAGATATTCGCGGTGGGCATCGGGAATGAGCTGCGCCAGCTGTTCCTGATGGTGTGGTGGCACCATGGCATCTTGCGTGCAGGACAGCACGAGCGTTTCCGCAGTGATATCTGCCAGCTCATTGAGGATATCCACCTGGCGATTCAACCGCATTTGCGCGTCTCCCACTTCGCTAAAACGCACGCTTTGCTTTGTGGCCTTGAGCGCAGCAGGGCTCAGTCCAGCTAAGAATTCTGGCGAAAACACTGATAGTGTGACGAACTCTCGCAGCGCGTCCTCGTCAGCAGCGCGCAGTCGCTGGTGCAGATCATTGCGCAACACTTGGTGAGCGTCTGTGCGCGCCCACCCTGCGAGCAGCACGAGGCGACCCACCTGGCCCGCATGGCGCGCGGCAAAAGCAGCTGCCGCCACAGCTCCTAGGGAATATCCAACGATGTGAGGGCGCTGCAGCTCGAGCCCGTCGATAAGGCTGCGAACTTGTGCGACCAGGTCCTCCAGCGTGACGGACGTGGTGCACTGAAAGTCCAGCCCAATCACGCGACGCTCACGCGCGATTTCCGGAAAGACGAGTCCGTAGTGAGATGCAGTGGATCCGAAGGTGCCGTGCAGCAAAACTACGGCATCAGTGGGCGTACCTTCAGGATCCGAATCATAAAAGCGCGGGGCGAAATCAGCGGAGCGAAAATCAAGGGCGCGAAGTTTTGCCATGCCCTTCAGCTTATGCCCCGAAAAGGTCGGCCGAACGCACAACTCCGCCCTCTGCTGCGAATTCCTCCCGGGCCCGCGCCAGCAAGGTCGGGTCAGCTAGTGCGTCGATAGCCACCTGCCCCAACCCCGCTGCGGAATGCACGATAGCTGTCGCGGCTTCCTCTGAAGCAGCTGCTCGTTCCATGCCTTCGGTGTGCAATGCAACTCCCACCGGTGCGATCTTCACCATTGGATGCAGCCCCGGCACCAATTGCGAGACATTGCCGAAGTCCGTCGAGGCCGCGAGCGTGGCTGGAATGATTCCAGCCGGAAGGGGCTGCCTCCCCTGTTCCACCTGAGTGCGGGTCCAGCGAGCAACCAAGGTCTCGTTATTGCGAACCGGAAGTGTTGCGGGGTGCACATCCCACTTCTTCTCTACCGTGACGCCCGCCATCAGAGCTGCGCCTTCGATGATGTCGTCTACCCGAGACGACAGGTCAAGAAGGGTGTCGGTGTAGAGAGAGCGCACGTAGATGCTCATCGACGCGGACTCTGGAATGATCGAGGCTCGCTCGCCTCCGTCGTCGATAATGGCGTGCAATCTGTCAGAATGTGGCATTTGTTGGCGCAACAGCCCCAGCCCTTGGTAGGCCAACGTCGCAGCGTCGAGCGCGTTGCGCCCCATGAAGGGTTCCGAGGATGCGTGTGCTGCGACGCCTCGGAACGTGACCGATAGGTTTCTACGTCCCACCCAGACGTGACTGCCAATGTCGTAGGAGAATGGGTGGATCATTATCGCTGCGTCAACGCCCTCGAAGGCGCCCCCGCGGATGAGGTATTCCTTTCCAGAATGTCCTTCCTCAGCGGGTGTTCCCAGAAACACCAGTCGGCCCGGGATTTCCGCATTCTTCAGTGCTTCCAGGGCACTGATAAAACCGCCCACGCCACAAGCTGCAATGACGTTGTGCCCGCAGGCGTGACCAATTCCCGGCAGTGCGTCATATTCGCTGAGCACGGCGATCGTGGGATGAAGCTGCGGATCGAAATCGGTGGTCGCCCACGAGGCATGAAGCGCCGTTTCCACGCCAAAAGCCTGGCGCGTCACGGATACGCCGTGCTGTTCCAAGAGCTCGGCAATTGCAGCAGCGGAGCGATGCTCCTCGAACGCAACCTCCGGATGAGCGTGCAGATCAAGCGACAGCGCTACCAGATCATCCTGGTACGATTCGGCGGCTGCAGCGACGCGCTGCCACAACTTAGGCTGTTCCGGGTAGTCGGGATCTGGATAGGAAAGTTCCTCGGTGGCGGCGATGTCGGCCTCGACCTGGCTATTGATCTGATCGAGATAAGCGCGAGACGGGGTAAGCCGATCCATGTGCTATCCCTCCATCATGATCGCAGCGCCCGGGCCGAGCGGCAGATCCAACAAGTACCAGCCGAACAGGATTGCCACCCAGGCCAGCCAGAATGGCACCACGAACGGCACCAACCTAGACATCAGGGTGCCGAGGCCTGCTTCAGGCTCGTAGCGACGCAGCAGCCCCAAAATGACGATCATGTATGGGTTCAGCGGGGTCATGACCTGGGTGGCGGAGTCACCCACGCGGAACGCTGCCTGCACAAACGCAGGTTCATAGCCAATGAGTGCGAACATTGGCACGAAGACTGCAGCCATGAGGGTCCACATGGCCGAGCCCGAGATCACCAAGAGATTCAGGCAGGATGCCAACACGATGAAGGCCAGGATCGCCACGAAACCGGTGAGATGCATCGATTCGAGGAACGCGGCACCCTTCACCGCGGTATAGGTACCGATGCCGGTCCAGGAAAACAGTGCGACGAATTGCCCCAGGATGAAGGCCAGGACCAGGAAGTCGATCATGTCTTTCATCGCCAGGCCCATCATCGTGACGATGTCAGGCATGCCCTTGATATTGCCCAGCACCGCACCATACACGATGCCCATCACCATGAAGTAGGCAAAAACAATGAAGACGATGGAATCCAGCAGCGGTGACTTCGGCAGGAAGCTGCCAGCGTCATTTCGCCATGGAGAGCCCGGCACCAGGACAGACGCGAGCATCACCACGGTGAGAAGCAAGGAAGCTCCAAGCGATGCCCACAGTGCCTTCGACTCAATCGGAGAAAGCTGAGGGGACAGTTCATTTCCTTCTTCGTCGCGGTCGCCGCGATGCTTCGCATCCTCCGGGTCCACCGTTTCCTCAGTAGGAACACCCAGCTTCACCATGCGAGGTTCCAAGACCTTATCGGTGATGAAGCCAGCCAACAGGCCCAGCAGGAGTGCGGAAACAAAGTTGAAATAGAAGTTGGAAACCGGGTTGACTTCTGTCGCCGTGGTTCCCGGCAGGGTCGTCATCACCGCGTTCGTGATACCTGCGAAGAGGGCGTCAAGGCTCGTCGGGAAGAAAGACGTCGAGTAGCCAGCGCCCACCGACGCAAAGCCACCGAGCAAACCGGCCACCGGGTGGCGACCCGCGGCCTTAAACACCATGGCCGCGAGCGGCGGGATAACGACCCAGGCAGAGTCCGCCATGACGGACGCTGACACGCCAACGATGCCGACAGCATAAGGCAACGTCCATTTCTTGGCGGAGGCGAACAACCTGCGAACAAGAGCGCTCAGCATTCCCGAGCGCTCGGCAACGCCCACCGCCAACAGGATCGGAAGCACGGTGAGCAGCGGTGGGAACCCAATGTAGTTTTGGCCAATATTGGTGGTCAGCCACCGCATACCTTGGGAGGTGAACAGGCCATTGATGCGAAGCTCGTCTTTGCCTGGCACCATGACGCTCACCCCTGCCAGGTGCATGGCTGTCGATGCAACGCCTGTAATCAGGAACAGGATGAGGAAGAGGGTAAATGGCTCAGGCAGCTTGTTGCCCACCACTTCAATTGTGCCGAGCACTCTATCCCAGCGACCGGACGGCTGGGGGCGAGTACGCACTGGCTTTGCGACGCCTTGAGTCATACGATCAGTCCCATCATTCACATTTGCTAACTTTGTGATTCACCACACTATATGTGTTGTGATGGCAACCACATCGCTTTTGTAAACAATTGAGACCGAGTTGATACTTTTAGCTATTGAAAATTGCCAATTTAGCCAAGAACCCCGACGCTTCGCTTCATCACTTCGGCGAGAAACTCCCCGGAATCATCCCGCTGCCCCGGAGCAGCAATGCGCGGACAAGCGATAGCCAAGAAGCTTCCCGACCACACTTTGAGCAGCCCAAATTGCTCGTCGTAGCGCGCAAAGCCCCACTCAGAGAACCATTCAAAGAGCTGCGACACTAATCCTGGATCATGCAGCCATGCCCACACAGGTGGCCGACCATCAATAGAAAGCAGGAATGCTCCGCCATCTTGCTTGAGCAATGTGGCAGTCAATGGGAGAAAGCCGGCCTCTTCCCGTTTTTCAGACAGCTGCACTCGGGTTGGATCGACGTCATAACCGGGCTGAAAGTTCAATTGTTGCAGGCCTTTCCTTATCGCGCTTCCCGCGACCAAAGTGAGCCACGGGCCGATCTTTCCTTGCAGGCACCGTCAAGCGATGTGCGGTTGCCAGCCGACCGCCGCAAGGAGGCAAAAGGTCAGCTTCTGGATCGTGTGAGTCAGCCTACTAGAAATAGACCATGCTGTCTAACTTTTTCGGAGGATGTTTTCCATCTCCTTGCCACGAGCTAGCTCGTCCACCACTTTGTCCATGTAGCGGATCTTTTGCATCAAGGGGTCCTCGATGTCTTCGACTCGGTAGCCACAGATGACTCCCTTGATCTCACTAGCAGCTGGATTGAGCTCCGGAATGCGCTCAAAGAACTCTTGCAATGTCCAGTCACTGGCGGCTGCGTCCGCCAGCCCCGCAGCGTCAAAACCGGTGAGCCAGCACAGCACAGTATCGAGTTCATCCTTCGTCTTCCCTTTACGCTCCACCTTGGCCAAGTACAACGGATAGATACTGGCGAAGGTCATGGCAAAGACGCGCTCGTTGTTCATGAGTGAACATTCTATCCAGGTAGGCTGGTGACCATGTTGTCAGAGTTTGAAGCCATTGGCCTGCACATCCCCACGCTGGATAAGCTCGCACGAAACATTTCCCGGCGCGACGTTCCGACTGTGCGCACTGCACCCGGGCTCGACAGCCTGGGTTGTTTCACCGAAGCCAGCGGCGCCAGAGTACTCGTTGCTGAGAAAGGCGATGCCGTGGAGCTGTGGCCCACGCTCCGTTCGGAGGCCGAGCCACGCCCGGCGAACATTACGCTTGTGACGCCGTTTGTGGCGCTCACCGATGTTTTTGATGACGATCTCCAGCTGACCCACCGGTTGATCGCTGGTGTGGAGGATCCGTTCCGGTTCGAGCTGGAAGCCACCGCAGGCGTCAAGCAGGCATACTTTTCCGCTGTTCCTCTTGATGTCGCGGTGTATTCCTCCGAGGATGACTTTGACGGCCCTATTCCGTTTGGAGCCGACTTTATTTCTGCACCAGACTTGTTCGCGCTCTCCGAAGGCACGGTGGATCGCGCTGAGATTACGCCTTACATACACATGGGCTTGACCATTGGCGGCGTCGAGCAGCGAACAAATGAGCTCAACGGCGCCACCTTCAAAGTCGCGACAGTTTCAGAGAATCTACCTGTTACTGTCGCTCTACCGGATTCCTTCGAAGTAGAACCCGGGCAGTGGTTGTGGGGGACGTGGAAGCTGATGGTCTCACTCGGCTCGTGGGACTAGCCTAGGTGGCGCACGTTGTCGGCGACGTCGTCGATGAGGCGCGCATCATGCGAAATGAGCAGCACCCCAACCTCATTGGCCGCCACCTGTCGCAGCAGGTCAGCAATTACTTGTCGATTGTTCGGATCGAGCGCCGAGGTTGGTTCGTCGCACACTAAATAGCGTGGCCGTTGGGCCAGTGCCCTGGCTATCACTGCGCGCTGGAGCTGACCGTCGCTCACATCGGCGGGTTTTCGGTCGAGTAACTCCCGATCGAGATTCACTTCGTCACACAATGGGTCCGGCGTAGCGGGGCGTCCTGCGATTCGCTGGGGCTCTGAAATGATCTCGCGCAGCGTCCACCTCGGGTTGCACGCAGCCCGGGGTTGCTGCCCGATGAGTGCCACCTGGGTTGGGCGCGAGCGTCTGCGGTAGGTGATGCGGTGGCCGTCGATAAGCACGGTTCCGGCGTCTGGGGCGACGATTCCGGCGAGTGCGCGCGCGATGGAGGTCTTACCCGATCCCGAGGGGCCGGCAAGCCCAATGAGCTGGCCGGGGGCAAGGTCGAGGGAGAAGTCGAACACCTGGGCATGGCGGATGGTTATTGATTGGGCGCTAAGCAACTGTGTTCTCCCACCACGGTCGTTTGATCTGCGTATTCAGCAACGAGCTCTGTGTCGTGGCTGATGACGAGCACACCGATTCCATCATTCGCGAGTTGTCGCAGCAGCTCAAACATTGCCTTGCTGAGATGGGGATCGAGCGCGCTTGTCGGTTCGTCAGCAATGAGAGATTCGGGATCGGCCGCCAGCGCTGCGGCAATCGCTGCTCGTTGAGCCATACCGCCCGACAACTGGTGTGGATACAGCCGGGCGGTCTCCGCAGGTAGCTGCACCTTAGCGAGCAACTCCGCCTCAGTATGAGACGTGCGGTGCGCACCCACCACCTCGGCGAGCTGCGCCCCCACCCGACGCACGGGCGTGAAGGATTGCGCGGCAGCTTGCGGAACGTACCCCACTGCGCTTGTCGACGTCACATGCCCGCTCACCTTCGCGCCTCGCGGGATCCGGCCGACAAGGGCCCTGGCCAGGGTGGATTTACCTGCGCCGGACTCCCCAAGAACGGCATGCACTTCTCCCCTACGTACGAGCAGGCTCGTGGCTGGGAGGAGTTGTTTTTCGTCTAGGGAAATCGATACGTCCCTAGCCTCGAGGTCGCCTTCGGCAACAGGCATCTCTTCGCTCGTTCTGAGTTGCTTGCGTCCTCGCAGCATCATGACACCCGACAAGGTGGTGGCGAGCAGCACTCCGCCTGGGAAGACCAACGTCCACCAAGCCCCACTGGTGATATCGGTGCGGGACAGCTCCAACAGGGTTCCCAGCGACGGGTCATCGGGTTGCATGCCAAGGCCCAAAAACGACAGGGCCGACTCGTGCCACACCGCGTGAGGCAGCAACATGACGAAGGCGATGACACACTGTCCGAGAGCTGCTGGTGCTAAGTGTTTGCGCAGCACCCAGAACGTGCTGGCTCCCGCTCCATAAGACGCGGCGACAAAGTCCGATTCTCGCACAGACAGAACAGTGGATCGTACGACGCGCGCCACTGTCGTCCAGTGCGTAGCTGCGATGGCCAGCACCAAAGCAACAAGCGAACCTTTAAACAGGGCCACCACGACCACGGACAAAATGAGATGTGGAATCGAATTAACCGCGTCTGTGCATCGCATGAGGATGCGATCAGCCAGCCCACCTAATGCAGCAGCACCCAATCCGACAACAAGGCCAAAGAATGTGGCGAGCAAGGCTGACACCACGCCCACAGCCAAAGACACCCGCAATGACTGCGCCGTTCGCACCCACAGATCAAAACCGAAATGGTCAGTGCCAAACCAGTGGGAGGCACTCGGGGCGAGCAGCGCCTGAGCGAAGCTCGCATCCCCTGCACCCCACACCAGGGGCACGACGAGGGCATATGCCACTAAAAGTCCAAAGAGATACCTAGACATCGCTCACCCGCGGATCAAGCACAAGATAGGCCACGTCAGACATCAGGGAACCGACCATCACCAATACTGTGGTGGCGACGGTAATCACTGCCAGCAACGAGAAATCAACGGCAAGCGCTGATTCCACTGTTGCTTGGGCCAAGCCTGGCCAAGAAAACACTGATTCAATGATGACCGCACCTACGACAAGCTCGCCGAGCCGCGTGCCGAACACCGTCACCATCGGCAACACCGACATCGGCAACACATGCCCAACGAGTACTTGCCATCGAGAAAGCCCGCGCAGCTGTGCAGCTTCAACCGCCGGCGAATTCCACGCCGAGCGCGACGCTTCTTCCATCGCAAGCAACGGCCAGGGCAGTTGAGACAACCCTAGGACGAATGCGGGTGCAATCAAATACGGGCCCATTCCGCCAAGAGTTGGCACTGTACCCGGGGGCGCCGCCCCGCCTAGCGGAATGAGGTGTAGCAAAGTCCCGAACACCACGATGATTCCCAGTGCGTAAACGAAGGTGGGCGTTGCAGCTAGTGCCACTCCTAGGAAAGAAATAGTCTTCGCTACCAGGCCTTCAGGCTGCCATGCAGCCCAGATACCTAAGCCCACCGCGCCGACCAGGGCGATGATCAGTCCCGCGCCTGATAACACCAGTGTCCATGGCACGCGCTCAGCCATCACATCTGCAACGGGTTTGTTGTACAGATGCGAAAAGCCCGCATCTCCTCGCAGCAATCCGCCCCACCAGGACAACAACTGCTGCCACCAAGGCTTGTCAAAGCCTGCTGCGCTTCTGAGCTGTTCCAGTTCACCGGGTGTGAACTTCCCGTATTGACTTCCCAGCCGGTACGCCAACGGATCAAACGGTGACGCGGCTGCCAGGCCAAACACCACCGCCGTCACCGCAATTGAGGTCAGAGCAATGGCAACTAGTCGTCGCCCAATGAGACGGGGTACCGACTCCAGGCTCCCACGCATGATTAGCGGGTCCACTCAGCAAGTCGCCACCACGGACCCCACATTGCGCCATGAACGTGAGGCTCGAGCTGCAGCTCAGGCTTTTGCCACTTGTTTGGCTTCGACACGTATACGTGATCGACGGTGCCGATCATCACCAAGGACGGATTCTCCATGTACAAGCCCTGGGCCTTGTGCCACAGCTCGTTAGCGCGAGTTGGGTCGGCTTCTCGCATGGCTTGTACGAGCACCCCATCTAGTTCTGCGGAACCGTAGTTTCCGGCGTTGTGGTACGGGCTGGTCTCTGGGGTCCGGGTGTGCAGATAGTCCACCGCAGCCATCGTGAGATCGTATGGCATTTCACCGCCGCCCAGAATCACTGCGGCGCTAGACATCTTCGGAGTGATCTCGTCCCACGTGCCAGCCATAGGCTGCACATCAATGCCCACTTTCTTCATGTGAGCTGCGAATTCAATCGCGACATCTCGGCGCGTGGTGTCAACGCCGGTGTAGTAAAGCGACATTTCCAGACGCACCCCGCCCTTCGCGCGAACGCCATCGCTACCTCGTCGCCAGCCAGCTTCATCCAGGAGCTGTTCCGCTTTGGCTACATCCAGTGGGTAGGTCGCTGCTGGATTGTAGGCGTCGCCGTACACCGGGGAAATGGGGGTGCTTGCTGGCGCGCCGTATCCTGCCAGCGGGCCGTCGATAAGCGCCTGCCGGTTCGTGGCGAGGTTCATCGCGCGCCGTACAGCTGGGTCGAGGCCGGCGGGAAGGGACACTGCCCGCCAGTCTGCGCCCTTTGCGACGTCCATATGAACGCGCTCGTTTGACCGGAAGTTTTTCGCCTGGACCTGCGGGATGACTGCCCCATCGAGTTCGCCTGCGGCTACGCGTTGGCCTCGTGACGCATCGTCGGCGGC
Organism: Corynebacterium sp. H130; assembly: GCF_037572395.1. Taxonomy (NCBI): domain Bacteria; kingdom Bacillati; phylum Actinomycetota; class Actinomycetes; order Mycobacteriales; family Corynebacteriaceae; genus Corynebacterium; species Corynebacterium sp. H130. The sequence continues at coordinate 241,106 of NZ_JBBHLA010000004.1, read as the reverse complement.
GGACGTGATGATCAGCTCCTTGATTTCAGGAGCGCCCGCCCAGTAGTCCTCATTGGCTACGAATACGGAGTCATTTCCCCGGCGTTCCTGAAGTTTGTACGCGCCGGTACCCACAGGGTGGGCTGCGAGATCACTAGAAGGAAACTCCTGTTCAGTTAGTTTTTCCGATGGAGTGATAGGGTACGTCAGCCGAGCAGAAATATCTGACAATGGCTCTTTCAAATAGAAAACAACCTCGTGCGGAGTTGTGGCTTCTACCCTGTCAATGACGGAGTAGGAGCCAGCCACTTCAGAGCCACGCCCGGTGTCTTTGGCTGCCTCGTAGCTGGCCACCACGTCAGCGGCATCGAATGCTGTTCCGTCACTGAAGGTGATTCCCTCCTTCAGAGTCACAGTCCAGGTGCTGCCGTGCCGAGCAGGTTGAGCAGCCGCCAATGCGGGTTCAAAACTCGGCAGCTGCCCCTGGCCTCGCGGAACGGGGCGCAGCAGACCATCGTAAATCGGCGATACGCCAGCTTGGCCATACCCAGAAGTGGGATGAAAATTGGACATCCCTTCGCCCTCTGAGACGACCAAGCGAGTTGGGTACTCGTCTACTGCGCTCGTGCGTGAAGGATCACCGCACGAGGCAAGGGCTAGTGACGCAATAAGCAGGGTGGGCAAGTATTCCTTCATACCTACTGTGTTTACTCGCCCTGACCTCAATAATCAAACATTCAATTGAATATTCGGACGTTGATGGATGTCGAGTGGCAATTATCACCTAGATGCGCTTAATTCCCCAGCACACAATTCGCAATCAGCTGGTCAATCGCCCGCACGTCCACTCCCCGGCCGATCTGAATTTTGATGCGCCCTTCTTTGGTCCACAGCTCGATTTCGGTGGTGATGTCAAACGTGCCGGCGTTTTCCGTCGACCACATGTGCACCTGTGAAAATGGAATTGAGTAGACCTCTGATTTCCTTCCGGTTACCCCTTGCGTGTCTTTAAGAATGAGGCGCTTGGTGGTGAACACCGCAGAATCACGAAGCGTGGCAAAAGCGGCCACGGGATGTTCTCCCCTCGCGAGGATTCCCGGGATTTCCTTCGGAATTTCAATAGAACGTTGCAGAGTAAGGTGTGCGAGATAAATAGGTTCCATACCCGCACAGGATAATGCTCACATACCGTGAGCGCAGCGCTTAGTTGCCCGCCAGTTCCTCGTAGACCTTCATCATCGCTTCAGCTTGGGAATGAACCGACCACTGCCCGGCCAGTTCCTTGGAGCGCAAGGACGCTGCTGCCTTCCATTCCGGATCCTCCAGACGATCGATCATGCGCAGCAGAACAGCAGCCAGCGAAATCGGCGAAGGGCCCGAGAATTCACCATTCACACCCGGCTCAATGACCAGGTTGAGCTCGCTATCCACGGCCACGATTGGTAGGCCGGCAAGCGCCGCTTCATGCAGGACAAGTGCCTGGGTATCTGTCTGGGATGGGAACGCGAATAGGTCAGCCATGGCATAGAACGAACCAAGGTCTGCGCGTGGCCGCTCACCGGGCAGGATGAGGTTGTATTTGTCCTTCATCTTGGCGATCTGCTTGCGAAGCTTAGGGTGCTGTTCCCAATTTCCGACGATCATTAGTTGCGCATCCGGCCTGATTTCGGTGACCAGGACAAAGGCGTCGAGAAGCAAGCTGATGCTCTTCTCTGGCGCGACGCGCCCCGCGTACATGATGAGGGGACCTTCGCCGCGTTCCACTGGAGGTTCACCGATCGGGAGCGGGTCGACGCCATTGGGCACGCACCGCACGTTCGCTTTCGGCGCGAGGATTTGCGCGCGGTTGCAAGTCTTCGGTGACGGCGCGGTGACGATGTCGGCTTCGTTGAGCATTTTGCGCATCAAGCCCAGCAGGGAGGCATTATCTCCCAGCTCCAGACGTGCTTCTTTGATCGCCTTGGCGTCGTAAACTTCGGAGTTGTTCATGCGCGCAAACAGACGAACCACGCCCTTGAGCAGTGGCAACACCGCCGGGTAGTGCTCGGCGTACGCATCAAAATCCGTGTGCCACGTGACCAGCAGCGGAACGTCGAGACGCAGCGCGGCCCACAGCCCGAGCACGCCAATCGGCCCAAACCCGTGCACGTGGATAACATCGGGCCGGTTGTTCGCCAGCTTCTTGATTGTCTTCTTAAAACCACGCCCCGACGCCACACGCACAGGCAGCTTCGGCACAAACACCGATGGCAGCCGAATCTCTTCTCGGCGCGGATTATCCTTGTGCGGGTTTGGCCCCTTTGCCTGCGGTGACACCACAATCACCTCATGTCCTCGCGACAGCAAATCTCCTTCGAGCTGCTGCACCGCAACCAGCAGGCCGTTGCGTGCGGGACCGTAGTTGTCAACAAACTGGGCGATCTTCATTATTTAGAATTTAGTACCACTTCCCCACTTCGGCCTGTTTTGGGCGGGGCTTTTCGACGGCCGTCGGGCTGACTCCACAGCGCCGAAGCCATTTCCGTGCCCCCCAATAAATCACCCTTGAGTTAGCTACATCCCCAGCAACACGCGCAGCTCAGTAGCTATGCGATCGAGTCGCTGCTTCGCCTGCGTACGTGGCACCTCTTGCCCAGTGACAGGTAGCACCACCTCGAGATAGCACTTGAGCTTCGGTTCCGTTCCGCTTGGTCGCACGATCACGCGATCATCGGCTTCTGTGCGGAAATACAGCCCTTCAGTCACACCTGCCGGATGCTCCCCCTTCGCCAAGTCCAGGAATTCGACCACTGACGAGCCCGCGAGGGAAGTTGGAGGCGTGGCTCGGAGCGTCGACATGGCAGCTGCGATCAGCCCAAGATCGGACACCCGGAAGGTCAGCGGAGCGGTGAGGTACAGGCCATGCTCGCGGGCAAGGTCATCGAGCTTGTCCCCCAAGGTCTGACCCGATGCTTTGAGCGTCGCTGCCATGCTTGCCACCAGCACTGATGCGCCAATTCCGTCTTTGTCGGCCACGTGGGAAGGATCGGAACAATAACCGATTGCTTCCTCGTAACCAAAGGCCAGGTCGGGCGTCCTGGCGATCCATTTAAAACCAGTAAGCGTGGCCTGGTGCTGCAGGCCGTGAGTGGTGGCGATCTTCGCCAGGAGTCGGGAAGAAACAATCGAGTTAGCAAAAGTGCCCTTTGCGCCACGGGAAGCGAGGTAGTCCCCTAGCAAGGCGCCCAATTCGTCGCCGGAAAGCTGCTGCCAACCTTCCAAGGTAGGAACAGCAACTGCGCAGCGGTCGGCATCTGGGTCGTAGGCAATGATGATGTCGGCATTGATGGATGCCGCATGGGCCTTTGCCAGGTCCAAAGCGCCGCGTTCCTCCGGATTCGGGAAAGACACGGTTGGGAAGTCGGGATCTGGCTCGGATTGCTCGGGCACCATCGAGACGTTGAAGCCGAGTTCGGACAGGATCTGCTGGCCTAGCGTTCCTCCCACACCATGCATAGCCGTGAGCGCAATGGTGAGCGAGCGATCAGGGCCTGCCAGTGTGCATGCTCGGGCGACGTAGTCCGCACGCGGATCAATGTGTGTGATGCCCGAGGTCGACAGCGGAATTTCGTCGGCAACGGGAGCTTTGACAAAGCACTCGGCAATTTCTGCATCGGCTGGAGAGACCAGCTGCACGCCTTCCTCACTACCTGTCGCCACTCGACCGCCGAGGTACACCTTGTACCCGTTATCAGCCGGCGGGTTGTGCGAAGCGGTCACCATGATGGCGGCGTCCGCGCCGTATTTCTTCACCGCAAATGCCGTCAGCGGAGTCGGGTTCTGGGGCGGAAGCAACAGCGCTTGACCGCCAAGAGCTGAAATCACTCCGGCTGCTGCCTGCTGAAATTTCGCGGAGCCATGCCTAGCATCGCAGCCGACGACCACCACTGGATCAGCATCAATCTTGGAGCGAATCCAAGTCACCAACCCCCACGTCACCCTGGTTACTACCGCGATATTGAGCCGGGACTCCCCCGCCCCGACCTCGGCTCGCAGGCCCGCTGTGCCGAAGGTAAGGGGACCTGCAAAAAGAGGAGCTAGTGACGCCGTGTCCCCAGCAGCAACCAAGTCCTGCACGATCTTCTTAGTAGCAGGATCCGGATCGTGCTCTGCCCACTGCGCTGCAGTGTCAAGGAGCGTCATTCGAGCTCTCCCAAAATCGTGGCAGACGCAGACAGTCCCAGACGTGTTGCACCTGCTGCGATCATCTCGCGAGCAGCTTCAGCCGTGCGGATACCACCCGATGCTTTCACCCCAAGTCGGCCACCGACAGTTTGCGCCATCAGGGACACTGCATGAACCGTAGCTCCTCCGGCCGGATGGAAACCCGTTGAAGTCTTGACGAAGTCAGCGCCGGCGGCTTCGGCTGCGCGACAGGAATCGATGATTTGGTCGTCGTTAAGCGCGGCAGATTCGATGATGACTTTGAGGACGCCGGGCACCTCAGCGCGGACCGCGGCGATCTCCGCCTCGAGTTCGGACCAACGCCCCTCCTTGGCCAAAGAAATGTTTATAACCATGTCGATTTCTTCCGCGCCGTCGCGGACGGCTTGCGCTGCCTCGAAGGCCTTCACGCTCGGATGAACCGCGCCGGAGGGAAACCCCACTACGGTTGCCACATGCAGCCCCTCAGGGACGGATACGGGCAGCTGAGACGGCGAAACACAAATGGAATAGGCACCCAGGCGGTGCGCTTCAGCGACGAGCTCCGCCACGTCCGCCACGGTCGCTTCCGGCTTGAGCAACGTGTGGTCAATGAGTCGAGCAACGGTCTCTTTTTCAGACATGGGAGGCCTCCTTGGTAGCCAGGAATCGATCGGCAAAAAGATAGATCACGGCGCCGGAGATGGCGACGAAAGCAAGCACCCACAGTACCGTGGCGTACAACTGCCCCGACGCTGTCGTTGCGCCCGAGAGTCCGGCAAACCACGTCACGGAAAGATCTTGCAGTTTTGCTGAATATGCAATTCCCAGCGGGATCGCAATATTGATGGTGAGGTTGTAAAAGCCAATGGCAATGCCTGACTTAGCAGCAGTGATGTTCTGCAACGCCGTCTTCACCAGCGGGGCGTACATGAGCGCGAATCCGGAAGCGAACAGCACGATGGCGACGATCAGAATTGCAACGTGAGCTTCGATGAACACTGCGGCAAGCACCAGTGCGGAAATGATCATTCCCAGCGCAGTGAAGATCGCTGCCCGGGAGGACAGCACCTTTCCGATGAGCCCAGAAAAGATGCCAACGAGCACCGCACAGACGTATCCGGGGACCATGAGCAGCGCGGACTGGTCTTGGGTGAGACCATGGAGCTTCTCGCCGGCGAATGGAAGCAGGAAGATAAATCCAAGCTGCGTGGAGTAAATAATGAGTACCAACACCAGCGCCCAAACGTATCGGCCATTGTGGAAAAATTCGGGTGCAACCATCGCGCCGGAATGCGCGGAAACATGCCATGCGAACAGCGCAATGCCGACGACTGCTGGGATAAGCCACAACCAGTTAAATGCCTGCATGTACATCGTCAGGCTGGCCGCGAACACAGCGATGAGCAACAACCCGAAAACATCCAGGTGACCTTCCACGGCCTCGTCTTCAGGCACGGTTTTGTAGATCACTGGTGCAATAAGCAACAGCACGAGTGGCACCAGGAACATCGCCGTCCAGGACATATAAGTGGCAATGTAACCGGAGGTCAGCGCACCAACAAGCAGTCCCATTTGGAAGGCCGCGGTGGAAAACCCGAGATACGTCTTTTGGTCTTTTTCGGACAGATGCTTGGTCACATAGATGACGTACAGCGTTTCCGCGGCGGCCAGGCCGGTGGTTTGAATCAGGCGCCCAGCCAGCACGAGAGGCCACGATCCGGAGCCAAAGAATCCGATGAGGGAGCCGACCGTAATCAGCGCGATGCCGGTGAGCATCAGCTTTCGAATCGAGATGGAGTCGGCTAGCGCAGCATAGAAAACTGCACCAATGCCGATGATCACTCCGGCCAATGATGCCTGCAGGCTCGCAGTATTTCCGGAAATGCCGAGGCCTTCCGCAATGGGACCGGTCATCGTTTTGAAACCGTTGTCAACGATCAGGCAAAAGACGAAGGCGAACAGCAGGGCTGGGACAGCAGCTTTGGGATTTACGTGTTCTTTCATGGCAGCCCCGCGAGTGGCAGTGCGATTTCCATCATCGCGGTGAACGCAGTCTGGCGCTCAGTCGCCGTCGTTTGCTCACCTGTGATGATGTTGTCCGAAGCAGTGAATAGGCCCAGCGCTTCGATGCCGTGGCGCGCAGCGATTGCGTAGAGTGCTGCGGTTTCCATTTCAACGCCGAGTACGCCCATTCCGGACCAGCGGTCGTTGGCAGTTGGGTCGTCATGATAGAAAATGTCCGAGGACAGGACGTTGCCCACGTGGTAGCGTGCCCCGTGCTTTTCTGCCTCATCGACGGCCGCCTTGAGCAGCTTCCACGATGCCGTTGGAGCCCAGGTACCAGGCAAGTTGTACTGGCTGATGAAATTGGAATCGGTGGAGGCTGCCATCGCGAAGACGATGTCATAGAGGTTGACGTCCTTTTGCAGACCACCGCACGAGCCGATTCGGATGATTCGCTGTACGTCGTAGAACTTCACCAATTCCGAAGCGTAGATGCCGATGGATGGCATGCCCATTCCGGATCCCATGATGGAGACTTCGTGGCCTTGGTAGGTTCCGGTGAATCCGAACATGTTGCGGACTCCGTTGAACTGAACAACGTCTTCGAGGTAAGTTTCCGCGATGAACTTTGCGCGCAGCGGATCGCCTGGCATCAAAACAGTCTTGGCGATCGGCGCGCCATTGGGGTTGATGTGAGGGGTATTGGTGGTGGACATGGCGCTTCCCTTCTGATCGACAGGAATTTTCTAGCGCCCACCCTACCTGGACTCGTTCCTGTTTACGGCTGCCCCGATGACCAGTATCGTTATCATCGTGAGGTCAAATACTCCCATATCTGCGCAAAGACTGCGCGACAAGCTGATCAATTCAGCTGTCGCGTTGGCCTCTGTACCTCACCCCGTCGACGTCACTCTCCGTCGAGTGGCCGACATGCACGGCGTGCACATTAATGAGGTGCGTCAGATTTTTCCGGATGATCGCGCGCTTATCGACGCTGCGAAAGCGTATTTGCGCCAGATGTTTGTCGATTTCATGCCTGCCCCAAACGCAGAGGGTTTTGACGAGGCTCTCACAGAAGTCATCATCCATTTTGCGAAGTTTTCCACGGCAAATGCCCAAATCTGCCGCGCAATGTGCAATCTCTTTGCGTTGTCGCCGGACATCACTGATACGCACGCTAACCCGGTGTACGAAACACTCAATGCGCTCATCCTCCGGGAGGCCCCGGGGGTGTCAGAATGGGTTCGCGTCACTCGTTCGCTAGCCATTTTGTCGGCTTTGCACGGTTATGCCCATTTGTGCACCGCTGGAGTTCTCCGCCACCTTAGTACCCCGGTGAAGGATCATCTCGCTGTCGCACTCGCTTCGCACATTGTTGCAGGAATCGGCGATTCGCTTCACAGCGGATGCGGACTAGTTATCGAACCGCACCATATTGTTGGCCCACTCGACCTCTCACCAGTACCGAGCGCTAAGAGTTTCCCACGCGCTAACTGCGAGGAAGCAAAGATGGCGCTGTTCCGAGGCGCGGTTGAAATTGCTATCAATCGTGGCGTCGACATGGTCACTTTCGACGACGCAGCTGCGCAGGCAGGTCTGACGATGGAACGAGCCCGCTGCCTGGTCACGCCTGATGAACCACTCCATTTGCAGCTCGAGCGCTATATGAATTCCCTGGTGGCAGGTGCCATCCGGAAACAGATGAATGAGGCGGCAGGTTCTAGTTCATTACTTGCTCAGGGCAAAGCCAACAGTTTGGGATACGTGGCGTTTGCACTCACTGACCCGGTGGGCCTTGACGTGTTTACCGAGGTATGTAGCGGATCCATCATCACCACCAACTTTGCCAGCGGGAACAGCCACTTTGAGCAGGATGAAGCCTTTGAAATTTTGGTGAAGCTGGTCCGAGATCTCATCGTCGAAGGTGGTGGACCTCAAGAAGCTTGGGCGCTGTATGAAAGCACCCTTGTGCTCTGGTGCGTCTGCCACGGCCTTGCCCACGGCGTCTCCGGAGGCCCTATGCACAGACTGCCGTTGAAGGTGAAAATAGATATTGCGGGGCCGGTCATGGACCTCAACTTGGAGGGGTTCATCAAGCGACTAGAGCTAGATTTGCCTGGTGCTGTCCGCGAAGAAATCGTACGCCGCTAGTTCCTAGCGGAGAACCTTCCGCATTGCTTGGTCGGCAAGTTCTTCACCCGCGCCGTCGTAGAGGTACACGGCTACGTTGGCCCCGCCGTCGAGAAGCTCCTGGCAATGTTTGCGCACCTGCGTTGTGCTCGCAACCACCACGTCTTTATTGTGGCGACGAATCGACTCCAAGATTTGGACGGCGTCGAAATGCGCGGGCACGGCGAGAACGATGAGCTTGGGTTGGCGGGTCAGCTCGATGCGTCGCCAGAGTTCATGGTCGGTGGCATCACCTGCGATGATGTTGTGTCCGGTGGCGCGCAGGCGCTCGATGCGTTCTTCGTCAAAGTCGATGCCGTAGACGCGCAGGCCGTATTCGTCGTGGAGGCGGTGGTACACACCGAGTCCGACGCGCCCCATGCCGAGCACCAGGGCGTCGCAGTCGTGCACCACCACTGGCCTCTCGTCGGGTGCTAGTCGCTCCACGGGCAGTTCTTTGATTCCGCGCAGAATCCACGGCAACAGCTTTTCTTCCTGCGCGGACGCCACTGACCCGACGATGAAGCTGCCGGCAACCGCGATCGCCATGATGGAGGTCCAGGTCGGCCCTACCACGCCCTTGTCGACGGCTACCGCTGTGACAATCAAACCGAACTCGGAATAGTTCGCCAGGGTTAATCCCGAGAGCGCACTAGTACGCGCGGACATACCCACGCGGTGAATGATCGCGATGAAGATGAGAGCCTTTGCGAACAACGCCAGAATCAAGATTCCGGCGATAAGGAAACCACCTGCATTTGGCAGACCGCCTAGGCCAATTTGTAGGAAGAAACCAACCAGCAGTAGTTCGCGGACGCTAAGCAAAGCGTCGGACAGCCGGTCTGACACCGGGTGCCCGGACAACAAGATGCCCGCGACCAGAGAACCAAGCGATCCCGAAAGCCCAGCGAGTTCAAACAACGAATATGCGCCAACAGCGATGCCGATGCCAGTGAGGACCAGCAATTCGGTCCGGAACATGCGGTCTGGAAGCCGTGTCACGAGAGGCCGGAGCAGCAGTAGCAAAGGCAGAACGAGGGCCCACATTTCAGGTCGTTTGCCTGAGGAGGCTACGAGTACGCCGACGGCGATAATGTCCTGTAAGACGAGCACACCAATGGCGATGCGGCCGACCGCAGAACCGCTACGGCTTTGCTCTTCCAACTGACTCATCACAAACACTGTGGAAGAAAACGATGTCGCGATGCCGATGTAGATGAGCGAGGTGAAGCTCAGTCCGGCCAGTTCTTTTAGTGGTAGGAAGCTGGCCAGCCCAAAGATCACCGCAAAGATCGCGGTGTTTGCTATCGCATGTCCTGTTGCCGACCCCACCACTCGGGGCCCAGCGATGTCACGGGGATTGAGTTTCAAGCCAATTGTGAATAGCAGCGTGGTGACGCCGAGTTCAGCCATGTTGTCTACGAAGGGAATGCTGTTCAATCCGATCGCACTGATGGCGAATCCCGCACCCAAGAAACCGATCAGGGGTGGCAGTCGCAGCACAGCGGCGACGAAGCCACCGATGATGGCAAAGAGCAGAGCTGTCAGGTACAGGGAATTCACAGCACAACGATACCCCAGCGCTACTCTTGGCTCAGCCTGTGACCATAATTTTTGCTGCGGATGATTATCTCTACTTCTAGGATTGGGATTATGGACGCTCTGCCAGTAGTTCGTAGCGGTGAATGGCTCGGCCAAACCACAATCGCACGTTCCTTGTTTCCGTAAACTAACCAATCATCTGGTGGAAATGCTGGAGGGCGTTCCGTTCCAAGACAACGCGGAACCACTCTTCGCCGATGCTCGCGCTGAACTCGAATTCGAGATCCCCATTTCTGATTGTGGGTGGTCCGAAACCAGCGGTGCGCAATTCTTCCAGGCCCTTGGCCCTGAGGAATTCGAGGCCTCGTGGCTATTGTTCCCCAGCTCAGTTGAGCTTTTTGTTGACGATCCAGTCATGTTCGTTCCCAGCGCTCGGGAATTCTGGGCGGTTCCAATCGCCACCTACCCGTTAGTCTTTGAAGACAGCAGTCCTGTTCCATGGTTCCCTCCCGCTGATCATCCCGCTTATCAAGACATTCACTTTGCTTTCGCATACAGCTGTGATCATGCCTACCGCGTGCAAAAGAACCTGTATGAAACCACCGGCTGGGGTCAGGAGAACCTCAAGGAGACTGGCGATTTCCTGGTCGACCACGAAATTGACCCGGACACCGGTTTCACTTTTTGCCGCATCGAGCCCGGACTCGGCCAATAGTATTCCTTGCAACTACCGGACGTCGATAAGCTGCATGTCGGCGACCACAGCGTCTCCTTAAGCGACTTCCTTTGCGTGGCCACCGACTACATCGAAGTAGACCCTGCATACAGCCCCATCAGGTTCCGGATACGGACCTGGCCTGACGAGGCCACGTGGGACCATGTGTGGCAACAAAGCAGTTAGGAACATCTCCTCGCGCCCGCACATTAGACAGGTACCAACGTTTTTCATGAGGGGAGCTCTATGCGTGTCATCGACAAGTTTTTCGTGGTCTTCGCCAACCTAGTGCTCATCGCGACGGCGATGATCATTATGGGCACGGCTTCGGGCGCGGGCGACGGGATGCTCCCCATCTTGTTCTTACCAATGGCTTTTGGTGGCGTCGTATTTCTGCCGTGGGTGTTTTATCGCGCGTGCACGGGCTGGCGCAGTTGCCGGCTTTCACTATTAATTGGCCTGTGCTGTTTCGTTGGCTCATTCCAGTGGTTAATCTTACTGGGATTGGGGCTGCCCATTTCCGTAATTCCGGTCGCTGTAGCTGGTTGGCTTTCACTGACGAAGGTTGAAGTATGAACGCACTCGACAAGTTCTGTTTCGGACTCGCTCTAGTAGGCGTGATTTTCACTGCGCTGGCTAGCTTCGCGATTTTTTCGGGGATTCTCGTCGATCCCCTTAAACTTGCTCTGCTTTTGTTGCAGTTTGGAGTTCTCGTCCTTTCGTTCTATTGCATCATTCGCGCCATCGTTGGTTTCCCCAACAGTCGCAGTGGCACGCTGCTTCGCGTCAGCTGCATCTGCACTGCATTCGCCTCGATGTTGGCTATGGTCGGTATGTCATTGTGGCCCTTCATTACCTGGTTTATCTTCGCCGTCGTTGCTCTCCCCATGGCGATTGCGGGGCTGGTTGCGATGATTCGGGGTAACTAGCTTGTCGACGTCTACAGCCTGGACAGCCCTTGGTTTCGGCACCTTGCTACTGGCTTGCTGGCGATTCATCCCCTTGCCGTTCTCTGTTTCGCTGAGTTTGTTACCTTTGGCCATCGGTGCCCTGGCCACTGGAATTGCCCTCCTATGTAAGGCTGGAATCCACACCTGGCCACAGGCTTTCAAGGCTGTGGCAATTGGCGCAGTGGTTGCAGGTCTCGGCTTGCTCCACTTTCGCATTGATCCGCTTTCCGCCGAATCGCTGCCTCTTGTCTTCGGGTTTGTGGTTGTTGCTTGCGCTCTCGTGACAAGGGCGCCTCGCTGGGCGATCATCCCGACTTTGGTTGTGGCAGCAGGGCTCGACTATGTGCAGCTTTTCGAAGACCGCCCCTTCCCCATCGTCATTGCTGCGCTCCTGACTATGTTGTTGTGCGAATACCGTTGGGTGAACGTAGTCATTGGCGCAGCATTTATCGTGACGGATCGCTTGTTGCTAGAAGGCGAAGACTTTTCCTTCTTGATTTCTGGGCACAACGACCAATTCACCGTGGTCTCACCGCTTGAAGCTATTGGAGCTGCATTGCTGGTTAGCGGACTGTGCCAGATTCTTCCGGATGTACGCCCGATCAAGATTCTCGGCCGGAGCAGTCTCACGTTCAACGTCGCTATGGCGGTAGTAGCCTCTGTCCTCGGCTCTGGTTCGGCAACCTTCAATTGGATTCGCTACAGCCCGCTATCTGGCATGGAGCATGAAAAGGTATACCAGCCACTCAGCAGCTATTCGATCTTGCTGCATGGGCACCAATCGTGGACGATGGCTCTAGCTGTGAGCATCGCCCTGATCTTTGTAGTGGTTCGGCACAGCGAAGATCTGCTGGAGTGGCTGGTCAGACGGACGGTATTCTCAGGCTAGGCGAGAGACAGTGCCCGCTACCAGTGCGGTAAAGAACGGAATTGAGTCCGGGTAAATGAATTCGTGGCGAGCGTGCGCGCCCGCTCCGTCAGCACCGATGCCACAGATCACCGGGATTCCCAAAGGCGCGATGAAGTTGGCATCACTGGCACCGCCAACCGCGGTGTGCTCAATCGTGCGCCCCATTTCAAGTGCCGTAGCTTCCACTTCGCGATACAACCCTTGAGAAGCCGGAGTGAATTCCATCGGAGGCCGATTCCATTCCTTGGTCACCTTCATCTGGACGCGGTCATCGCTCCAAGTGATGTGGTCAAAGGCGTCGTCAAGACGCTGTTGCTCTGCAACCGTACGCAGTCGAATGTCTAGTTGCGCCGTGGCTTTACCGGCAACCACATTGCTGCCGGTGCCGCCTGAAATGAGACCGACATTGACGGTCGTGCCTTCCGCATCGTCGGCCAACTTCTCGGCAGCCAAGCACCACTCCATGAGCGCAGTGATGGCGCTAGCTCCATCCTGAGGGTTCAGACCCGCATGTGATTCCACACCAGTAGCTTCGACGGTGATGAGGCCTACGCCTTTACGAGAGGTTTTGACCTTGCCTTCATGAGAAGCTTCAAACACAAAGGCCATGTCACTGCCCTTCGCGTATTTCTCGATGAGTGCTCGCGACGACGGCGACCCGATCTCCTCGTCACCGTTGATGAGCAACGTGATTGTTGGGCGTGGCAGATCCTTGTCCTGCAACACTTTGGTTGCCCAGATTGCCTGCACCAGGCCTGTTTTCATGTCGAAAACTCCGGGCCCCGACAGTTGCCTCCGGCCAGCTGCATCCGTGCCTTCCCTCTGATTCCACTGCGCAAGTGTGCCCTGAGGCCACACCGTATCGTAGTGTCCAACGAACAAAACTTTCTTGTCAGTCGTACCCGGCACGGTGACAACGAAATGGTCGCCGTATCCATCGGCTGGGATGGTCTCGATGGTAGCCGAACTACCCAGGCGATCATTCAGAATCTCTTGAATAACCGCAGCCCCATTTCCGAGGCCAACTAGGTCCGTGCTGTACGTTTCTGTTTCAACCAATCGAGTGATGTCAGAGACGATATCTTCCAGGCGTTGTTCCAGTTCGATATGCAAAGTCATAGTTTTTCCTCTTCCTGTTAGAAACCGAACGGGATACCAGCGAGGTACCAGATCATGAAGAAGGCAACCCAGACCACCCAAATAACACCTGCTAGCGGCAGAGTGAAGGAAGCCAGGGTGCCAATACCAGCGCTCTTCTTGTAGGACTGAATGAAGCCAAGAGCCATCACAAAGTACGGGCTCATCGGAGTGACACAGTTGGTAACCGAGTCCGCCACGCGGTACATAGCTTGGGTGGCTTCTGGTTCGATTCCGAGCAGCATGAGCATTGGAATGAATACTGGAGCTGCAAGCGCCCACATGGCAGATCCACTGGTCAGGATCAAGTTCATTACCGAAATGACGAGGGCCATGCCCAGCAGAATTGCCCAACCCGGAGCGTTGATCTGCTTAAAGATGTCAGCGCCGTAGATCGCCAAAACTTGACCAATTCCGGTCCACTTGAAGTAGGCCAGGAACTGCGCGATGGCAAAGAACAGTACAAGGATGGGGGCCATCGACTTGAATCCCTCGGTCATTGCTGGAATAACATCACCAAGCTTCGAGTAAGTCTTCGCTGCTTTTCCGTAGGCAAAACCCACGAAAGCGAAGAACAAGCCAATAACACCTGCCATTCCTTCCATCACTGGAGACTTCAGCAACTCATTCTGAGGGCCACGGAAAGGCGAATCAGGAATTGCCATGGCGATAACGAGCGCTGCAAAGAACAGCAGTGCAACTACAGTGGCCATACGGATGCCGGCGCGTTCATTGCTGCTGAGTTCCAAGGTAGAAATGGCGGTGGATTCACCAGAAGCGTCTTCGTCTGCCTCCAGATCTGGCCGCTTGACCAGTACCTTTTCCACAACCACGGTGATAGTGAGAGCCACCACCACGGAGGATGCCAACGAGAAGAAGTAGTTCGACGTTGGGTTCATGTATCCCGCAGGATCCATGGTGTGGATTGCTGCGGTCGAAATAGTGGAGAGCAAAATATCGGTCGGGGTAATCGACGGCGATGCGTCGTAGCCCGCAGATACAGAAACGAACGCGACAATGCACCCAAGCACGGGGCTACGTCCTAAGGATTTGAAGACGATGCCGCCGAGTGGAATCAACGTTACGTAAGCTGCGTCGCCGGCAACGTGGCCAATCATGCCTGCGTATGCCAGCGCAAACGTGGTGAAGCGCGCCGGAATTCGCAGCACAGTAAGGCGTAGAACGGCGTCGAAAAGCCCGCTCTTTTCGGCGATCACAATGCCAAGCATGGTGGTCAAAATGGTGGCAAGTGGTGGAAAATCAGCGAAGTTCTTCACCACGTCACCGATGATCACCTCTGCACCGGCTTGAGATAGCAGCGATTTGATGGCGATTGTTTTGCCGTCAGCAGGGTTCACCGCGGTAACGCCCATTGCCTTGAGAGCCGCACTGAGCACGATGAGCAGCACGGAAAGAATGCAGAACAGCCAAAACGGATGTGGCAGCTTGTTGCCCCACTTTTCGATGGCGTTAATTGAGCGGAATGCCAGCTGAATGAGCTTTCCTCCCGAAACCTCTTGTGCCGAGGTTTGGACTGGTGCAGACATTTCAACCCCCTTTGAGTGAAGTAGATTTATTCGGCCATTGTTGGCGACTTGGATCACAGTAAAGCACATTTTGCCGAATTTGTTCACATTTTCACCCCCTCATGCATGATTTGAAAAAGCGATTTTTGTGCAATGATGAAAACATGCTCGATGACACCGATGTTGCTCTGGTCGGCGCCCTTTTCTTTGATCCACGCGCCACCTTCGATGCCTTGGGGCACGTCACAGGGGTGTCAGCATCTACAGCTTCCCGCCGGCTTCGTCGCCTCGTGGAATCACGAACTATTCGTGTGGTCGGTGAGGTGTCTTGGCATTTGTTTTCGCAGACGTACCCGGTTCACGCCTGGATTAGTGTCTCGGGGAGGGAGCATTCCGCCGTTGCGCGCGAGGTTGCCCAGCTCCCCGAAGCGCAGCATGTGGCCTCGCTGTATGGGCGGGAGCCAGTGTTTGCCACGCTGCATGGCCAAAATGACATCGATGCCGTCCGAGTCATCGATCAGATTCATTGCATCGACGGTGTCTCAGCGGTCTACACGCTTCCTGTGTTGCAATGGGCTGTAAAAGCCTCAGGTTGGAACCCATTGTTGCTGGAAGGCGAACACCTCGAGCGAGCGAGAGAAGTCCTGCCGCTGAATGCGCCACCACACTTGCCACAGATAACAGCTGCCCCTGAGCTTCCGCGCACAAAAACGGATGTTTTGGCTCTCAGCGCGTTGCAGCGAGATGGCCGCCTAACCGCAACGGAACTCAGCGGAGTGATCGGCACATCGATCCCCACCGCGCAGCGACTCATCAACCGCCTTATCGACGACGGCTGGTTCCGGCCTCGTGTCGAATGCAATCTCTCTGCCATCGGAATGGGATGTAAATTCCTGGTTCGGGTTCAGTCGGACCCGCAGCACACGGAGTCCGTTCTGCGGGAGTTTTCCCCGCACCCTGCCAACCGCTTCGTGACCCAGATCGCTGGAGACTCGGATGTCTTCGCCACGGGTGTGTGCCGAAATCGCCACGAACTGACGACCATCCTCAATCACGATTTCGCCACTATCTCCGGACTTAAAGCAACCCAGACGAATATCATCGCGCGCGACTGGAAGCGCTACTGGACGAGCATCGACGAGGACGGAAATCTTGGAGACTTCACCCCGCCAACGCTTTGGCCAGCCCCCTAGGGAAAATCGATCCCCACTGGCTGTCCAACTTCAAGCTTTTCTGCGGTGAATGCGCGGAACGTCAGGCCGTCTGCGAGAACGGTGACGGAGTAACCGCTGCGCTCAAACAGAACCGATTGCACTGTGCCGTCGAGCTTGCCGTGCTTTTCCGAAACAACTGTCACATCAGCAGGCAATACCCAATCCCCGGATGGCAGTACAGTTGCGTCGGCAATGAAAGACGCCACCTCGGCAGAATTCGGCGCAGACAGCAGCTCAGCTGGCGGAGCAACCTGCAGAATTTTGCCACCAGAGAGCACCACCACCCGATCCGCGAGGGCGAGCGCTTCCGCGCGATCGTGAGTCACGTGGATCGTGGTGAGCCCCTTCGAACGAACAAGGGTGACAAGGTCACGACGAAGGGAATCGCGAAGTGGTTCATCGAGCGCGGACAACGCCTCATCCAACAACAGCACCCGAGGATCCGCCACGATGGCACGGGCAAGTGCGACGCGCTGACGCTGACCACCGGACAGGGACGCGGGCTTTCGCTTTGCAAAGCCTCCCAACCCAACCATGTCTAATGCTTCGCTTACTCGCTCCGCAGAGAACACCCCTCCTCGTCGGAGCGGATAAGCCACGTTTTCGAAGACATTCATGTGCGGCCACACTGCATGCTGCTGAAAGACCATGCCCAGATGGCGCTTTTCCGGCGGGACTCCGGTCATGGGATCCCCGTCGATAAGCAGCCTGCCTTCGGTTGGCTCGATGAATCCGGCGATGGTGCGCAGCAACGTTGTCTTGCCTGATCCGGAGGGGCCGACGAGGGCAACGAATTCGCCGGGCTCGACGCTGAGGTTGATGTCGCTGAGTCCGGTGGTGCCGTCTGGGAATGTGACTCCCAAGCCGCTGAGCTGAATCATGCGCGGTCCTTTACTGTAAAGCTGAGCGCTGCGACGCCGACGAGGACGAAGAGAAGCGACAGGGCGCTGGCCTGGTTGTAGTCACCGGCCAGTTGCAGATTGAATACTTGCACGCCGAGCGTAGTGGTGCCCGGCGCGACCAACAGAATGGAAATAGTGAGTTCACGGATGGCGGTGACCAGCACCAGTACCGCGCCCGAAATTGCTGCCGGCAGCGAGATCAAACCGGTGGTGAGCAGTGAGCGCAGACGCGACGCTCCTGAAATGCGCGCGGCTTCCTCCACTGCGAGTGGGGTCTGTTGCAGCGGGGCTCGCACTGCTTGCAACACCAGCGCGGTGAACGCACAAACATAGGCGCCCAGGATTACCCAGCGTGTGTTGTAAGTGCCGGTGTATCGGCCAAGAATCAGCCAACCCACACCGATGATCAATCCTGGTAGCGCGGTGGGTAGGAGGATGACCAGCGACATTGGCACATTACTCCAGTGCTTGGTCCTGGTGACGATGATTCCTGCCACCCAGCCAAGCCCACCACACAGCAGGGCGGCCGAAACTGCGAGTAGTGCCGAATTGCCGAATCCCTCGATCACACGTGGGTTGTCCAGCGCCAAACGGAAATTGTCCAGGCTGACGGTCTCCGGGGTGAACGGAACACCAGGTGCTGGCAGCAGCGAACGGTACGTGAGCCCGAGAAGTGGCGCCAACGTCACTGCCAGTCCTAGCAGCCACGCGATCACCGTCACCGGAATGCGCAGACGTCCGAGCGGGTAGCGCTGCGTCGCGCCCGTATCGGGCATGCTTGCCGACGCCCACAGGGACACCATGTAGTCGCAGATAACTGCTCCGATGCCCAGCAACAACAAAACAACGCCGACTGTCGACACCACCTGGAGCGGGTTGGCCACGGTCCCGGAATCCATAAAGCGGTAGATCATGGTGGCGAGCGTTTCAAAACGCTCGGGAGAGCCGAGGATTGCTGGGATGCCAAAGTCAGCAAGGTTGGCTACCGCAGTGAGGGTAAATGCGCTGAGCAGAGCTGAGCGCAGCAACGGGATGGTGACGGTTCGCAGCGCGGTGAACGTCCCGGCGCCACTGATCCGGGCGGCGTGCTCCATGTCTCCTGGAATGTGTTTGAGCGCTGCCGCGATCACCAAATACACCACCGGGTAGGAGTGCAGGATCATGAGCACAATGACGCCGTCGGCACCATAGACATTCCATAATTCCCCACCAAACCAACTGTTGAAGCCCTGTTTCGGGCCGAACAGTTGCATCCACGCAATCGCGCCAATAAACGGTGGCACAAGAAGTGGCGAGAGCAGGAAGAGCCTCAGGAGTTGGGCGCCACGAACGTCAGTTCGTTCCAGAATGAGAGCCCCCGCCGTCCCCACAACAAGAGCACCGACGCTGGCCAGGATCGTTGTGTAGGCCGAGTTCCAGGTTGCTGTTCCCAAGCCTTGCTCGAGCAAAATTGGCCACTGGTTTCCGCCGAAGGCAAGCGAAACAACCAGGCCCAAAGGGGTAAGAAAAAGGCCAATGAGGATGAGCCAAACGCCCATCCTCATCAATCGAACTTGTGTCACTTCATTGCTTCCTGGAAAGCAGCAACAGCTGCCTTCTTGTCAGCGGTGATCTTCTCCAGGTCCTGGTCCATCAGCGCGATGTCCTTGAGCTTTGGAGCGTCCTTTGGTGCACCTGCGTCCTCGCGAACTGGGAGGTAGTTCTGCTTGACTGCCAGTTCCTGGCCTTCCTTGGAAATGAGGAACTCCAGGTACTTCGTGGCTGCTTCCTGCTTCTCGGAAGTCTTGAAGATGCCCGCCGGTTCGGTGATGAATGGGGCGCCTTCCTTCGGGTAAGAAACCGCTACTGGGGATCCCTTAACCGCGAGGTCGCGCACTAGGTAGTCGACCACGATGCCGACTGGGCGAGAACCGGAGGCGATCTCCTGGGATGCAGGGCCGTTGGACTTTGCGATCATCGGCTTGTTATCACCGAGTCCCTTGATGAACTCTTCGCCGAGAGATGGATCGTTCTTCCAGGCAGATGCGTTGAACGCTGCAGCACCAGAAACAGCAGGATCTGGCAGCACCAACTTGTCCAGGAACTTAGGATCGGTCAGATCCTTCCAGGAACCTGGGGCTTCGGTGATTTCCTTGGTGTTGTAAGCGATCACCGTAGGAATGATGCGGGTGCCGACGTAGAAGTTATTTGGATCCTTCGCGTCGTCGATCACTGCCTTGGTGTCCAGCTTGTCCAGCTTTGCGAGGTCGCCCGCCTTGGCGTAGGTCTCGAAGGTTGGAGCGTCTGCTGCCCACAGGATGTCGGCGCCGATCTTGCCGGTCTTCTTCTCGGATTCAATGCGCGCGTTCAAGTCGCCGGTACCTGCGCGGAAAACCTCAACCTCGATGTTTGGATTCTTCTCCTGGAAAGCCTTGTTGATCTCATCAACCTTTGCCTCAGGCTCCGAAGTGTAGACCGTGATCTTGGTCTTTTCGCCGGACTTAGCCTTGTCATCAACCTTTTCGGCAGGTTCGGCGCAGCCTACAAGGAGAGCAGTTGCGGACAACGTGGCAAGCGCCAAGCGTGCACTTTTAGGAAACATGATCCTAGGGAGCCTTTCAGTTGATGAAGAATCAAACAATACGATCCTTCATTTTGATACCGCCCTTGAAACGATGCAGCGCAACTTCTACGACCGGGGGTATTCGGGGGTATCCAGTCCGGACTGTGCTTCCGACTGCTCTGCTTCCCACTTCTGCTTTGCCCGTTCGGACTTCTTGTGATTGCGCAGCGCAAGTAAACCTACGAAGATACCGACCACCAGCGGGAACCAAATGTTGGAGTGTTCCAGGATCATCTTCACCCAATCCGGTAGCTCAGGAATCGGGGGTAATGCCGGGAGCTGCGGGAGATGGATGGTGGGGTAAGGAAGCGCGATGTGGGGTGGCGAAGGGAAAGTCGGCAGCTTTACCTCGGGAAGTTTTACATCAATGTCCGGGAGCAGCCCGGAAATCCACGGTACGAGCACGAGCATCGCGATAGCCCAACCGCTCTTCCCCAACCCTAGGAGCAGCGGATACATCACTCGCTTGATTGGGCTTTCAGCCATGTCCGCCTGGACCTTAGCTCCCCGCGATCCCGCCGGCGGATCGAGTTCAACCACCTCACCCTTGTTGTGGAAACTAATCCCGATGATCTCCCCCAACGGAGTTGAAGTGAACTTCAAGTACGGAGCGCCTGGGGCGAGAAACTCATCGCGGTCGCCAAAGACCTCAATGTCTTTCTCCACCACGGCGGCTTTGCGCTTCGGGATCCCCTTGATTCGCCGGCATGGCTTCCCATCAACCTTAATCTGGATGCGCGCGTGAGGGTTTTCCTTCCACGCCTCCACACGCTCTTTCAGTGTCGCCTTGGCGCCCACTTCAACAGCCGGGTTTGTCTTGTTGCCTGGCCAGTCCTCGTACTGCTGAAGAAATTCAACATCGTATCCGCGCTCGACCTCGATAAGCCCGAAGGTCGGATGTGCCAGAGTCCACCGTTCCATCTAGGTCTCCTTCTTCATGTACAGCCACTCACCTAGCCCCGTGAGCAGCGCGAACAGCACCAGGTACAGCAAAGCGCGGTCATCAAAATACAGCCTCATAACTACGAAGAACAGCGCTGCCGCGATGAACGGGAACGAGGCTGTGGGGCGGAACCAGTGGGCGTCGGCAAGCCCTGCGCTTAACGACGCCACCGCAAGCACGCCTACGATCAGCCAGCCCTGCACTGGAGGCTCGACTACCTGTGCAACGAGCGGTGGGACAGAAAGATAGACTGCAAACAGTGTGATGCCAACCACGTAATCACGTAGTGTACGTTTCCCATTCTTTGAGGCCATTGGATAACAATAACTGTTTTCGAATGAAAGGACCGTTTTGGACCCGTTTGCGACTTATGTCTTTCTCGGCTTCCTCATTTTGCTTGGGACAATCGCACAGGGAACCATCGGTTTTGGTCTCGGGACCATCGCAACGCCGATCATTGCGTTGATAAAACCTGAGCTCCTACCCACCATTATTCTGATCCTGGCCTTCTTCATCGCAAGCTACACATTGTCGAAGAACCGCTCGGAAACCGATTGGCGTGTTGTGGGTATTTCCTCGGTCGCACGTCTGCCTGGTTCGCTGCTGGGCGCATCGGCGCTCGCAGTTCTCTCACCGACTGGACTCCAGGTGTTCATCGGCTGCGCGGTCATCTTCGCGATGTCTCTATCGTGGCTTGGCTGGACCCCGGAGTATCGAACACGAAACACCGTGGTCGCAGGCGTCGCATCCGGTTTTCTGGGCACCACAACTTCCATTGGTGGGCCGCCAATGGCGCTAGTGATGAAGCGCTTCAACCCGGCGCGCATCCGAGGTACGTTGTCCGCCACCTTCGTCGTCGGTTGCATCATTTCCCTCACGATTTTGGGCATCAGCGGCCATGTGACTTTTCACCAGATCCAGGTGGCACTCGCCTATTTGCCCTTGGCGATCGTAGGGCTGCTTATCGCACATCGCCTCAACAAGAAGATCGACTCCGCACTGCTCAACAAGTTGGTTGTGATTATCGCAGTCAGCGCTTCGATCATGCTGATTGTGCAGGCGTTGTTTCATTAGCAGTACCCTGTGACCCAATCCATATTGCTTTCTGAATTCACGAAACCATACAATGCAAACGTTCCCGCAAACGTTCCCATAGCTAACCGGACACTCCAGAAAGCGAGTACATCATGAGCGTTCCAGTCCCTAACCTCCGAGGACTCAACCCAGCCCCAGTCACCCCGTTCACCCCAGACGGAGAGATCGACTTCAAGGGCATCGAGCGACTCGGCTCTTGGCTCGGCACCTTCCCAGAGGTCACTTCCCTCGTAGTCCTAGGCCACGCAGGTGAAGGCACCTTCATGACGCAGGACGAGCAGGTCGCAGTCATCGAAGCATTCGTTGCTTCCACCGAAGGCCGCGTCCCAGTTGTCGCAGGCATCACTGGTGAGGGCACCAAGGTTGCCGTCGAAGAGGCAAAGCGCGCTGTCGCTGCAGGTGCTACCGCCGGCCTGATCTACCCATCCCACGGCTGGCTCCGCTTCGGCTTCCAGCCAGGCGCCCCACAGGATCGTTACAAGGCCATCTACGAAGAGTCCGGGCTGAACGAGATTCTGTTCCAGTACCCAGACGTCACCAAGTGCTCCTACGACCTCGACACCCAGCTCGAGATCGCAGCTCTGCCAGGCGTCCACTACACCAAGAACGGCGTTCGCAACATGCGTCGTTGGGACACCGAAATCCCAATCCTCCGCGAAGCCTTCCCAGATCTGACCATCATGAGCTGCCACGACGAGTACCTGCTCCACACCATCTTCGATGTGGACGGCCTCCTCGTTGGCTACGGCAACATCGCACCTGAGCTGCTTATCAAGCTCCTGAAGGCCGGCCAGGCACATGACTACGACGGAGCTCGCGCCATCCACGACCAGCTGTTCCCAGTCACCCAGAACGTCTACCACCGTGGCTCCCACATGGAAGGCACCGTCGCGCTCAAGGAAGCCCTGGTTGCCCGTGGCGTCCTCGAGACCGCAACTGTCCGCTCCCCACTCCTGCCACTGGCAGAGGGCGCACACGCAGAGATCGCTGCTGCACTCGAGGCAGCCAAGCTCGGCAAGGTTGAGTTCCCACTGAACAAGTAAAAGACTCAGCATTAACGAAGGGGGCTGCACCTCACCTACTAATTTGAGATGCAGCCCCTTTTGCTTATCCCCTCCTAGCCGCAACCAGACGTGAATTGTGTGACTGGTAGCGGCACCAACAACACATCAAGCAAGGAATTTTTAAAATGATGGTCCTTGTACAATTCATCGTCTTCCTCTTCTTTATCCTGCTCGGAGCACGGTTAAAGGGCATTGGCGTAGCGTTTGCCGGTGGCGCAGGCGTCATTGCGCTGTCTTTGCTGGGGGCTAAGCCGGGTGACCTGCCAATGCTCGTCATCGTCTTTATCATGGTGGTGATCTACGCGGCGTCGGCAATGCAAGTTGCTGGCGGCCTGGATTACCTGGTCGAGCTCACAGACAAAACACTCAGAGCCAACCCGAAGCTGCTCAACATTACCGCTCCTCTCATTACCTACCTGCTTACCTTGATGGCCTCCACCGGCCAGGTGTCCTTCGCAACGATGCCCGTCATCGTGGAGGTCGCTAAGGAAAACAATCTGCGCCCAACCCGCGCATTGTCTGTTGGTGTGGCAGGCTCCCTCTTGGGCATTACAGCTTCCCCAATTTCGGCAGCCGTGGTGTTCTTGTCCACCCAGCTGGAAAAAGGAAATTCCGGCTGGACCTTCATCGACCTGCTGCTCGTGTGCATCCCGGCCACGTTGCTCGGCACTGTCCTGACGGCAACGTTCTTCATGTTCTGGGATCATGCCCGTGGCACCGACAAGCTCGACGCCACCCCTGGCTACGTTCCTGATAACACTCGCAAGGGTTCCGTCGTTGACAACCTGAACGTCACCCGCCAGGGCAAGCTCAGCGTGTTGCTGTTCCTCATCGCACTGATCATTGTCCTCGCCTACTCAATCCTGATTTCCGAGAAGGTGGGCGTCATCGAGAACCCTGTTCTCACCGCGGCTCAGGCCCGAATTGGTGGCATGCTCACCGCAGCTGGCGCCATACTCGTGCTGTGCAAGGTTGATCCAAAGGACATTCCAACGTCCTCGATCTTCCGCACCGGCATGAACGCCTGCGCTTGCATCTTGGGTGTGGCCTGGCTGGGCACGACGTTCATGAACTCGAACCAGGACTGGATCAAGCAACACCTTGGCGACGTCATCGCCGGCAAGCCTTGGGTCTTTGCCATCATCGTGATCCTCGCCTCCGCACTGCTCTACTCGCAGGCAGCATCCACCCAGGCACTGTTCCCAACAGCACTTGCACTCGGCGTTTCCCCTGCAACTGCGGTGGCCTGCTTCCCTGCTACCTCGGCTCTGTTTATCATCCCGACCTATCCAACGTTGCTGGCAGCTTGCGAACTGGATGACACCGGTACGACCAAGCTTGGCAACAAATTCTTCGATCACCCATTCCTCATTCCAGGTTTGATGGCGGTGGGCCTCAGCGTGATCATCGGCTTTGGGCTCGCCCAAGTCGTGGTCTAGCTGAAGAAAAGTGCCGCGATGCTATCCCCAGCGGATATGATTGACAGGTTCAACTAACTGATGGTGACGGAAGTGATGATGAAGCCTGTTCGATTAAAGGATGTCGCGGCAGCAGCCGGGGTGTCGGTATCTACCGCCTCCCGGCTCCTGGATGATCGTCAACCTCCGTCCCACTCCGAGACAGCCGAGCGCGTGCGTGCTGTCGCGGAAAAACTTGGGTATCGGCGAGACGTGGTCGCCTCGTCGATGCGTCGAAAAGGCCCTTCCACCGTCGGCGTGCTGGTCCCCCGCATTTCGGACACCGTGAGCGCCGTCTTCTTCGAAGCCATCTACGCGGAAGCTCAAAGGCGCGGAATCTTCGCGTTGGTTTCCGTCTGTGGCGACGATGAAGAGGTGGTGAAGAAAGCGGCGGATACGCTGCTTACTCGCCGAGTTGATGGCCTGGTCATCACCGCAGCCCGCACCGATGACCCCATCGCCCAGTACCTCCGTTCCACCAACGTTGACCATGTGCTCGCCATCCGTACCGACGGGGAAAGCCCTTCCGTCGGGTGCGACGACGAGCTCGGCGGCTACCTTGCCACCCGCCACCTCATCGATCTTGGGCACACCCATATTGCCGTGTGCCCCGGACCGAAGTTCGCCTCCACCGCTTGTCGACGCCTCACTGGCTTCCGCCGGGCAATGGAGGAAGCAGGTCTTGAGATCCGGGAGGACTGGATTCTGCACAGCCTGTTCGATTTTGAGGCGGGCGTCGCAAATGCCACAGCTTTGCTGGGGGCGGACAGACCAACCGCTGTGTTCGCTGCCAACGATGCGATGGCGCTGGGTGTGATGGCGCAAGCTCGAACGATGGGTCTGAAAGTTCCGCTGGACTTGTCGGTGGTGGGATACAACGACACTCCACTGGCGGAGCAAATGCCTAAGCCTTTGACTACGGTCAGAGTGCCGTTCGAGCAAATCGCCAGCGCAGCGCTTGACCAGTTGTTTGGCCCAGCGTCCGACGAGTTGCGACGGGAATTCGTCCCAACGCTTATTCCTCGCAAAACAACGGCCCGTCCCCAGTAATCCCCCACACGCGCATCCACCCTTCTTTCTACTTCTAGGAGAATCACATGCGCATTGGAAGAATCCTCGTCGAGGGCCACGAAACCTACTGCACCTTCGAAGACGGCGATATCTGCCGGGAAATCCTCGGCAGCCCCTTCGAAAAGATCGTCACTACTTCAAACACCTGGCTACTTTCAGACGTAAAAGTGCTGGCCCCCGTCGAACCGACCAAGATTTGCGCTCTCGCCCGCAACTACCCGGCGCGCGCTAAAGGCGAAATCTTGCCGCCGATGATCTTCTTCAAGCCACCCACCTCGGTCATCGGCCCTGACGAGGCCATCGTCATGCCATCCATCGCCCACAAGGTGGAATTCGAGGGCGAACTTGCCATCGTCATCGGCCGTAAATGCAAGGCAGTCCCCGCCTCCGACTGGAAGGACGTCGTGTTTGGATACACCATCACCAATGACGTATCGGCCCGCGACCTACAGCAATCCGACGGCCAATGGGCACGCGCCAAAGGCGCCGACACCTTCTCCCCCATCGGTCCATGGATCGTGCGCGAAGATCCTTCATTCGTCCCAGAGGCAGCGGCGATCCGGGCTCACCACACTCATGCCGGCACCACTTCGGTGATCCAAGAAGGCAACGCAGCCGACATGATTTACGACCTGGGCAAAATCATCGAGTACGTTTCCGCCACCATCACCCTCATGCCTGGCGACGTCATCGCGACCGGCGCCCCGGCCGGCGCAGCATCGCTCGCCGATGGAGACCACATCACCATCGAAATTGACGGGATTGGCAGGCTAGGGAATCCGGTTGTAGAGGGCTGATTGACCTCAATACGCGGCGGGGCCTACATCACTTTGACCTCGCCGTATTTCCATTTCTCTCGCCACTGCGATTCCGCGGATTCTTGTCCCGGCTTGAGGGTAATAGTCAGAGTGCCGTTATCGAAGAGTCCAACACGTTCCACGGTGTCACCCAGCGCCCCGTTCAAAAGCCGATCAAGTTCCGCAATCTCTTTGGTATCCGCAACTTCTACAAAAGTGGCGCCTGGGGTTTCGGTGTCCGTGCAATAGGTGAAAAATCCATCTACGGAAAATCCTGCATCCGTTGCCGAGGCAATTTCGGGCAGGTTGGCCACATATTCTGCCCGAGAGGCAGCGCATGGGCCAGCATAAGCACGTTCATCATCAACAAGGGAGATTTCACCTGCGTAGACCGAAACCGATCGTTCATCAAGTTCGATCAGAACCATTCCGGCGGGGCCAGCGAGGTTGTCTGCCAACGTAGTTAACACCTCCATGTTTTCAACGTTGGACCCTTGAATCACGATTTTCGAGTCCGATCTTTCAGAGACGGTTTGAATGTGGACGTCCCCATACGGGTCTGCTTTTCCGACGGCGTCGACAAGCGCCCGATGGGCCTTCGCGCTGTCCGAGAAGTTTCCATTTCCTTCGACATGAACGCTGACGCCACCGAGAAATCTGGGATTCTCCGAATGCGTGAAACCGGGTGGCAGGGGTGCCAGATTGTCGTTGATATCGGCGATTACTCGCTTTTCCACCGGGTAAGTGCCCGGAATGTCCCAGGGCTTGAGGCCGAACGGAGCCAACAGGATTGGCGACATAACTGCTGCCACGAGCAGGCAGAACAACACCAGAAGCGTAATTGCGTACTTTTCGAACGAATTCATCTAGACCTTAAACACCTTCACTTCGCCGTGGGGCCACTTTTCTTTCCATTGCGCCTCGGCAGTTTCGGAGCCGGATTTGAATCGGACGTTGATGTTGCCGTTGTCGCCGACTTTGGCCCAGAACACGGTTCCGCCGAGCTGGCTGTTCAAGAGTCGATCGAGGTCTTTGGCTGCCTGCGGGGAAACATGCTCACCGAAGTAGGCGCCGGGAACGGAATCCGCGCAGTGCATGAAGTCGCCGACCACGGGGATTCCTTGTTCGTCCAGGGCTGCGATCTCGGAGATGTGGGAGATGAATTCGGCGCGGGACGCGGCACACGGCCCCGCGGTGCTGTGCACCGAGTCAATTGATTCTGTGGTTTGGTGCGCCGCCCGGACCAAAAGTTTTGGCTCGTCGAGCGTCATACGGACCTGCAAGGCTGGGTCCACGAGAGTTCCGGCCAGCGGCGTCATCGCCTCCAAATTCGCCCGATCTTGTCCCGCAATGGTGACCATGGATTCCCCAATCAGCACCGTTGTCTCAGCGGCGATTTTTGTCTTGCCGGTGTCGGTGCGGTCAATGGCGTCGAGAAGCACGCGGTGGGTGTCTGCACCCTGCGCGACGGTTCCCTGGCCACGTGCGGAAATACTGACCCCTCCGGCGACCATGATGTTCGTTTCGGCGTGGAATCCTGCCGGTAGCGCCCCGATATTTTGTTCCAGCTCAGGGGCCAGTTTCTTCTCCGCCGAGCGTAATCCTGGGATGGCGCCGGGGTGGGTACCGAAGAAGACCAGGCTCACAAAGACGAGCGGAACGACAGTAAACAGTACGGCCAAAACTCCCAGGAAAATCGGGAGATAGCGCTCTGGAAGCGGTTCAGCTTCACCAACCCGACGCAACATATTCACCCCCTATTGCAGATTTATTCAATGATGCTAACGCAGGGTGCCCTCAGTCACAGCACTGTCATCAAATTGAGACAATCCCTGCTACCCTGATAGGGAATACTAAAAAAATTAAAACGGGGTGTCATATGCGTCGATTCGCGATCCTTGCCTGCACTGCTCTGCTCGTCGGCTGTTCTTCCGGAACCACCGATAAACCTGCGCCACAGACCATCGTGGAGGTCGTCACGGAGGCCGCGCCCGAAAACGCAAATACCGAGCTTATCGACGTCTACAGCAAAGTCCTCGACAACCCTGGCGCCTACGAGTTCAACAAAACTGATCACTTCACCCCTAGCGGCACCTACTCCTACGCCATCGCCGAAGTCACTGGCGATGATCGCCCCGAACTCCTAGTCCGAGCAGACGTGAAGGACTACTGGGCGCCGGTGACCGTCTTCAGCAAGCCGGCAGGCGGAGAGCTGTTCAACACCAAGTCGGTTGTGATTGAAGGGGCAGCCTCGGCAGGTGGTGGCCGTGGTCAGATCCTGGAGTCGAAGTCAGGAACTGGACTGTATGAGGCGGCCTGGCAGTCGGTATCCCCAACCGCGTCGGTGCGCAAGTTTGAGATTCGCGACAAGGAGTTGGTCGCAACCGGGCAAGAGGAGCAACTTCCCTCCACAAATCTGGAAGACGCCGAGCATAAGCCTATCGAGTGGACTCTTGCATCCGATCGGAGCGCGTTGAACCAGCTTGGACAGGGCCAGGCGCAGCCGAAAGCGGAGGCGAAGGCTACGGTCGTCGAGAAGTGTGGCGTGGTGGCTGGTGTCGCGGTCGCAACCGGAACCAGCGTGACCTCGTGCGCGTTCGCGAAGTCGGTGGCTGGAGCTGCGCAGGGAAAGACTGGCACGTTTACAGTTGAGGCCGCGAGCCCGGTGACGGGGCAGAGCTACGCGATGAATTGCGTTGGAAATGAAGCCGAAACGGTGTGCTCGGGAGGCAACAACGCGCAGGTGGTGCTGCGTCCGGCCGGGCCTGAAGACACCAAAAAGTCCGCCCTACCGCAGTCCGTTGAGGGTGTGGTCGTGGTGAAGGATCCGATGGGTGTTTCGAGGGGCAACCCGCTTCCATATGAGGTTGCGCCGGGCAGCGAATACATCGTTTTGCAGCTCGAACCAGAACAAAGCGTGACTGGGCAGAAGGCGAATAGCTCCATCACGAAGCCGGTGGATAGCATCGGCCTCGGCCAGAACGAAATCATGCAATACGCCGGCCCGGACACCACTGGGCCGTGGCGTCAGTACGTGGGCAAACGCATTCGCCTGCACTTCGATAAGGTGTACTTCCAAACTGACGCCAGCCTGCCATGGGGCACGCCGCGCCTCGACAAGACTACGCAGTACGAAGTGGAAGTCCTGAACTAATTCATGTCCACCATTCGTCTGATTTCCTCCACGTTGTTGACCACTTTTGGGCTGCTGGCCATGGGCTTTGCCTTGATCTTGGCGATCCCCTACTCCGCCCGCGAAGTGCCGGTGGTGGGCGCAGAAATTATTGGGCAAGCCTCGGAGGAAGATTTCGTCCGCATCCAGGACGAATTAGACGCCCCGATCCGTGTTGACCTCTACCTATCAGGGCATCCAAAAGCTCATCCTGATGGCGTGCTGCAGCGGACGTTTAACTTCAACCCGCAATATGAAACGCGGGGCGCGCTGATTGTTGCTTCGCCGTCAGCGGCTCAGCTCTTGCCGGAGTCGGTAGACCGCGCGGAGGCGCAGCGCACGCTCGAAAATGGTGGCGCTGTTGTCTCTTTCGATGGCGAACACCTGGAACTGCACCCACAGGCCTCACTCGACCCGGATGCTGAAATCCTGATCACGCCGGAAACAGCCCGCACGCTGGGACTCAATCCCGCACCATATGGAGCTCTTTTCGCAGGTGGCAAGCGCGTCAGCCTAGCTCATACCTTGACACATTTCCGCGAAATCAATCCCATCCTGGTGCGCAACCAACACCTGTCCGGCTTTGAGCCTTATTTCCTGGCGGCCGGAGCATTCGTCCTGCTCTGCGGGATTCTTCTTGGGCTGTTGCTGTCCACCTCCGGGGCAGTTCCCTCGGTCATTATCGCCACCGTTCTACTTGTGGCTGGTCGACAGCTCTCTTACCCAGGTTGGGTGCCTACCTGGGAGTTAGTCGGCTGGTGGGTTGCGATCTGCCTGGTGTGCGTCAGTCTGCAACTATTTCGATGTCGTTTCCTTCCGGGTCCACGACCACGGCCTCGTAGTAGCCGTCCCCAGTAACTCGCGGACCATTGGAAATGGTGAACCCGTCCGCCTTCAGGCGCTCGGCTAGCTGATCTACGTCGGCCTTCGCCCCTACCGTGAAAGCAGCATGAATCCAGCCAGTTCGCCGCGGATCTGGCTCCACCTCATGCCTCGGGCGCTGCATGATTTCGACGCGTGCCTCGCCACCAAAGGACAGGAAATAGGTGCGCAGTCCAGTGTTCGGATTGTGGTAGCCCTCGTTGGCCGTCGCACCGAAATAGGTGACATAGAAGTCTTTCATCGCCTCGAGATTGCGCACGTAAACGGCAACATGGTCCAGTTTGATCATGACCGCCAGCCTACGCTGCTAACGCTTTGTAACAGTTTCGTGATATTAACTTTAGGTAAACAAACTAATTCTAAAAGGATGGCTGTAGTGCGCAGAAGAATTGTGGCGATCGCCTTAACGACGGCTTTAGCTTTCACCCCATCGGCCCACGCCCAATCTTCTGATTTCCAACCGGGCGGGGTTGTCGGCAGCTCCGCCGTGACCGCACTGTCGACCTACCCAGAGGACTGGGAGCACTCCTTCTACGAGAACTTGTTCTCCTCCCCGATTGCCTCCCAAGCGTGGATGAACGGTCTGCTCAGCTCCATTTCCCTCCTCGGCTCCTCCGAAAAAACTGTCTTCGGCGGCATCGAACTTCGTCCTACCCCACCGACGGTCGATGGGATCACGGAGCCTGCGATCATCTCGAAAACGCCTGAAGGCCAGGCCGAACGATGGGTTATTGCGAGTCCCGCCCTCAAGCGGAACGTCGAAGTTCTGGTGAAGCCGCAGAAGGATGCGTCGACAAGCGCGCCCGTGCTGTACCTCCTGGACGGCGTCAACGCGGACGCCATCGGCGACTTCCTCTACCAGGGCGATCTGTCCGGCATTCAGGACAATGTGACAATCGTGATGCCAACCAGCGGTCGCGGATCGCTGTGGATGGACTGGGAGAAGGAAGACCCAGTACTGGGGCGCCACATGTGGGAGACTTTCCTGACCAAGGAGCTGCCGGGGCTCGTGGAATCCGACGTGAACTTCAATGGCAAGCGCGCCATTGGTGGCATTTCGATGGGTGCGAGCGCCTCCGTGATGATCGCGAACCTGAATCCTGGTTTCTACCAGGCAGTTCTTGGTATTTCCGGCTGCTACTCCACCATGAGCACTATCGGCCACGAGACCACGTACCTCATGATTAGGTCACGAGGCGGCGACCTGGACAACATGTGGGGACGATTTGGATCCGAAGGTTGGCGTCGCCACCACGTCCCGGGCGACCCAAGCGGACTCGACGGCACCCGCATGTATCTTTCCGCAGGCAGTGGCGTTGTGGACCCGGCCAAGCGCGATGCGTGGCTCAACCAGCCGGCGCCGATGGCATCCAATGCTCTCGAAGTTGGCGTGCGCACGTGCACCCAAGAGCTGGACAACGCCATGACCATCCATGGTGTCCACGACGATGCGAAATTCGTCTACACCGACTACGGCTCCCACGAATGGCCAAACTTCAACCAGCACTTCGAGCCAGGCTGGGAATACATTCGCGAGGCACTTTACTAGACAGCTTAGTCTAGGCGTGTTATCCTTTCCGTAGGATCACGAAGCCTGGCCCCAAGCCCTTTACCTGGCCAGCTGGCAACCGCTAAATCGCAATCTGCAAGAACGGTGCCCGTAAAGGAAGATCCGCCTCCGCACGGGTCCGCGTGGAGGAACTGCGATTTTTTAGGAACCCCATCATGCAGCTCAACTGCACCAGCTACGCCCCTGGCCACCGCCCATACCACGGCCACGTGTTTGCCAGCACGAAAAATGTATCGGAAAGACTGCTTCCCTTCCGCGTGACGCTCATCGACGGCCAAATGTTCCAAGCAACCATCGACCAAGGCGGACCACTCTGGTTCTGGATGCACCGACCCGAGCAGGTGGCAGAACTTTTCCAAGCCCAAAGCCACATCGAGTGGGGGTACGACTATCGATATGACCTCATCCGGCCCCTGCAACAAACGAAGGCAAACAAAATCTACTACCCGCGCATGGTGCCAGTGGGGGACGTTTACCTAGAACAGAGGTTGCGGGAAATGGGGCCTTGCGAATAGGCCCGATTGCCTTATCACGGGAAGGATTTCATGATGATTTTCGCTAAACTCCAAATCATGACCTCGCCTTCCCAAAAGATCAGTAAGCACCAGGCTGAATTACTGGGCGACTATGTGTATGTCTATTACGACAAAGCGACCAATGAACCGTTCTATATCGGCAGAGGCAAGGCCGGTCGCGGGTTCTCCCATGAGCGAGGCTCGCACAATGATTTGGTGAACGACAGAATCAGTGCAGGCAGCTATGGAATAGACATTCTGGCCTTTGGGCTCGATGAAGAAACTGCCAAAAAGGTGGAAGCCGCAGCGATTGATCTCATTGGGATCGATGCACTTCTGAACAAAACCCGTGGCGCGGGCGCTCTTCAATACGGGCGAATTGATGCACGCACATTGCTCAAGAGGCTCGAGGACGAAGTCTTGAGCGAGGTCAGGCACAATATGGCTGCTGTTCCCATTCGCCATACCTACGAACGCTATGGCGACGACGAGGCAGCTTTGTACGAATCCACGCGTGGCGCGTGGAGCATCCACCCGGAAAAGGCGGGGCAAATTGAGTATTTGGCAGGTGTCGTCGAAAAGCGCATCGTTTATGTAATGTCAGTGGCGGCATGGCTGCCCGCCAATTCGACGCAGTACTTCATCAACACAACTGCCAAGCCCGAGGATCGGATCGAGTTCATCGGCAAGACTGCCCCTCAAGAGATTCAGGATCTCTATCTGGGCAAGCGCTTGTCCACCACTATTCAACGATCAATGTACTTGGGACCGTTTGTCGGACGCACTCGCTTGGAAAATGGAATCTGGTCAGATTAACCAAAATCCCATATCGTTTGAGATGTTGAATTTTCTGGCCAGCTGCTAGTGCCCCTCTGCTCAGACTAAATTTCTTGGAATAGAGCCATGGTGTGTAGCTCCAGGAACTCGAGGACTTGTTCTTTCGTGATCGGTCCAGCAATTTCCGAGAGGTATTCAACAATGAGGTCCCCATCCCCCATTGGATCGATGTTGTAGCTGGCGGTTTCGCTCTTCTTGCCAAATAGCTTCTACTTCTCGCTGGTGATTCGCAGAATCATAACGGCGTTTTCGAGAGGATCGCTTACCAGGTCAGGAATAGCGAACGACAGCTCCGTGCTGCCAAAGCTCGGGGAATTCACAGCCTCCCAGGGCCCGATGTTTTCAATTGACCAACCGTTGTCGATGAAGCGCTGCCGCCACTACTCAGACACTATTTCCCCTTTCCTACACTCATGCTCGGTGACGTGCTCAGAAGCGGCAACCGGTGGAGAGGCGTTGTGATGGAAAGATCCCCCGCGAAACTGCCAGATCCGAGCAAAATCTGACAACCTCGCGGGGGAAATCTCACCCACAGCAAGTTATGGGAACTCGATGTCCTCCGCACGGGCGTAGGAGTACTGTGTGCCACGCTTGGTGACGGAGTCGGCGGCGTAGTAGGCAGCGCGCTTAAGTGCATCCTCAAGGCCATAACCTGCGTCGACAGCGTGGGCGAAGCAGCCGATGAAGGCATCGCCGGCACCGGTCGTGTCGACTGCGGCGACTGGGAATGGTGGGGTGAAGATCTCGCCGTCATCGTTGAGGCAGAGCACACCGCGGGCGCCGAGGGTGACGATCACGTTGCGAATGCCCTGACGGCGCAGGTATTCCGCTGCCGCGCGAACTTCATCGAGGGTGCTTACTGGCATGCCGGTGATCAGGGAAAGCTCGGACTCGTTTGGCATGAAGTACGTGCAGTCGGTGATCTCTTCCAGCTTGAGATCTGGCTGGGCCGGCGCTGGGTTCAGTGCGACCGGTACGCCGAGTTCCTTCGCCAGACGGATGGTGTAGTAGACCGTTGGCAGTGGGATTTCGAGCTGCATGACGATCAGGCTGCACTTAGCCAGGTCGGCGCGCGCTGCTGCCACGTCTTCTGGGGTGAGCTTCGCGTTGGCGCCCTTGACAATCAGGATGGAGTTCTGGGAGCTCTCATCCACAAAGATCGGGGCAACCCCGCTGGTAGCGTCGGTATCGAGGACGTATTTGGTATCGATGCCGTTGGCTGCGAAGTTGGCCTTAGTGTTGGCGGCGAAGGCATCGTTACCCACGCGAGTAACCATGAGCACTTCTGCCCCGTTGCGGGCGGCAGCGACGGCTTGATTGGCGCCTTTGCCACCGCAACCCATGCGGAAGTCTGGGGCCTCGATGGTTTCACCTGGTCCAGGCATCCGGTCGATGTATGTGATCAGGTCCACCATGTTGGATCCGACGACGGCGATCATTTCGTGCTCCTCAAGCCCGTTCGAACGTGGAATTGTCGGGTTTCGCCAGCTGGCAGTTCGATGAGCGTGCCTGCCTTTCGAGCAGCGTTGGCGCCTTCTGGTCGGGACGTGCCCGGCAGGACGAAGGCAGCAACTTGCTGGTCAGCGTTGTACAGCACCCACCGGGTTGCTACTGGGAACTCCTTAGAATCGAACTTAGTGAAAAAGTCGCCCATCGTCACCTCAATGTCCGAACCGTACTGTGGCAGGTCGTCGGCGAACCAAACGATTTCTGGGTCGTACTTCTCCGGCTCGGTGAGGGCTGGGTAAGGCTTACCGACGATTTCCTCGTTGAACGCAGTCCATTCGGGCGTTGGATTTACGTGAGCCGGAACGGATTCGCGCAGCTTGAATGCGTCGGCTGGCAGGCTGCCTCCGAATTCGGCACCGTCCACGTAGGCGTAGTTCATGTGGCACATGTACTGCAGTGGCATGGGCTGGTACTTGCTCAGGTTGGTCACCTCGAGGTCAATGTCGAACTCAGTGGCCCCGGCTCCCAGGCGGACGACTGGGACGGCGCGGTAGTGGTGGCCAAAGCCCTGCACGTAGGTGTAGGAGCCGGAGATGGCGATGCTGTCTTCGGTGATTTCGAGCCATGCTTCGTCGAAAAGCGCGCATGGGAACTCACCGTGGAGCGGGTGAGTGTCGTCGGGGGCTGGGCAGCCAGCGGCGAGCAGGCCGGAGTGGAATGCGAAGCAGCCGTAGGTGTCGACGATGACGTCGGCTGGCTTTGGCTCGGTGAACATGTTTTTCATGGTCAGCGAGGTGCCGTCGAAGTTTGCGTCCCAGATGATCTGTCCGAGGAACGGCAGGACTTCGACGTATCCGCGGCTGTTTTCGATGCGGACGGTTTCGACACCGGAGTTGTAGGTCCACGCGGTGACGGTGAATTCTTCGGAAGTGATGAGCGTGGTGTTGCTGCGGTAGGCGCCGCGCTGCAATGGGATCTTGTACATGACCTTAGCCTTCCTTGTACAAGCGGATGAAGTGAACGAGCACGGCGGCGAAGCAGACGAGGCTCACGCCGAAGGCGAGCTGCATGGAGCCGGTGTTGTCGGAAACTAGGCCCTGGATCAGTGGGACCACGGCGCCGCCGATGATGGACATCACGATCACGGCGCCACCAGTTTCGGTATGGCGCTTGTCCTCGATGGCGTCCAGGGTGCGGGAGTAAATCGTTGCCCAGCATGGTCCGAACAGGCCCGAGGTGAGGATGGCGGCGTAGACAGCGGTGATGTTTGGCACGAACATCACGTACAGCAGGGCGAGGCAGCCCAGCAACGAATAGCCGATCAAGACCAGGTTTGGATCGATCTTGGACATGAAGATGTTGGCCAGGAACTTACCCAGGAAGAATGCAGCGAAGGCGAAGATCATGAAAGTCGACGCGGTGCGTTCGTTCAGGCTGGTGTCCAGGTTGAGCGCCAGGCGGATGGTGAAGGACCACACGGCAGTCTGCATGCCGACGTACAGGAACTGAGTCAAGATGCCTCGGCGGAACTTAGCGTTTCCGGCCAAGTAGGACAGGGTTTCGCCGATGGAGGCGGTGGCCTCGTGGGAGTCGTCGCGAAGCGGCTTGCAGCTTGGCATCTGGGTCAGGGCCACGATGATGAGCAGGACCACCAGCACCATGATGATGAACTGGTACGGAGTCAGGGTGCGCTGCAGCATTTCCTCTGCAAAGGCCGTCTTTTCCTCGGCGGTCATGGTGGCCATCTGCTCATGCAGGGCGTCACCGTCGGTGAAGACCAGGTACTTGCCCAGCAAAATACCGAAGATGGAGCCCAGTGGGTAGAACGTCTGGGAGATGTTCAGGCGCAGAGTGGACGAGGACTGCGGGCCAAGCATGGTGGAGTACGTGTTGCAGGACGTCTCCAGGAAGGACAGGCCGACGGCGATGGCGAACAGTGCGACGAGGAAGACGCTGTAAGTTGCCATGTGCGAGGCCGGGAAGAACAGCGTGCAACCGACGATGTACAGGGACAGGCCGATCAGGATAGAGAGCTTGTAGCTGTACTTCTTGATCACGCGCGATGCTGGGATGGCAATGAGGAAGTAGCCGCCGTAGAACGCGGACTGCACGAAGGCGGAGGCGAAGTCAGATAGCGTGAAGATCGACTTGAACTGGGTAATCAGGATGTCGTTGAGCGAGGCGGCGGCGCCCCACATGGGGAAGCAGATGGAGATCAGGATGAACTGGAACCATGGCATTCGGTCCAGGTAGCCGTCTTTCTGCTGGACGGTTGGGTCCTTGATGAGTGTCATATCAGGCTCACCCCATTCGAGGTGCCAATGCGGGTTGCGCCCGCGGCGACCATGGCAGCGAGGTCTTCTGGGGTGCGGACACCACCAGAAGCCTTCACACCGATGTCCGGCCCGACCGTTTCGCGCATGATGCGGACTGCCTCGACGGTGGCGCCACCATCTCCGAAGCCGGTGGACGTCTTGACGAAGTCGGCGCCTGCTGCGACGGCGCGCTTGGATGCTTCCTTGATTTGTTTTTCATCCAGGTAGCAGGTTTCCAGGATGACCTTCACCAAAGCAGGCTGGGCTGCGGTGACGACGGCTGCGATGTCTTCCTCGACGAATTCCCATTCGCCCTCCAGCGCTGCGCCGACATTGATGACCATATCGACTTCGTGAGCACCATTCTTCACCGCGTCAGCGGCCTCAAAAGCCTTGACGGCCGTGGTGTTCGCACCAAGTGGGAACCCGATCACGGTGCACACTTTTACATTAGTTCCGTTGAGCTTAGCTTCTGCGAGTGGAACCCACGTTGGATTCACGCACACGGAGGCGAAATCTGCCTGGATGGCTTCGTCAATCAGCTGCTCCACTTGAGCCTTTGTCGCTGTTGGCTTCAGCAGAGTGTGATCTATGAGCTTTGGGTCGGACATCTGTGACCTCTCTTTCAAAATGGGTTGTTAACCCAATATTCATCCAGTGAGGCACGATTGTCAATGGTTTGTTTTACAACTGTTCCAAACCTAACACTTTTAGGGCTGTCGCCTGATCGATAACCAAATGTGTGGCATAGCCACAGCGCAGCGCAACCTCAATGACCTGCGCCTTTTCGACGCCTCCGGCAACCATCAACCTGACCGGACGATCCTTGAGTTGATCCAGCGAAATACCCACAGTGCGCTGATCCACGTCCGGCACACAGATCTCACCATCGGTGTTGATCCAACGCGAGCAGATGTCCCCTACTGCTGTGGCCACGATTTTCTCTTTGTCCTTTTCAGTGAAGTAGCCCATTGCAAACAGCGTTGAGTCAGGTCGAGCGCTACCCACAGTGAAGACAACAACGTCCGCATGCCGCGCATGATCCATAACGTCGGAGATGAAAGGCTCATCCTCTACCAATCGCTTCACTTCCGCACTACGGAACACTGCAGGCAGAGGTAGCAATCGGGCCTTTGCATTGAGTGAACGACAAAACAGATCAATGGTTTCAAAGTCATTCGTGGTTTTGTCTGAGTGACTCAATCCCCCCTTGAGCTGCACAACTTCCACGCCATGCAGGTTTTGAGCCTTGAGGTGGCGAGCCATGGAATAGAGGGTGTTTCCCCAGCTCACACCAACGACGAAATTGTCCTTAACGAGCTCTTGAAGCTTTTCCGCTCCCAGCCTACCGAGTGCCGGAAGCACCTCTTCCCTACTGCCAGCACGGACCGGAGTGACTGCCACGTCAACCAGGTGATATTTCTCCGCTAACATGCGCCCGATCTCGGAGCCGGATTCCCGCGGATCATCAATTTCGATCCTCACATAGCCGGTCTCTTTGGCCAGCGACAGCAACTTCGAGACCGTCGGACGAGACACCCCCATCCGTTCAGCTACCTCTGATTGAGAGTAATTCCCCAGGTAGTAGAGCTTTGCAGCATCAATGGCCTGGAGTTCGCGGTCTTCCACGTCAGTTGCCTTTCTATCGCTGAAACTACGATCAAATCTACCCCCGTGATTGTTACCGGGTTTTTGATCTGGCTACCTTTCGCATGCAAGTAAATTGCTAAAAGTAACCATTGCAACAGTTTCGTATGAAAACTGGCAACAAGTCCCCCCTACCTATCCAGGCAATAATCGCCAATTTCCCTTACATCCTCCAACGACTGCAAAACCAAAGCGGTACCA
Source organism: Corynebacterium sp. H130 (assembly GCF_037572395.1). NCBI lineage: Bacteria > Bacillati > Actinomycetota > Actinomycetes > Mycobacteriales > Corynebacteriaceae > Corynebacterium > Corynebacterium sp. H130. The sequence goes on along the minus strand of NZ_JBBHLA010000004.1, from coordinate 202,256 downwards.
GAAGGGAAAACAGTCGCATTGATTTCCCAGGTCCAGGGAGCGCAAGTTTTACATTCGGCCCCAACCAGCTTCGACGTCCGGGCGCGCGATGTGACGGCCAAATGTTCTAAGTCACCCCTAGCCCTTCTACGCATAGACGTAGAATTACATTAGTTCCAGAATTGGCACCCCGACACAGGATTTGTACTGCACCGAGCAAACAGGCAACTACTCCCCAAGTTAAGTGTTGAAGTATTCGTCGGATCCCCTGCCAGAGGCCATGGATTGCGGGAAAGCGTACTGCTCCCACCATTAACAAACCCGCTACGACTCTTCTTCAAAACGCATGACAACACAACATCAAGTCGAAGCAGATTGACAACATGCTGTTATCAAATGCTGTCAATTTTTAGTACACTACACCTGAAAACTAAGATTTATTCCACTAAAATTTATGTAATTCGAGCAGCACAGAAGCAAGTGAGCTGTATCCCGACGGAAATACCGCATAGTTGAACCTGAAAAATAAGAGCATTTACGTGAGGTTGGAATCATGACACCACCTGGGCATGAATCTTCTCTTAGGTCTTCACGGTCCGAATTGATCCAAAAGGGGCTTGCCCTCGCTTCGTTGACAGGCCGGACTGTCACGATCTCCCAGGCGTGCGAAGACACTGGTATCTCAGCAGTAACTGCCAAGAAGCTCTTTGATAGCGACGCTGACTTCGTTATTGCGCTCAAAAGAGAGCTCATTCATCATTTCAGCAACACAGTTGCAGCTCCAAGCTCTGCCAACCTTGAAACTAATGTCCGAGAGTTGCTTTTTAGTTACATCGACTTTGCCACAGGCGCCCCAGTCTATTTTAATGCGATGAGCAACCTGTTCCTGGCTCCACCCGATTTTATGGAGCGCAACAGCCTCGACATTCACCCGCTGATCATCCTCACACGAGAGATAGTGAAACGGGAAGCTCCTGATGCCTCAGACTGGCTGCGCACTACCCGCACCCTGGCGCTATTCTTTTCGATTCACGGCTGTGCTCACTTGTGCACAGTCGGGATCCTTCGACATCTAAGAGAAGGAGCCAGGAATCGCTATTTGGATTCCGCTGTAACTCACGTGATCGGCGGTATCAGCGATTCCTTGGAGACCGGGTGTGGCCTCACTATGGAGCCGAGGGAATTCGCTGGCATTATTAATTTCCCCGTTATTCCTCCGGCACGTTTCTTCCCTCGCAGCACACCAGCCGAAGCTGAAATGGCATTGTTCAGAGGTGCCGTGGAGGAAGTTGCGACCGTAGGTGCAGACAGATTAAGCGTGGAAGGTGCTGCCGCTCGAGCCGACCTTTCCCTTAGCGTAGCGCGCAGGTTTCTTGACACCGACATTTCTTTTGCAAAACAGGTGGAAAACCACCTGGATGCTCTTTCCACACAAGTTCTTGAATCCCACATGGCATCGGTGCCCAAAGGGCAACCTTTCATCAGTTACGGCAAAGCGAACGCTTTGGGTTACATCAAATGCGCTTTGATGGATCCGCTGGGGTTCGAAGTGTACATTGAGCTTTCTTCTGGCTCCATCGTGCCCAGTACCTTCGAAAGCTGTGACGGAGTATTCGAGATGGGCGATGCTTTTTCCCTTTTGGTCGATCTCGTTCGCCAATGCATCGTCGAAGGTGACGGCCCACAGGACACTCTGGTTCTCTACGATTCCACGCTTTCCCTCTGGTCCTATGCACACGGAATCGCGCACGGTATCGCTTGCGGGCCTTTCCGGAATTTGCCATGGCAGGAAAAACTCAAATATCTGGGCCCATTGGTGGATATTTCTATTGGAAGTTTGATCCACCGCCTTGACCTTGACATTCGCGGCGTAGAGATGAAGCCGATCCAGGATCTGCGCGCGGAGTAAGTTGAGGAAACTAAAAGTCTACAGCTGTTCAACCGACAATGCCCGAGCGCATTCAGCCTGTGCGCGAACCACTTTCTTCAGTTCTCCGCGGTCACGCACGGAATCTCCAGTTACGTGTTCGGGTACCTACAGTTGGCCGAAGATACGGATAGTCGCTGAAGCCGGTATCCAAAACGGGGTTGAATTCAATTTTTCGTAGGAAACTGCCCCATCGCTGATCGAAATGACTAAAAGTCACGCGAGATGCCATTGCTTATCAGCCTTCTAGCATTCCCGAGAATCCTGAGGACGACGATTGTCCACTCCTAGGTGAAAGACCGCAGAGCAAACATCAACTGTGTGTTGCTGAATATCGCCTAAAGCAAGTGGCGCCCTCAAGGTCTGATGAAAGCTATCCCACACAAAAACTTCTTCTACTGGATAGCGAAAATCCATAAACTTGTGTTTATTGCCGTATTTACTAAGGAGGACTCCGTATGAGTCACATTGTGGAGGTACCCAAGGTTCCTCGTTCTCAGACGATCCCGTTAATGCTTGCGCTGCTTGCAGCGGTGTTTGCGTTTCAGCTCAATGCTTCCATGCTGTCGCCAGCTCTTGCCACGATGGAGAAGGAGCTGAACACTACTGCTGCTCAGATCGGACTTTCTCAGACCGCTTTCTTCACCGCGGCTGCATTGTTTTCTCTGTTCCTTCCTCGTTGGGGCGATTTGGTTGGTCGCCGCAAGGTCCTTGTTGGCATGATGACTCTCACCGGGATTGGTTGTGTAGTTGCTGCTCTAGCGCCAAACGTGACGGTGCTGTTCATTGGCCGCATTATCCAGGGCGTTGCTGGTCCGACTGTTCCGTTGTGTTTGATCATGCTTCGTCAGCAAGTGGCCAATGAAAAGCAATATGCGCTGCTACTTGGTATTTTGACGTCCGTCAATGGTGGCATCGGTGGCGTCGACGCGCTCCTCGGCGGTTGGCTTGCCGGCCACATGGGTTTCCGTTCCATCTTCTGGGTCATGACCGGGGTGTGCGTACTTGCCGTTGTTGTCGTCCAGCTGTTCACCAAGGAATCCACCGCTGATGAGACTGCCCCGATGGACTGGGCCGGTGTCGCCCCACTCGCCGTCGCTACTGGCGCGTTGCTGATTGCGTTCAATGAAGCTGGCAAGCTTGCCGACGCCCGCTGGTGGCTTGTCGGGTTGCTTATCGTCATCGGATTGGGAGGTTTCGTGGCCTTCTGGAACATCGAAAAGCGAGTGGCACATCCGTTGGTCACGATCGATTACCTCGGCCAACGCCGCACCTGGGCGTTATTGCTGACGACGCTGCTCACCATGACCGGTGTGTTTGCCGTGATGAACGGCTTGGTTCCTAATTTGGCGCAGGACAGCGCGAATGGCGCCGGGCTTGCCGCAGATGTGGTGTCCTGGTGGACACTCACTCCTTATGCCCTCGCGGGATTGTTCTTCGGCCCTATCGCGGGTGCCTTGGCAGCGAAGTTCGGTTACAAGCTTGTCCTTCAGGTCGGACTCGTCGGCACGTTTGTTGGCCTCATCGCATCTGCTTTGATGTCCGAGGGAATCACCAAGCTCAGCCTGTTGATCATTTCCATTTTCGTGGGCGTTACCTACGCAGGTATTGCGAACATCATGCTCAATGGCCTTGGCATTGTGCTCTCCCCTGCCGACAATCAGGGTTACCTGCCAGGCATGAACGCTGGTGCCTTTAACCTCGGTGCTGGTATTTCGTTCGCGATTCTCTTTGCGGTCTCCACGGCATTTGTGAACAACGCAGGTGGCTATCGTGCTGGTATTTTCGCAGGAGCCATCATTTTGGCCTGCGCATTTTTCTCTTCTCTTCTCATCCCGAAGCCAGAGACTATTTCCGATACTTTGGCAGCGCAGAAGGCACTCGAGCTGCGCAACACCTCATCAGATTAGGAGCTTGACAATATGAACAAGATCATCCTTGACTGCGACCCAGGACATGATGATGCCGTCGCAATGCTGCTCGCTGCAGCCAACCCGAACATCGAGTTGCTGGGCGTGACCACCATCGGCGGTAACCAAACCCTGTCGAAGGTCACCCACAACGCCCAAGTTGTCGCGACCATTGCTGGAATCGAAGCGCCAATCTATGCAGGCTGCACCCGCCCTCTGGTCCGTCCTGTCGAAGTCGCTGAAAATATCCACGGCGATACGGGCATGGAGATCCATAACTATGAGCTGCCGAAACCGACCGCCACGGTGCAGCCAACTCACGCTGTCGATTTCATCATCGATACCGTCATGAGCCATGAACCAGGAACCATTACTTTGGTCCCAACTGGCCCGCTGACCAACATTGCGATGGCGGCGCGCAAGGAGCCCCGAATCGTCGAGCGCGTCAAGGAAGTTGTGTTGATGGGTGGTGGCTACCACGTGGGCAACTGGTCCCCTGTTGCCGAATTCAACATCAAGATTGACCCAGAGGCTGCACATATCGTGTTCAACGAGGCCTGGCCTGTCACGATGGTGGGTCTCGACCTCACACACCAGGCACTAGCAACCCCTGAGGTAGAAGCCAAGATCAAAGCCATCGGATCTGACGTAGCTGATTTCGTGGTCGCACTCTTTGGCGCGTTCCGCAAGAATTACCAGGATGCGCAGGGCTTCGAAAACCCACCGGTCCACGACCCTTGTGCAGTCGCTTACGTCATCGACCCAACAGTGTTCACCACGGTCCGGGTACCTATTGACGTCGAGCTGACTGGCGCCCTCACCACCGGAATGACCGTCGCCGACTTCCGCGCTCCGGCCCCAGAGGACTGCAATACCCAAGCAGCTGTGGAACTGGACTTTGACAAGTTCTGGTCCATGGTCGAAGACGCAGTGCGAAAGCTGAGCTAGCGCAAACTGATTAGAGGCGAAGCCGGCAGGCTCCGCCTCTTTGCTTCTCTTGTCTCCCCGGCGTTAGTTTATAGGACTTTCCCGGTTTTTTGAGCTGCAATACCGTCGCAGATGATATAAATCCAAGCACCTGTTGTGAAGGTTATTCGAAGCCGAAATGCACTTCGACCCACAACCTTTAAGAGGCTATCGTGGAGCCACCGCGTGCACACGCATTCGATTGGGATTGATCCAAATGTCCGAGCATTCGATAGGCCGACTTTCGTCGAGGAAAGAAGTTTGCTCCATGAACAACAATGGTTCACCAACCCCAATTCCCACAATGCCTGCTAGTTCCGCATCGGCAACTGTTGCAGTTATTGAGCGTTCACCAAAGGCAATTCGTTCGCCTAACTCGGTTTCAATAAAGGCAAACAATGACGTTTGACTCAGATCTGCTTCGAGAAATTTCCGAGTCGGTATGGAATCAAGTCTCACCCAATTCTTGGTAAAGGCAATGGCCCCTTCATCGTCTTTTCGCAATCGATCGATGCGGATTACCTCATCTCGGGAATCCAGTTGGAGTCTCTGGGCAATTCTCCTTGCTGCCTTTTCAACACCAGTGTGAACAATTGCGGTCTCGTAGGAGATTCCCCTTCGTTCGAGTTCTTCGGCGATCGATGTCAATGTCGTTGTCATTGGCGACTGTAAAGCAGTTGCTGCAACAAATGTGCCTTTACCATGCACCTTCACCAATCGATGTGTGTCATGCAGCTCTGCTAGGGCTCGTCGCAACGTACCTCGAGCAACCCCAAGCTCATCAGCCAATTCCGGCTCCGATGGCAGCTTGTGCCGAGGTGGCCACTCCCCAGTATCAATTCGTCGAAGAATTTCCTCGACTACTTGCTTATACAAAGGTGCTAAGTTGTCAAACTTCATAACACGTCCCAGGCACAAGAGAAGTTTATCACTAGAAAAGTGATGTACATAGTTGTACAAGTTGTGTAGTGTTGTACACATCCACTTAGGCGAAAGGAGGATACACAGTGAAGCTTCTCGTAGTTGGTGGCTATGGGGTCGGGTTGTCATTCTTTACCGATCATGCACCTGAAGCCGGAGAAACGCTTTCCGGAGCCAGACTTACAGAACATCATGGTGGAAAAGCTTCCAATCAGGCAGTAGCGGCATCAAGACTAGGCATTGAAGTAGAACTTTGCACTTCAGTCGGAGCTGATTCTTTTGGTGAAGCAGCATTCCATTTATGGGAAACAGAATCAGTTGGTAGTTCAAGCGTCACTAGTTTGTCTGGCAAGACGATGGTGGGATGCATCATCACCGAAGCGAACGGCGAAAACCGAATCTTGTTAGCGAACGGCGTTTTGGATGACTTCACACCGGAGATTATCGAGAACCAAATTGAAGCGTTCTCCACAGACATGGTCTTGGTGTCGTGCGAGGTTCCTAGTTCCACTGTCCGAAGAGCACTGAAACTCGCGCACGAAAAGGGCGCGCGCACAATTCTCAATCCGGCACCTGTTCCCGAATTAACAGACGAAGACTGGGCCAACATTGATGTCGTCACTCCAAACTCGACGGAAGCACGGCAACTATTGGGAGAAGATTCCACTGGAATCGAAATCCCCCGAGTAGCGGAACTGTTGGCCGAAAAGTATCAAGTAGCGGTGGTCGTAACCAATGGCAGCCACGGATGCGTCGTGGCTGTACCAGGCGGGACTGCAGAAGTCATCCCAGCACATCGCGCGGAACGTGTTGTCGACACAACAGGTGCTGGTGACTCGTTTAATGCGGGGCTCGCCGCAGCCCTTTTGCATGGTTTGGATTTACACCAAGCAGTGAAGTACGGCACCGCTGTCGGTGCTCTGGCCGTCGAAACTGAGGGCGTCATACCAGCCCTTCCTACAGCTAAGACTGTCCAAGAACGATTTGGATTGACCCTAGAAAGGTAAAAATGAACATCGAAAAGCCAAGCGATCTCGCTCCGTTCATTCAGCACACTCGCATTGCTATCGGAACGACAAAAGAAGAAGCAATTCAACATGCCGAAGAAGCAGTGAAGTTTGGATTCAACGCTGCAATGGTAGCGGGATCTCGCGTCGCCGAAACGGCCGCAGTTCTCAAGGGGACCGGAATTGAAGTCGCATCCGCTCTCGACTTTCCAACCACTGGTGTAATGACATCAGCAGGTAAGGCCGCTGAGGCGGAAGCGCTAGTGAAGGCCGGCGCAACTCAGATCGATATCGGTGTTCAGATCGGCTGGCTCAAAGACGGCGATTACGAGCGCTTCAAGCAGGACATTGCCGGAGTAGTTGCATGTGGCGTGCCAATCAAGGTCATGCTGGAGCTTCCACTGCTGACTCTCGACCAGCGAAAGACCGCTGTCGAACTGGCAGTTGAAGCAGGAGCAAAGTACTTGAAGAATGCCTCTTCAGGATCGGTCCAAAAGGCAGATGTCGAATCAATCAAGTTCCTGAAGTCGCTCGCACCAGAAGGAGTCCTGGTAAAGGGATCTGGTGGCATTTCGACTTTCGAGCACGCAAAGTCGCTGATCGAAGCTGGCGCTTCCCTCGTCGGCTCATCTAACTCTGTCGCCATCGTCACCGGCGAATTGAACAATGTCGGAAGCTACTAGAACTGGAAACTAAACCATGGAAAAGATTCCTTTCATTCTCGATACCGACACCGCTCAGGATGACTGTGTCACCATTCTCCTCGGCCTACTCAGTCCGCGCGCTGACATGCGCGCCATCACCATGGTTGCCGGAAATGTCGGGTTTGAGCGACAGATCGCCAATGCCCACATGACTCTCAATGCGGCTGGAAAACTGGGTGAAGTTCCCATCCATGTTGGGTGCAGTCAGCCAATAGCTCGGCCATGGGTGTCTGCAGAGAATGTCCACGGCGATGGCGCCGGCGGTCTCACCATGGATTTTTCAACGTGCAGGACTGAAGACGAGCACGCCGTAGATGCACTCATCCGAATCACGAAGGAAAATCCTGGCGAAGTGAGCCTGGTCTGCATCGGCCCTCTGACCAACATTGCTATGGCCGTCGCCAAGGATCGTGACTTCGTCAAGAATGTCAAGAGCGTGTACATCATGGGTGGCTCCAACAATGGCCGCGGAAACATCACGGCTGCTGCGGAATTCAACTTCTATGTTGACCCGGAAGCTGCTCAAATCGTGTTCACGGCTGGTTTCGAAGACATCCATGTCCTGGTGTGGGATCCTGTGACGTTGCGCGATGCCACGATCACCCGTGAGGTGTACAACCAGAAGGTCTCGGTCGACACACCGGTAGCCAAGTTTTTCAAGGCAGTGTGCGATACTACCCTTGATTTCAACGAATCAGTTGGTGTCGACGGCTCGACGCACCCTGATTCCATGACTCTAGCCACGCTGCTCTACCCGGAGTTGGTGGAAGAAAAGGGCAAGTATCGAGTCGAAGTTGAGTGCAATTCCGAGCTGACTCGCGGATATTCCTTTATGGCGTGGGACAAGTTCGATGTGGAGCCAAACGCAACGGTGTTCGAAAAGGTCAACAAGGAAGGCTTCTTCGCGCTTGTCGACGACATGTTGGCTACCAATACTCAGCCGAATCAAGAAATGACCGTGTCATGACCACGTCCACTGAGGTCCGGGTAACCCCTGCAAGAAACAAAGAGATCTCGTCTGTCCTCGTCTTGATCTCGTTCATGCTGGTGATCTCCAGTTTCCAGCTCAACGCCACGATGCTGTCGCCTGCGATCGGTGACATGGCAACACGGCTAAATACTAATCCTGGTGTGATTGGTTGGAGCTCAACTGTCTTTCTATCAGTAGCCGCAGCGTTGGCGGTCTTCTTTCCACCGTTGGCAGACAAAATCGGCCGGAAGAAAGTCACCACGATTTCCGTTGCAGTAATGGTCGTGGGCACCCTTATCGTGCTGTTCACCAACTCCCCGGCGCTGCTCATTCTGGGACGTGCGCTGCAAGGATTCTGCGGAGCGACCTTTGCCTTGGGAAATCTCACTTTGCGTGCGATCCTTGATCCCCAAAAGTATGGGTTTTACATTGGCCTAGTTGCCGCCGTGAATTCCGGCGTAGCTGGTGTTGATACCTTGCTTGGTGGTGTCCTTACCGATGCCTACGGCTACAAATCAGTAATCCTCGTGATCCTTCTAGTTGAAGTGTTGGCACTGCTCATGGTTCAACTTTATGTGCCAGAAACTTCCATTCCGGCAGTTGCGAACATGGACTGGATGGGAGCCATTTCTCTTACTGGAGCCCTGTGGGGCCTAAACATGGCTGTAACATTTGGTTTCAGCCAAGTGGGTTGGACTTCCCCTCTGACAATCGCCATGTTTGCAATTACTTTGATTTCTGCATCTGCCTTCTTCATCGTGGAGAAGAACCATCACGATCCCCTTGTTCCGTTGTCGGAGCTAGCAGCCCGGTCTACGTGGGCGCAACTGGGTACGACGTTTTTCACGATGGCTTCAGCGTTCGCTGTACTTATCTACTTGATTCCTGCAGTTTCGCAAGATCCAAAGTCATTTGGAATGGCAAGTACGACATCTGCGATCATGTATCTGACGCCGTTCTCCCTAGCAGGCTGGTTAGTGGCACCGCTCGTGGGATCTTTCGCTCCACGTTTGGGCTATCGTCTCGTTCTTAGGTCGGGGTTGATTGGAACGTTGGTGATTCTCGGTGTAATGCAATTCTTTGGTTTCGGAGACAAGTGGCTCATCTTTGCTCTTGCATTGCTGATGGGTGTTAGCTACGCCGGAATTTCTAATACATGCTTGAACGCACTGGGAGTACTGTACGCATCTGAAACCCGACCAGGTGTTCTCCCTGGTCTAACATCCGCGGCGTTCAATTTGGGTGCAGGCATGGGCATTGGTGTGATGGCGTCAACCGTCGCTCGTTCTACCGACAACGGATATGCAGCTGGCTTACTCGTTGGACTGATTTGCGCAGCCATTGCAGTGGCAATTTCCATGTTCCTACCAGCTAAGGTCGGTTCTGCGGAGAAAATCTAGTTTCCTGCTTTGCTCACCGCCCAGGCCATATGCGCCTGGGCTTTCCCTTTCTGCAGGTCAAACAGGAATTCAACGAAGCCTCCGCTAAAGTAATACCCATGACCTCCCTCTCCCCTGCCGAAAAGTTGCTCGCCGCCCAGAACTTCGCCGAGACATGGAAAGATCGCGGCAACGAGAAGTCCGACACCCAGCAGTTTTGGCTCGAACTTCTCGAGAAGGTCGTGGGGATGAAGGACACGACCACCAACGTCATCTTTGAGGCGAAGACAAGCCAGCGCGGCTACATCGATGTGTGGATTCCGGATGCGAAGACTTTCATTGAGCAGAAGTCGATCAATGTCGATCTCGACAAAGCGGACATCCGACAGGGGCAGACGGTGACGGCGTTCCGCCAGGCGCTCAATTATGCAAACACGATGCAGTTCAGCCAGCGCCCGCGTTACATCATCACCTGCAATTTCCAGGAGTTCCGCATCTATGACCTGGACAAGGAGAACGCGGAGGCCAATTACTTAAGCTTCACCCTCGCCGAGCTTCCCGACCAGATCCACCTCCTCGATTTCCTCATCGACCCGCAACGCGCCCGCGCCGTCCGCGAAGAAAAGGTCTCGATGGATGCCGGCCAGCTGGTCGGCAAGCTTTACGACGCCCTACGGTCCCAATACTTAGATCCCGATACCGACGAGCCCCAACATTCCCTCAACGTGCTGTGTGTCCGCCTCGTCTTCTGCTTGTTTGCCGAGGACGCGGGCCTCTTTGAGAAGGATGCCTTCTTCCGCTACCTCAACGGTCTTCGCCACGACCAGGTCCGCACCGCGCTTCTCGAGCTATTCAAGGTACTCAACACCCCTGTCGATCAGCGCGATCCGTACCTTTCCGACCAGCTCAAGGCCTTCCCTTACGTCAACGGCGGCCTATTTGCGAAGGAAGAGCAGATCCCGCACTTCACCCAGGAAATCCTGGATCTACTGCTCAACGAGGTGTCCCAGAAAACCAACTGGGCACAGATCTCCCCGACGATCTTCGGCGGCGTTTTCGAGTCCACGCTGAACCCGGAGACCCGCGCGAAGGGCGGCATGCACTACACCTCGCCGGAGAACATCCACAAGGTAATTGACCCGCTGTTCCTGGATGCCCTCAAAACTGAGCTCACCAGCATCGTCGAGGAAACTGGCATTTCCGCGAACAAGCGCAAGAAGAAGCTTGAAGCCTTCCATAACAAGATCGCGGGCCTCACCTTCTTCGACCCTGCTTGTGGCTCGGGCAACTTCCTCACGGAAACCTACATTCACCTGCGCAAGCTGGAGAACAAGATCCTTTCCGAGCTCGCCGGCGACCAAACCCAGCTCGGCTTCAGCGATGTCACCCTCAAAGTCAGCCTTAACCAGTTCCACGGGATCGAGATCAACGACTTCGCCGTCTCTGTGGCTTCCACCGCCCTCTGGATCGCCCAGCTCCAGGCCAACATCGAGGCCGAAACGATCGTCACAACGAACATCGAAAGCCTTCCGCTTCACGACGCCGCCCACATCGACCACGGCAACGCCCTGCGTACCAACTGGGCCGGCGTCATCGCACCTGAGAAGTGCGACTACATCATTGGTAACCCGCCATTCCTCGGCTATTCCCGACTCACCGACGAGCAAAAAGAGGACCGCAAGGCGATCTTCGGCAAGGATGGCGGCCTCCTGGATTACGTCGCCTGTTGGCACAAGAAGGCCGCCGACTTTATGAAGGGCACCCAATGCGAAGCCGCCCTCGTATCCACCAACTCCATCTGTCAGGGCCAACAAGTCACACCGCTATGGAAGCCGCTTTTCGACGCCGGAATCGAAATCAACTTTGCCCACCGTACATTTGTCTGGAGCAATGAAGCCACAGATCAGGCGCATGTCTTCTGCATCATCGTCGGGTTCTCGTATGTCGACCGACCTGTGAAGCAGGCGTGGACATATACGCGCAAGGGTGTCGAGTATTCGGAGCCAACAAATTTGAACGGCTATCTCGCGGATGCGCCGAATATTGCTGTGTCTAAACGGGCCCATCCAATTTCCCTCGCCCCACAGATGATTCGAGGAAACGGTGCAACAGACGGTGGAAATCTTTTGCTATCGCCAGAAGAGGCTAGTGAACTGGAAAGGCTGGAGCCCGAATCGAGAGAATTCATTCGCAAATACTCGATGGGCTCGGAATTCATCAACGGCAAAGATCGTTACTGTCTATGGTTAGTCGACTGTCCACCAAACAAGCTTTCCCAAATGCCAATGGTAAAGAACCGAGTCTTGGCAGTTCGCGAAATGCGTCTGTCTTCAACCAAACCCGCAACAAGAAAGAAGGCTGCCACGCCATGGCTCTTTGATGAAATTCGATATTCAGGAACTGACACCTATATTGCAGTTCCGCAAGTCTCATCCGCGCGTAGATCTTACATACCAATCGATTTCGTCACAGACGGCATGATACCGGGAAACATGCTCTGGTTCCTTCCAACTGCTTCCTATTACATATTTGGAATTCTGACTTCACAATTCCATAATGCATGGAACCGTGTAGTGGCAGGTCGATTGAAATCGGACTACCGATACTCAAATACGGTCGTCTACAACAACTTCGTCTTCCCGCAAGTGGATGCGAAAACAAAAAAGAACGTGGAGAAGCGGGCACGCGCCGTGCTTGATGCACGCGCCCTATACCCTAAGGCGACCCTGGCTGAAATGTACGACCCGGACAATGATTTCTTGTATCCCGAGTTGATGAAGGCTCATCGGGAGCTCGATCAGGTGGTCGAAAAGGCGTATGGAGTCGATTTTAATGGCGACGAGGAGAAGATCGTTGCACATCTATTTGCACTTTACGCTTTGGCAAATGATTCAAAGAGTAGATAGAAAAATTAAACAAACAAGGAACACACAATGCCATCGCAAAATAAAAATACGGAAAAAGCTATTCTAGATCAGGTAAACCGGGCCACAAAACATGTTTCCCAATACGGTGTAACTGATGTTGAATTAATGCCCGAACTATTTGAGGTACCGCTGCTAAGAAAACAGGGTCGCGACAATTGGCAGACGCTAGTGGAAGAAATTTCCCAAAATATCACAAAAGCGCTTAATAAGGAAAAGAAAGGCAAAGTGAGGCTTGAACAGTTACAGCTTCAACCGCTACAGCATGTACTGATTCCTAAAAAGACGATTGCAGATTTTCGAAAGTGCTCCCTCGCCGACATAAAAGATGAAATAACATATCTTTCATTAGTGTTACTGATAGCAAGAAAAATCGAAGCCGACCGGATTTCCAAACAAAAAGATCGAGTCTATTCCTACCGTTTTGATGGCACTCCAGAAAATGACAAACTTTTCCATGAGGAATATTCCTTCACTTCTTTCGGGAGAAAGGTACTCGAAAAATCAAAGCGCAGCTCCACGAAGGTTCGAATTGATTGCGATATCGCCTCTTTTTACGATCGACTTAACCTTCATAGGCTAAATTCAATACTTCTAAGCATCAAAGGCACCGATTCTGACGTTATACAATTACTGGATGAACTGTTGCTATTCTGGCAGGATCGAAATTCATATGGACTACCCGTTGGATCCAACGGGTCGAGAATCCTGGCTGAGGCTGCATTAATCGAAGTCGACCGACAATTAGCAAAAGAAGGAGTCGATTTCATTCGATTTGTTGACGACTATCGCATTTTCGCAAACAATGCATCTATAGCGAATAAGCATCTTGCACTGCTTGTAAAACTGCTTGAACGAGAAGGGCTGTTTCTCAATTCTTCAAAAACAAGAATTGTCGACGTTTCCGAAACCTACGTCCTCGACACTGACACCTCACAAGGATCCCCTGAAATGGAGGCATCAGATGAAAACCTGACATCTGTTCAGGAGGCGACTCACCTTCAATTTGAGAATTCCCAAAACACCGCACCAAAGTCAAGATACGCTGGACTTATCCCGTTGAAATTTCGCAATCCAAGCGAAAGTGAAAAGGAATTTCTTCAGCTTTTGAATATTAGATACGAGATATCACAACTGAAGCGAGCAACAATCCTTGACGAGAAGACTTTTCGAAACATTTGTTCCGGAATGGCTACACAGGGCAAATTTAGTTATAGTTCTTCGCTGGTAAAATTAACTTCGAAATGCCCCCAATTTACCCCCTACACCGTATCTTTTCTGATTAAACACTCAGATCACATTCCCGAAAATGAAATTTCCAATATAGTTGAATTCTATCGTGCCCAGCTGCACTCTAGGTCAACTCCCGAGTTTATTTTACTTTCCATTGCAAGGCTTTTTTCAAACAAGAAATTTGCAAACTACAACGACTTGTTCGACGCCTATTTGAATTTGGAGCGAGGCTACGGAGGTATATTGGGTCGCGCATACTTAGCAGCAATGACTGGCGGCCTGGATCGCGCACAGATACTGAAAATCAGGGACCATGCAAGAAATATGACCCTTTTCGAATGCCGCGGAATCGCGCATCTAGTGACCCAAGGGTTGCACCCATCTGAAGGTGATCCTTTCTTGAAAAACCTATCACTTCAGTACAATGACTATTTTCTTCGGAACATGAAAGGGTCAATCACTAAATAATAATTGGCAAGCTTAAGCCCGAGGCTTGACCGGCAGCAAAAGACTTAATGAATACTGCCAGCCAGTACCTGATCCAAAATAGATTGACGCTTCCATACCGAGGTCAATCGAACACTGCTCAACTCATCACGTAGATCACCCCTGGTGATTCACCACAGGAATCTTGTGCACCGGCGTTTCCATGCCAAGGTATCGTGCTGCAAGCTGAATTGCCAGATACCTCGAATAGTGTCGGGATTGGTGTAGGTTTCCGCCATGGAACCAGAGGTTGTCTACCTGGGTCGGCTTCCACATGTTGCGAAGCTCGCCTTCCCATGGGCCAGGATCCTTTGTGGTGTCCGAGCCGAGGCCCCAGCAACGGCCGACTCGTTTCGCCGTTTCGCGATCGATGATCTGCTCCACCCACCCGCTCATAGAACCAAATCCTGTCGCGAAGATGACAGCGGCGCATTCGATCTCCGTACCGTCTGTCAGAAACATTCCGCTAGGGGTGAACTTTTCAATGGTGCACCGCGAGTGCAGTTCGATTGATCCATCGGCAACCAGGTCACAGGCACCGACATCGATGTAGTACCCAGAGCCACGGCGTAGGTACTTCAGGAACAGCCCTGAATCATCATCTCCGAAGTCCAGCATGAAGCCTGCGTCTTCGAGCTTTTGGTAGTAGTCAGCATCCTCCTCACGGATCTGGTTAAACACCTCTCGCTGGACATCCGGCAATACCTTGTACGGCCACGAAGCGAAGAGCAGGTCGGCGGTGTCTGTATCAATGCCTGCCTCAAGAGCATCCTCAGAGTAGAGTGGCCCAAATACATGCTTCATCAAAGTTTCTGAACGTGAAACATGTGTGGAAGATCGCTGCACCATCACGGGGTGTGCACCGTTCTCGTAAAGGTCCGCCGAGATATCATGCGCCGAGTTATTAGCGCCAAGCACGACAACGGTCTTGCCTTTGTATTTGGCACCGCCTGGGTGCTGTGATGAGTGGACAATGTCCCCCAAGAATTCCTCTTGACCAGGGAAACTAGGCATGTTGGGAACACCGGACATGCCGGTGGCGAAAACAAGATGTGTTGGGTTGAGCTCAATTGGAGTCCCATCACGGTCAACCTGTACTTTCCATGCGTCACCACAGAACTCCGCCTTGGTACAGGTGGAGTTAGACCAGTAGTCCAGATCCATAATGCCTACGTAATGCTCGAGCCAATCACCCATCTTGTCCTTGGGTGTAAATACTGGCCAGTCATCTGGGAACGGTAGATATGGGAGGTGGTCGTACCAGACTGGATCATGCAGGCAGAGGGAGTAGTAGCGGCCACGCCACTGGTCGCCCGGGCGTGCATGTTTGTCGACCACCAGTGTCGGGATATTCAGCCGCTTCAATCGCGCAGCCAATGCGATGCCACCTTGTCCGCCACCGATGATCAATACATATGGCTGGTCTTGATACCCCAGTGCTTGGATACGTTCCGTTTTCAGGTCGGCCCAATTCTTTCGCCCTGCGTTGATGCCATGCTCTGCGCCAAGCTCGCGATTTCTGCCTCGCTTCTCCGGCCTGGCTTTCAATTCGCGGGCGCTGGTAAGCAACGTCCAGGCTTTGCCATCCCTGATGCGTGCAATTCCTTTACCGAAGAAGAGTGGGGTTTCGAATTCAAAACTCACCCGCGTCACACCATCAGATTCTTCAACTTCATCAACGACCTGCACTGCCGATACCGGACGCATGGATGGATCGTGGCGGAGCAGTTCGTCAATCTGAGAGAGGCCCTCGGCAGTATGAATGTTCCAAGTGAATGTGACGAAGTCGCGCCAGAAAGACTGCCCATCGAACACGCCATCCAGTTCCGCTACTTCTTCACAAGTCAGCAGTTCTTCCCACTTGGCAAGCCAATCTTTACCGATACTCATTACTACCTCCCTGTGTCGCAAGTCACTGTTTCGGTAAAGCATATTGGCTTCAAATCGTTCAACGGCCCGTTGATTCCTAAGCGTTACTATTTGCTTGATTAGTTAAGTGAGCTAATCCCGGTATTGAACAATTTGCGTGCAGCATTTCGCAAAACTTAGCCTTTGCATCCTGTTTATTGATCAACAATGCTTTCAAACTTCATCCTCCAAACCCCCCCCTCACCACATACATCCCCCTTGCCTCTTCTAGCTGCGCAAACGCCTCCACAACCTCTAAAGGCAACTCCCCTCGCCGCCCTTCAGGCAGGTAATTCAAGAAGTTGAAATCCACAACCACGTCGGAAATACACCGCGACCAGTCGCGAACCGAATAGGGATCGCCCACTTTGAAGGGCATCCACGCATCGAAACCCGCTGATGCGAGCTCCTGTTCGCTCTGCCTGGTGATCTCGGGTGATTGGGCATCATAGATGAAGATTCCGCCTGGGAATTGACGGCCCATGGCGTCGATAAGCGCGGCGGCCTTTTCCACCTCGAAGAAGTGCATGACGCCGGCGGCGAGCGCGACGAACCCACCGCGCGCATCCACCTCGTCCAGCCATGCACGGTCGAAAGCACTGAAGGGTAGGTCGATGGAGTCGCCGGCGGGCAGGTAGCGCTGGCGGAGCTCGATGACCTCGGGGAAGTCAAGGTTGTAGATTCGGGCGTCGGGGAAGTCGGTGAGGTCGTCCTCCAAACGGTCCAGGCCACACCCGATGTTGACTACTGCGGCGGAGGAGTGATCGGCAAGGTAGCGCTTGATCTCCGCAATCGATGCCAGATGCCGCAGACCATAGGAGGCCTGCGCAAACGGCATCATGTCAGTCACTGGCATGCTTTCTCTGCGCGCTACCTCTTCGGCCTGCTCAGCCCAAGGATCCGCAAACAACTCGGGCCACGATCTTGACGCGGCCGCGCGGCCGAGAAGTGGAAAGAAAAGTGTCTGCTGAGCCTTAGTGAGAGTCATGACCAACAAAATACCGAAGAACCCTTCGACGCCCAGTTTGGACGTACAATTGATGGGTAAGTAATCCCTTTTTATTCAGTTGGAGTCGGTGTGCTCGCAGCGTTCCTTGCCCCCGTCGACCTCGGCGACGATTACCAAATCGAAAACCAAGGTCTCGCAGGGATCCTCGCCGGACTCGCTTTCTTCGGCTACATCGCTTTTAATGCGATCGCCGACGCCAATGACACCGGTGGCATCGTCTCCGCAACCGCTCGCTTGATCGGCATTTTCTTCGCGGTCGCCATCATCATCGCGATTACTTTCACTTTTCCCAAGTCGATGAAGTGCCCAAAATTGCTCATGGCCGCGCTGTGCATCCTGGGCGTCATCATGCAATTTAACGGCGTCAGCGAACTGATGAAGCCGATCGCCGAAACCTGGTCGATGTACGGCTGGCTACGCTTTTCCAACCTGTGCTTCATGGGCGTACTGATCGTTTTCGCGTACTGCCTGGCCCGCCACCCGCACTTACCGACGTGGATAGGCCCGTCTCTGATGGTCGTGACCCCGATCTGGATGACGTACTACTCCCAGGTCAAAGTAGGTGAGCCGCAGGTGTTGCTGAGTTATATCGCATGGGGGCCGTGCCTGCTACTCGAATTTGCCTGCAGCATCGCTTTCATTGTGGCCAGCAGTGGCATGCTGACCGAAGCGCGCAAACGAGTTGCGCACTCACACGGCTTCTAACTTCTGAGACCGGCCGGATTTTAGGTTGACTTCCCGGAGGAATCTGGCGCAGGAAAAAGAAAACTCCTGCTTAGCAAAAGTGCTAGCAGGGAAACACGCCAAAAGCCCGGAGGGATCTGTATCAAGGGACAAATTCCTCCGGGCTGCGCCCGGTAGTCACTCCGCCAGGTCACACAGTGGCTTGGAAGGGACGTCGGTTTAGCGCACGCCTCCAAACGACTTCAAAATCGGCTTAATCAACAAGAACAGGATCACGGAGACCACCAGCGCGGAGGCAGACAGCGCGATAAAGTAAGTGCGCTCAGCAGAGGCGGAGGATGGGTCGTAGTAGCCGGCGAGGGTGCCGGACAAGGCCGTGCCGATCGACAGGGAAAGCATATTCAGTGTCATGGCGCGAGCTTTGAATGCACTCGGAGCGACCTTAGTTGCGAGTGAAAGACCAACCGGGGAAATGTGGAGCTCGGCCATGGTGAATAGGAAGAGCACGAGGACAATTACCCAGAACGGCGTTGACAGTTCGCCACCACCGGCGAATGGGATGAACACCAGTGGAGCGATGCCAATAATGAGAGTGCCGAGAGCATACTTCATCGGCGCTGAAGGCTGCTTGTCCCCCATCTTGGACCACAGACCAGCGAAGACGGCTGCGAAGACGATGATGAAGATCGGGTTGATGGAGTGGATCCAGGATGGTGGGATCTCGAACCCACCGAACGTGTGGTTCAGGCGCTTGTCAGTGTAGACGGCAAGCACGGTGAACTGCTGTTTAAAGATGGCGAAGAAAGTCACCGAGCCAATGAACATTGGGATGTAGCCGATGAGGCGACGTTTTTCTTCCTGCTGCGTCAGCTTAGAGGTAAACATCTGCACGAACAGCACAATGGAAGTGATAACCGCGATGATCACCACGATGTTAGACAGCTGCTTCGCATGGAGAATGCGGAAATAGAACAATGCGATGATCACGCCAATGCCCACCAGGGCGCCAACGCCAAGCAGTGGCAGCTTTTCCTTCGGCAGCGGGTTCACCGGCGCATGCGTTTCCGGCGTGATGGTGTGCTTGCGCATGGACATGTACTGAATCAGGCCCAGCGTCATACCAACAGCCGCTGCTCCGAAGCCCCAGTGGAAACCATTCCAACGCCACAATGCACCCGTGACCATCGGACCAAACAAAGCGCCAATGTTGATGCCCATGTAGAAAACAGAGAAGCCAGCGTCACGACGTGGGTCCCCCTTCTCATACAAGTTGCCGAGCACGGTACCAGCGGCAGTTTTCAAACATCCAGCGCCGAGTGCAATGCAAATCAGGCCAATGATCATGCCCGCGTAACCCGGAATCACAGCAAGCGAAGCGTGACCAAAGACAATGAGAATGCCGGAGTAGAACACTGTCTTCTCTGCACCCAACAGACGGTCGGCAATCCAACCGCCGAGGATCGCCGACAGGTAAACCATGCCACCGTAAGCACCAACGATTGAGGTAGCGAGCTTCTTATCCATACCCAGACCGCCTTCAGTGGTCTGGTAGTACATGTAAAACAGCAACAAAGATTGCAAGCCGTAGAAGCTGAAACGCTCCCACATCTCGACTCCAAAAAGGTTGGCCAGGCCCCACGGATGGCCGAAGAACGTACGCTCTGCGCTACGCTGCGGTTGAGTTTGTGACATGACACTCATTATCCTCCACTTTTGGGGGTAAACACAAAAAGCGATTGTTCTACAGAGTTTTGCATTGGTTTGAAGCTTCATAGTGAGCTGCCTTCATCCCCGGATCTCCCCGGAGGAATTTGGTATCCGAAACAAGAAACCCCGGCCTAGCGAAAGCGCTAGCAGCGGAAATACACCAAACGGCCGGAGGAATGTGCACCTAGAGCCACATTCCTCCGGGGAGAAAACCCAACCCCTCCTGATAATCTGAGAAGTAAACACAATCCCCCTAGATCCTGGAGAGAGTGCTGAGCAAATTCCTGAGCCCGGTGGATCTCGGCGACGACTATCAACAAGAAGACCAAGGCCTTGCCGGCATTCTCGCAGGTCTTTCCTTCTTTGGGTACGCCGTTTTCATCGGGATTGCAGATGCGACCGAACCTGGATCGATCGTGTCAGCGCTTGCAAGGTTTACCGGGATGATGTTCGACATCGCGATCGCGATTAGTGTGCAATATGCCTTCCCGCGAGCCGTGCGCCCGCAGAAACTCATGATGGCTGGCCTTTGCGCGATCGCATGCGGCCCGTTGCTCAGGTAATGGCGATGTATGGCCTGCTGCACATGTCCAAGATTTCCTACATCGGCGTGCTCGTCGTGTTCGCCTACTGCCTCGCGAGGCATCCCCACTACCCCACCTGGATCGGTCCGACACTAGTTACGCTCACAACGTGCTGGATGATCTACTACGCCAGGATCGAAAGCGGCTCACCTACCGGATTGCTGAAGTACGTGGTGTGGGGGCCGTGCTACCTGCTTGAATACGTGTGCGCCATCGCGTTTATCGTCTCTGCGAGCGGCATACTCACCGAAGCACGCAAGCGCCAAGGGCACCTGACATTCGACCGGAATCCGGAATAACAAAACGGCCGGCCCCAGGTAGACCCGGAACCGGCCGTCGACAAGCGCGCTAGCTTTCGTCCGTGCTCAGCGCCGCAACGAACGCTTCCTGCGGCACGGAGACAGAACCGATATTCTTCATGCGCTTCTTACCTTCCTTCTGCTTCTCCAGCAGCTTGCGCTTACGGGAGACATCGCCGCCATAGCACTTGGCCAGGACATCCTTGCGCAGGGCGCGGATGTTTTCACGCGCAATGACCTTGGTGCCGATGGCGGCCTGCACTGGCACTTCGAACTGCTGGCGCGGGATGAGTTCCTTGAGCTTCACGGTCATCTTGTTGCCGTACCACTGCGCGTTGTCCTTGTGGACGATGGCAGAGAAGGCGTCGACAGGCTCGCCCTGGAGCAGGATATCGACCTTTACCAGGTCCGCCTGCTGCTCGCCGGCCTCTTCGTAGTTGAGGGAGGCGTAGCCGCGGGTGCGGGACTTGAGCATGTCGAAGAAGTCGAAGATGATTTCGCCCAGCGGCATCACGTAGCGCAGCTCCACGCGATCCTCGGAGAGGTAGTCCATGCCACCCATCTGGCCACGCTTTTGCTGGCACAGCTCCATCGTCGTGCCCACAAACTCCGAAGGCACGATGATGGTCGTCTTCACGATCGGCTCCCACACCTCACGCAGCTTGCCGCCCGGCCAGTCGCTCGGGTTGTGCACCATGAGCTCGGTGCCGTCCTCGGCAACGACGCGGTAGCTTACCGACGGCGCAGTGGAAATCAGATCCAGGTCGAACTCGCGCTGCAAGCGGTCGCGGGTGATCTCCATGTGCAGCAGGCCAAGGAATCCGAGGCGGAAACCGAATCCCAGCGCCACGGAAGTCTCAGGCTCCCAGGTAAGCGCTGCATCGTTGAGCTGCAGCTTTTCCAGGGCATCGCGAAGATCCGGGTATTGCGCCTGCGAAATCGGGAAGAGACCCGAGTACACCATTGGCTTCGGGTCGGCGTAGCCCTTGAGTGGTTCCTCTGCACCACCGGTTGCCCAGGTGACGGTATCGCCGACCTTGGACTGGCGGACGTCCTTCACACCGGTGATCAGGTAACCGACTTCGCCCGGGCCAAGGCCTGCGCACTTCTTCGGCGTTGGGGATACGATGCCGATTTCCAGCAGTTCGTGCGTCGCGCCGGTGGACATCATCTTGATCTTCTGGCGCGGCTCGAGCTTGCCGTCGATCATACGAATGTAGGTGACCACGCCACGGTAGGTGTCATAGACGGAGTCGAAAATCATCGCACGAGCCGGAGCGTCTGCACCGAACTCGGAAGTCGGAGGTGGCACGAGTTCGCACACCTTGTCCAGCAGCGCTTCCACGCCTTCGCCAGTCTTGCCGGATACTCGCAGCACGTCCTCCGGCTCGCAGCCCACGATGTTCGCGATCTCCAGGGAGTACTTCTCCGGATCAGCAGCCGGCAGGTCGATCTTGTTGAGGACCGGGATGATCTCGAGATCGTTCTCCATGGCCAGGTAGAGATTCGCCAGGGTCTGGGCTTCGATGCCTTGGGCGGCGTCGACAAGCAAAATGGCGCCCTCACATGCCTCCAGCGCGCGGGAGACCTCGTAGGTGAAGTCGACGTGGCCCGGCGTATCGATGAGGTGCATGACGATCTGCTCGCCCGCATGCTTGCCCGTCTTCGGGGTCCACGGAATGCGCACGTTCTGCGCCTTGATGGTGATGCCACGCTCGCGCTCAATGTCCATATTGTCGAGGTACTGATCGCGCATATCACGCGCCTCGATAACGCCGGAAAGACCAAGGATGCGGTCGGCCAGCGTGGATTTACCGTGGTCGATGTGCGCGATGATGCAGAAGTTACGGATCTGCTTTGGATCCGTGAACGTAGTTTCCGCAAAGTTGTTCTTAGACAATGAGGGCCCTTTCCTATATAACGCTAGGAACATTACCAGAGGCCGTGGGCTGTTATTTCACGGTTTACTTGAGGCGCAGTTTGACGAGAATGATTAGACGAGAATCCAAGGAACCATGACTGGGGTCAGACCGCCATCCAGGAATCCTCGTCAAAACGAACTCGTCAAAGACGGCGGAACCCGTACCATTTACGGGATACGCCCGTCCAAGACCCGCAAGGCCGCCCGCCAGGCCTCCCAAACGCAGTTTGACGAGAATGATTAGACGAGAATCCAAGGACACAGGTTGAAAACCTCAGCACCATCCAGGAATCCTCGTCAAAACGAACTCGTCCAAGATGGCAAACGGATTAGCGCCTATGGCGTCGCAAAGCGTCTGCGACGCGGACCCTGAACTGGCCCGACTTCAGGTCCGCCCACTCGGCCCTCACTAGTGTGAATCCGGCATTAAGGAACTGCTTCTCACGACGACGCTCCGCCTGCAAAGCGGGTATCGGATCGCCGTATGAACCGTCGTATTTGGCTTTGCCATCGATCTCTATTGCGAGCCAATCTTCGTAGAGGAAGTCCGGGCGTCGTTCCCTGCCTTCGATCTGAAGCTTTGGATTCTGCTTGACCTTGCCAAAGTCCAGCCCCATCTCGATGAGCTCAGCCTTCGCCCAACTTTCCGCCACCGATTCCGATATCGCACTCGCCACCTCTAAAACGCGAAGTACCTGCGTCTTTCCATGTACCTTCCCCATGACGTTCAAAGTCTTATACAACTGCCTCTTGCTGTACCCGGCCCGAAGATACGACTCCACTGCCGCCAACCCCTCAGCAAAACTCTCCCACCGACAAACATCGATGACTGTCCTCGCCGCCGACGTCAACCGAATGCCCTTATGCACCACCGTGTCCCCCCTCGGGAGGAACTGTCGCCGATACCTCACATGCTCCAACTGACTCCGTTTCGGAGGTACTGCCGTTCCCTTCGGAAACGCCAGCTCGATCGTGAATTCGTGATCGATCGGCCGGAAATTCCACAACACGGCCGCAGCCTTGCCGACGAGCACAGCCACCCTCACCTGCTTGCCTACCGCAATCACCCGCAAACGCTGCAACGTCCACGGCGGGAGCTCCCATTTATCTTCTTCCCGGATATAGAAAGAACCATGCAACCGATACCAAAGACCGGATGCAACCTCTGCAAAAAAGATGTGATCGGAAGCGGAGACGCGACGCGCATCCCTAACATCGATTCCATTCCCCCAAATGGACATGCCTGGATCGTAACAAGCGTCGTCAGGTTGCGCAGTTTGACGAAGACGATTGGACGAGAATCCAAGGACACGGGACGAGGACCCGAGTGCCATCCAGGAATCCTCGTCAAAACGAACTCGTCCAACACGACAAAGCCCGATCCAATCTCGGCATCCGCCCGGCTAAGAGACATCCGGCCCCCCAAACGCCAGTTTGACGAAGACGTTTAGACGAGAATCCAAGGAACCACGACTGGGGTCAGGCCACCATCCAGGAATCCTCGTCAAAACGAACTCGTCCAACACGACAAAGCCCGATCCAATCTCGGCATCCGCCCGGCTAAGAGACATCCGGCCACCCACACGCAGTTTGACGAGAATGATTAGATGAGAATCCAAGGAACCACGACTGGGGTCAGACCGCCACCTAGGAATCCTCGTCAAAACGAACTCGTCTAACCACCAGCCCTTACACAACTCCCCTTGGCACGATCACCGGCGAGTCGGAAGATGGATCTTCCCATACTTCTGCTCGGAGTCCATACACTGAAGCAAGATTCGAAGGTGTCAGAACGGAAGCTGGAGCACCAGACGCTACAACTTCACCGGACTTCATCAGTATGAGCTGGTCGGAGTAGGTTCCGGCTAGCTGGAGGTCGTGAAGAACGGCGATCACCGTCTTCCCTAATAACGCTTGTTCGCGGGCCAAGTCGAGCACCATGAGGGCGTGAGCTGGGTCGAGGTAGGTAGTTGGTTCGTCGAGCAGGATGATCGGGGTGTCTTGAGCGAGCACCATGGCGAACCAAACTCGTTGGCGCTGACCTCCAGAAAGGTCGGCCACTGGGACCGTTGCCAGCGAAGTTACGCCAGCCATCTCCATGGCGTTAGAGATAGCTTCCTTATCAGTAGCCGATAAGCCTCCGAAGAGACCTCGGTAAGGGTGGCGCCCGCGCGCAATCAAGTCGGAGACGGTAATACCGGCCGGGGCGATGGGTTGCTGGGCGAGCATGCCAATGATCCGTGATGCCTCACGAGGAGCCATGTCATGCACCAGAGATCCATCCACGGTGACGGATCCAGAGCGCGGCGAAAGCACACGGGAGAGCGTCTTCAAAAACGTGGACTTGCCACAACCGTTCGGACCAAGAAGCGTGGTGACGGTGCCCGGCTGGGCCGTCAAGGACACCCCTTGCACCACCGAAGGTCCAGCACCGTAGCCTGCGACGATATCCTTAGCGATCAGTTCCATGCGGACCTCCTTGAGACAACCAAGTACACCAGCATCACGCCACCGATTGCGGAGGTGAGCAGGCCGACCGGAGCGGTCACCGGCAACAGTACTGAAACGACTGCGCACACGAGCATGAGTGTTGCACCCCAAATGGCAGAAAGCAGCACTCCCCCGCCCATGAGTCGGGCGAGCTGCGGCGCCACCAGCGCCACAAACGCCAGCGGCCCCACCACGGACACGACAACAGCGACAATTCCAGTTGCTGCGATAACCAGTAACAAGCGCACTCGGGAAACCGGGACACCAAGGGAGATCGCGGTGGCATCGTCGTGCGCAAGAATCGGCAAGGAGGAATGCTGCGACAGCCCCAACACCAAGAACGGAAGCACACCCAGTATCAAAGGCAGCACCACCGGCCAACGCGCAAAGGCGGTGGAACCCGCCAGCCACACTTGCGCTTCAGTCGCCCGCATAAGGTCTGCTCGCAGCAACAGGTAGGACACCGCGGCCTGGGAAAACAGCGCCAAAGCAACGCCGATCAAGATCAGTTGCTGCACCGACCTCCGGATGCTCAGGAACAGCAGAAGCAGCAAAAATGAAACCGCACCTGCGAGAGCCAGTAGAGCTCGTTCCCAGAAGGACGACACAGGAAAGGCCACGACGGCCACCGCGGCACCACCACTGATGCCCAGCATGTCGGGCGAGGCAAGCGGATTGCGCGCGACCGTCGTGGACCAGGCGCCAGCCGTCGCCAAGCTTGCTCCTGCTACGGCGGTGACGATCGCGACGGGCAAACGCAAATCCCACACCACGTTGACTGCTTGCGCCGAACCGCCACCGGTCAGCGCCGCGAATACATCCAGCGGTGAGAGCGCGACTGCGCCCAGGCAAAGCAAGGCGAAATAGGCGACGATACCTAAAAGAGAAACTCGGATCATCGGCGGATCATCCAAATCATGAGAGGCGCGCCAATTGCGGCGAGCACGACGGAGAATTCGACTTCGCCAGGGTGCAGGAGGAGGCGGCCGAGGACGTCGGCAAGCAGGGCAAGTCCAGCGCCGACCAGCATGACGGGCGCTAATCGACGCCGCACAGAAGACCCCCGAACCATGTGTGGGGCAGCCAACCCCAGGAACGCCACCGGACCCACCACGGCCGTGGCCGAACCCGCCGCAATAACAATCGCACACACCACGAGGGCCAGCGTTCGAGGAATTGAGACACCCAGGGCCGCCGCGGAATCTGCGCCCATACCAAGAATGTCGAGGTCGCGGGAGGCGACAAAGGCGATAACGGCTGCCAACAGCAGGCCAATGGCAGCGACCCACACGTGTCCGACACCCCGGCCGATGGTGGAGCCGACGGACCAAGATCGCATGTCGTTAAAGACCGACTGGGATTGCAGCGCGAGGAGCATCGTCAATGCCATGAGGGTGGCATTGACACCCACGCCCACAAGGATGAGAGTGAGCGGGTCAGACACCGTCCGGGCCACACCCAGCACCAGCAACGTGGCCAACAAGGCCCCTACCAGTGCGAAAGCTCCTTGCAGCCACAGGCTCGTGACGCCGACCAAGGAGCCGAGCGCTACGAGGAACCGCGCACCGGCAGTGATGCCGACAATGCCAGGGTCGGCAAGCGGATTCCGAGTCCAGGTCTGCGCAAGTAGTCCCGCCAGCCCCAGCGACGCCCCAACGCACAGTGCGACCACGCCTCGAGGGAGGCGCATCCCCACCACGATATGGCGGACCGACGGGTCCATTAATTCAGAAACTGGGATGTAGCGCGAACCCACCGCCAAGGAGACGATGAACAGCGCTAGCAATCCCAAGAGGCTAACTGAGCTTTTCAAGGGCCCACGGAATGGAAACCGGATTTGGCGTGCTCATCGCGTTGCCGACTTCTTGGGAGACGAACTTCGTCTTAGGCAACAGGGTCGCAAAAGCCGGATCAGTCTTCAAAGGCTCGGCAGAGCCCTGGTAATCCAGCACATACAGCACGTCGACCTGCTCCAGAGTGTGGTAGTTCTCCGGTGCAATGTCTACGTAAAAGCTGCCTTCCGAACCCTGCAGCTCCTTCGGGATCGTCACGCCCATCGATTCAATGAACTGGCCACGGCCGTCAAGCGACGTGTAGAGACCGAGCTTGCCGGCATAAGGCATCACGATGGCAGCCTTCTTGCCCTGCAGCTCAGGGTGCTTGTCCCGATAGGTGGCAAACGCCTGCTCAGTGTCCTTGATCAGCTTTTCACCTTCAGCGGACTTGCCTACGGCACCAGCAATCGTGGTGACCTGCTTGTCCCACGGAATCTGCCAATCCTTCTCGCCGGCAGGCTTGAGCGTCAGTGGCGCGATCTTTTCCAACGATGCCTTCGCCTGGTCATCGACAGCCTGGTTCACTGCCACGATCTGCGATGGATTCGTCGCCGTAACCTTTTCCAACACCTGAGCCGTGAAGCCCTGCGCAGTATTGAAGATCGGCGTGATCTCCTTATCCTTGGCCAACTCTTGCGACCATGGCTCCAATCCGTTCTTTGGCAGGGAACCTTCCGGAGAAAATGGGGCTACAGCCACCGGTGTGATGCCGAGGGCAAGGAGAGTATCGGCGTCGCCGAGACCGAGGGCTGCGACTCGTGGCGATTCAGGCGTGGACGTGGAAACCTCTGCCCGGGAACACCCTGTGAGCACGAGTGCGGACGCTGCAACGACGGCGAGAAAACCGCGACGGTTCATATCTTCCAATCCTTTTCTTTAGGTAACCCTTACCTTAGTGAACTAAGGTTAACCTAACCTCGACGGGGCAAACAAGAAAGGCATACGGGAAATGGCACACTCACTGTTGAGCTGCACGGTATTCTCCATCGTTGACCCCTGCCCTAACCTGCGCCGAATCACCTTGTTTTCCCCACAATTCATCGGATACCAACTCACTGGTCCTGATGAATACTTTGGCCTTGTCATGCCTCAACAAGGCCAGCGATTTGTCCCCTTTGAATGCTCTGACATCAACATCCGTGCTGCGGTTGCTCGGCTACCTGAAGAGACTCGCCCTAACCTGCGCTGGTACACGGTCCGCAAGTTGGATCCCGAGCAAGGACTGTTGTCCTTCGACGTCGTTCTGCATGCAGCCGGGCCGGGATCGTCTTGGGTTTCCACTGCACAACCAGGCGACACCTGCGGCTTTTGGACAGCCCAATCCCTCTGGCAACCAACTTCCGCACCACAAGTCTTGGTAGCAGACGCAACGGGCACCCCTGCCCTCCTCTCAATCCTGGATCGCCTGCCGTCCCCAGCCCTCGCCCGATGCAGCGTCGCCGTTTGCACCCCGTCGCTTCTCGACGTCGAGCTATCCGCCCTCACCTCATACGCCCCGCAACTTGCCCATTGTGCGATCACTGAAACCCCACCGTCCTCAGCGCCAACCACGATGGAAAACACACTGTCCAGCTGGCACCTGAACGGCACCAAGAAGTTGTGGGCTTCTGGAGAAGATCGCCTGGTCAAGGCAGCCCGCCGTTATGGCATTCACCACCTCGGAATCCCTGCCTGCGACATCACCTTTGTCCCCTTCTGGTACGAAGGAAAGCCACGCCCATAGCAGCGTTTTTCGGGTACCCTAGTTACCTATGACCGAGGTTTCGCGTGCAGGCAAGTTTCAAGAAATGCTGACGCACATGAGGACGTTTGCGCAGCGGCGTCGAGAAGCAAAGCGTGCCCGGTTGGATGCGGGACTCGCAAGGCTCGGGAACCGGCTAGGACTGGACGGCAGCTCGTCAGAGGAGACTAGCGAACGCGTTGAAGCGGTCTGCGACGTGCACCCTACCGCGGAGATCGTCCGCAATATCTATTACGCCCCCGACATGGACGGGCACGCCGAACCCGGCGAAGTCGTGTGGATCTCCCTGGCGGGACCGGAGGGCCCGAGGGAACGCCCGATTCTGGTGGTTGGGCACGGAATGGAAACGATCCTTGGCCTGTTGATTTCGCCAAACTCGGATCACGAGGATGAAGAAGGTTGGCTGGATATTGGATCCGGCAGCTGGGACTGCTCCGGCGCGCCGTGCTGGCTGTGCGTGGATAAGGTCATCGAAGTGCCCGAACTCGCGATTCGCCGGGAAGGGGCGATTGTGCCTCGTCGACGCTTCGAGCGCATCGCGACGAAGCTGCGCAGCGAATACGGCTGGGGCTAATTTGGTGGCACCTAGAGGTAGGTGCTAGGGTTTACCCGTTATTCACTTTTCACCCCCGTGACCACAATATGGCGGTCAGGACCTTGGGTCCGCCTACACGGCTGGGTTTCTAGTGGAAACATTTCCATTGTTTTCTACTCACAAGAGGTATTTTCAAGATGGCAAACATCAAGTCTCAGATGAAGCGCATCAAGACGAACGAGAAGGCTCGTCAGC
The DNA here is from genome assembly GCF_037572395.1 of Corynebacterium sp. H130. NCBI lineage: Bacteria > Bacillati > Actinomycetota > Actinomycetes > Mycobacteriales > Corynebacteriaceae > Corynebacterium > Corynebacterium sp. H130. The sequence goes on along the minus strand of NZ_JBBHLA010000004.1, from coordinate 172,882 downwards.
GCAACCAGGCAGTTCGCTCCGCAGTCCGCACCGAGATCCGCAAGTTCCGTGCAGCTGTTGAGGCTGGCGACAAGGCTGCTGCAGAGGCACAGCTTCGCGTAGCTTCCCGCTCCCTGGACAAGGCTGTTTCTAAGGGCGTTTTCCACCGCAACAACGCTGCTAACAAGAAGTCCAACATGGCTTCCGCAGTGAACAAGATGGCTTAATAACCTTCTGCTGAATGTGGCCCCGGATCTTCATTGATCCGGGGCCACATTTGTCTTTCTTAAAAGACCGCTTGGACTCCTTGCGAAACCATCCACACGCCGACAGCCAGAAACAATAGTCCAGCCACGATATCAATCCACGGCCCGGCGGCCACGAGTCGCCTGCGCACGACATCCGCGGACACGATGAATACCAACAACGCGAACCCGAGGAAGGTGCAGCACACGATGCTGCCGATGATCTCGATGGAGGTCAGCACCGTCGGATCAGTTGGCATGAACGGCGACATGATCGAGGCGAAGAACAGCACGGCCTTCGGGTTAGCCAGGTTGGTCATCAGTCCGAGACGGTAATTCTTCCCCATGCTGCCCAGCAGCTCATCAGATGCTAGTTCCGACAGCACAACGTTGTTCACGCGTTGCTCCCATCCGGAACGCACCATGCTGAATCCCATCCACAGCAGCCACATTCCACCAAGAAGTTGGATCCATCCCAGCAGCGATGGATTGGCCACGAAGAGCGCAGCTGTGCCCATCACGGTGAGCGTCACCCACACGAAAATGCCCGTGGCGATGCCTGCCACGGCTGCAAGAGCATGGCGCCTGGAGCGGGCCGCCAAGCGGAGCAGCAGGAACACATCAGGTCCGGGGGTGTACATTCCCGCTACGTTGAGCGCGAGAATGGTGCCGAGTTGGGAAAGTGTCATGCGCGGCTGCCTTCAGAAAAAGTCACGCCGAACAGTCTAACGCCCTGCCAATTCTGCGACCTGACGGACCGCGCTTTCCACCGAGAACTCAATGTCTCCGCCCCGGCCACGGGTTTGGGCCTCCAGATCAGCCATGAGGATCACGGCATCAGAGATCGCATCGCCATTCCAACGACGCGCCACCTGGAGGATGGACTTCACCTTGAATGGTGGCACGCCAAGCGTCTTGGCCAGCTCGTATTCATTCGCCCGCCCGCGTACGGCGTAACACCTAGCGATGGCCATCACTGAGTTAGACAGCGCGGCGGCGATGAGGACCGGGGCGACGCCGAGTTGCAAGGCCCGGCGCGTGGATGCCACTGCCCTGGTCACGTTTCCCGAGCACGCGAGGTCGGCGATATCAAAACCACTAACTTCCGCTACGCCCTCGTAGTAGGCCTTTACGGCTTCGACGGTGACGTGCCCATTAGTATCGGCGACGAGCTGCCCCACTGCCGATGCAAGTTCCCGCAGATCTGAGCCGACGCCTTCCAGCAGCGCGTGCACCACGTCTGGGGTTGGGCGTACGCCGAGATTTCGGAACTCGTTTGTCACGAAGCCTTGCCGATCCCTGGCGCTCAGCTTGTTCACCTCATGCACCGTCGACAGCTTCTTCAGCTTGTCCAGCAGTGGCTTATTCCGTCCCTTGCCCGTGTGCCTAATGATCACCGTGATGCCCGGCGCGACATCACGGCACGCATCCACGAGCAATTCGAGTGGCTCTTTACCGGATTCCGCAGCATCTGTGAACACAAGCGCTCTCGTATCGGAAAACAGCGAAGGACTGAACATGTCCACCAGCTCATAAGGGGTGAGCTGTCCGGTTTTCATGTGCGTGACCTGCAGTTGCTCCCCCGCTGGCAGTTCAACGCGGAGTTGTTCGAGGAGCGTCTTTTGGGTTCGCTCGGCTAGGAAGTCTTCTTCGCCGAGGATCAGGTGCACGGGTTGGGTCACGCGTCCATCGTAGCTAGAAGTGACCGCGCTCTGCGCGCTGGGTGCCGTCGACAAGCACGCGGACCGCCCCATCCCGCTGTGGGTACAGGATCGGCACGCCGGCCGGGCTGCGGTGGGGTCGTTTGCTGGGGCACCCGGGCTTGTCGACGATCACAGCATCCACCCCGGGAGGCGCTTCGAATTCGTCTGGTAGGTCCTGCACGTGAATGACGTTTCTTAAGGGGACGGTGTCGGCTTCGCGTTTCGGGATGAGGAGGATGAGGCCGAGCAGCAGCCAGTGTGCTTTCTTGATGTGGATGAGAAAGAGCAGCCATCCAGCGATGAGGAGGGCCCAGGTGGTGGGGATCGCGAGATCGGGGGCGCTCGAAAAGGTGTGGGCGACGGTGGCGATCCACCAGGCGAAGGGCTCGGCGAGTTTGAGTGCAGGCGGGAATAGGATTCCGATGAGGCCCAGAATCGTCACTGGGGCTACTGCGGGCGCTGCAGCGACGTTGGCAGGGACGCTGGCAGTGAGGACTTTCCCACTCATCGCAGCAACCAGTGGCATGGTCACGAGGTCCGCTGCGATGGCAACCGCGAGAGCTCTTTTCAGTAGATCGGGGCCAGGGAATCTTGCGATGGCACGGTAAATCAGTGGGGCGAGAGCGATGAGACCGGCCGTTGCTGCCACAGAGAGGGCGAAGCCGAAGGAGGTGGCTAGGTTGGAGTCATAAATGAGCAGGGCGATCACGGCGAGGCATAAGCCATGCGCAGGTTCGGCCTGAGCTGAGCCAAGGACCGCTAGCAATCCAACGATCCCCATGACGCTGGCGCGCAGCACAGAGGGTTCAAATCCCACGATTGCCACAAACACTCCTAGAGTGAACGCTGCCCCAGCGACCTGCGCGCGTGGCCCCAAAGTGCAGGCTTTGACCAGGAATACGGCGGTGACCGTCATGATCGTGATGTTTGCACCAGATACCGCCGATAGATGGGCGAGACCGGTATCGACATACATCTGTTTTTCGGTGTCGCTCTGCGCGCGGGTATCGCCCAGCACCATTCCAGGAACGAGGCCTTCAGTTTTAGGGCCCAGCCAGCGGGCGCAGGTTTCCAGAAACCGGTCCTTCAGATCGTTGGACCAGGCCGTGAACCCCTGGGGTTCCTCTACGATATGGGCCCTTGAGACTCGTACGTGATAGGAAGCGATTTCCGGGTCGTCGTGTTTCTGTTCCTCCCCCGTCACCAGGATCGTCGCCCCGCGAGGCGGAGGCTGTTGCTGGGTGAATGCACGTAGCGATGTGCCACCTACCTCGAGTTGCATCGACCAACCGCCTGTGCGGGTCTGTATCGGGGTAGACACCACTTTCGCCAAGAATTGAGCGGCTAGTTCTTTAGGCACGCTTTTCATCCGAAGCCATGCCAGGCACACTGCTGTGCCTGCCAGCGATGCTGCAGTGACGGCCTCACCAAGGAACCAAAACGCTGCCAGCGCCGTGACTGCAACTATCGCCATGCCCCATAGCGGCTGACGGGACATCAACGTAACGAGCACTGCCAGCCACGTCACTGTCGCTGCGGGAACTAGGCGAAGTTCCCTCACAAGCTGACCTCGGGCTCGATGGCAGCGAACTTGGCGGGACCAATACCTTTGACATCTTTGAGCTGCTCAACCGAGGTGAAACCACCAATCGAATCCCTATGCTTGATGATCGCCTCCGCCGTCTTCTGCCCCACCCCATCCAGTTGCTCTAGATCCGCAGCGGTGGCGGAATTGAGAGAGATCTTGCCCGGAGTCGCAGCCCCAACACCGGGAGGGGCAACCCCTGGGACGGGAACCACGATCTGTTTGCCATCGCTGAGCTTTTCGGCCAAGTTCAACGCCGACAAATCCGCTCCAGGTAATGGGCCCGCTTCCTGCACAGCGGCGTCGACTCGGGCGCCGGGAGTGAGCGTGACTAGTCCTGGACGAGTCACCTCTCCTACTACGCTCACCACCAGAAAATCTGGGGTAGGCGTGGTTGAGACGAGTTCCGCTGGGGCGAAGGTGGATGGCTGGGATGGGGCGTCGCGAAGCAACAGCCACCCGCACAGCGCAACCACGCACAGGGCGGCGACCCACAAGCCGTGGGTGGGGCTGATGCGCAGGCGAGGCTCGGGGTATTTGACGGCGAGCAGGTCTTCCTCGCCGGTGGGGCGGGCAAGGTCGGTGAGGCGTTGTGAGAGGTCCATGGCGCTAGAAGTTAGCGCGCTGGCCCCGATCGCACGTTAGCGAAAGTGCTATGCCTGTGGATGAGTGACCGTCTGTGGATAAACAACGGCGATCGCGAGGGCTCCCGGGCCAACATGGGTGCTGATGGCTTCGTCCAGATCGGTGAGGACATAGGAAGAATCCACGTGCAGCACGGCCTGCATCGTCTTGAGTAGCGTGTTCGCTGCCTCGCGGGCTTCGGTGTGCTGGATCGCAATGAAAACGGGCTGGCCAGAAGCCTTTTCCGCGATCATTTCCACCAGCTTGATAAAGGCCTTTGTTTGGGTGCGGGTCTTCGCGGCGAGCTCAACGCGCCCCTCGCGCAGCGTCATGATCGGACGCGTTGCGAGCGCAGAAGACATCAGTGCCGTGGTCGCCGAAAGACGACCTGACTTGCGCAAATCATCCACTCGGTGCAGGTACAGGTACAGCTCGGCGCGTTCCAAGGTGTCGATCGCGGCCTGGTAGCACGTCTCCAGATCCTCGCCCTGTTTGGCCAGTTTCGCCGCTGCCATCGCAGCAGCGCCAATTGCCATGCCTGCGGAATTCGTGTCCACCACATGCACGGTGCCGTCGAAAACGCCAGCAGCCGTCACTGCATTTGTCCAGGTGGAGGACAGTTCCTTCGACAGGTGCAGGGCCAGCACGCCGTCGTCGTTGCCACGCTCCAATTGACGGGCGTACGCCGCTGTCAGCTCAAGCGCCGTCAGCCCCGCGGTAGAGGTGGCTCCCCCACGACTCATCACGTGCAACGGCAGCACAGTGATTTCCAGATCCTCGGCCAAATCCTTAGGCAGGCCCGCCGACGAGTCAGTAACAACCCTCACCGGCATCGCTTACCCCACCTTTGGAGCAGACATGTTCCAGCCGTCCAGGTACCACTGCGCATCGCCCACATTTTCAGCCGTGAAACGTGCCTGCGGGATCACCGGATCCCCCTCGCCGTCAGCATCAGGGCTGCCGACGTAGTAACGCGGGCGGGCAGTCAGCTGCGCCCAACACGTGTTCTTGAGGCCGGAGAAAATCGGGTACTGATCTGTGCTGAGACCGAGCAACGCCGAGGTCAACGCGCCAATCGTGCCACCGTGGGCGACAACCAGGACAGTAGCGTCGTCCCACTGCGGGTAGGCGAGCATCAGCTCGTCGATAACCGCCCGTGCACGCGCCGCCACCTCAATGCGCGACTCCCCCTCCGGAGGTGCCCACGCAGCATCGTGGCGCCACAACGCGCGCGCACCTGGGTACTGCGCGTCGACTTCCTCGTGGTTCATGCCCTGCCACTGCCCAAGGTGGGTTTCACGCAAACGCTTATCGACGACCACGTCCGCACCAATCTTGGTCGCTACCGCCATCGCGGTGTCATGAGCACGCTTCAAATCGCTGGAAATGATCTTGGCGATGCCCTTGTCATGCAGATACTCAGCCGCGCTCTGCGCCTGCTCACGGCCCACATCAGACAGGTCCGTGTCCATCTGCCCCTGCATCCTACGGGTCGCGTTATAGAACGTCTCCCCGTGACGCATCAAAATGAGCTGACGAGTCACAGCTCATCCACATCAGGTTCTTGCTCAGCGAGCGGAATATCGTCAATGGACTGCGCATCGCGCTCATTGACTTCCATCTCCCACGCCTTTGGACGCTGCGGAGTCTCGATGCCCTCAATGTCGATCAGTGGGCAGTCGCGCCACAAGCGGTCGAGACCATAGAACTCGCGCTCCTGGGTGCGGAAAATGTGAACGACGAACTCGCCATAGTCCAGCAGCGCCCAACGCCCCTCGCGAGCACCCTCACGACGAATAGGCTCCATGTTGTTCTCGGTGAGCTTATCCTCGATCTCTTCCACGATCGCGCTCACCTGACGCTCGCTGCTTGCCGACGCGATAACGAAAACATCCGTAATGGTCAGGACGTCAGACACATCGATGACAGCGATTTCTTCCGCCAGCTTTTCATCGGCGGCCTTTGCAGCAATAGTCGCAAAGCGAATCGAATCTTGAGAAGCAGTCACGAAAATCCTTCAGGTAGTAGTTAAGTACCTAGTTTTCCACGCCATAGGGGGTTTGAGCCAGTCGAGGGCACAGCCATTCAAGATTCAGTCACCTGTTGGGTGCCCTGGTGTCAATCTTTGTGGTGGCAAAATTGCACCTTTGAACGCGTTTGGGGCGGACAACAGGGTGCAGATTCTAACGGCAGAGCAAATCTGCACCCTCCAACGCGTTTCGGGCGGGCAACAGGGTGCAGATTCTAACAGCGGAGCAAATCTGCACCCTCCAACGCAACAAACACGCACTCAAAATCGCCTAGCAGGGTGCAGATTCTCTCCAAGCAACCTACCGCCCTCTATCGATAGCCCTCTTCACTCTGCGGCGTAGTCGCTCTGGATTCCTTAGTTCGGGAGCAGTGACGGCGACTACCACCCATCCGAGTTCTTCGAGATGGTTTCTGATCTCTGCATCTCTATTCCGCTGTCGTCGATCTAGGTGGTGTTCGCCGTCGTAGTAGACAGCTACTTTGTGGTCTTTCCATGCCAGGTCGATGATGGTGAACGGGAATTCATCGCCTGGATTCCGAAAGATCGGGTGCTGCAACTCGGGGTTTGCAGCGAGATCAGAAATTAACAGGCGTAAGAGAGTTTCGCGTGGTGAGTCGCAAAGATCTGAACTTGATGTGCTGAGTGCGAGAAGTTGCTTGGCGCAGAAGCGGTGTTTTGCGGCCTGCTTTAATTCAGCCCAGGTAAGTTGTCGGTGGCGCCGCGCTGCATCAATGACTTGCACGGCTCGGACTTGCCAAGGCTCAAGACCTGGGATCGGTGGGACGTCCCACTCGACCTGGTGTTTTTTGAGCTGAATGAGGCAATCGATGACGCAGTCAGGTAGTGATGCGACGCGAAGGTCTCTGAAGCAAGGGTCGAGGCCAGCAATGCTCTGGCCTGAAAATCGTCCCCACTGCAGGTAAAGCTTTCTATTGAAAGACTTGGAACCGAGCACATGCCCGACAATCGGCAAGGTGTCCTGCCAGAAATGGATGTAGTGGTAGGTAAGCCCGACAAAGCCACCGAAGATTACGGAGGGCGACTTGGTCCAAATACATCTCGCCCACAACACCCCCGAAAGTGGGGATCCGGTGGGTATGTGTACGCCACGGTCGATGCGGGTAAATCCTGCCCGACCTCGAGAAACAGGGATTGGAATGGAGTCAAAAGTAAAAGTGTTCACACTTACTTAGACGGATGAAACCCCTCAAATGGTTTCATACAGGCCGGTTTTACTGATGAATTGCACGACTCCGTCGGGGACGAGGTACCAGACTGGGCGCCCCGAGGCGGCGCGCGCTCGGCAGTCTGTTGAGGAAATCGCCATGGCAGGAATCTCCAGCAAAGTGACCCGCCCCTTGTGAATTGCGGGGTCAATTGTGGAGGTCAGTTCGTAGCCTGGGCGGGTGACGCCAACAAAGTGGGCCAGCTCGAACATTTCCGGCCAGTCGCGCCAGGTGACAATTTGGGCCAGCGCGTCGGCGCCGGTGATGAAATACAGTTCAGCGTCTGGGTACTGCTTCCGCAGGTCGTTGAGGGTGTCGATCGTGTACGTAGGCCCTTCGCGCTCAATGTCGACGCGCGAGACGCGGAATGATGGGTTGGAGGCCGTCGCGATCACAGTCATGAGGTAGCGATCCTCCGCCGAAGACACTTTGCGGTCGGATTTTTGCCAAGGCTGCCCCGTCGGCACGTAAATAACCAGATCGAGGTTGTAACGGGACGCCACTTCCGACCCGGCCACGAGGTGTCCGTTGTGGATCGGATCGAAGGTCCCGCCCATGATGCCGATGCGTTGTGGCTGCGAAGCTCCAGTCATGGCTCTTCAGCCTACAACACGCTATCCGGCGGCGTGAATGAATTCTGCTACTCGACGCGCCACGTGGTCACGATCCCCTGGGAACGGCGTGTTGCCAATGAAGTACTGGTTATGGCCCCAAGGATTTTCCACGGTGCCGTTTGCCACCTTGGACGCGTTGAAGTCGCACCAGACGTCGCCCTGCACGCAGTATTCGATGCGCTGGTTATTGCTTGCGATTCGGGAGCCATTGCCTGGCGTCTTCGACAGGACGCCGTTGCCGGAAAGACCGGAACCAAAGCGGTGCGGGTCGCTCGCGGAGGTGTATGGAGAGCCGAGGTACACAGCACCGGCCAGGCGTCCCTCGCGGGCCAACTTGGTCTCCAGGTCGGTGATAACTGCGGCGCCCTGGGAGAAGCCGACGAGCAGGTACTTGGAGTTACAACCGGTGGCAGCGTCGTGTGCACGAACGGTTGCTTCAGCGCCAACGCGCCCCTGGGTAATGGACTGGATGAAGGTCGTTGCACGTGGCAGCGCCTTGCCAGTGAATTCGGACAGCGCCTCGGAGACGTTGGTTGGTTGGCGGAAGTCAGTCTCTGGGAAGTTTGCTGGGTAGGCGCGCTCATCAATGCCCACTACCTGCACGTTCGACATTACGGAGGTGCCGTGATCACGCTGATGAACGTTATCTACGTAGTGCAGGAAGGTGCGGATGGTCGATCCTTCGCGACCATTGGACACCCACGGGGACGCACCGTACTGGGTTGGTTGCCACTCGTAGCCACCATTTTGGCCGGAGCCACGAGCAGCCAGAACTACAACAGCCGGACATTGATCCTGTGCAACCGCAGCCGGTGTGACCGCCAATCCTGCTGCTGCCGTCACCAATGCACCGAATAATGCCGCAATCTTCTTCATGTCCGCTCCCACTCCAGTCGAATAACAGCGTCGATTGTGACACACCTTAAAAACGAATGAAACCCCAGCTGAAACGCATGTTCCCACTGGGGTTTGTGATGCAAATGAGTTTTAAGGACGGGTCTGTCCAGTCCCCTGCAGCACCCATTTGGTGGAGGTGAGCTCCGGCAACGCCATTGGGCCACGGGCGTGCAGCTTTTGCGTGGAGATACCGATTTCTGCACCCATGCCGTACTGCTCACCATCAGTGAATGCGGTGGACGCATTGATCATCACAGCAGCCGCATCAACCGTGTCCGCGAAGCGCTGCGCAGTGACAATGTTGCTGGTCACGATCGCTTCCGTATGCCCGGACGAGTAACGAGCAATGTGCTCGATTGCGCCGTCTACGCCGTCGACAAGCGCGACTGCGATGTCCATGCTGAGGTACTCGTCGGCGAAGTCGTCCTCGCCCGCCTCAACGTCAGCGCCGAGCTTTTCGACGTCACCATGAACCTTCACACCCGCGGCCTGCAGGGCCTTGATGTAGTGCTGCGGATCCGCGAGGGCGGAGTCCAGGAGGACGGTTTCCGCAGTGTTGCATACGCTCGGGCGGCGGGTCTTCGAGTTGAGGAGAATGTCCACCGCGATGGCTGGATCGGCGTCGCGGTCAATGTAGACATGGCAGTTGCCAGTGCCTGTTTCGATGGTTGGCACCGTCGCTCCCGTGACCACTGCGTTGATCAGTCCCGCGCCACCGCGCGGAATGACCACGTCCACCAGCCCGCGGGCGGTGATGAGGTCTTTGACGCTCTCGTGAGTTTCGCAAGGCAAAAGCTGCACAGCTTCAGCAGGAATGCCGTGCTCAACCAGCACTTCCTGCAAAATCTGTACCAGGGCCACGTTTGAATTGCGCGCTGACTTCGAGCCACGTAGCAGCGCCACATTGCCGGATTTCAGCGCGAGTCCGAAGGCATCTACCGTGACATTTGGGCGTGCTTCATACACCATGCCCATGACACCGAGAGGCACTCGAATTTGCTTCATCTGGATGCCGTTCGGCATCACCCCGCCACGAAGCACTTCCCCCACCGGGTCCTTCAGGCCTGCGACCTGGAACAATCCCCCCGCGATGCCGGCGATGCGCTGCTCGTCCAACGACAGGCGATCGATGATCGAATCGTCCATTCCGGCCTCGCGACCAGCAGCGATATCTTTCGCATTTGCTGCGATGATGTCTGCGCTGCGCTCGATGAGCCGGTGACCGGCCGCCACCAACACTTCGTCCTTCTGGCCTGTGGTCAGGCGAGCAATGATGCTCGTGATCGCTTTAGCCTTACGGGCTTTGGCCAGGACTTCTTCGCGTTCAGTGGTGTACGAGCCGGTATCAACAGTCATACCGACAAATTTTAGCCGACTGCGTTTGCGATCATGGTGCCAATGACAGCGCCAAGACCAAGAATGCCCGCGGTGAACGCAGCAGCGTAAGGCATCAGAGCAGGGTTAGAGAAACCTTCCTGGATCTTTGCGATGTCCAGCAGTGGAGCCTGGCCCTGGGTTGCCAGCGCAGCGCCCAAGCCAACCACGGAAGAGCCAACGAGAGCACCGATGGTGCCTGGGGCCATGGAGTTATCGGTCTGAGTGGTGGTGGTATCGGTAGTTGGAGCAGGCTCAGAGGACTGTGCGTAGGCAGGAGCAGCAGAAAGAGTCAGAGCAGTTGCAAGACCAGCAGCAACCAGGGACTTAGACAGAGACTTCATGAGGTTTCCTTTTCTAGACCAAACAGTATGTGGCTAATTAGCCTAGTCTCTCCGGGGACCTCACACACCCCCTAACTGAAAATTCCTCAGTCAGGCTCGGGAGGCGAAGTTGGACAAGTAATCGGCGTGTACCACTGGTCGCTGCATGCCCTCTGGCAGCTCGTGGGTGTGCTTGCCGAGCATAGTCAGCAGAGTCTTCGAGTCAAAGGCCACTTCGCCGCGCCCCACGATCTCCCCTGCCGGGCCGATGATGTCCACGATGTCACCTGCATGGAAATCACCCTCGATCTCGGTGATACCCACCGCGAGCAGCGAAGTACCGCCCGAGGTCACAGCTTTCACTGCGCCTGCATCGAGGCGCAGGGTACCTGCAGTATCGGCCGCATACAGCGCCCAAAACTTCCAAGCATTTAGCGCATTGGCCTTCGGGTGGAAAACCGTACCGACGTCTGCCCTATCAAGTGCAGGACCAATGTTGTCAGCGCTGGTCAAGAGCACAGGGATTCCGCCACGGGTAGCCAGGCCCGCGGCGGAAAGCTTCGTTGCCATGCCACCCGTACCAACGGAGCCGCCACCACCGGCGATAACTCCCTCCAAATCGCGACTGTCGCGCACCTCTGAGATGAAGCGGGCCGTGGGATCCGTAGGGTTCTTGTCATAGAGGCCATCGACGTCGCTAAGCAGCACCAATGCGTCGGCACTGATCAGGTTGGCGACGATGGCAGCGAGCCGGTCGTTGTCACCGAAACGCACCTCGGACGTGGCGACGGTGTCGTTTTCGTTGATGATCGGCACGGTGCGGAGCTGGCGAAGCCGGTCGATAGTGTTTTGCGCATTACGGGCGCGGTCGCGCTGCCCTGCGTCGCTCGCGGTCAGCAGAACCTGTCCCACTGCCCTGCCGTACCTGGCGAAACTGATACCCCACTGGTGAGCCAAATAAACCTGGCCAACGGCCGCAGCTGCTTGTTTGGTTGGAAGGTCGGTCGGACGATTCTTGAGGCCCAAAGGCGCCATGCCAGCAGCGATAGCGCCGGAGCTCACGACAGCGATGTCGGTGTTGCGGCTCATGCGTGCCTGCAGCGCGTCGACAATGCGGTCAATTTTCGCCACGTCAACGGTGTGGTCAGGCGCAGTGAGCGAAGAAGAACCAATCTTGACCACCACGCGGCGGGCCTTGGAGATCCGCTCGCGAAGTTCTGACTCGTGCCCGAACGCCGGACCGCTCGCCAGCGCATCTGGGAATTGCGCGGGTTTGGTCGAGTCGAGGTTATACGGCGTGTGTGGCAGAGAGTGCATGAGAGCTAATTCTAGCCCTGCCAGCGATCACGATCGGCCACTTCCCCCTCGCCATAGTCGAACTCGTCGATGAGGCCACGACGAGCCTGGGAAGCGCGCTTACGCTCTGCTGCAGAAACACGGTCGGTGCGCTCCAGGCGCACGTCGGTGCCTCGTCCGGTCATTGGGGTGTCGGTGCCGGCGGCGGTCATTGGCTCCCATTCGAAGCTCACACCACCGATGGTCACCTGCGCGCCCTCGACGGCGCCGGCCTTGTACAACGCATCCTCGACGCCCGCACGTGCCAGGCGGTCCGCGAGGTAGCCGATCGCCTCGTCGTTTTCGAAGTCGGTCTGCAGAATCCAGCGCTCTGGCTTTTCACCACGAACGATGAACGCGCCCTCAAATTCAGGGTCTTCCTCAACGACGAAGCCCTGCTTGTTGTCCACCGCGTCCACAGCCTTCGGACGGATAATCGTGCGGACCTCAGCCTTTGCCTTCGGATTCGCCTTGCGGTGCTGCTGCACGATCTCCAAGAGCTTGTACTTCAGTGGCTCGAGGCCCTGGTGCGCGACAGCCGAGATGATAAATACCGGCCAGCCGAACTTCTCCTCAATCTCAGCCTTGAGGAATTCAGCCAGCTCAAGCGCCTCCGGAACATCGGTCTTGTTCAGCACAACGATGCGCGGGCGATCCTTCAGATCACCCAGCCCGACGTCACCGGCCAGCGCAGACTCGTACTTCGCCAGCTCTTCTTCAAGCGCCTCGATGTCAGAGATTGGATCGCGACCTGGCTCCATCGTTGCGGTGTCGATGATGTGCGCAAGCACAGCAGTGCGCTCGATGTGGCGGAGGAAGTCCAAGCCCAGTCCCTTGCCTTCGCTTGCCCCCGGGATGAGGCCAGGAACGTCAGCGATGGTGAAGGTCTCGTGTCCAACCTCCACCACGCCAAGGTTCGGCTGCAGCGTAGTGAATGGGTAATCGCCGATCTTCGGCTTTGCGGCAGAAATGACCGAGATCAAGCTCGACTTGCCAGCAGATGGGAAGCCGAGGAGTCCGACGTCAGCCATGGATTTGAGCTCCAAGATGACGTCGTGCTGCTCGCCTGGTTCACCGTTGAGAGCGAAGCCCGGAGCCTTGCGGGAGCGGCTAGCCAGTGAAGCATTGCCGAGGCCACCGTGGCCACCTTCAGCTGCAATGTAGCGCATGCCGTGTGCAGTCAGGTCGGCCATGACCTCGCCCTTGTCATTCATCACGACGGTACCGGCTGGCACCTCCAGCACCAGGTCCTCACCACGAGCACCGTTGCGGTGATCACCAGCGCCATTGGCGCCTCGCTGCGCCTTGATGTGCGGGCGGTAGTGCAGGTCGAGCAGGGTGTGCACCTGTGGGCTGGCCTCAAGGATGATGTCGCCACCATGTCCGCCGTTACCGCCGTCAGGGCCACCCAGTGGCTTGAACTTCTCGCGGTGGATGGAAGCACACCCGTTTCCGCCGTCGCCAGCCTGAAGGTGCAAGACCACGCGGTCAACAAAACGGTTCATGGGTGTTCCTATCTATTGCATGCTTTTCGACGCCTACGGCTCCCATCCTAGGTGCCCTGGCGAGATTCGATTGAGTATAACGGTTTGGCCCTTGATCCGTCACTTCGCTGCTGCGTCGCGGTAGCTTCATAGGTATGAACAAGGCAACGGTGATTGCACTCGGCCTCCTAGGTGGTTGTGCAAGCGTCATCATATTGAGCCTCCTTTTCGTTGGCGGCCTACTTGCAGGTGGCAACTTTCTATGGGAAAAGACCCTCATCGAGGAGCCACTCACCGAAGCTGAGACTGCCACGATCCTGCACATCACGAACTCACTGAAAGACGTTGCTGGCGAAGACGCGACTGTGTCCGTGAAATCCCGCAACAAAAAGCACAGCAATCCAAAGCTCTCAATCGACGTCACCGCACGTGAGCCCGTAGATAAGGCTCGGGGGCGCGCAATCGTCACCGGCATCGACAAAGAACTGCGCGCATCCACGCCAAAGAAGTGGAAAATCGGTCACCAAGACTATTCGTTTAAGTCGTGGGGCGAGCGAAGCATCGACATCGTCTCGAATGGGCATCTAGGGAAAGACATCGAAGTGCTTCTCGACCTCGCCTTTGCTGCACCTCGTTCGGCCGACTGGATCCGGATCGAGGGTGATCGCAGCGAAGTCAAGTGGTACAAAATGAAAGACTCCTCCTGCACCAACTTTTTCAAGGACAGCAAAGCTGCTATCGAAAGCTCCAGCACGTTGCCTAATTCACCAACCCTGGAGTTACGACTGGTCGAGTGCGGAGGAGAGAAGTCAAAGGGCAACTTTCTGTGGTCAGTCACTGCAAAACCGGAGGAAGCCCCGCAAGCAATTTCATGGCTCCTAGAATTGCAGCCCAAGTTGGAAGGGCGTGGCATCACTGGTGCGAGAGTCTACGGCGATGGCGATCTTGTACTGCTGCCGGAGAACTACCGAAAGAAGGACGAGCCGCATCCAAAGCCTCAAGACTTTAAGGATGTGTGGCCACACGGCAAGATTACTATTGCCGATAACAACATGATTGAACGGTAGGACCTTCGAAACGACAAAGACCCCGCCTAAGCGGGGTCCTTGTTTTTGTAAAGCTCTTACGCCTCTACAGCCTCAGCTGGGACGATGTTCACCATGCGACGGTTGCGCTTGGTGGAGAACTGGACAGCGCCAGCCTTGAGAGCGAACAGGGAGTCGTCGCCACCACGGCCAACGTTCTCGCCTGGGTGGAACTTGGTTCCGCGCTGACGGATGAGGATCTCGCCGGCCTTGACCTGCTGACCACCGAAGCGCTTAACGCCAAGGCGCTTTGCCTCGGAATCACGACCGTTAGAGGTCGAGGATGCACCCTTCTTATGTGCCATTTGGTTTTCCCTCCTTCAGGAAATCTACAAAGCCTGCCGGCTTACTTGATGCCGGTTACCTTGACAACGGTCAGTGGCTGACGGTGGCCCTGACGCTTCTTGTAACCAGTCTTGTTCTTGTACTTCAGAATCTTGATCTTCGGGCCCTTGGTGTGCTCGACGATCTCAGCGTTAACGCTGACCTTCGAAAGCTTTTCAGCATCGGTGGTTACAGTTGCGCCATCGACGAGCAGAACCGGGGTGAGAGCCACGGACGAACCTGGCTCACCCTCGATCTTCTCGACCTTGACGAGGTCACCTTCGGCAACCTTGTACTGCTTTCCGCCGGTCTTGACGATCGCATACATAGGAGGGCTACCCCTTTATCTAGAACTCGGCTCGGACGCGCGGATGCGCACCCGAATGGACAAATGATTTTTTGCGTTTACCTTGCTGTAAACAGCGACTGTCAAAGACTACCCGGTAAACGCCTAAAAATACAAACCGCGTGCTCGCTACCTACTTGTGCGGCGAACTACCCGACGACGCCCGCGAGACGGCTGTGACCCCTGTGAAGGCTGAGACTTCACAGGCTTATCGACGACCGCAGCCGGATTATCGGTAGCCGCGAGGCGCTTCACTACCCGGCGACGTCCCTTGCGAGGCGCCGGAATAACCGTGACGTCTTCCTTTGGTAGCTCTTCTTCCTTTGGCTCTACCTTCGGTTCGAAATCAGCCTTGCGTGGAGGCACGTCCGACTTCGAGTTTCCGCGCGTGGCGCGTCGACGGCGTGGCGAGTTGTTGTACTCCTCCAATGCCTGTTCGTAGGATGCACCCGATGGTTCTTCTGGATCTGCTTCATCAGCTGTTGCTACAGCTTCTGCAGCAATCTTTTCGATCTCAGACACCTTGTTTTCGGAGGACTTGCTATCGGAACCCCGACGGCCACGGCGACGCCTCGAAGGACGCTTTTCTTCCTTAACCTCTGGTTCCACCACGACGACAGCAGCGGCGAGCTCTTCAATGCTTGGCTCCTCCGCTTCCTCTTCGCGGTGCATCGCCTTGATGGCAGGGTGTTCCTTTGGCTCGCGCTTCTTTTCGGCAGCCTTAGCGGCTTTCTTGCCGTAGATAGGGCGATCATCGTCCTGGTCGATTGGATCGGTGTGCAGGATTATTCCGCGCCCCTGGCAGCATTCACACTCGGATGAGAAGGTCTCGAGCAGGCCAGTTCCGAGCTTCTTGCGGGTGACCTGCACCAGACCAAGCGAAGTGACCTCGGAAACCTGGTGCCGGGTACGGTCACGACCGAGGGCCTCGGTGAGGCGGCGCAGCACCAGGTCCTGATTTTCTGGGAGGACCATGTCGATGAAGTCGATGACGATCATGCCGCCCATGTCACGCAGGCGCATCTGGCGCACGATTTCTTCGGCAGCTTCCAAGTTGTTCTTGGTGACGGTCTCTTCCAGGTTGCCACCGGAACCGGTGAACTTGCCGGTGTTGACGTCGATAACGGTCATCGCCTCGGTGCGGTCAATGACGAGGGTGCCACCGGAAGGCAGCCACACCTTGCGAGCGAGGGCCTTGTGGAGCTGCTCGTCAATGCGGTAAGTCTCGAAGGCGTCCGCGCCACC
The DNA here is from genome assembly GCF_037572395.1 of Corynebacterium sp. H130. Classification (NCBI taxonomy): domain Bacteria; kingdom Bacillati; phylum Actinomycetota; class Actinomycetes; order Mycobacteriales; family Corynebacteriaceae; genus Corynebacterium; species Corynebacterium sp. H130. Next base: position 156,461 of record NZ_JBBHLA010000004.1, on the reverse strand, counting down.
GTGGTCGTAGGACTCGTACTTTTCCAGGCGATCGTAAAGATCAGGCGCCACCGACTTCACGTATGCGGACACGGTGTTCCACGGGCGATCGCCGTCAACAATGAGCTTGTCAAAGTCCTCATTGAACAGGTCACGGACAACCTTGACCAGCATGTCTGGCTCTTCGTACATGGTGACAGGCTTCGCACCCTTGGAGGACTTTTCCTTCGCGGTGCGATCCTGGATCTGCTCCCACAGGGTGTGCAGACGGTTGACGTCGGCTCCGATTTCACGCTCGTGCACGCCTTCGGCAGCGGTACGAATGATGGCCCCGCCATCACCTGGGACTACTTCCTTCAGGATTTCCTTCAAGCGACGACGCTCTGGCTCTGGCAGTTTCCGGGAAATGCCGGCCGAGCGTCCGCCTGGGACGTACACCAAGAAGCGACCCGCAAGGGAAATCTGCGTCGTTAAGCGTGCGCCCTTGTGCCCCACCGGATCCTTGGTGACCTGCACGAGCACCTGATCGCCCGACTTGAGTGCCTGCTCAATCTTGCGGGAACGGCCGCCGAGGCCAGCGCTGCGCCAGTCGACTTCGCCGGCGTAGAGCACGCCGTTGCGGCCCTTTCCGATGTCGATGAATGCGGCTTCCATGGATGGCAGCACGTTCTGGACGCGGCCGAGGTAGATGTTGCCCACCATGGTGGACTGGGTATCGGAGGTGACGAAGTGCTCGACAAGCATGGAGTCTTCGAGAACGCCAACCTGGGTCACACGACCAAGTCCGTCCTCGCGCTCACGCTCGCGAACAACCATCACGCGCTCAACGGACTCGCGGCGAGCAAGGAACTCAGCTTCGGAAACGATGTGGCGCTTCTTGCGGCCCTCTTCGCGCAGCTCAGAACGACGGCGACGCTGAGCCTCCAGGCGAGTGGAGCCCTTGATGCCCACTGGCTCGTCGGTGACTTCTTCCTCAACCACCGGCTCTTCAACAGCCTTGCCACGGCCCTTGCCACGACGACCGCGGCGCTTCGGGGCAGCAGTTTCCTCTTCATCAGCAGGCTCTTCGACCACAACTGGCTCCGGCGCCTTGAAAATAGGCGGGATGAAAATATTCTCCGGAGCTGGGGTGATGGCAGGCTCGATGTCCTCCAGCAGCTCCTCTTCCGGAGCTGGAGTCAAGTCAATTGCGCTGAGCTCGCGCTCAACCTTTTCCTCGATCTGATGGATCTCATTGGCCACATTAGCCTCGACGCGCTTGCGCAGCGCCTCGTCGACCTCTGGGGTTTCGTCCGTTCCGGCCAGTGCATCCAACAGGCGCTCAGCTTCGTCCTTGCTTAGCGTAGACTGCGCGACCTTCTTCAGACCCATCTCTTTCAGCTGGTCAATCAGCTCTTTCGAGCTCAGCCCGATAGCCTTCGCCAGCAGGTGGACACGCGTCTTCTCCCCTAGCTGACTTCTATCAAATTCTGCTACGCCGTTTGCCACGGTCCACTCCTATGTTCATTTATGTGCGCTTGTCCCGGGCGCATATAAAGCCGCCGCACAGGTCGCGCACTATTGGATTTTTTCAAGTCTTCTCCGTCCGCCCGTCGTTCAGCGATCCTCATTAAGGAGCGAACAACAGCGTTCGTGCACTCCATTGTGTCACAACCGCGCCCGCCCATGCAGATACAGCGTGGCTATGATGGGAAACATGTGGAAACTTGTGGCAATTGGCACATCTGCTATGCTCACCGCCGCCCTCGCAACCGGGCTTTACGACGACCAACCCTGGTTCTGGGCCATCGTGTTCCTTTTCATGATCGCGAGCTTCGCCACACTAGGACTGAAGAAACGCCCACTTGACGTAATTGATGTCTACCGAGTTCATCCACCAGCGCCATATTTTGTCGCCTATCCACTTTCCGCAATGTTTTCCGCGCTGGGAGCCTTCGCGCTGCTGCATCTAATTTCGGATCGCGTTCTCACTTTCGTGTTGTTCACGATCCTCATGGCCTACTCTCTCTTTACTGCGACGAACCAACAGGAACGCATCTCTCGCTGGCAGACTCGCGAGGCCCGCGCACAGCTAGCCGCCAAGCTTCGCGAACCAGAGGTTGCCGAAGTAGCGGCCCAGCACGAAGCACTGATGAAGAAACTCCTGAACCTGGGAGCGATCGACGGCACCCGAGTCCGAATCGACTACTTGGCTAAGCAGCTGGATGTACCGGAAATCGAGGTACTCCAATCCAGCGTGGCACTCGCGAAGGTCGGTTTGGCGGATCTTTCGGAAGTGGGTGGCACGTACGTGGAGCTCGTTTCTAGGGATTAGCCGTTACAACGGGATCACTTCTGCGGGAATCCCAGGCCACTCCTAATGAATACCACCGATAACCAGCAAACCCCGCACAAACGGAGGGACTAGCCCGGAAACCGGAGTTTAAGAACCCGAGTTTAGGGATGAAATCCCTCCGGCCGAGGGCAAAACAACCGCATCCCCTCCGAAACTCAGGTTCCTAAACTCAGCAAAAGACACAAACCCTCCGGCCGACAACACACATCCCGGAAAACCCGATAAGCACAAGCAAAAAGCCCGCCTCCCACAACAAGGAGACGGGCCTGGAACCTAAGAGCTTAGAGGTTTGGGAACCAGATGCCGATTTCGCGCTCTGCGGACTCTGGGGAGTCGGAGCCGTGGACGACGTTCTCGCCAACGGTCAGTGCGAAGTCGCCGCGGATGGTGCCAGGGGTTGCCTTGGACACTGGGTCGGTGCCACCGGCCAGCTGACGCCAAGCTTCGATGGCGCGTGGGCCCTCAACGATGCCAGCAACCAGTGGTGCGGAGGTGATGAACTCAACCAGCTCGCCGAAGAATGGCTTGTCGGCGTGCTCAGCGTAGTGCTTCTCAGCGGTTTCCTTGTCTGCGATGCGCAGGTCCATGGCGACGAGCTTGAGGCCCTTGCGCTCGATGCGGGTGATGATTTCGCCAACGTGGCCGTTTGCAACACCGTCTGGCTTGATGAGGATCAGAGTACGTTCAGTCATGGCAGTTACTTTACCTTCTCTACTAGTTCCACTGCAGTCTTAAGGTCGCAATAGCGGTACCACAGGCGCACCTGCTTCATCGCGGCATAGCCCTTATCCTGCGCTTTCAGATCGCGGATAATCTTGACTTGTTCTGGTGTGAGGGTGATAGGCTCACGCTCCAACCGCAGACGGTTATTACGCTTGACCATGCCCGAAATAAGGCTGGAGCCTGCAGCGATGATGAACACGATCGCCAGCCACATTCCCATTCCTGCAGCGCGCACATAGATGGCAAGCAAGGCAAAGATCGCAGCTGCGAAGAAGTCGAGATTACGCATGAACATGAAAACGTAGCTCCTAGGTGTGCTGAGTAGTGAGCAGACCACGTCGCATACGCTCGATTAGGTTCTTGCGCAGCACGAGGATGTATGCCCATACTCCCACGAAAACCAGACCCATGATGCCCATGGACGGATGCACGAAGAATCCAGCTACGGCCAGCACCTGCAGCCCGAGGTTTACCGGCAGCGCAAAGGGAAGCCGCTGCATGAAAGCCCAGACGAACATGGCAACGCCCACAAAAGTCACGTAACCCCAGTTCAGTGGCGTCCAGTGCTCGCCACCATCAACGCGAAGGATGACGGTGAGCACCAGCAAGATAGAAATTGCTTCCATCACTAAAGTGCCCGCCATGACGCCACGAAGGCCTTTCATGGGGTCTTTCGCCGGGGCGTGACCGGGGCCAAGAGGACCGTATTCAGGCTTACTCATGCAGGTTCCTTTCCAAACAGTGCGCGAGCCTCGCCCGCAGTCACAACAGAGCCAGTGATGATGATGCCAGATCCTGGGTTCTCATCGGCCAGTTCGATGGCGGCGTCGACGGCGTCGACAAGGCGCTCCTCGACGCGCACCCGCTCGTCGCCGTAAATGTCGCGGGCGAGCTCGGCGAGTTCGTAGGCGTCCATTACGCGTGGCGAGGTGTTTTGGGTGATGATCACTTCGCTGAGGAATGGCTCGAGTGCAAGCAAGACGCCGCGGACGTCCTTGTCAGCGAGGACGGAGATGACGCCGATGATGCGGCTGAAGTTGAAGTCTCGGTCCAATGCCTTGCCGAGGGCAGCTGCTCCGTGCGGGTTGTGAGCTGCATCGATGAAGACAGTAGGGGTGCCACGCACGCGCTCGAGGCGGCCTGGGGATTCCACCTGGGCAAAGCCCTCGCGGACGGTGTCGAGGTCCAGCTGTCGTCCCGGGCCCGCGCCGAAGAATGCTTCGACGGCAGCGAGCGCGACAGCAGCATTGCGCGCCTGGTGCTCACCAGACAGTGGCAGGAAAATGTCCTCGTACACACCGCCCAGCCCCTTGAGGGTGACTTGCTGGCCACCGACAGCGATCGTGCTGGACACTGCGCCGAATTCAGACCCAACGCGCGCAACCGCAGCGTCCACAGAGACGGCTTTTTCCAGCAGGACCGTCATTGCGTCCGGCTCCTGTTCGGCGATGACCACGACGTTGTCCGGTGGTGCGAGCAGGTCATCTTTGTCCCAGCGGGACTTGATGATGCCGGCCTTCTCCCCTGCGATCTGTGCAATCGTGTCTCCGAGGATTCCGGTGTGGTCGAGGCCGATTGGGGTGATGACGTTGACGTCCGCGTTGATGACGTTGGTGGCATCCCAGCGACCACCCAGGCCAACCTCCACGACGGCGACATCAACCGGTGCGTCTGCGAAGGCTGCGTAGGCCATGGCGACGAGCACTTCGAATTTGCTCATCGGCACTTCGGAGCGGGCATCGACCATCTCAACGTAAGGCTTGATTTCTTCCCAGGTGCGCACGTAGTCGCGAGGGTGGATCGGGAGGCCGTCGATGGCGATGCGCTCGGTGACGAGCTGCAGGTGCGGGCTCGTGGTGCGACCGGTGCGGCGGTGGAACGCGCGCAGCAGCGATTCGATCATGCGGACGGTCGAGGTCTTGCCGTTGGTTCCGGCCACGTGGATCGCGGGGAAGGAACGCTCTGGATTACCGAGCAGATCCATGAGCAGTTCGATGCGCTCCAACGTCGGGTCGATTTGAGTCTCGGACCAGCGCTGATCCAGTTCTGCTTCTACCCGCGCGAGCTCTGCCAAGTCCTCGGCAGTGATTTCTCGTGACTCGGGTTCGTTGGCGGGACCTGCCGCGTCGATGGGCAGCATCAGCCCTGATTCTCCCAGGGAAACCTCGTGTTCAGCCATGCGGATTAGTGTAGCGCACGCACGTCGACGGCCACTTCAAAGCTTTCTGCCGGAATACCAATCTTGATGGAGGCGATCCCGTTGGAATCCATGCTGATGCTTTCCACGACCTCGGGCCACGGATAGCCGTCCGGCCAGCGTTGGACTGGCACCTGCGCGAGTTCTTCTTGGGAATGGTGCCTGAGGGCCGGATCAAACGGGACGAGGAGCTCAGCCAGGATGCTGAAGTCGCCGGGGCTAGTGGCGGAGAATTCGACGTAGCGGAACCAGCCAATGTTGTGCGCTGCCCAGTATCGGCGCTGCACTTCGTGCTGTTCTGCCAGGCCCGGCTCGAGGACAGTATCGAGGCTGACCTCTGCGCCATGGTTGCGTTCGCGGAACACTCCGATGCCTCGGGAGACTTTGTCGCGGAGTTTGAAGTCTGATTCGGGGTCGGCAAAGATCGCCAGTCCCACCGCGGTGGATGCGGTTGGCAGTGGAGAGCGGTGGACGCGGTGGCCGTATCGTTCGCGCAGCAACCGCGGAATCAGCGGGAGGGAGCTCGCGCCGCCGACCAGGTAAATGCCCGCAATGTCGGTGTCGGTGAGGCTTTCCGAATCACCGATGAGTGGCTGAAGCACCTCATAGGTCTGCTCCACCAACGGTGTGGCTGCCTCGTAGAACTCTTCGGCCGGAACAACAACAGCGTCATCGCCTGCGTCCAAGTACATCCGCTTGGTTTGGGGCTTGAGCTGCTCCTTGGCCAGTCGGGCTTCCTCAAGAAGGTCGGCGTCCTTACCCAACTTCTTGCGGGCAAGGTCTGCGAGCAGTTCATCGAAGTCGTCGCCACCAAGACGAGAGATACCAACGGTCTTCTCCACCACGTGTTCATGGTCCTCGATACGCAGCAAGGTGCAGTCGAAGGTGCCTCCGCCGAGGTCATAGACGATGACGGCGCGGCGCTTCGCGTTGAGCGTCCGCGCGTGGCGGTGGGTGTATTCAAAGGCCGCGGCGGATGGCTCGTTCACCATGCCGGTGACCGTAGCCCCTGCCTTGGTGAAAGCGGCCAGCGTCATGAGGCGCTGCGCCGAGTGCGCGTTGGCGGGCACTCCCAACACAACATCAATGTGTTCGCTTTGGCAGTGTTCCTGCAGTTTACGCACTACTTCCTGGGCGAACGCGTCGAGGATTTCTTCCAGCGTTCGTTCGCTGTCCCCGATGCGCACCTTCATGCTGGGGTGCGCCTGCGGGTCGGAGAGGAATCGCTTAAACGAGCGCAGCTTATGTGGCCGCTCCTCTGCCTCCCAGCCCGCAACGAGCTTTTCGCCATCGAGCGCCACCACGGTCGGAATGTATTCCCGCATGTCACCGTATGTGTCAGCAACCGCGACCACGGGGTAATTCCCGCGGTCAACGGCTGCGATGACGGTTCTTGTGGTGCCGAAGTCGATGCCGAAGTGCATGACTGTAGACCCTAGCCGAGCTCCTTCAGGCGCGCAGTGATGCGCTCGAACTCTTCCTTGGCCAGCGCCTGACGCGCGCGGATCTTCTCCACCACAGCCTCCGGAGCCTTCGCCAAGAATGCCTCGTTACCCAGCTTCTTCGCCGTCGTATCGAGCTCCTTCTCCGCCACCTTCAGGTCCTTCTCCAGGCGCTTGCGCTCGGCCTCAACGTCCACACTTCCGGAGGTATCGAGCTCGACCTCTACAGTGCCCTGAGCCAGGCGCACCTCGATGCTTGCGGTGGCTGCGAACTCCTCCGCTGGCTTCTCGACGCGTGCCAGGCCACGAATCGTCTCCTCGAGGCCTTCCAGGTCCACCTTTTCAAAGTCAAGACGAGCAGGAACCCACTGGGATGGCTTCACTCCCTGGTCGGAGCGGAAGCGACGGATCTCGGTGATGAGCTTTTGGGCATCGTCGATGCGACGAGCTGCGGTTTCATCGACTGGGAGGCCGCCGTTGGTCATCTCGGCCGTTGGCCACTGGGCGATGACGAGCGATTCGCCGTCGGTAAGCGCCTGCCAGAGGACCTCGGTAACGAATGGCATCGCTGGGTGCAGCAGACGCAGCACCACGTCCAGGACGCGGCCGAGAACGATCTGAGTATTCTCGTTCATCTGAGTCTTGGCGATCTCCAGGTACCAGTCGCAGAACTCGTCCCAGACGAAGTGGAAGAGGGCTTCGTTAGCCTTGGAGAACTGGTAACGATCCAGGTAATCGTCGACTTCCGCGCGGACTGTCTCGAGGCGGTCGAGGATCCACTTGTCAGCATCCGTCAGCTCATCGCGGGCTGGGAGGTCGCCGACCTTTGCGCCGTTCATCAGGGCGAACTTCGTTGCGTTGAAGAGCTTCGTAGCGAAGTTGCGGGAGCTCTGTGCGGCGTCTTCGCCCACCGGCAGGTCAACGCCAGGGTTGGCGCCACGAGCCAGGGTGAAGCGCAGGGCGTCGGCACCGTACTTCTCCACCCAATCCATTGGGTCAATGCCATTGCCCAGGGACTTACTCATCTTGCGGCCCTGCTCGTCGCGGACGAGGCCGTGAAGGAAGATGTCGGTGAACGGGATCTTCGGCAGGTCGGAGTTCTTGCCTGCGAAGGTGCCGAACATCATCATGCGGGCAACCCAGAAGAACAGAATGTCGTAGGCGGTGACCAGCACGGACGTTGGGTAGAACTTCTCCAGCTCTGGGGAGCCCTCTGGCCAGTCCATCGTGGAGAACGGCCACAGTGCGGAGGAGAACCAGGTGTCGAGGACGTCTTCGTCCTGGACGTAACCCTCAGGTGCAGTCTCGCCAGGTCCGACGCAGACGACTTCGCCCTCTGGTCCGTACCAGATCGGGATGCGGTGGCCCCACCACAGCTGGCGCGAGATGGTCCAGTCGTGCATGTCATCGACCCAGTCGAAGTAACGAGGCTCGAGATTCGTTGGGTGGATCTTGGTGTCGCCATTACGCACGGCGTCGCCGGCCATCTTGGCCAGCTCCTCTACCTTTACGAACCACTGCAGGGACAGGCGTGGCTCGATTGGCTCGCCGGAGCGCTCGGAGTGGCCGACGGAGTGCAGGTATGGGCGCACTTCCTTCACGATTCTGTTTTGTGCGGCCAAGGCTTCGCGGATCTTCACGCGGGCCTCGAAGCGGTCCATGCCATCGAACTGGGTGCCGGTGTCGGAGATGTGGCCGGTGGCGTCCATGATGGTTGGCATGTCCAGGTCATGGCGCTGGCCAAGGGCGTAGTCGTTAGGGTCGTGAGCTGGGGTAATCTTTACGGCGCCGGTGCCGAACTCTGGGTCGACGTAGGTATCGGCAACCACGATCATCTCGCGGCCTTCGATGAATGGGTGTGGAAGCTTTTTGCCGACGAGGTCCTTGTAACGCTCATCATCTGGGTGGACAGCGACAGCAACGTCGCCAAGCATCGTCTCGACACGGGTGGTGGCGACAATAACGTGGTCGCCGTCTGGATCGCCGTAGAGGATAGAGACGAGCTCGCCTTCGACGTCCTTGTACACGACCTCAATGTCGGAGACAGCGGTCTCGAGCACTGGGGACCAGTTGACCAGGCGATTCGCGCGGTAAATCATGCCCTGGTCGTACAGCTGCTTAAAGATGGTCTGAACAGCGTTGGACAAGCCCTCATCCAGCGTAAAGCGCTCGCGGGACCAGTCGACGCCGGAACCGATGGCGCGCATCTGGTTGGTAATGCGTCCGCCGTATTCGCGCTTCCACTCCCAAACCTTCTCGATGAACTCCTCGCGCTCATAATCCCAGCGCTTCTTGCCCTCGGTCTCACGCAGCATCGCCTCGACCTTGGTCTGCGTCGCAATGCCGGCGTGGTCCATGCCCGGCAGCCACAGGACCTCGAAGCCCTGCATGCGCTTGCGACGGGTGATGGCGTCGATGAGCGTGTTGTTCAGCGCGTGGCCCATGTGGAGCTGGCCCGTCACGTTCGGCGGCGGCAACATAACGGAGAATGGCTGTTTGTCACTGCTTGGATCAGCAGTGAAGTAGCCCTTTTCTACCCAACCCTCGTACAGGCCCTTTTCGACGGCCTTCGGGTCCCAGCTCTTTGGAAGTTTGTCCGCGCGATTAGTCATGGAGACTATCTTAACGCGGTCTACATCTGCACCAGTGGCGGGGTTCTACACCGGAATTCCTTGACCCTCACACTGTGTCATGGTTTACAACTGGGGCATGAAGATTTCTGATGTTGCGAAGGCATGCGGTTGCTCGGTGCGCACTATTCACAACTACCATGCACTTGGGGTGCTCCCAGAGCCTCGTCGCACGTCTGCGAACTATCGGGAGTATTCGGTGAATAACCTGGCGCACGCCTTCCAAATCAGAACCTTGAGCCAGGCAGGGGTCCCACTGAAAAAGATCGGTACAGCGCCACTTTCTGAGCTCGTTACCGAAGCCCAGGCGAATCTGGATGCTCAAGAACAGGCTATTGCGGAGCAACGCCGTCGCTTAGAGCTGTTGGCTCTAGGCGAAGTAGGCGCGCCGCGGGCAGTCACGCAACTGCTCGTTGATGTCATCGGGAATTCAGATTTTGCCAAGCATGAGATTGCCATGCTTGATCTCATGGTCATTGCAGGGGTGACTACTCCCCGCACGTGGGAGCTATTGTCACGAAACCTCAAGTCAGCCAGCCACATAGCTGCAACGCGAAAACTCGCAGCGCTTTGGAGCTGCTCAGAGCCGACCACTGAGGTACTGCAAGAGTTCCGGGAAGCTGTTCCGCAGGCCTACACTCAAGGAATCGAAGAAACCCTCCGCCCTGGTTCTCTGCCATTCCAGCTCTCAGACCTAGACCTTTCTCCTACTCAGCGAAAGCTACTTGAGGCTGCGCTGCCATGAAATGGTTCGGGCTCGTTGTCCTTGTCCTCCTCGTAGTTCAAATTACTCAGGCCGCCCGCCACGGCATCAAATCCGTTCTTCCGGTCCGGGTGTTTCTTCAGGAACTGCAACTTTGGCGCGACTTCTGGTACTTGGTCCGTCGCAAGCAGTTCTTTCCCACCGATGCCCAACCCATCATGCACACCAAAGGGATGTGGACACTCCCCATCGCCATCGGTTGCGCGTCGATCATTGAGCTCATCGCCATTGAACTGTTGTTGGATTCCCTAGCTTTGCGACTCAGTCTCGCTGCGTTAAGTGGCTATGGAATCTTCATGCTCATTGCGTATTGTGGCCGACAGTACGTCTATCCGAGTTTCCTCGATGGTTCGACGCTGGTACTTAAGGTGAAGGGAGCACAAGTCGCAGTCGTCCCTCGAGATGCCATCTCTTGCTTTCGACACGGCCGAACCTTTGCCACGGATCAGCACTGCATTGCGGATGATGGCCTTATTCTCGGGGGTGCGGAAGGGACCAATATCGAAGTACTGTTGAACCGCCCCGTACTGGTGGAATCACCACGGTGGTGGTGGCAGCAAAAACAGGAAGTAGCTGTGTCCCGCATCGACTTGTGGGCGGATGAACCAGACAATGCTTTTGTGAGTGACTAACAATCATTTCAGAACTACCGGTGAGCCGTTGATAGCGATTTGTTTACGGGTACAAACCCCTACGCCTACCCATCACAGACACCCCGGTAATCAGTTATTGAACGCGTAGCGATTCGTTTCATCCGACAACCCGCTATCAACCCCACCCTGGTAACGCAAAACGCCCCGCACAAAAGCGGGGCGCTTCACTAAGAGAGACTAGCCGAGCAGGTCCTTGACGGCTTCGCGCTCGTCGAAAAGCTCCTTGACGTTGGCGTCGATCATCTCGCGCTGGAAGTCGGAAAGCTCGAGGCCCTCGACGACCTTCCACTCGCCACCCTCAGCGTAGGTTGGCATACCAACGATGACCCCTTCTGGGATGCCGTATGCACCGGTGGATGGGATTGCAGCGGAGACCCAAGAGGTGGTGCCGTTGATCCAGTCGTGCATGTGGTCGACAGCTGCGGAAGCTGCGGAGGCTGCGGACGAGTGGCCGCGGACCTCGATGATTTCAGCGCCACGCTTTGCGACGCGTGGGATGAACTCACCCTTGTACCAGTCAGCATCCACGAGCTCGGACACTGGCTTGCCCTCGCAGGTTGCGTAGGTGATGTCTGGGAACTGGGTTGCGGAGTGGTTGCCCCAGATGACCATCTTCTCGAAGTCAGTGGAGTCCTTGTCCAGCTTGGTGGCCAGCTGGGACAGGGCGCGGTTGTGGTCCAGACGCATGAGAGCGGAGAAGCGAGATGCCGGTACGTCTGGAGCTGCGTTCATGGCGATCATGGCGTTGGTGTTGGCTGGGTTGCCCACGACGACGACGCGGATGTCATCAGCAGCGCCCTCGTTGATGGCCTTGCCCTGTGGTCCGAAGATCTTGCCGTTGGCAGCGAGCAGGTCAGAGCGTTCCTCGCCCTTGCCGCGTGGCTTTGCACCAACCAGGAAGGCAGCGGAAGCGCCGTCGAAAGCCTCGTTAGCATTTGCGGTGATGCGGATGTTCTTCAGCAGTGGGAATGCAGAGTCCAGGAGCTCCATTGCGACGCCTTCGGTGGCGCGCAGGGCTGACTCGATCTCGAGAAGGTTGAGCTCAACTGGGACATCCTTGCCGTAGACGTCGCCGTTGGCGATGCGCCAGAGGAGGGAGTAGGCGATGTTACCGGCAGCGCCGGTGACGGTGATCTTCTTTGCGGCGGTCATATGTTGGTCCTTTCAAACCGGATGCATTAACACCCAGCGTAGCGAGAAAGCACCGTTTCCACAGGACAAAAAATTGACATGACCAAGATCGGGTGCAATGACAACGACATCAACGTTGTGCCTTGCTACACCCAATCGGAGGTGAGATTGTGTGACTCACACTGGATGTTTCGCCACGCCACCACTGAAACGGACTTTTTCAGGCACGATTGGTTCTATATCCTTGCCCGAATTTTTTGAAGAAAAGGTCACCGTAGTGAGCGCCTCCGTTCAATCTGACACCGCACGCGTTGTGGAAACTGCACTGGTCCAATTCGCGGAAGTCGGATTCGATGAAGCCAAGATCGACACGATTGCGCACGAATCGGGAATGTCCAAGCGCATGATCCACTACCACTTCGGTGACAAAAAGGGCCTGTATATGGAAGCCCTCAACCTCGCGATCGCTCAGCTCCGCCCGGAGCCACAGGACATGGAGCTTGAGTCCACGGTTCCTGTGGAAGGCGTTCGGAAGGTTGTCGAGGTCATTTACCGTCGCATCACTTCCCACCCACATGCGGTGCGACTGATGGTGCTGGAGAATCTCTTTGACTGGGGTGGCATGCGTGAGTCCGCTCCCCTAGCGGATCAGTCCAGCGTGCTGCTTCAAATGGACAAGCTGCTTATGATGGGCCAGGATGCTGGTGCTTTCCGTTCGGGCATTTCAGCGGTGGATGTCTACTCGATCATCACGTCGATCTGCTACCACCGCACGGTCTACTCCGCGACCTTCAACAACCTTTACTCCATCGACCTTCTGGACGAGGCCAACTTCGAAGGCAATCTCAACTTGGTGGTCGACACGGTGCTTGCATTCCTCACATCCAACCTGGGATCACGCGAGGAAATGAGCTACCTGAAGTTGCGCGCCGACGCCGGCGATAAGGGCGCCAGCAGCGCAATTTACGACGACTCCCTCAATTTCTAAGCGGTTTTTTCCTTCTCGGAACGCGTGATCAGCTGAGGCTCCGCCTCGCCACGCGCGACCTCTGCGGAGATGACAACCTCGGCAAGATCCTCACGGTCAGGGATGTCGTACATGATCGGCACGAGAATCTCTTCCATGATGGAGCGCAGGCCACGCGCACCGGTCTTGCGATCCAGTGCCAGGTCAGCGATAGCTTCCAGAGACTCAGGGGTGAAGGTCAAGGACACGTCGTCCATCTCAAACAGTCGCTGGTACTGCTTGACCAGGGAGTTGCGCGGCTCAGTGAGCACCCGAACGAGCGATTCGCGGTCCAGGTTCGTCACGGTCGCAACGACCGGCAGACGACCGATGAATTCTGGGATCAGACCGAACTTCACCAGGTCTTCTGGGCGCACCTCAGAGAAGATGTCCACCTCGTCACGCTCGGCTTTCGACGTCACTTCAGCGCCGAATCCCAAGCCCTTCTTGCCTCGACGGGCCTCGATGACCTGCTCCAGGCCAGCGAATGCACCCGCCACGATGAACAGGATGTTGGAGGTATCCAGCTGGATGAACTCCTGGTTCGGGTGCTTGCGACCGCCTTGAGGTGGCACGGCAGCGACGGTACCTTCCAGGATCTTCAGCAATGCTTGCTGCACGCCCTCACCGGACACGTCACGGGTGATGGACGGGTTCTCGGACTTGCGGGAAATCTTGTCCACTTCGTCGATGTAGATGATGCCGCGCTGCGCACGGGCAACGTCGTAGTCAGCAGCCTGCAGCAGCTTGAGCAGGATGTTTTCTACGTCCTCGCCCACGTAACCCGCTTCGGTCAGCGAAGTGGCATCGGCGATGGCGAATGGAACGTCGAGAAGCTTGGCGAGTGTCTGTGCGAGGTACGTCTTGCCGGAGCCTGTTGGTCCGAGCATGAGGATGTTGGACTTGGCGAGCTCGACTTCGTCGTCCTTCTTGCGACCAAGATTGCGGGCTTCTTCGGCACGGATGCGCTTGTAGTGGTTGTACACCGCCACTGCGAGCACGCGCTTGGCACGGTCCTGGCCGATGACGTACTTATCCAGGAACGCGGAAATCTCGGTTGGCTTTGGCAGCTTTTGCTCGTTGCTCTGCTCCGCAGCGGCAGCCCCAAGCTCCTCTTCGATGATCTCATTGCACAGCTCGATGCACTCGTCACAGATGTACACACCGCCACCGGCGATGAGCTTTTTCACCTGCTTTTGACTCTTGCCACAAAACGAGCATTTGAGCAGGTCAGCGCTTTCTTGCATGCGTGCCATGGGTGTATTCGATCTCGCAATCTTCGGCCAGGTTCCAAGGGGAGATGCCCTACCATACCGCATATTTCTAGCCGGTCAACAATGCCCCGCCGTGACTAGGCTTGTGCCTATGACTCTTCACACTGTGACCTACGGTTCCTCATCCGAAACCCCACTCGTGCTCCTCGGTTCTCTCGGTTCCTCCGTCAAGATGTGGCTCCCGCAGCTTGACCATTTTTCCGCCTCCCGCCAGGTAGTCGCGGTTGATCTGCCGGGGCACGGCCTGTCCGACACCGTCGCACCAAGCGTTGAGAGCTTTGCGACGGCCATCCTTAACACGCTCCCGTTTGAACAGTTCGACCTCATGGGACTGTCCCTCGGAGGTGCGCTTGCACAACACATCGCTTTGAACCACCCTGATCGAGTGCGCCGGTTGGTTCTGGTCTCCACCGCCCCGAAGTTTGGAGAATCAGACGCCTGGATCCAAAAGGCAGCTGATGTTCGCGCCGGAAAGCTGGATGAGTTCTCCCACGGCACCCTTGAGCGTTGGTTCTCCCCTACCTGGCGGGCTTCCCACCCAGCTTCCTACGAATACTGGCGCCAGATGGTGTCCGGTTCCCCTGCTGAGGGCTACGCGCTGGCCTGCGAGGCACTTTCCGGGTTCCATAACACTTCTTTGGAATCAATTACGGTGCCGACTCTTATCGTCGCCGGCGAACAGGACACCTCTACCCCACCATCTGTGGTGCAAACCCTGCAAGCTATTCCGGGATCCCGTTACGAGGAGTTCTCCCCTGCTGCACATTTGCTCAATGTAGAGCGGGCAGCGGAGTTCAATGCCTTAGTGGAGGAGTTCTTGGGTTAGAAAAAGCGCCTGAACTGGCTCAGAAGTCCAATTCAGGCGCTCATCTTCGCGCGCTGATTACTTGTTCAGCTTGCGGTAGTCAAAGACCTGGTCGATGATGCCGTACTCGACTGCTTCAGCGGCGGTCAGGATCTTGTCACGATCCGTGTCGATGCGGATCTGCTCTGCGCTCTTGCCGGTGTGGTGAGCCAGGGTGGTTTCCATGAGGGAACGCATGCGCTCGATCTCGCGGGCCTGGATTTCAAGGTCGGAGACCTGGCCTTGGACGCCACCGGTTGCTGGTTGGTGAATCAGAACGCGAGCGTTTGGCAGTGCAGCGCGCTTACCTGGGGCACCGGCTGCGAGCAGGACAGCTGCAGCGGAAGCAGCCTGGCCGAGGCAGACGGTCTGAACGTCAGGGCGGACGTACTGCATGGTGTCGTAAATCGCCATCAACGAGGTGAAGGAGCCACCTGGGGAGTTGATGTACATGGTGATGTCGCGATCTGGGTCCATGCCTTCAAGCACAAGAAGCTGCGCCATGATGTCGTTGGCGGTGACATCGTCAACCTGGTTCGCCAGGAAGATGATGCGCTCTTCAAAGAGCTTGTTGTATGGGTCCGTGGTCTTCGTGCCGTAAGCGGACTGCTCGACGAACTGTGGAAGGACGTAACGGGAAGTTGGCATCTGCATGGTGAAACAGTCCTTCCTTAGTTTGTGAGATCGCCGTGCTTGGCGTGCTCGATGACGTGGTCGACGAAGCCGTACTCCTTGGCCTGCTGCGCGGTGAACCAACGGTCACGGTCAGAGTCCTTGGTGATCTGTTCGAAAGTCTGGCCGGTGTGCTCAGCGATCAGCTCCGCCATCTCGCGCTTGGTGTGCGCGAACTGCTCAGCCTGGATCGCGATGTCGGAAGCAGTGCCGCCGACGCCGGCGGAAGGCTGGTGCATCATGATGCGAGCGTGTGGCAGGGCGTAGCGCTTGCCCTTGGTACCTGCGGAGAGCAGGAACTGACCCATGGATGCAGCCAGGCCCATGCCGTAGGTAGCAATGTCGCATGGGGAGTACTTCATGGTGTCGTAGATCGCCATGCCAGCGGTCACGGAACCACCTGGGGAGTTGATGTACAGCGAAATGTCGCGAGTTGGATCCTCAGCGGAAAGGAGCAGGATCTGCGCGCACAGCTTGTTGGCGATATCGTCGTCCACCTGGCTACCCAGGAAAATGATGCGCTCACGGAGCAGACGCTCGTAGACGGAGTCGCTCAGGTTCATTCCGTTTGGTGAGGTCATGAAATCCCTACTTTCTAAGTTTCGTTAGCAACCAATGTAACGCACGAAGCTACCGGAAAATGCCCGTGTTCGCTGTCAGCGTTGCGAGCACTCAAGAATGCACAAATCTGCAGTTCATCTTCAGGCCGGTCGCTTATGTACGCAGCTAAACACTGTGCTTGTTACAACCTGCACAAACAAAAGTTCCCGGGCATAGCCCGGGAACTTCTTTAAAAGGCTTTAGGCCTCTTCGGTTGCTTCCTCTTCCTCAGCACCGAAGTACTGAGCTGGGTCAACATCGTTGCCGTCTGCGTCCTTCACGGAGGTCTTGCAGATAGCAGCGGCGAGAGCCTTGCCGCGGCGGACGTCAGCGAACAGGTTCGCGATCTGGCCGGACTGGGTCAGCTGCTGCACGAACTGGTTTGGATCCATGCCGTAGGACTGTGCGGTGAACAGGATGTGGTCGGACAGCTCCTGCTGAGAAACCTCTGGCTGCTCTTCCTCAGCGAGAACATCGAGGAACAGCTGGGTACGAACTGCTTCTTCAGCGGACTTGCGGGAATCCTCGTCGAACTTCTCACGAGTGGTGCCCTGCGCCTCAAGGAGGGAGTTGAACAGGTTCTCGTCGCCACCGAACTGGCCGAGCAGCTGCTGAAGCTGGCCCTGGACCTGCTCCTCGACGATGGACTCTGGGAGTGGGAACTTGGACTGTGCGAGAGCTTCCTTCAGAACAGCGTCGCGAATTGCGCCTGCCTGCTGAGCCTTGGAGTTCTCCTCGACCTGCTTTGCCAGAGACTCGCGCAGCTCTTCGATGGTGTCGAACTCGGAAGCCATCTGAGCGAACTCGTCGTCAGCTTCTGGGAGCTCACGCATCTTGGTCGCGGTAATCTCAGCCTTAACGACGGCTTCCTTGCCTTCGTACTCAGGCTGGGTCAGGGTGGTGGTGAACTCAGCAACTTCGTCCTTCTTTAGACCGATGAGGGCCTTGTCCAGGCCTTCGATAAGGTCGTCGCTGCCGATCTCGTAGTTCATACCCTCGGTGGTGGCCTCTTCAACTGGCTCGCCGTCAACGGTGGCGGACAGATTGATGGTGACGAACTCGCCCTTCTTGAGCTTGTGGTTGTGATCCTTCAGGGTGCCGAAGCGCTCACGCAGGTGATCAAGCTCGTGGTCGATAGCGTCCTCGCCAGCTGCAATGGAAGGAACCTCGACGGAGATCTTGGAGAAGTCAGGGACGGTGATCTCTGGGCGAACATCAACGTCAGCGGTGAACTCAACGAGCTCGCCGTCTTCCAGCTTGGTGATGTCGATGACTGGCTGGCCAATGACCTTGAGCTCGTGCTCATCCACTGCCTGGGAGTAGCGGGAAGGAATCATGTCATTGATGACCTGCTCGAGCACTGGGCCACGACCGATGCGTGCTTCCAGAAGCTGGCGAGGAGCCTTGCCCTTACGGAAACCCGGGATGGAAACCTGCTGAGACAGCGTCTGGTAGGCCTGGTCGAATTCAGGCTTGAGTTCCTCGAAAGGAATCGAGGCGGTGATCTTGACGCGGGTTTCGCTCAGCTGCTCTACAGAACTCTTCACGAGTAAATCTCCTGGGGTTAGTTAGTGCGAGTAAGTTAAGTCAACACTCTACCGGTGGCGTTTTCAGCCTAATTCAACGAGGGGGTCTTAACCATACAAAGAAACAAAAACGAGGTACCACTTTCGTGATACCTCGTTATTTTGTCGGGGCGACAGGATTTGAACCTGCGACCCTCTGCTCCCAAAGCAGATGCGCTACCAAGCTGCGCCACGCCCCGATCTTTGTTCCGCTTGTGTGCGGTACGAGAGAGTACTTTACACAGACTTAACAATGGAAAGCAAAACGGCTGGCAGAAAGTGTTTTTCCACTGCATCTTCCGCGCAGGATTCAGTCATTGTGGCGTTAGGTCGGTGCTGCGCCAACAGCAGGGTGTAGATTCTGTTGGCTGTTCAAATCTGCACCCTCCTAAACGTAAATCAGCCCCGTGAGACCGCATAGCTGGGTGTAGATTTTGCCGACAGTTCAA
Organism: Corynebacterium sp. H130; assembly: GCF_037572395.1. Taxonomy (NCBI): domain Bacteria; kingdom Bacillati; phylum Actinomycetota; class Actinomycetes; order Mycobacteriales; family Corynebacteriaceae; genus Corynebacterium; species Corynebacterium sp. H130. The sequence goes on along the minus strand of NZ_JBBHLA010000004.1, from coordinate 138,198 downwards.
ATCTGCACCCTCCAACGCGTAAATCAGCCCGGCACAACCGCATAGCTGGGTGTAGATTTTGCCGACAGTTCAAATCTGCACCCTCCAACGCGTAAATCAGCCCGGCACAACCGCATAGCTGGGTGTAGATTTTGCCGACAGTTCAAATCTGCACCCTCCAACGCGTAAATCAGCCCGGCACAACCGCATAGCTGGGTGTAGATTTTGCCGACAGTTCAAATCTGCACCCTCCAACGCGTAAATCAGCCCGGCACAACCGCATAGCTGGGTGTAGATTTTGCCGACAGTTCAAATCTGCACCCTCCAACGCGTAAATCAGCCCCGTGAGACCGCATAGCTGGGTGTAGATTTTGCCGACAGTTCAAATCTGCACCCTCCAACACGCAATCCAGCCCGGCACAACCGCATAGCAGGGTGCAGATTCTGCCGACAGTTCAAATCTGCACCCTCCAACACGCAATCCAGCCCGGCACAACCGCATAGCAGGGTGCAGATTCAGCCGACCGGCGAAAACAATGTCAGAGATGCGAAAAACCGCCAGCTAACTGGCGGTTAAAATTGGAGGGAATGACGGGAATCGAACCCGCGTCACCAGCTTGGAAGGCTGGGGTAATAGCCACTATACGACATTCCCAAGTGTGGTACGAGCGATAACTATAGCGCACTGCGACTCAGGCACCAAAATTCGCTGGACCGTTATAGAACTGTGGCGCACAGTAGACCATTTTAAGCTTGAAGCTCTCTAAAATCGAGGGGCATGCAACCTAAGATTATTGACGCTGTTACCGGACAAGATTTGTGGACCGCATCCGAGTGTGCGGAGTTTTCTAATACCGCTCGCGGTACTTTTACCAGCTATGCCGGACGTGGGCGCGCCCCGAAGCCGGTAGCCAAACTTCATGGCCTTACTTTGTGGAGTTCGGATGAAGTAAAGGAATGGGCTGCGGGGCGCGCTAAAGCGAAGAAGTAGCTTATTCAGCTGGGAGAGCTGGTGCGATGCCGGTCTTCTCGTAGTCGGCGAGGATGTCGATGCGACGCTGGTGACGCTCGGCCTGGCTCCATTCCTGGTCGAGGAACGCGTCGACAATGGCGAGCGCCTCTTCCTGCGTGTGCATGCGGCCGCCGAGGCCGATGAGCTGTGCATTGTTGTGCTCGCGCGCAAGGCGTGCGGTCTCAGGGGACCACGCGAGTGCGCAGCGGGCACCCTTTACCTTGTTTGCGGCGATTTGTTCGCCGTTGCCGGATCCGCCAAGAACGATGCCCAGGGAACCTGGGTCGTTAACCGTGCGGGATGCAGCTTCAATGCAGAAAGCTGGGTAATCGTCGTCGGCATCGTAAGTGTGGGCACCGCAGTCGATAACTTCATGGCCCAAGCCACGAAGATGCTCAGCGATGATGTTCTTCATTTCGAACCCTGCGTGGTCCGCTCCTAGGTATACGCGCATGTAAGCAATTGTAGTTGTTCGTCACAAAGTTGGACGAATAGCGATCTTCGGGGCTAGCGTCGGAGATAACACCTTGCTTATAGGAGAATTTGCTGTGCCTCATGCGCCCGTCGTACGCACCGTACGCCATGACATCAATGCCAAGCCTTTCATCGTTATTTGGGAGGTGACTCGCGCCTGCGCTCTGGTGTGCAAGCACTGTCGCGCGGACGCGCAGCACGAACCGAATCCGAACCAGTTGACGCTCGAAGAGGGCAAGAAACTGCTCGAAAATCTTGCTAGCTACGACAAACCAAAGCCACTGGTGGTCCTCACTGGCGGTGACCCGTTTGAACGCGATGACCTCGAAGAGCTCACCCGATATGGCACCGAGCTGGGACTGAATATCTCCCTCTCCCCTTCCGTCACCCCAAAGCTAACTCCAGAGCGGATCAACCGTCTCCGCGAAGCCGGCGGCAAGGCAATGTCGATGTCGTTGGATGGTGCCACCCCAGAAACTCATGATGCGTTCCGTGGGTTCTCGGGCACCTTCGATAAAACCGTCGCTATGGCGCCTGTGATCAATGAAGCCGGATACCGCCTTCAGATCAATTCGACACTCACCAAGAAGAACATCCACGAAGCCCCTGCGCTGCTCAAGACGGTCATGGAGATGGGCGCCAAGATGTGGTACGTCTTCTTCCTGGTCCCTACTGGCCGTGGCGCCGCCCTCGACGCGCTGAACCCCCAGGAGCGCGAGGATGTGCTGCACTGGCTCGCCGATATTTCCAACCGCATCGCAATCAAGACCACCGAAGCACCTCAATACCGTCGCGTGGTCATTCAAAACGAACAAGGCGTCCCATATGAAGGTGGCGCACTGTACCAGGAGCTGACCGAAAAGACCGCCAAGCTGCTTGGAGCAGTCGCGGAGAACCCTCGCCCGCCACGCCCACCGATGGCCGTGAACTCCGGTTCCGGTTTCGCGTTCATCGACCACATCGGCGACGTCTACCCCAACGGATTCCTGCCGATGCACTGCGGAAACGTCAAAACGCAGGACTTCCACGACATCTACACCAACTCGCCGGTATTCAAGAAGCTGCGTGACCCTGATTCTTGGCACGGTAAGTGCTCGGTCTGCGAATTCCACAACGTGTGCGGTGGCTCTCGCTCCACAGCCTACGCATTGACCGGCGATGTCAGTGCGTCCGACCCAACGTGCGTTTACATCCCACCAGCATGGGATGGTCCTGTAGACGTCGTGAAGCCCGCGGAAATGACCTTGCCGATCCGCGTCGTGGAGGCAACCGCTGCACAGTCATAAGGTTGCGGTTCTTGTCGGCGTCGCCCTGCTCCTGACCAGTTGCTCGGCGGCGCCTGAACCATTCCCACTGGAGGTTCGGCCAAGCGACCCGAAAACCGGCTACACGCGGGCGGCATTCGGTCAGGCCTGGTCAGACGACGTCACCACCGAATTCGGCCACAATGGTTGCGACACCCGCAACGACATTCTGCGACGCGACCTCACCGACGTCACCCTCAAACCCGGCACCCGCGGCTGCGTCGTACTCAGCGGCACCCTGAACGACCCCTTCACCGGCACCAGCATCGACTTCCAGCGCGGGAGCAAACAGGTGCAGATCGACCACGTCGTTGCGTTGTCGAACGCGTGGCAAACCGGGGCGCAGCAGCTTGACGACGACGCAAAGCGCAACTTCGCCAATGACCCGCTCAATCTCATTGCTGTCTCGGGCGAAGAAAACATTCGCAAAGGCGATGCGGATGCAGCCCGGTGGCTACCGCCAAACACCGAGTTCAGGTGCGCCTACGTGGAACGACAAATCGAGGTCAAGCGGAAATACCACCTCTGGGCCACGCCCGAAGAACGGGATGCGATCGAGCAGGTTCTCAAAGAATGCCCCACAAATAAGTGATCTTTAGCGCCCGCAATGCGAAGCTCAAGAAAAGGGAGAAAGATAACGAATAGGTCACTTTCGCCACTTGATTAAGAGGTTTCCTTGTCTGCCACCAAGCCTTACCTTGCCCTATTCACCGCTGCCGCATTGTTACTCACTGGGTGTTCTTCCTCCTCCGATACCCAAGAGCCAAAGGGCATCGCTTCCATCCCAACGTCCTCGGAAACCCCAAAACCTTCCAAGACGGAAAAGCCTTCTAAGGAATCCAAGGCGCCTGAATCGAAAGCTCCTGAGTCACCGGCACCCGAAAAGGTCGAGGTGAAGGAAGAAAAGGCGCCTGTCGAAAAGAAGCAAGAGGCACCAGCTCCTGCTCCCGCACCGGCGCCAGCTCCCGTCGAGAAGCAGCAGCTTCCGCCAGCTAAGGTTCCGGCCGAAGCTCCTGCTGCCCCAGCCGCTGGCAACGTTGTTCACCCCGGAGCCTTTTGCTCGGGAGGAACGGGAGTAACCAGCAAGGGCACACCAATGGTCTGCGCGCCAGGAAAAGATGGCCGCATGCGCTGGCGCTCCGCCTAATTTTTCCGGGAACATTTCCTCACGTAGCCACATTCAATTGACGTAACCTATTGAACTGCTACGTGAGGAGCTTCCCGTGAAGATCGCTAAGGCTGTTATTGCTTCCCTGTTGTGTGTGTCCCTGACTGGCTGCATGAGTGTTCAGCTGCCTGGCAAGGAAGATGAGTCTTTCAATTCTGAAGGTGGTCGTTTTGAGAAGCGGGGCAATGAGATCATCGATCATGGCATGCCTCAAGAAGAAAAGGACGCGAAGAAGAAGGAAATCGAGGAGTTGAGGAATGGTGCTCCTGGCGCGTCCAAGGCTCCGAACAAGAATTCTCCGCTGCCTGGTGGCGAAACCGAGGAAGTCACTTTTGAGTTTGAGTCTTCTGAGCCGACGGCGAATATCACCTACACAACGGAAAATGGCGCCGAGGCCAAGGAAAACCAGAAGATGCCATACAAGGTGAACGCTAAGACCTTCACGGCAATGGGCGCTGCGTCTGTTTCCCCAGCACAGACGACGAAGTCTAATCACAAGGCCACGTACACCTGCCGCGTGAAGAAGGGGAACAAGGTGATCGCAGAGTCGGTGAACTCTTCCATTGTGGCCAGCTGCATTTGGACCGACTCTGACTTCAAGTAGGTGAGCCGTGAAAACACGACAAGTTTTTGGCGCTATGGTGGCATGCTCACTCATCACAGCATGCTCGACCAATTCAGGGACAACTGATCCCGAGAAACCGTCTGCAACGGAAACACATGTGCTCCAGACCGCGGTGCCCCAAAACATAACGACGCCACCGACCCCGTCCGATCGGCCACCAAAGCCGATGAGCGAAGCGGTTCTGCACGAATACATGAAAGACAGCGGACTGAAGTACGACAGGAAGCAGCGCACCGTTACCGTGACCTTTCACGGCGATGGGGTTGCAATTGCAACCATCGACAAGGGTTCGGCTCAGAAAGTGTCGCTCCCGTACACCACGGACATCACCACGGACGATTACTACATCAACGCCACCGCGGCGACTCCAGATAGAGAACCACTCAAATGCTCCGCCTACTACCAAGGGAAGCTGTTATTTGAGCGCACCGCGCCACCGGATGGCATCAGTCAGTGTTCGGTTCCGGGCCAACTTTTACAGGACATCGATGAAGGGAAGGTGATTCTGTAGCCCCAAGCGGTATCAAATCTGCAACAAAATGCCGAGTTTGCAGGCATGCTTCATGATCCTTGACTCAAAATGAGAGGACCTGTTCAACCTATAAAAATGAGGAGACTTCATTGAAGTTCGCAAAGCTTGCTGTGGCCGGTATTCTCTGTTGTTCACTGGCCGCGTGCTCATCGGGCACTCCAGAAAAAGCCCCAGAAAAGGAGGCAGAAAAGGCGCCAGAAAACCAGAGCAACAACAATGCACAGGCCACTCCTGGCGCCACCTTAGCTCCGGAACAGCCAAAGCTCGGTGAATCCTTCTTCGAGGAAGTCACCTTCGAGTTTGACTCCAGCGCTGGCAAGGCAACCTTGTCTTACACCGATGACAAGGGAGTCGTGGATCTAGTCGACCAACAGATGCCCTACACCGTCAAGGCCAAAACACTGAAGTCAGCCGGCATAGCCTCGACTATGCCTGTCGATATCTACTCCGTCGACCCCGCGGCCACCTTCACCTGCCGAGTATTGCAAGGCGACAGGGTGATCGTAGAGGAAAAGGACTCCCCAACCGGCGCCAGCTGCATGTGGTCCGACGCTAACTTCTAGTCGAATTCCGGTCGTTCGTTGCGGGAGCGCTTGATCTCAAAGAAGTGTGGATAGCCGGCGAGGGCGAAGGCACCATCAAAGATGCGCCCAGCGTCCTCGCCTCGCGGAATGCGGGTGAGGACTGGACCGAAGAACGCGGTGTCCCCCAGCTTGACCACTGGGGTTCCCACCTCGTCGCCCACTTCTTTCATCGCGGATGCATGGAAGTCGCGCAACGCCGCATCCCACTCGTCAGTGTTGGCAACAGCTGCCAACGAGGCTGGCAAACCAACCTTTTCCAGAGCAGTTGGGATGAGATCGTCGTAGCCACCAAAGCCCCTACGCCCACCGTTTCCATCGTTGTGCACCATCGTGCCCAGAACCGTGTACAGCTCATCTACCTTCTCTGGGTAATCGGTGGCGACGGCAGCGAACACGCGGGCTGGCCCCCAGTTCGCCTGCATCTTTTCCATGTATCCGGGATCCAGGTCTCGGCCGTCGTTAAGCACAGACAGCGACATCGGCACCCACTGCACCGAAATGTCGCGCACCTTCTCTACTTCCTTGATCCAGCGGGACGTAATCCAGCAGTAAGGGCAGGACACATCGAACCAAAAAGTGACGGTGGAAGTCATCGGAAAAGCTCCTTTTCGACGGGGTACATTGGAGTCAATTGTAGAGAAAGGACACCATGACTTCTATCAATTTGACGCGGGCCGAAGCACAGCAGCGCTCCGAATTGCTCCAGGTAAAGCACTACGACATCACGCTTGACCTGACCAAGACTGACGACACTTTTGAGTCCCTCACCACCGTAAAGTTCACTGTCAAGAAGGCCGGTGACACCTTCATTGACCTGCGTGCCAATCGCGTCAGCGCGACGCTCAATGGCGAAGCATTCGATGGTGACTACTCCCCAGAAAACGGCCTCCAGCTCAAGGGCCTCCAGCCGGGCGAGTACGAGCTGGTCGTGGACGCCACCATTCCTTTCTCCCACACCGGCCAGGGCCTGCACCGCTTTGAAGACCCAGCCGATGGCAACACCTACCTGTACACCCAGTTCGAGACCGCCGATGCCAAGCGCATGTTCGCCTGCTTCGATCAGCCTGATCAGAAGGCCACCTATTCCATCACTGCGACCACGCCGAAGGACTGGAAGTTCATCACCAACGCGGCAACCACCATTGAAGACAATGGAGACACCGCAATCCATAAGGCTGAGGTTGATTATCTGCTGTCCACCTACCTCGTCGCTGTTTGCGCCGGCCCTTACTACGAGATCCGCGACACCTGGAAGGGATCGCTCACGCACCATCCAGAAACCCCAGCTGACCAGCCACACGAGCTAGAAATTCCACTCGGCATTTTCTGCCGTGCCTCGATCGCCCAGAAACTGGACGCGGACACCCTGTTCGAGCAGACCAAGCAGGGCTTCGACTGGTACCACCGCAACTTCGGCTACGCCTACCCATTTGGCAAGTACGACCAGCTCTTCGTACCGGAGTTCAACATGGGCGCCATGGAAAACGCTGGCTGCGTGACCTTCCGCGACGAGTACGTCTTCACCTCCAAGGTCACCCGCTACCGCTACGAGCGCCGCTGCGACACGGTCCTCCACGAGATGGCCCACATGTGGTTCGGCGACCTCGTCACCATGCAGTGGTGGGACGATCTGTGGCTCAATGAGTCCTTCGCCACCTGGTCCGCCGCCATTTCCCAGGCCGAGGAAACCGAGTTCGATACCGCGTGGGTGACCTTCGCCAACGTGGAGAAGTCTTGGGCATACCAGCAGGACATGCTGCCTTCCACCCACCCTGTCTTCGCAGATGCGACCGACATCGAAACCGTGGAAGCGAACTTCGACGGCATTACCTACGCCAAGGGTTCCTCCGTCCTCAAGCAGCTGCAGGCCTACGTTGGACGCGAGGCCTTCATCGCCGGTGTGCGCCGCCACTTCGCCAACCATGCCTTCGGCAATGCGACTTTTGGCGACCTCCTGCAGGCATTCGAAGCGTCGTCCGGCCGCGACCTGTCCACCTGGGCTGACCAGTGGCTGAAGACCACGGGCATCAACAAGCTCTCCCCTGTTTTCACCGTCCAGGACGGCAAGTACACCTCCTTCGCCGTCACCCAGGAAGGCGCTCATCCAGGTGCAGGTGAGCTGCGCACCCACCGCGTCGCTGTCGGGCTCTACTCGCTTATCGACGGCCGCGTCCAGCGCACCCACCAGGTAGAACTGGACATCGAAGGCGCAACGACTTCCGTGGACCAGCTGGTGGGCGTCGATAAGGCGGACCTCATTTTGGTCAACGACGATGACCTCACCTACTGCCTGATGAACCTCGATCCTGATTCCCTGGTTTTCGTGCAGCAGCACATCGCCGATATTGAGGATCCGATGGCCCGCACTCTGTGCTGGTCCGCAGCGTGGGAGATGACCCGCGCAGGAGATCTGAAGGCACGCGACTTCGTTGCGCTCGTGGCAGCTGGCGCAGCTTCCGAGTCGGAAATCGCAGTTCTCGAGCGCATTCTGTTGCAGGCATCCACCGCTGTGACCTCTTACGCCGATCCGGCATGGGTGAAGGAAACCGGCAACGACATGCTGGCTGATCTGTTGCTCGATGGTGTGGAGTCTAAGACCGGCGACTACCAGCTGGCTTTCGCTCAGGCGCTGGCTAAGGTACGTCCGAATGAGCGCGCAATCGCTTACTTCCGAGGCATCCTTGACGGCAATGCCCCTCAGGGCCTCGACATTGATGCTGACCTGCGCTGGTGGGCACTGACCGCGCTCATTGCCGCGGGCCACATCGAGGATGCTCCTGCAGCCATCGCTGCCGAGCAGGAACGCGACAAGTCAGCTTCCGGCCAGAATTCCGCTTGGCGTGCCGAGGCCGCAATCAACACCGCGGACAACAAGGCTGCAGTGTTTGAGACCTTGTTGGATTTGGAGAACCCGCTGTCCAACCTCAACACCCGCCACAAGCTGGAAGGCCTCACCTTCGCAGGCAGCTCTGAGAATCTGCAGCAGTTCAACGAGGCCTTCTACCAGCGTGCGGGCGCATTCTGGGATGGAGCATCCTCCGAGGTCGCACGCGCAACGCTCACCGGATTGTTCCCTACGTGGGACATCACCGAAGAAGGCTTGGCTCGCGCTGACAAGTTCCTGGCCACCAAGCCGATCGCTGGCCTCGAACGTGTTGTTTCCGAGGCCCGCGACCGCGTGGCACGCTCCCTGCGTCTGCGAGCCATCGACGCAGCGGAGTAGTCGTTAGGCTTGCAGTCTGCGCAGCGCGAGGAGTGCAAGCCCAATACCGGCGCAGAACATGGCGATGCCCACCAGGATCATCGCGTTTGCGCCGGTCTGAGCCAGTTGGGTTTTAGGCTTGCTGGCTTGCTTCGCCACAGCTTCGGGAGTTTCACCCTTGGCGGTGTTTTGCGTCGCGTTTTTGGTTGCGCTCACGTTTCGCTCTGGAGCTTCGGAACTTCCCTGAGAAGCATGCTTCTTGGCAAGAACGAGCGCTCCGAGGCCCGCTGCTCCCGCTACGAGTGGCCAATTGGAGCTGCCTTTAGTCGGTGGCGTGGTGGGCTTCGGTGCCGGCGTTGCCGTCGTGGTGGGCTTTGGGACTTGCGAGGTCGGCTGCGTGGTCGGCTTCGGTGCCGGCGTTGCCGTCGTGGTGGGCTTTGGGACTTGCGAGGTCGGCTGCGGTGCCGGCGTGCTCGTAGGTACCGGTACCCCGGGCTGCTCCCCCGCCTTATCGACGACATCGAAAGTGATCGTGCCAAAGTCGGTCTTCCACGTATCCGACTCCACTTTCACTCGGATCTTGTAAGTTCCCGGCTTGGTGAAAACCCAGTTGTTGTGAAGGTGGATCCGTCCGGTGCGCTCAAAAGTGGACTTGTCCTTTGAGTTAGCCAGCATTTCCTCAACGCCGACGATCCCCTGGGTAAAGGCAAACCACGCTGCGCCTTCAGGTTGCTCTTCCGTTTCCAGGGTGAATTGGACCCGGTCCTTGTCTCCGAGTTCCGGTAGGTGCTCGGTGGAAAATCCTGGCCACACGATTCCAGGTTGTTGAGCCTGGCCGAGCACCCATGCTTCGGACACTCCCTTCAGGAAGTCGAATCCTTCGACGTCGCCACTGACTTTTTCTTTCGATCGTGGTGTCACGACGAGCGTGACATCTGATGGCTTTCGAACCACGCTGTCTTTTGCGTGCTGGCCCGAGTCGTCGGTAATCATCAGCTGTGTGGTGCCATCGATGTTTCGGGGCCCGATGTCGATGTGGCCTCGATCGATTCGGACTGCTTCCCCTTCGGCTGGCGGTTCAATCGGTTCCGGGGCTGCGGTCGTCGTTGGTGTAGCACCGGTCTGCATCGTAAACGCAGTTTCGCCTTGCCCATTTGGGAAGCTTTCGGTCACTGCTCCAACATTGGTTTTGGAATCTGGGATGAATCGAAGGCGCAGCTCCATATCTTCGCAGTCTGTGCGATTTTGGATGCTGGTTCGACTGCCTGGGGCGGAGATGAAGTCGATCGGGCAGACAGGGAATTCCTCGTCTGGTCCACTGTAGTAGCCACCGATTACCCGGTATGACAGTCGATCGTCTTGCGGATTCGTGGTGATGGCGACCATGTCCATTCCAACCGGGTGCTCTTGCGAGGTAACCGAAATCCCGGGCTCTGTCACGGTGATTTCATCGGTGGTGAATGCAGGGGCAGGATCCTGAGTCGTAGGTTCTGGGTAGCTCCCGGAAGCGGTGGTGCTGGTCTGCTCCATTCCCGGAGTGAACTCAATGGGCTCCGATGCCCAGGCCTTGTTGTCATCAGAAATGTAGACAGCTTGAAGATTCGACTGCTGGGAACCCAGCATTTCATTCCACTGCCCCACGCCTCCGGACACTGGAACTTCGGCGAGGTAGTGACCATCAATGAAGAACACAACATGGCCCGAGTCCGACTCGTTTCCGGTATCGAGGCTCAAACTAGTCAGATCGCCGTCGCCAGGCTCAACAGTAAAGGTGGGGCCAGAATCCATCGTGCTGGCAGCGTCAAACTTCGCTTGGACGTCGCCAAGCCCCTGCGCACTTGGCTTAGAGCCGCCAACTTGCCACGCGACGGTCTGAGGTTCCGAGGCGATGAGGTTGCCTGACTTGTCGCGCGCGGAAGCTCGATAGGTGATCAGGTATTGGCCGGGTTTGGTGAAGGTTGTGTGGTTGTGCGTGTGGTTTCCTGGTTCGACCCAGGTGCTGCGAAAGCCAGGGTCATGGCTGGACAGCATGCGGGTGACGGGGAAATCTTCGTCGCTGTAGCCGAACAGCTCCATGTGGCCGGGTCCTTCGAATCCAACGAGGTCGAGCTGGAAGGATTCGTCGCGAAACTCTGAAACCGGAATCCCGACATCGGCGCCGAACCCAATCCAGATAGGGAAATCACCTGTGGGAAATGGGTGCGCCCAATATAGCTGGTCCCCTTCATTCCCCAGGAAGCTCATGCGTTCGTCCGCAGGGACCTCAAAGACGTATTGGGGGTTGCTGGGGTCTCCCCGACCGATCCAGTTGGCGGTGTCTTCGATTGGCAGTTGCTTGCCACCAAATTCCGACACCAGGTGAAAGTTCTTTCGGCCTTCATCCCATGTGATTTTCGGCGAATCAATGTGCCTTTGGGTTGCCAGGGTTTTGTCGTCGTTGGGTCCAGCATGAGCGGCTACGGGAGCGATTCCGCCCAGTAAAGATGCGACGAGGATGCAGCTCAACATTCGACGTGAACGATGCATGACTGCCTTTCATGAAAACTAGTGCCAATAATGTATTGACAGTAGCTTCCAATAATGTTTTCGGTCAAACGTGAAGCCCAGTCCGCTACACCCATCAGATAGGCTGTTATCCATGAGGTTCACCCCACTGCGCACGTTCACCGCACTAGCCTGCTGCCTACTCAGCCTTTCAGCTGCAGGCTGCTCGAAGGACAACGTGCAAACTGGTGACGAACCACAGACTTCCTCCGAGGCCACACGCCCCAACTCAAGCCCAACGCAAAGTACGCACGCCACCGGATCCGCGTATCTCAACGGCATCCAGATCCTGCCACCGGGTACCACTGCCGTGTGCGCAACTCACGGAAAAGATACGACCGTGATTATTGGGGACATGCCGTCGAAAAGCGCAGCGAGCGTGATCATTGACGACAAGGGCGTCCGCGCACTGTCCATTTCCGATGCCGAAGATGCCGTCGAATTCACCGACCATGCGATCCAGGTTGAGATGACGAAGGTGGACGGGGTCACGACAATCAGTGGCGAGGCCGAGGGAACACGCGTGTACTCGGGACAGACCCAACTCTTCCCGATGACGTTCATCATTACTGCTTCTTGCGTCTAGTTCCGCTAACCTAGTTCGGTGATGCAAAGCCAAACTGTTCAGGACGTCTCTTCCTGGTGGAACAACCCCACTACACACATGTGGCTCATCGAGCGCCCTATCCAGATCGCCCTCATTTTGGTGATCGCAGTGGTGGCGAATTGGGTGCTGCGTCGTGTGGTGAAGAAGGTTGTGCAACACACTATCGACACTCCCCCTCGCCTGCCCACCCTCGGACCGCTGCGCCCGGGAGAGAAGGCGCCGAAGATCACACATGATCCGCGTCGCGACGCCCGCATCCGTACCCTCGGTGCCGTCGCCACCTCGGCCCTTGCCCTGTTCGTGTGGCTATGGGCAATCATCGCGATCCTTTCCGAGCTCGGCGTCAACGTCGCCCCCATCATCGCGTCCGCGGGTGTTGTCGGCGTTGCCCTCGGCTTCGGCGCCCAGTCGCTGGTGAAGGACTTCCTCTCGGGCATCTTCATGCTGGTGGAAGACCAGTACGGTGTCGGCGACATCATTGATGTCGGCAGCGTGTCCGGCACCGTTGAGGATGTGAGCCTGCGCCTCACCACGCTTCGCGACGTCGATGGCACGCTTTGGTTTGTCCGCAATGGCGAAATCCTGAAAGTCGGCAACTTCAGTCAGGGCTACGCCATTGCCCGCATCGACATCCCAATCGCCTTGGACAACGACATTAAGCTCGCCAAGGAAACGCTGCTCGCCACGGCCCGGTCCGTCGCAGACGAGGAAGACATCAAGCCCCACCTACTGGAAGCACCGGTCCTCGACGGCGTCAACTCCGTGGACATCGACCACATGATCATCCGCCTGCGTGTCAAGACCAAGCCAAACCAACAGTGGTTGGTGCAGCGTGAAATGCTCGCCCGGATCATCCCATCCCTGGGCCAGGTAGGCATCGAGCCCCCTTATCCACGCCTGCCACGACCAAACGCTAGCGAACCGAAAGCCGATTAAATGACCTTCTACGACTCCGTCGGCGGCGAAGCCACCTTCAACAAGCTGGTCCACGAGTTCTACATCCGGATGCGCAAAGACGACCTCATTGGTCCCATGTACCCGGATGACGACTGGGAAGGCGCCGAAGAACGTCTCCGCTGGTTCCTCGCCCAATATTGGGGAGGCCCCCAAACCTTCTCCGAAAACCGAGGGCATCCGCGACTACGCATGCGCCACGCCCACTTCTCCATCGGAGTCCCGGAAGCCGAGCGCTGGCTAACCATCATGAAGGAAGCCCTGGACACCATCGACATGTCCGAAGAACATCGCGCAGCCATGTGGGATCACATGGTTCGAGTCGCAGACATGCTGATTAACCGGGTGGAGCGAGGGTAAGTCGTGGGGCGCGCCCCACGACAACGATAATCCCCGTTAGATATTGGCCACTTCAAAAGTACTACAGGCCCATTATCTAACGGGGATTATCGTCCTCGTGAAAACGAGGCGCCAGCCCCAGCCCCTAAACCAGCAACCCCAACCCCTGGTTCTGGTACACGGATCCGAACGGCGCATCGATGCGGGTCCATCGGCCACATTTGGATACTCGCAGGTGTCGCGGAATATCCGGACGAGCCCCGATTCCAGGGATCAATCCGAGCGATGTGCAGGCAAAAATAAGTCGCATCGACACAGCAGCAACCGCCGACTCGTTTGATACTTCGATGACGGTTTGGTCGAGCAATGATTTCGGAGGGCCCATTGGCCCAGAAAACTGACGCGCGAGGTCGCGACCTTGGTCCGCGAGCTGGTGCACTACGTCGACAGGAAGCACGTCGAGTTCTTGCCATCCGTCATGAGGCGGAAGCGCGCCCGGCCACGCCGCCGTGAGATCGCCTAGTTGTGTCCCGTCTAGGAAAGCTGTCGCCGAGAAGGTACCCGGTGCTTCGTTGAGGGTGCCTGTGATGCGTCGAGAAGCGAGCACGTTGAAGGGCGTGGTGACGAAGATGTCGAGTTGGTCGTCCGGGAGCTGTTGAACGCGGGCGAGGGCTTGACTATCGAGAGCAATGGCTCGCTGGAGCAGGGTTTTCAGCCCCTGCTCCCCTGCAGTGATGTTCACTCGTTGTCCTGACCTGGGGTGAGGGCGGCTTCAGGCGTCGAGACGCTTGCGAGCACCTTGCGCTCATGTTCCTCGATGGGGCGCGGGCGACCGGTTTTGAGATCGACGGTGATTTGCACACATTCGACGACGCAGGCGATCGCGCCGTGTCGGTCCTTGACGTTTTGGACCGTGGTGAAGGAGGTGGTGCCGATGTGCACGACCTGCGTCTCGACGATCACTTCCATCGTGTCCGGCATGATCGCGGAGAGGTAGTCGATCTTCATGCTACGCACAAATGCTGCTGGCATGGCGTGGCCTCGCTCGACGAATTCCTCCATCGCGAAGACAGCGCGCGCTTCCTGCGCCAGCTCAATGTACGACGCATTGTTGATGTGGCCGAAACGGTCGAAGTCGCCCCAACGCACCGGGATCTTTGTGGTGTGGACCGGCCCATTGGTCAATCGGTTATTCGTCTCGGCCATCGCATACTCCTTCACAGTTTTCGAACACATCCAGCCTAACTAGTTTTACACCCTCCCACCGCACAAACTAGTTTTGGACTAGAAATTAAATGCGTGTCACTGCGGCGGAATCCCCTTGGTCAGCTCCGGATGCTGCTCAGTTGTCACAACAACTGGCTCTGGCGGTGGATTCTGGACTCCAAGCCACGCCGGAAGCCTAATGCCCGGCGAGAGCTGCGGCAGGAAGTGAGCGATCAACCCGATCACGCCCGCAACCAGCGGAATGGCGAGCAGCCACCACCAGCTCCCCTCGGAACTTCCGCCTGGCTTATCGACGTCCGTCGGTGGCTCACTCGTGCAATCTGGACATGGCTTGTCCACCGTTGTCGTGACCGTCGTCGTGACAACTTCCGTGATGGTCCCTGGAGTTTCTGGCTCAGGTACCACCACAGTGATGGTGACGGGTTCCCCCGGAGCGGTAGTCGTCGGCTCGATGGTCTGAGTTACCGTGACCTCCGGGTTAGTGACTGTCGTGGTGACCACATTGTCTTCCGGTACGACGACCGTGACCGTCACGGTTTCCGTGGCTCCCGGCTCGGTTGGAAGCGTCGTGATCGTCGTGCAGTTGCATGGCGTCGTGACAGTAGTCGTAACCGTGACTGGTGGTGGCGCATCGATCGTCGTTGGAACCTCGATCGTGGTTGGATTATCGATCGTGGTCGGCACCTCGAGAGTCGTAGTAATAACGACTTCTGACGTCGTTCCCGGCAGCGTCGTCGCAATGGTAGTCGGGACGCTAATGGTGGTTGGGATCTCGACCGTCGTTGGAATCTCCAGCGTCGTCGTGACCGGTTCCGCCGTGACTTGTTCAGTCACAGTGGCAGTTGCCGTGATCGTTTCTGCCGGAGGGGCGTCGATCGTCGTTGGAACCACGATGGTGACTGGATTCTCGATCGTGGTCGGCACGCTGAGCGTGGTTGGAATCTCGACCGTCGTAGGAATTTCCAGGGTTGTCGTCACTGGATCAGCCGTGAACGACTCGGTCACCGTTGCAGTTACGGCTGGTTCGGTCGTGACAGACGTAGTCGTGTTCATAACCGTCTCGGTTACTGCCGGTTCCGTCGTGACCGAGGTGGAGGTTACAGTTTCGGTCTGAGTTGTAGTGACAGTCGTTGGAAGCACCGTTGCAAATGCCTGCGCAGACAAGGTTTCTACGACCAGATCAGCGCGTGTGGTGTACGGCTGGAACGTCGCAACGACAGTTGCCTTGTTCGTATGCAACTGTCCATAGCTAAGCGGATCCATTGCACCATCTAGTACTCGACACGTAGTTTTTGCTCCGGGAGCCAAACTTGTCGCATCACAAGTGATTTGATCAGGCGCAAAGTAACTGTCGGTCAGCTGGAAACTTGTCATTGGAGCCTGACCGGTATTCGCTACCTCAAAGGTAAAGGCAGGCACTGCACCGTTTTCGACGACCACCGCGCTTGCTTTGTCTGGCGCCTCCACACCGTTGATGAATTTCTTCACAGTGAAACTGTGTGGCAACGGTGGTTCTGGGATGGCAAACACAGGATTGGTTACCGAGTAGTTTGGATCCAGTGAGCCCACTGTTACCGTCGCATTATTCACGTGCGGATCGGACGTCTCGGTGGTCGGCAAACTGCCGTAGCAGGTGTAATTCGTGCCCGGCTCAATCAATGGTAGCCACACTGAAGGTTCGATCGTGGGATTGGCTACTGGATCACTGACCATCGGCTGGGCCATGTAAATCCCACCACCGCCACCACAGCGAATCAGGCCGCGCGTGCTTTCCATGCCGATAGGATCCAGGATCACATCCGAAAGGACGTCATCAACTATCCTTCCTTCGGTAATCACGGTGTTGCTGTTGTTTTCAACAATGAACCGGAAACACGTGTTAGTAGGCATCGGTTCCAGGATTGGATCCGCCGTTGGCCCAGCAAACTTCGGCGTTGGCCCCATAGGGTCCATGCCTTCACAGGTTTGCCTTGGAATGATCACAATCCCGTCAGCTACCGCGTCTGCGTCGTACCATCCGACAATTCCCTCAGCACTTCTACCCCAAACCTGCTTCTTGAGTCCCACGTCAAGGGACAACGCATCGGTGTGAACGTACACAGTCTGCTGAGCACTCATTGGGGTAGCGGTGTTTGCGCTCACGGCAGTGACCGTGACGGTGTGACTGTATTCCGTATTTGCGTCAAGCCCCGGGTATTTCTGTGCAGCAAAAACGACGGTTTCACCAGGAGCAAGGGAATAAGGATTGCCATTCTGGGCATAGAAGTAAATGCTCGGATCATTAGAAGCAACTGAAACATTATTCAGCGCTTCATTGCCATAGTTGGTAACTTCAACAAAGAAGTCGAGTCCGCGCCGAATCATGACTAGCGGTCCCGGAGACACGTTCAAGTCTCCAGGCCCAGCCAACGGCGAGACGGTTTCGGTCACGGTCATTTTCGGCGCTGACGCGGAGTAAGCGTACCCCGTAGATTCGGCAGTTAATTGAGTTGGGCCTGAAGGTGGCGTGACTGTGGCGGTAAGATTCGCAGTCCCGGAATAGTTTGCTTCCGGCCCGATCGGGCTGAGTGTTGCAGTACAGGTCATTTCCTCGCCGATAGCAAGGACATCCTTTAGGCAGCTCAGATTGTTTACCGTCGGGTCCGCAACGCTAATCGACGTCAGCTCCAGGTCACCCATGTTCTTGACCAAAAACGTTACAGGCACTTCCGCATCGCTTGGAATCAAAACACCTGGCGCTTTTTGAGTCGCAACACCACTGATCATCTTGGTGAATTGGACGTTCGCCACTCGGGTGAGGAAAGTCAGCGGGTCACTACTGCTGATAGTTTGCCCGGTGGCCATATCAACCGCTGTGGCCACGACTTCGTAGGTATTGGTTTCCGCAGTATTCGCGTACGCAATCGCGCCATAACACGTCACGTTCTGGCCAAATTCAATCGTGCCACCCTGAGTCCACGGAGCGCCCGCAGAGTCAAAGCATTGGAAATCTTCCGCATTTGCCGGCTGCTGGATCTGCACATCCGTCAGCACCATGCCGTAAGGTGCTTGAATTCCTGTCTGTAAACACGCCTTTTCCTGTCCCGGCAACAAATCTACTGGGGACCCAGGACAAGTCATCTGAGGCAATGCCCTCACAGAGCCGAAACTGCTACCAACGTAGAACAGGTCTGTTCCACCTTCTGGGTAGCCAAAGACACCGGAATTGACGTACATAGTCTCAGATGGCTGAGGCGGAGGTGGCAAAATTTGCGCCTGCGATTGCCCCGCTAGGGAAACCATCCCTGAAGCCACAACTGCGGCGACAGTTAGAATCGCTACAACCGCTCGCCAAATGGAAGCGCTAATCCGACAGGCCATGTCAGCACCTACGATCTTTTAAAGAATCCAATTTTCAGACAAATTTATGTTCTTTAATCGTAGAACTTTCGCAGGTAAAAGACATTTGGCAAAAATTTTCCACAGAAAAGATCAGAATTAACCTGTATTCATTCACCCCAAGGAAAGAAAACGCTTAACTGACCCTTAATGGGGGGATATTTCTGATCGAGCTGCACCCCCATAGCAAAAGCCCTCCTCACTGTGTGGGAAGAGGGCTTCGGCGTGTCGCTTAGCGGCTCAGCTTGCGGTGCGTGACGCGCGATGGGCGTGCGGCTTCAGCACCGAGGCGGTCGACCTTGTTCTTTTCGTAGTCCTCGAAGTTGCCTTCGAACCAGAACCACTGGCCTTCAGCGACGTTGCCTTCCCACGCGAGGATGTGGGTACAGGTACGGTCGAGGAACCAGCGGTCGTGGGAGATGACCACGGCACAGCCTGGGAATTGCTGGAGTGCGTTTTCCAGGGACGACAGGGTTTCCACATCGAGGTCGTTGGTTGGCTCGTCGAGGAGGATCAGGTTGCCACCCTGCTTGAGGGTCAGCGCCAGGTTCAGGCGGTTGCGCTCACCACCGGAGAGGACCTTGGAAGGCTTCTGCTGGTCTGGGCCCTTGAAGCCGAAGGCGGACAGGTAGGCGCGGGATGGCATTTCGTTCTGGCCGACCACGATGTAGTCAAGGCCGTCGGAGACAACCTCCCACACGGTCTTTTCCGGATCGATGTTCTCGCGGTTCTGGTCAACGTAGGAAAGCTTGACGGTCTGGCCAACAACAACTTCGCCGGCATCCGGCTGCTCAAGGCCAACGATGGTCTTGAACAGGGTGGACTTACCCACACCGTTTGGACCAATGACGCCAACAATGCCGTTTCGAGGCAGGGTGAACGACAGGTCCTTGATCAGGACGCGGCCATCGAAGCCCTTCTCCAGGTTCTTTACCTCAACAACCTGGTTGCCCAGGCGTGGTGGGGTTGGGATCTGGATTTCTTCGAAGTCGAGCTTCTTGTACTTCTCGGCTTCCGCGACCATTTCCTCGTAGCGGTCCAGACGTGCCTTGTTCTTGGCCTGACGAGCCTTAGCACCGGAGCGAACCCACGCGAGTTCTTCCTTCAGGCGCTTCTGCAGCTTCTGGTCCTTCTTGCCAGCAACCTCCAGACGCTCAGCCTTCTTCTCCAGGTAGGTGGAGTAGTTGCCTTCGTATGGGTAGAGCTTGCCTCGGTCAACTTCACAGATCCAGCCTGCGACGTGGTCGAGGAAGTAGCGGTCGTGGGTGACGGCCAGGACGGCGCCCTTGTAATCGGCCAGGTGCTTTTCCAGCCACAGGACGGATTCTGCGTCGAGGTGGTTGGTAGGCTCGTCGAGGAGCAGCAGGTCAGGCTCGGAAAGCAGCAGCTTTGCGAGTGCGACACGGCGACGCTCACCACCAGAGAGCTGGGTGACCGGGGAATCGGAAGGTGGGCAGCGCAGGGCTTCCATCGCCTGCTCGATCTTGGAGTCGATCTCCCAAGCGTCAGCTGCGTCGAGTTCTTCCTGCAGCTTGCCCATTTCTTCCATGAGCTGGTCGGTGTAGTTGGTCGCCATTTCTTCGGCGATGGCCTCGAAGCGCTGCTTCTTCTCGAAGATCTCACCGAGGCCTTCTTCGACGTTCTCGCGAACAGTCTTTTCCTCGTTGAGTGGTGGCTCCTGGAGCAGGATGCCGACGGTGGCACCTGGATCCAGGAAGGCCTCGCCGTTGGACGGCTGGTCGATGCCGGCCATGATCTTCAGAATCGACGACTTACCAGCACCGTTAGGACCAACGACACCGATCTTGGCACCTGGGTAGAACGCCATGGTGACGTTGTCCAGAATGACCTTTTCGCCGTGCGCCTTACGCACGTTCTTCATCGTGTAGATGAACTCGCCCAAGATGTCCCCTTTTAGTTAAGAGTCAATAGTCACCTAAAGGGTACATGAGCTGATCGGTTTCAGTTAGAAAGGTGGCTCCCCTTTCTCCTCCGGGGCACTGGCCCCCGCCATTGCTGGCTCCATTTCTTTCTCGTGCTCGGAAAGGACCTTCTCTACCTGTTCATCGGTTGGAGTGGAGTCAGGCTGCTGCTCCTGGTCCTTCTTCGTCGGATTTAGCTGGTCCGAACGCATCGGATTGACCACAAACTTGCCAAGGTCTGGGCCGATGTGCGTCGCCTTGAGGACAATGCGGGACTGTTTGATTCCATCCTTGTCCTCCCACTCGTGTGTCACGAGCGTGCCGGTGGCAATGATGTTGATGCCTTTCCACAAGGACATCCTGCAGTTGCGAGCTAGTTCGCCCCAGCACTCGACGCTGATGTAGAGCTGGTCGTAGTTGACCCACTCCTCGCCGACGCGCACAGGCCGCGAGGTCGCCACGCGCATGCGGTAAACGGCTTTGTCCTCCCATGAGTGGAAAGACGGATCGGAAATGATGTTGCCGGTGATAGTAAAGCTGTGTTGAGCCATAGTTCCCCCAAATTGTTTTTCTCGGATGCGTACCAAAGTGGATACGGAAGGAAACTATGGCTGATGTACCTATGGGCGTCGAGAAGCCCGCGCGCTGGGCTGTGGATAACTCGAGTTATCCACAGGTTTAGCGGTCGAAGGTGGCGCTGTAGTAGTCATCGTGAGGATTTTTGCCTTTACTGAAAGATTGCAGTTGGGCGTTGTAGAGGTCGAGATCGTCCTCAAGTTCCTTCACGTTGGACTCCTGTACGGCTGTGGTGTCACGGTCGTAGGTGAACCATTCCCAGATCAGGGCAACCCACACGATGAGCAGCGGGAATTGGCCCGAGCCCCAAGAGATGCCGCCGCCGACCATTTGGTCGCGAAGCAGATCGACGTGCCACGGCAGGCCAAGGTTGGTGTAGAACTCCTCGCCGAGGATGGTGGAATTCATCATCAGATAAACGCCAAAGAAGAGGTGGAACGGCATGGAGAACGTCAGCCACCACAGCTTGGACATTGGGGTGTGCTCCACCGGTCGCTTATCGACGCCAATCAGATCCCAGTAGTACAAGGAACCCGACCATAGGAACACCACGTTCATGATGAGGTGACCAGCATGCTCATCAATCATGATTTCGTACAGTGGCGTGATGTACAGAATGTAGAAGAACACCACGAACTGCACCGTGTTGACGGCTGGGTTCATCAGGAAACGCAGCCACGGATTATCCACCGCTACCTCTAGCCATTCGCGCGGGCCCGGATTGTCGGGATTTGGCTTCAGCGCCTGCAGGAACAGGGTCACAGGACCACCAAGTACCCAGCCGATCGGCACGCCCATGGTCAGAATCATGTGGCCGACCATGTGCATGGAAAACGTTGCCGGCATGTTCATACCGATGCCGGAACATACGGTGAGCAGCAGCGTTAGGCAGCCGAGCAGGAACCAGAAGGTGCGGTGAATCGGCCAATCCTTCACCTTGAACACGGCCCACAGGTACGCGATGGCGAAGATGATGGCAGCTGCACCGAAGAGGATGTCGAAGCGCCACATGGTCCACACGTTCCAGATGGTTGGCTCTTTGAACAGCTTGTATCCGAGCTCAATATCCATGGTGTTCAGGTCAATATTGCGCGGTGGCGGTGGCGGAGTGCGCCCCAGCGAAATAGCAACACCGGTGATCGCGCCCATGACCAGGACTTCTACGATCGCCACGCGCTTGAACAACGCCGGCTGCTCCGGCAGCTTCGGGATCGTCAGCTGGCGGTGCACAAAGCCGAACAGCCCCAACACAATCACGCCGATCGTCTTGGCCAGGATCAGCAACCCATATCCCGTGGTCAGCAGGTCTGTCCAGTGCATGCGAATAGACGTGTTGATCAAGCCAGACACCGCCATCACCACGACGGACACCAGCGCCAGCGTCGAGTAGCGCCTGGTCGCAACGTCCAAGCCGGGGCCTTTTCGACGGCCATGAGCAATGAGCGCCATGAGGCCGCCGACCCACAGCATCATGAAGATCAGGTGCCACAGGTAGGAATTCGTGCCGTAGTCGTGGTCGCCACCGGTTGCGGAGTGTCCCTCCATACCAAGTGGCACGACGGCTAACAATGAACCGACGAGCCACACCGGCTGCATTATCCAGCGGTACGTGGTGAGAGCGCCGATGCCGGTGATGAAGGCGAACGCTGCGGTGACCTGCCATGCCAAGGAGGTAGACACGAGCTCCAGCGCGCGAGGCCATTCGGCAGGATTGACCGTCGCGCTGAGAGGTGCGCCCGAAACATCGGACAGGTACATCGGAACCATAAGCTGCGCAATCACAGCAAAAACCAGGCTGGAAATCGCGCCCGTGCGGGCAGCAACGCTGCCGTCGACGCTCAGCTGAGTTTCCCGCAAATCATTGGTTTGTGGCTTGATGAAGAAAGCCGCTGCCATGAACGAACCGACCGCCAAGGCCGCCACCATGAGTCCCGCCGATCGAAGGAACGGCAGGCCAGCGGTAGTAAGAGGCCCCGGATCCGGGATACCGAGAGCCGCGAGAGACTCCCCGAGGAACACCCAGGAAATGTAAGCTCCCACTACACCGGCAACCGCTGCAAACAGCAAATAGAGCAGCTTAGAGTCCTTGTACTTACCCGTCATGGCTACTACCCTAACCCGCCCGGCACGGTCCCCACCTAATTTGTTCGCAGCCGAGGCAGGTGCGGTAAAGTCTCCTATTGTTCTAAGCGAACAATCCCTCCTTAGCTCAGCGGATCAGAGCAGACGGCTTCTACCCGTAAGGTCGCAGGTTCGAATCCTGCAGGGGGGGCTTTTCTTTTTTCAGGTATATGTTCATAAGTTGTGCGGGGATCCCTGGATGTCACCAGTTTTCAGTTAGGGCGAGCTGCGATCCCCGCGCAACTAAACCCGCAGAAACCACTCAAGGCTTCTGACCGATCTTGCTTTCCAGGTTGAGCTCAGTGCGCGCTTCGTTGTACATCCACTGGATTTCGTGCTTCATGCCCGTCGGTTCGGTGTAGGTCGCCTTGTAGGAGCGTCCTGGAATAAGTTCGTCGATCTTGGAATCTACGCCTGGGAAGTGACGTGCGAGGCCGTCCATGGACCAGCCGATATCGTCAACAGACATCAGCAGACGATCGGCTTTGATGAGGACATCGAGAAGATCTGGGGTTGGGACATAAATCGGGCCTGCTTCAGTGCGGAAGTTGCCGAGGCCCCACACGAGCCTGGAACCGGCCGCGTTGAAACGTGCCTGGTAGAAAACGGCATTTGGGCCAAAGATTTCGTAGCCTGCGTGAATGATGTCATGGCCAACCTGCGCAATGGTCGCAGCCTGGTCTTCGCCCACTTCGTAAGGAACTTCTGGAGACGTGAAGGTTGTCAGTCCGTGCTGCTCGCCAAATTCGCGGAAGTGGCCAGACACTTCCCCGCGGAAGTACTGGGCTTCCTGCTCAGAAAGTGGCTGCCAGCGCCACAACAAGGTCGCTGGATCCACAGCGATCGAAGCAATTGGGTAGGTATCGCATTGGATACTCCCCTGCTCCGATTCAAAGGTGAGGACACCGGAATCGAAGCTCCAGTGGTATTCCTCGCCAAGGTGAGCGGTGAGGAACTCACCGAACATCTCCTGCTTGGTATTCGCAACAAGGGCAGCGTGTTGTCCTACACGACGAATCTCTGGGATCATGCCCGCGAGAGTACCTGATCACACTTAGTTGCGCAGGCTATAAAAGCTATGCGAATTGAGCAACAATCACCCAGCGCCCATCCGTCGGGTCAAACTCAATCCCCATGCCAACTCGGGTATTGCTCGGTTCCATTAGCACTGCTCGGTGTGGTGAAGAGTCCATCCACATGGGCACAGCCATTCCGATCTCCGGCACGCGCGCGATGATTTCCAACTCAGTGCCACTGTGATTGAGTGTGTCGTTGTCCAGCAGCACGCGTGTGTGACCGTACGCCCGGTTAGCGATCCCCTGATCGTAGGAGACTGTTCCGAGACCGCCAGCGATGCGCTGCGAATTGATCTGCCCCAAAACAGTATCCACATTGACATTGCCCGCCACAGGAAGTGGCACTCCCGGAATATGCGGCAGTGAGGATCCAGCTGGCAGCGGTGGAAGCTGAGGCATCTGAGGTATCACAAAGGGAGGCAGCTGGGAGCTTCCCATAACTTGAGCTCCCGCCTGCGGGGTGGCCAACATGAATACTGCAAGTGCGCAGGCAGTGGATCGTTTCAGCAATGAGACTCCCAAGGATGACTACAAAGAGTGACTAATACAACGATAGTCGTCGATAAGCGTGCCCCGCTAAACTTAAGGCGCACAACGAACCAACAAGGAGAACCATGGCACTTCCCAAGCCCAGCCCCAACGCCCGAGCGCTCGTGACGGGAGCGAGCCAAGGAATTGGCATGGCCATGGCCCACGACCTCGCTGACATGGGCCACAATCTGATTTTGGTGGCGCGTCGCGAAGATGTCCTGCAGACCTTTGCAAATGAATTGCAGGAAAAATACGGCATCATCGCGGAGGTGTACGCCTGCGACCTGGCCGAACACGATGCTCGTCGCGCACTCATCGAACACATGAAGTCCCGCGAAATCAACATCCTGATCAACTCCGCGGGTATCGCCTCCTTTGGCAAGTTCATGGATCAGAGCTGGGACTATGAACTCACCCAGTTCCACCTCAACGCCACCGCATGCTTCGAACTCACCCGCGCTGCACTGGACCAGATGCTGCCACGCCGATCAGGTGCGATCTGCAACGTCGGCTCCCTCGCGGGCGACATGGTGATTCCGAACAATGCAACGTACATTTTCACCAAGTCCGGCCTCAACAAATTCACCGAGGCGCTGCACTACGAACTCAAGGGCACCGGCGTGACCTGCACCCTCTTGGCACCAGGCCCGGTGCGCGAAGCCGTGATTCCGGAAGAGGAACAAACAATCGTTGACCGCGTTGTCCCCGACGCCGTGTGGACCACCTACGAGTCCTGCTCCCGTGAGACTCTCGAGGCCATGGCTGCTGGTAAGCGCCGCGTCGTGCCGGGCCCGTTGGCCAAGATCATGGAAGTTGTCACCAACGTCGCCCCGACCCGCGTCATCGCGCCAATCATCGGTGGTTTCTACAAGAAGATGGGCCAGTAGATGGAACCTGTAGCACTGAAAAATGACCGACTCGTCTGGGTTGACCTGGAAATGACCGGCCTCGACCCTTCGCGCCACGCCATCGTCGAGATCGCAGCGCTGGTGACCGACGCGAACCTGAACATCCTTGGCGAAGGCGTCGACCTGGTCATCCACGCCACCGAAGACGAGCTCGCCGAGATGGACGACTACGTCCGTAACATGCACACCAGCAACGGGCTTATCGACGACATCCGCACCTCCACCCTGTCCCTGGAGGACGCCGAGGATGCGGTTCTCGCACTGATCGAAGAGCACTGCTCCCCCGAGCATCCAGCACCACTAGCTGGCAATTCGATCGCAACGGATAGGACGTTTATCCGGGCGTTCATGCCTCGCCTCGACGAAGCATTGCACTACCGCATGGTCGATGTGTCCTCCGTAAAGGAACTCGCCCGGCGCTGGTACCCACGTGTGTACTTTGGGCAGCCGGACAAGGGAATGTCTCACCGCGCGCTGGCCGACATCGTGGAATCCATCCGCGAACTGGATTACTACCGACGTGCAATTTTCGTCGCAGATCCAGGCCCGACTTCCGAGGAAGCAACCGCGTGTGCAACCGCCTCGACCGACGCCTACCAGCGGTTTTTGTAAATTACGCGCTGTGCATTAATATGAACTCCGCTGCTTAAAACAGCGATGGTGGCTGTAGTTCAGCTGGTAGAGCACCAGGTTGTGATCCTGGGTGTCGCGGGTTCGAGTCCCGTCAGCCACCCCTAGTATGAAGCCCCGGACTTTTTAGTCCGGGGCTTTTTGCTGTCTCTTTCCTGTCACTTCCAATAAATCAATGCGCATTGGTACGAACTTTCGCTACCTTGGGTTGAAGGACAGGAAGGTGAATGATGAAGAAATCTGTTATCGCAATGGCTGTCCCCGTGATGCTGGTGGCAGGCTGCGGGTCAAAAGATCCTCAGCCGGAAGCCTCCCCAGGCGCACGGCCGATTACGCTGATTTCCCCAACCCCTAGCCCACAGCCGTCGTCGTCAGAAGTTTCCACCGCACCGACGTCGACGACCATCCCCGAGTCCCCAAAGGCACAAGCTCCCGACAGCATGCCTCGTGATACGAATTTCAATTCTGCTGATGTCGAGTTCGTATCTGAATCAGTTGTGCGTAGTCAGCGCGTAGCCAAGGCCACTGAGCTGTATCTGAAAGCCCCTGGCATTTCGGCAAAGGGCCAAGAGATCGCCAAGCGTCTTTCTGCGCAGCATTCGGCCACGCTCACTTCGCAACAGGAATTGCTGGCGGTGTGGGGTGTCTCCACGCCGGAGGCCATTTTCCCTGCCAATCCAGCGGGCATCCCAACTGAGGCCGAGATTGACCAGATGGGGGCGCTTCATGGCGCGGACCTCGACCGACGCTATGTGGAGATGATGCTAGCCAATTTGGAGGGCTTTGGGCGCTCCGCCCAGCAGCATCTCACGGAGGGTTTCAACCCAGAGGTGCGGGAGGCAGCTGAGCTGACTGTGGCTGAGCTGGAAAAGGAAAAGGCCTCCATGTCGGAGGCCTTGAACTAGGCGTTGCCCTTGCTCCATTCGGACCAAGGAATATTCCAGTCACCGAGTCCGTCATAGCCGGAGAACGGACCACCGATGGTGTTAGAGATGGTGACGATATCTCCGCGCTTGAAGTTCTCCTGGAACCACGCGGCGTTCTCAGTGGAGACGTTCACGCAGCCGTGAGAGGTGTTCTGACTCCCTTGCGCCCACACTGACCATGGTGCGGCGTGGACGAAGATGCCCGAGTAACTGAGCTGCGTCGCGTACTTAACCGGAGTCTTGTAGCCGCCCTCCTTGATGGAAAGACCGAAAGACTCCGAGTCCATGATCATCTCAGGGTATTCATCGCCGACGATGTAAATACCGCTTGGCGTTGGCCACCTGCTGGAACCGAGGGACACCGGCATCGTCTTGATTACCTGGTCGCCGTCGTAAATGGTCATGGTCTTGGTGTTGTCATCAATTTCCGCGGTGTAACCGCCCACGACGGTGAAGTGGGTGGAGTTGTCCTCCCCACCATAAATGCCGCCACCAAGGTCAGCGCCGTAGATTTTGGCGTTCACGTTTACCTTCGTACCTGGAGCCCAGTAGTGCTCCGGACGCCAGCGAACTTCGTAATCGTTCAGCCAGTAAAACGCGCCCTCGACCTTTGGCTCGGTCGTGATCTGAATGGCCTCCTGAGCGGCCTTTCGATCAGTAATAGGCGTCGAAAAGCGCATGCCGATCGTCTGCCCCACGCCAACGTTCGCGCCCTCGAATGGCGAAAGTCGCACGGTTGCAGTGCCCGCCGGAGAAACGGTGGAGAACTTGGAAGTGGACTCGTTGCCACCCGCATCCTTGGCAACCAAGGTGTACGTGCGGTAGTAACCAAGCACTTCCGCGGTGGTCCAAGACTTCTTATCGGCCGACAGCTCGCCCTTGACAACCTTGCCGTCCTGATTCTTCATGACGACCTCAGTAAGGTCTTCGCCTTGCGCTTTTACAACGACAGGCTCGCCGGGGCTCACGTTCTTTGCACCATCATCGACCGAGATGACCGGAGGGAGCTTCTCAACGACGGCAACTTGTGCCTCCGGCGTATGAGCAGAACCGGATCCGTCTTCTCCTCGCTCGATAGTGCAACCCACCAGCGACAACGCCATCACGACCGCGACAGCAACCGCACCGACGGACCTTTTCATTTATCCTCCGCAATAACGCAACAAATATTCCAAACGCTTAACAATGTATCCCCATTCCTCAGATCTTCGTTACTAAAACTCACCCAGTTAGATAACAATTCGGCACAGAATGTTCCCGCCCCAAAAAATGCGTCATGACCAGGCGATTTTGTTTGTTGACCGACTACCTGTTATATTTTTCTTCGTTGCCAACGAGGCCAAGAGCTTCTAAGACAACGATGCGCCATTAGCTCAATTGGCAGAGCAACTGACTCTTAATCAGTGGGTTCGGGGTTCAAGTCCCTGATGGCGCACAATAAGGCCAGGTCAAACGGTATTTTTACTGTTTTGAACCTGGTCTTTTTTGGTGGTTTGCCCTGCTTAGGACAGGAATTAGACTATCACAACCCCCGGCGCGTCTTCGCTGTCCGCGATGCGTTTGGAGGAAGGTTTTAGGGCACGCGTGGGCACGAATTGGGCACGCGGTTTTGGCTCCCTTCGGCACCTACCTTCGGGCAGAGTGCAAGCGAGATACACAGGGCCAGATGGCAACAGATACAAGGCCGAAGACACATTCCCAGATGAACTAGCAGCCTTTGGATGGCTGGCAGATGTTCGCAGGAGCATCGACCTTGGCACATGGACACCGCCACAGGACAAGCCAGTTCCCCCAAAGATTCCCACCGTTGGGGAGTTTGTTCGCCATTGGCTGGAGGTGCAAGCTCCCAACATTCGGGCATCGACGTTGAACACCTACACCGAAGTGTTGTCGAGCAGAGTGCTTTGTCACGAAGGGCTGTGCAAGACCTCTGTGGACAAGCTCACCCCGAAGAAAGTAGCGTCGTGGTGGCAAGACACCGTTACCGCAAACGCTGGCACAGCTCACAGAAACACGAAGGCCTACCAGAAACTAAGGTCGGTGATGCAGCTTGCCGTTGAGTACGGATACATCACGTATAACCCTGTCTACGTCAGAGCAGCGACGAAGCGAAGCAAGCCGCATCGCAAGGAGCTACCCGCCACAGCAGAGCTTCGGGCAATCCTTGACGAAGTACCTCACAGATACCGCTTAATCACCGTTCTTTGCCTGTTTCACGGCCTTAGGATCGGCGAAGCACTTGCACTCAAGGGACAGGATATTAACCCGTCAAACGTGCGTGTACGCGGTACTTTGTCACGGGTTCCCAACGGAGTCGGTGGGATGAAAATGGCTTTGCATCCACCTAAGACAATGGCAGGCTACCGTACCGTACCTGTCCTTCGGGAGTTCCGAAGCATCATCATCGACCACATCAACACATACAACCCCGGCATGGAGGAGTACGCCACGATGACAGACAAAGGCAGTGTTGTCTTCGACACCAGCTACCGAAGCATCTTCAACCGTGCCAAAGACAAGGCAGGAGTTACTTCGGAGATCACGCCACACTACGGGCGTGTGTACCTCATCACCCGGCTTGCCGAAGCCGGTGCCACTCCATCGGAAATAGGCAGGATACTAGGACAGGAGGATACAGCAACCATCGTTGGCACGTACATGCGAGCAAGGGAACACAGGCCACAGGAGTTGATGGACAACCTTAACCTTGGTGACTGATCGCGCCGGGTTTTCCCCGTCGCTCATCTCGAGGGTACGAACGAACACCTGGGGCGGTGTGAGTGAGTAGAACGAGCCTTTTTTCGGTGGCCGACGAAGATCATCATTCTTCGGAGGCCTACTAGGTGACGGAGATGCTTAGTCATCGACGGAACCACTATTCTCCACTACCCCGCCGGGGCTTGGTGCCCGGCGAGGGAATATAACTTAGTTATCCTTGGTCGGCTGGAGCTTGATGGCTCCAGCCTTCCACTGTGGTTGGTCGTTCATACCCAAGGCCAATCCCCAATTGGCCGTTGGATATTCACTCTCCGATGAGACAAGAAAGAATTTTGACCAGGGGATACATAAGGGGAAACTTCGGTCAGAAGTCAAGCCTGTGACCAGCGGTTATATGACCACTTGACCGACTTGACCGAAGCCCCATCGGTCAACTTTCCTAGGTGAATCGCTTCGATTCGGCATCCCATCGCAAGGATGAGTCATCGGACTTCACCATCTGGTTGATGCGATTCTTCACCGTGTTTTCGCTGTATGGCGTGCCATTGGCGTTGTATACGCCTTGCCGGTCCAGCTGGGAGGTGACGTAGCGGAACACATCGGCTTTGGATGTACACGAAGCCGGGGCGCTTCGTGCCAACTCTGCCATTGCAGCCAATGCCTTGTTAGCTTCGGATGCTTCGGGCTTTGCATCCTCCACCCGTTCAGCCTTGCCGTTCTCGTCAAAGCGGATGCGTAGACTCCCACTGTCTCCTACATTGCCTTCGGTGGTCAGCTTCACCGCATCCTTTGACTTCACCACGCCCACGACGTGGCGCATCAATCCGACGATGCCGTTGTTACCCATCGACGCAGCCAACGGGTCACTACCACTTGCCTTGGCACTGTGGTGGATGAACACCACAGGCACCCCGGCGCGGTTAAACCGCTCTGCTACTTCGGTCAATGCCGTAATAGCTTCGGGCTTGTTGATGTCGATGCCACGGCAGACACCTAAGATGTTGTCGATTATGACCAGGCCGACGTTTCCAGCTTCGGCAGCTTCGTAGGACAGCTCTGGTACGCCTTCGATGCCAACGCGGTTGACGAAAGCGTGTTGCAGGTCAACACCCAGGGCTTGCAACCTTCTAACGTTCTCCTTCTCACCATTGGCTTCGGTGGTGACAATTAGGACGTTATTGCAGCTCAAGGCCTTCGCAGGCGAAACACCTATAAAAGGTTCACCGGAGATAAACGAAGCGGCAAGGTTCACTGCAAGTAGCGATTTACCTTGTTTGGGCTTGCCGACGAACATCGTGTAGCTATCGCAGACGAAGCCGGGATAAACCCACTCCTCAAGATCGCCGTTGAGTCTTTGGGCGATGTCATAAGCCGAAGGCGTTGGCAGAATCGAAGCAAAATGCTCATCTACCAGGCGTTGAATGTCCTGGTCGGTGTATGCATCGACGGTCATCGACCACCGCCCACGGTGTCATCTTCGGGCACGTAGAACGTGATGGCAGGGGAATCGCCGTCGCTCCACCCTTCGATTCGCGCCGGGGCGTTGGGGTTGCCGTAGCAGTCAGTGCCCGCCATGCCTTCGGCAAAACCTGCATAGCATTGGATGGGTTGGAGATGTTCCGGGGCGGTCATCACGGCTTCGATGGCACGCTTATCACGCTTGAAATTGTTAAACGCCTTGGTGGCGGGTACTACGTTGCCCACAGAGTGCGTGGAACGCGGAGCGCTCATCGGCTTAACATGGTCCAGCTCCATGAACGTGCTGGCATCGGACTTGTCATTGCTTTGCAACGGGGTTCCGGTGTAGTAGCAGCGATCAATGTCAGCATGGCGTTTCTTGACCATGTACTCCTTCCATTCCCCAGGCGTGAACGGATAGACCCGCTTGCCGTTCCTTCGGAATCGCTTAACCGCAGAGTCAAGACGGCCTTGGACACCGTTGGCTTTTCGGGCACGGTTGCGCTGGCGCTCACTCTGGCATGGCTGGCACTCTCCCGCCTTGCCACGATTGCCCTTCTTATCGTTGGGGAATGCATCGAAGTCGATGACGTCGAAACAGGTCTTGCAAAGGCGCTTGCCTTGCAGTGCGTAGAACTCTCGGAGTTCAGAGAAAGACTTTTTGACTTTAGAAATAGGAATCTCCTTTGTTAGTTGGGTGATGCTGTCAACGTGATATTGGACAGCGTTGGGTGAGGGGGTGTAGTGTCGTGACTACATGATTTTTCGTACCTCCTTGACTTTGTTGTGCTCGGGAAATTGTGGGCGCATGGCAGTGCGCCGCAACTGAAAAATGACAGACTTCTCCTGTGGGCATCGGGGTTCACTGTTCAGTTCTCACATAGCAAGCTAGAACAAGCGTTCGACAGAAACGCAGAGTCTAGCCCTTCAACATTACAGCAACCCCTTTGGCAATATCAAGTCAGAGGGGCGTTTTGTGATGTAAATTACAGACTTTTCCCCCAAAATGTCGAAAACTCCAGGTAGTTCACAATGCAAAATAGTTGGTGAACACCAACCATAAACCTCAGACTCGTACACGAACTGACACCCGCATTACGCTTCGGTGGCACCCCCAGGGCAGGGGTATACCCCCCTGGGGTACGTAGGCCATGCAAGTCAAGACTGCCTTCCCGGAGTTGAGTATGTGCCACCCGCTCAGACATTCCCGATCAAACCTCACCAGAATTGGGACGGCTACAGCATCCCAACTGCAAACGCTCCCCAATACATCCCAAAGGCCACACAGGACAGCAAGCCCAATCCACGCCGCAGGCAAGGCCATCCATCCCACCATCCCGGCGCGAGGACACTATGCCACCCCGAAGCGATGCCATACCCAAACCTGTCCGTTGGACTATGCTTTTGGTTGCCAGTTGTGTCGGCACCGGGGGCTTAACTGTGAGAAGCGGGTCGAATAGCGGAGTTCTCCGCTAGGAGGTGTAAAAATTCCTCTGGGTCTTTAACCGTCAAGCGAATGGGTCTTCCGATATTGCGGTGTAGGAGGATATTTGCAGAACCGGCATGGAATGAAATAGTGCCATCCAGGAAGTGAACCCCAAACGTTTGGGATTCGAGTATGGGGCCCGAGGGAAGGATCTCCGCCCCCTTCAGAGATTCCAAACGAACGTTGCTAACTGGAATGCCAAGAACTGAAATCCGAAGGATTTCATCATTCAGCAACACCCCGACATTAAAGAAAATTGCCAGAGACACTAAAAGACCGCATGTGATAAAGGCGGTTTGATCTCTTCTGGTCAAGAAGTAGACACACAATAAGAGTACTGCGAAGATAAGTACGATCCGACTAAAATTATATCCAAATACTCTTGATCGATAACTTGAACCAGTCATGAATATCACTCAACTTCCTTCCAACTATCTTCATGGGTAGTAAGGCGAAAATCACCACTGTGAGCATCGTGAGGGAGAATGAGGTAATTCCCATGAATAAAGCAATTCCCCCGTGCAAAAACACAGCTGCCAAGATCGCCGTAGATTTCCATTTGTCGGATGCGAAAGTAGCTGCAGCTATGTACAGCTCAACCGCAATAGTGCCCCAAGTGAGAAACGTAATAAAAGCGGGGCTCGCTAAAATCGGAGCAAAGAGGATTTGCCTGAGCCCAGTGAGCCCGAAGAATGGAGAAATAAGGTCATAATAGACTTCAGTCCCATTTGCCCAGTTGTCTACTCTAATTTTTGCGATTGCCGCATTTGCATAAACAAATGCCACCTGAACTTTAAACAGTAAAAATGAATAGAAAGCTAGAAGGTAGCCAAGCCGACGTGTCGGGAATTGCTTGATGATCCATCTTGCCAAACCGAGGGTCAAGCAGAAGATACTCGCGATCAAGCCAATCTGATCGCCTCCGTCTGGAGTGATTGCCGTATTGTGTAGAGAGTAGAAGATCCACGCTACTCCAATAGAGGATGCCCCCAATATAGATGCTAAGCACAGTATCAGGCCTATAACTCTTGCAGCTTCGGGATGATCGCTGAGGATGAAGAACAAGGAAAGCTTGTTTATCCCTTCGAACACTGGATTGGGCACTTCGCCTATAAACCGCGGGGGAACTAGTTTATCCCCGGGCGTAAAAAGGAGTGTGGCACCGGCGCAAGCCGCGAGACCCGACCGAAAAACTGAGAAACTAGGGCCAATTACATTCGGCAAAAATACTTTAGATTTAAGGCCTGCTCGCGCAGTGTACGTCAATTCTTGCGAATCTGACGGCGATGATATCTTCATCAACATAGCTCCTATACATGAAATCAGCGGGCTTAGTTTCTAAGAGCATTATTTCTCCGCACAAACTGGGGCTTCTCGTAGTGGAATGCACGCTAAACTTGTCGCCACCTTCTACCTTTGCTTTCTGCAAGCATCTTGTAGGGGTGGCTAGGTCGGCACATGAAGTCCACTGTTCATCGGAAAGTTGGCTCTGGAGAGATCCAACTTCCACGCCTTGAGCCCGTCCCTCTCGATTTAGTCCAAAGAAATTCACCCAGCGAGAAGTCGGTAGGTGCGAGAGTGGCAAACCATCCTTGCTCCAAGGAGTTACCAAGGGCTCTTGGGCGCTTCTAGTGAAGAAACCCCACCCTTGGGGGAAAACATGGCCTTGTATACTTTCCCATTTCGTCCCCTTCCAGGGGGGATCGAACGCCAATGTAGGTAGTGCTGTAAACGTCATTGTTAAAAAGAGCACTGAAAACACGAAACTCAGGATGTAATGGGAACTCCTCCGCAGAGGCACTGCTGTCGATGATCTATTCCCTGAGATCACGGGGCGTAAGTCTCCAAGATCGCTGTAACAACTCGCTGACGCTCCAGACTTGCCTGCTCCTCGGAAATGACAGCCCTGGACTCAGCGAGCTTAACCTTATGATGGACAAGCGCATACGTCTCAATATTTACGGCCGCACCGTAGTTGACCAAAACAGCGACTGCCCAGGCAAAAACGAATGCGCATTGTGGGGATGCGTTTGCGCCTGAATTGTTTAGGTCATTTTCAAGGGACTGGGTAATGAGATCGCTTCCTCGTTCGAGCGCCCTTTCGATCCGATAAGGGTTTCCAGTCGCGATTTCATTGTTGAAGCCCTCTACAAAACCAGGCTCCATGGACTCAACCTGGGTCCTCACCTTTAGGTGAAGTTCATCATCCTCGCGGGATGCCTCCTTTTCTTTAGCTAATGAAGCGTAAATGGGATCTTTTAGGTTCTTTGCGAGGATCTTAGCGTTGGGGCCATTGCCGAAAAATATTTCATCAAAAGCATGGTCCGTTTTTGAAGTATTGGACGATTCTTGTGCTTGGTTTCCCAAACCTCTGGACATTTCTCCAGTGTGCCGCGTTGTTACCCTCCCTTCGTCGTCTTCCTTATTCCATGCATCCTGGGCATTGGCTGTTTCCCTGCGAAGACTGCGCTTGCAGTTACAAGGGCAAGACCGGTGAGACGTTTTCTGTCCTTCACTTAAAATCTTCCTTCATGAATGCGGTGTGAGAAAGGGAGGTGTAGCCTTGAAAAGTTTAAGGTGATTCTACCACAATTAGGTTTGCAAAATGGATGATTTTTCAGAAAGGTTCTCAATTCGGATTGCTGCCTTAAGGTCCTAATGTGTGTATAACGTACAGCCATACGTACATCACCACCCCAACCTGTTCCCGCTGTACGTTAGGGTCAAATCTCCCATTGTTTGACAGTTGTCCGGTTAGGTCTTAGATTTATCCGTACACACCACGGCAACGAAGGGACTAGGACAATGGCAGTGATCGGATACCAGCGCGTTAGCTCTGTAGGCCAAAACGAGCAGCGGCAATTAGAAGGCATCCACGTCGATGAGATGTTTACCGACAAGGCAAGCGGCAAGGATGCGAACCGTCCACAGCTGCAAGAAGCCATCCGCTACGCACGCAAAGGCGATACCTTCACCGTCCACAGCATGGACAGGCTGGCGCGTAACATCGTTGACCTTCGCACCATCGTCGAGGAACTGAACGGCAAGGGTGTCGCTGTCCGATTCATCAAAGAAAATTTGGAGTTCACCGGCGAAGACTCCCCTATGTCCAACTTGCTCCTGAACATGTTGGGAGCCGTAGCAGAGTTTGAACGTTCCATGATTAAGGAGCGACAAGCCGAAGGCATTGCCATCGCAAAGGCACAGGGCAAGTACAAGGGACGCAAGCCATCGCTGTCTCCAGAGCAGATGCAGCAAGTGCGACAGCTCAAAGCCGAAGGCGAAAGCATCTCTGCCATCGCCAAACAGTTCGGAGTTTCTCGGCCATCCATCTACCGGGCGTTGGAAGACTAACCACGAACACGACGAAGCCCCCACAGCGCGAAGCTGTGAGGGCATTTTTCATGTCTTAGGCGAACCAGCGTACACGTTCCAATGTGGACAGGTATTGTTCAGATTCCCGCGTGATGTCGCTATCCGCCACCAACCCGGCGCGCCGGGCAAGGTCAATCACGGGGGAGATGATCGGGTGTTCGTCACTCAAGTTCTCATCATGGATGAGGAAAATGCGGCCGTCTTCAACGCCTGCGAAGGCGATTCGGTCAACATCAACTAGATCACACTCACCTTTGATGACGATGGCCTTCAAAGCTTTATCTAGCGTCAGCAAGTCTTGAAACAACTTCATGGTTTTACCTCTCTCTGGGCACGAATTGGGCACAAAGCCCGTGTATGGTTATTTTCCAGAGCAGAGCATCTACCAAAGTATGCCGTTGACCAGTGCAAACGCACTGTTATTCAGCTTCTAAAACCCTTCGGGGTTCAAGTCCCTGATGGCGCACAATAGAAACACCGTCTGACCTAGTCAGGCGGTGTTTTTCTTATTTCACAATGCATACAAAAAGGCCCTCCGCTCGATGCGGAGGGCCTTGCAACTGCGAAATGACTAGGAAGCGCGAGCTGCGAGCATACGCTGGATTTCCTTGAGGTCGCGGCTCTTCTTACGGGAACGGGACACCGAAACGCCGACGAGTGCAACGACGAGTGCTACTGCACCACCGATTGCTGCCTGCACCTTTGGGTCCTGCAGCTTCTGGGTCAAAGACTGCTGTGCATCGCTCACCAGGGCCTGTGGACGGCTGCGCTCAGCCAGCTGGTCGAGGGTGCTAGCAAGCTGACGGCGGGTGCGCTCAATCTCGCGCTGAATGTCATCGATGTTGCGTGCCACGAGTTCTCTCCTAAGATTTACGTTCGATTTCTCCGCTCAACTCTACCGTCTTAAAGGGCCTTCGTGCAGGACTCCCAGGTAAGCTTGGATTCATGACACTAGCCACAGGTGACGCAGCCCCTCAGTTCAGCCTTAGCGACGACACAGGAAAAACCATTTCCCTGTCCGATTTCGCCGGCGAACGAGTCCTGCTTTTCTTCTACCCTCGCGCGAACACGCCCGGCTGCACCAAGGAAGCATGCGACTTCCGCGACAGCCTGGAGCCACTCAACGAGGTAGGCATCAAGGTCGTAGGTATTTCCCCTGATGCCGTCGATAAGCTCGCAAAATTCCGCGCCGACCACAACCTCAACTTCCCACTCCTTTCCGACCCCTCCAAGGAAACCTTGAAGGCCTACGGCGCGTTCGGTGAGAAGAAGAACTACGGCAAGATCGTTGAGGGTGTCATTCGTTCCACATTCCTCATCGAAGCCGACGGGACCATCGGCCTGGCCCTCCGCAATGTGCGCGCCACCGGCCACGTCGCCCGCGTCCTTCGCGACCTCGGAGTCGCCTCCTAAGCCATGTCTGAAATCCTCGTCCCCCGGCGCCGCCCCGCGCAGCAACGAAGCCGCGAAAAGTACAGCCGCATCTTGGCTTCCGCACGCGCTGTGCTTATCGACGCCGGGTTCGAGTCTTTCACGTTTGACGAAGTCGCCAAGCGGGCCGAGGTTCCCATCGGAACGCTTTACCAGTTCTTCGCCAACAAATACGTGCTCATCTGCGAGCTGGATCGCGAAGACACCGCCTCCATCGTCTCCGAATTGCAGGCATTCTCCCAACGAGTCCCTGCCCTGCAATGGCCAGACTTCCTCGACGAATTCATCGACCACCTGGCCAAACTGTGGAAGGAAGATCCTTCCCGACGCGCAGTGTGGCACGCCATCCAGTCGACACCAGCAACTCGCGCGACCGCGGCAGCGACAGAGCAAGAAATGCTTTCCATCATCGCTTCCGTCATGGAGCCGCTCGCGCCGAACGCCCCACTAGAAATGCGCCTGGGCCTCGCCGGCATCCTGATACACACCGTAACTTCGCTGCTCAACTACGGAATTCGCGAAGACGAATACTCTTTTGAGGCGACCGTCGTAGAGATCAAACGGATGCTCGTGGCATACCTGTTTGCCGTGGCGCAGGTCTAGTTTTTTGGGGGCGGGCTCAGGGCCCGAAACATGAGTTTAGGAACCCGAGTTTCGGGCGGTTTTCGCTGAAACAAGCCTATTTTTGTACCTGATTTCACCGAAACACGCAATCCTAATTACACGGTTCATCCCTATGCCTGTGGACAACCCCAGCTGTCCAC
Organism: Corynebacterium sp. H130; assembly: GCF_037572395.1. Taxonomy (NCBI): domain Bacteria; kingdom Bacillati; phylum Actinomycetota; class Actinomycetes; order Mycobacteriales; family Corynebacteriaceae; genus Corynebacterium; species Corynebacterium sp. H130. The sequence continues at coordinate 100,347 of NZ_JBBHLA010000004.1, read as the reverse complement.
AGTTTTTCAGACCCAACGGATGACCGCTAAGCCCCTATGTACCTATGTTCCGGGGCATGCAAATCAACAAAAGCCCCGTTCCGTTTCACAATTACCGATCCCAAAACTTAAGCGATCCAGAATTTTGGGAAGGCCTCGGAAGCGACACCTTGCTACAACTACACGGCCACATCTACGTGGATAGAAGTGCCTTCTATCAACTGCCAGTGTGGGAACAGGCCCGTGTTCGAGCTTTGGCCAGCGGCTATTCAGCCCACAAGGCAGTTGTGTGTGGTCTGTCCGCAGCGCGCCTATGGAGATTGCCCGTGATCGTGCCTTGGTCCCCAAGCGAATTGACCCTTCCAGGACATAGCCGGCCACCCCGCAAATCCAGTTGGCCAAGGCACACCATTTATCGGCATGCGTATCTGCCAGCTGAAGCAATCAAGAGATTTGAAAATTTCAACGTGACCACACCAACTCGAACTGTTATCGATGTCGCGCGTTGGCACGGCTTTCACGTTGGACTCGCCGTCGCCGACGGTTACCTACGCCGTGGCGGCACGGTTGCCTCGCTGAAACACGAAGTCGAAAAGATCGGACGAGCGAAAGGTTCCGCTGTTGCGAGGAAAGTCATTGACTGCGCCAACCCCAAAAGCGAAAGTGCGGCGGAATCCTGGGCTCGAGCTCAAATAATTGAAGCATCACCACCGTTCACCAAAATGGAGCTACAAAAGGAGCTTCATACTGGAGGGCACATCCACTTTGCCGACATCTACCTCGACGAATGGCTGATCATCGAAGTGGACTGCGACCACAAATACCTCGGCGACTACGGAGACGCCTCCGAAATCGTCTTGGCCGAACTCAAACGCGAAAAGCGCCTCAAGAACCTGGGATACGAATTCCTGCGCGTTGATTGGAAGATGCTCCGCGACAATCAATTCATACCCGAGCTCAACCAATTCCTCACCCGGCCGTCGCGACGGCCAATCCCCTGACCGATGAGTTTAGGAACCCGAGTTTCGGCGTTTTTGGGCGAAAATTCTCCTCGAGTCGCCCGAAACTCGGGGTCCTAAACTCAGGGTTCGCCCGGCTCAAACATGCACACTGCCGTCGCGTAGTCCCCGTCGTGGCTGATGGAGATTTCCGCTGTTGCGTCGACTAAGGATTGGCGGAGGCGCGCTCTCCCCCATTGGTCCTGTTCAACTATGAGGGAGGACCAGATCATTTCCTCGGCAACCGGCGGCTGACCGTAAAGAGACTGCGACCAGGCTTTGACGAAGGCTTCTTTCGCCGCCCAACAGCCAGCCAAATGCTCAGCGCGATTCACCTTGGAGAGCGATCGGCGCAGCTCCGTGGGGTGGAAGACCTCAAGGAACCTCGATCCCGGCTGCTCAAGCTGAGCAGCAAAAGATGGGATGTGGACGAGGTCGATTCCGATGTGCATAGAACCCTTTGCGGAATTTGGTGAAGCAAACTGTAGAAATGCTCCCAATTCTATCGTTTGCTTCACCAAATCCGACAGGCTAAATCCTAGAGCCCGTTGAGGTGGAGAACATGTGGAAGGAATCTGGGCGTGGCTCGATGAAGAAACGATCACCGATGTTCATTCCGCGGGCATGTGGTGCGTGGACAGCGATGCGGTTCATGTCGCCAGAGTGAGCTTCAACGGAACCTGAGACTGGCACACAGTAGCCGTAGGATTCGTGGCCCAGCTCTTCGACATGTTCTACCACTACCTCAAGACCTGAGGTGCCAATGATCCAATCTTCTGGTCGCACGCCCATGATGATGTCCTTGTCAGAGCGAACATCCTGGCCAGGGGTGAGCCCAACCGACCAGTTACCGAGCGAGACCCCGTTCGACGTAAGAGGCAGAGTGAACAGGTTCATGGCTGGCGAGCCGATGAAGCCGGCGACGAAGGCGTTGGCTGGGCGATCGTAGATTTCGCGAGGGGAGGCGCATTGCTGCAGGACGCCGTCGGAAAGCACTGCGACGCGGTCGCCCATCGTCATGGCTTCGACCTGGTCGTGGGTGACGTAGACCGTGGTGGTGCCGAGGCGACGCTGGAGCGCGGAGATCTGCGAGCGGGTGGAGACGCGAAGCTTGGCGTCGAGGTTGGACAGGGGTTCGTCCATGAGGAAGACTTTGGGGTCGCGGACGATGGCGCGGCCCATGGCGACGCGCTGGCGCTGGCCACCGGAGAGGTTGGCTGGCTTGCGGTCCAAGAACTCTTCGAGTTGAAGGATGCGGGCGGCCTCAGCGACTTTCGAGGCGATGTCGGCCTTCGGCACGCCCGCGTTCTGCAGCGCAAAACCCATGTTCTGCGCCACGGTCATGTTTGGGTACAGCGCGTAGTTTTGGAACACCATGGCAACGTCACGGTCGCGAGGAGCGACACCAGTGGCGTCCATGCCACCGATGTGGATGCTGCCTTTGTCAGTCGGCTCCAGGCCAGCGAGCATGCGCAGGCTGGTGGACTTGCCACAGCCGGACGGACCGACGAGGCAGATGAACTCGCCATCGGCGATGTCGAGGTTCAGCGAGTCCACTGCAGGGCGCTCGGCCTTCGGGTAAATGCGGCTGACGTTGTTAAACGTGACAGTTGCCATGGGTTCTTTGTTCCTACTTCTTCTTCAGCTGTGGCTTGACCTGAGCGTCGTAAATGGACTGGACTTCCTTCTGAAGCTTGTCCATTTCTTCCTTCGGATCCTTGTTGCCGATCAAAATGGATTCGAAGGCGCCACCGATCTTGGTGTCCGCACCTGGGATGAACACGCGAGCGTAGTCCTGGGAACGGGTCTTTGGCAGCTGATCGACGGCCGTCTTGTAGTTCGGGTTCTCGTCCATGAACTTCTTCTGCTCAGGATCGTCCACTGCGGTGGTGCGAACTGGCATGTAGCCGACGTTGCGGGACCAGTAAGCGGTGTTGGCTGCGTTGGTGATGAAGTCGATGAACTTCGCAGCTGCGATCTGGCGCTCCTCGGAGATCTTTGCTGGGATTGCCAGACCTGCGCCACCAGTTGGGCAGCCACCGTTTCCCTTTGGGTTTGGCAGCGGAGCGGTGCCGAAGTTGACCTTGCCGTTCTTCTTCAGACCGGAGAGGTCACCCGTGGACATGATGGCGGAAGCAACCAAGCCTGCGGAGAAGTCAGCGGCGATGTCCTGGGAGACAGTAGCGTAGGCACCGTCGCCGACCACGGTCTTCTTCAGCCACTCAACAGCCTTGACGGTCTCTGGGGAGTTGAACTTCAGGTCCCATTTGTCGGAGTAGGAGCCGCCCAGGGTCCACATTGGGCCTTCGAAGGTCCATGCCAGGTAGTCAACTGCGTTGCCCCAGCCGTGTGCCTTGGTCTTGCCGTCGACAACGGCCATGATCTTCTTGCCCCACTCGTCCATTTCTTCCCAGGTCTCTGGGCCACGCTCAGGCAGGCCAGCCTTAGCCCAGACGTCCTTGTTGTAGTAAAACAGCGGCGTGGAACGGGCGAACGGGAAGGCGTAGTTGGCGCCGTCGAGCTCGTAGTCGCCGTACAGGGAAGACACGTAGGAAGAAGTGTCGATGCTGGCCTTCTTTGCCACTTCGTTCATCTTGGCGATCTGGCCGTTGATGGCGAAGTTGAACCACCAGACGTCGGAAAGCACGACGATGTCAGGCAGGTCGTTGCCGGTGAGGGCTGCGTTGAACTTCTGGGCGACTTCTTCGTAGTTCTTGCCGCCGTCGATCAGGTTGATCTTGATGTCAGGGTTCTTTTCGTTGAAACGCTTGATCAGCTCGGTTTCGACGTCCTTGGACTTGCCTGGGTGGTTGGACCACCAGGTCAGCTCGGTAACCTTCTTGCCGTCGGACTTGCCGGAATCAGTAGAGGTAGAGGAGGTGCCTGCGCAGGCGGTCAGAGTTGCACCAGCGGCGCCGAGGCCGGCCAGCGCGAGGAAATTGCGACGCTTCATTGTTTCTCCTGAATTGTGTGGTCCGGTTAGCCCTTGACGGCGCCGGTGGTGAGGCCCTTGATCATGTATTTCTGCAGACCAAGGAAGATTATGAGGATCGGGATCATCGTGAGGATGGTCGCCGCCATGACGGGACCCCAGTTGGTCATGCCGTCGTTGTTTTGCAGCATCGTCAGGCCCACTGGAAGCGGGGCGACGGCTTCGGTGTCCGTGATGATGTACGGCCACAGGTAGGTGTTCCACTCGTTGACCAGGGTGATCACGGTGAACGCCACCAGGGTCGGCATCGAGATCGGCAGCAGCACGCGGGTGAGCAACTTGATGGGGCCCGCGCCATCCATCTGTGCTGCCTCGATGAGCTCGTACGGCAGGGACATAAAGTGATTGCGCATGAGGAAGGTTCCAAATGCGACGCCTGCCAGCGGGATGATGACGCCCTGGAAGGTGTTGCGCCAGCCCAGCGAATTCACGAGCGCGAAGTTAGAAATCACGGTGATTTCGCTCGGCACCATCAGCGCCGAAATGACGATGATAAAAACCAAGTTTCGACCCGGGAATCGCAAGATAGCCAGGGCATATGCCGACAAGGTGCCGAGAACGACCTTAATCACGCACAAAGAAAGCGTGATAATGACCGAGTTCCGCAGGTACTTCCAGTACGGCACTTCAGTCGTCGCAACGCCGTAGTTTTCGTTGGTCCAGTTCGGTGGCAGCCACGCGACCGGCTGGGTGTAGATGTCACCGCGCTCCTTGAAGGAGGTCATCAAGATCCAGAACAATGGCAAGCCGACGAAGAGCAGGATGGCGACGATGGCAAGGTAACCTGCCACGCGCTTTCCGACGCGCATCGCTGGTGATCCACCATGAATGTCCATCATCGGTTGTGCTCCTTATCCATGTACCGAACCTGAATCAACGTGATGGCCAGGAGAATCAGGAAGAGGATCGTCGCCACCGTCGCGCCATAGCCGGCGCGGAAGTTGCGGAAAGTTTCCTCGTAGACCTGGAACACCAGCGTCATCGTGCCGTCGCCCTGGGGGCCACCACGGGTCATGACGTTGATGATGTCGAAGACCTGCACCGAGTTCAGGGTGACAGTGATGGAGAGGAAGAAAGTGGTCGGACGCAGCTGTGGCAGCGTGACCTTGGTAAACCTGGTCCACCAGTTTGCGCCATCGATGGCGCTGGCTTCCTCCAGGTCTTTCGATAAAGCCTGCATGGCCGCCAGGTAGATGACGAAGGTGTAGCCGAGGTTCTTCCAGACGAAGGTGAAGGTGACCATGAACATGGCCCACTTCGGCTCGCCGTAGAAGTTCGGCGCTACCTGCCCGATTCGGGCGAGGAGGTCCTGGATAAGGCCGTAGTTGGGGTCGAAAATGAATTGGAATGCCACGCCGATGGCGGCGCCGGAGATTGCAAACGGGGCGAAAACCACCGAGCGCGTGAAGTTGCGACCTTTCAGTTTCTGATCCAGCACCATGGCCAGCGCGAGCCCGAGCACCATCGATCCGAGCACCGCAAAGAAGGTGAACACGAGTGTGTTGGACAGGATGGTCCGAGTGTCTTCCCTAGTGAACCATTCCTTGTAGTTGTCCAGCCCGATGAAGGTGGACGTTGGCGAGGAAATGTTCCAGTTGAAGAAGGACAGTCGGATATTGTCGATCAGCGGACGGTAGGTAAACACCGTTAGCAAGATCAGGTTGGGCGCCAGCAGCAGCGTGGCCAACCACCACTCGCGGCGCTTGGCTTTTTCTGCTTTTCGACGCAGATCTTTTACCGATTCAGTCACGGATGTTGATATTCACACATGTTTGTGACTGCGCAATAACGGTTGAGTGAACATTCTTCTACCGAAATATGAATTCGTAGAGTTTTTAAGAATAGTGCAGGAAAGCACTTTCCAAAATGGAAAGTAGTTGCTACGATCTGAAGTATGACCACACCACAAAACGCCCAAGAACAACTCGCTCTCGCCCAATCACTAGAGCGCCGCGCCAGTGGATTCCACCCCGCATGGATCACATACGAACTCATTTGCGGCGCAACCGCCATGTACGCGATGTGCCAGTACTACGCCGGGGGTGCTCCTCAGGAACTCATCATTCTGTTGATGATTTGGAACATTGCTGCCACCAGTCTCATCGGCCTGTTCGCAAAGATTCACCCCTCTGCCCGGCGCGGTTTCGGAACCCGCTGGTCTGTGATGATGGTTGTCTGGATGCTCACTTGGGCCGCGACAACCGTGATCCCGACTTCACTGGAGGTCGCCATGACGGAAGCCATTATCTTCCTGATTCTCGCCATTGCAGGCCCTACCTGGGAAGCGTTGGCGAACCGATGAGCACGCATCCCCGCATGGAACTCAACCCTGCTTTTTCCAATCCACTGCGCTTTTCCATCATGGCAGCTCTAGCTGGCGTGGAATACATGCCGTTTACCGAATTGCGCGACTATCTCGCCACCACCGATTCCACACTTTCGAAGCATGCGTCAGCATTGGAAGAATTAGAGTACGTGAAGATCAAGAAACTCTTCGTGGGCAAAAGGCCACAGACTCGGTTAGCGCTAACAAAGAATGGAATGCAGGCCTGGAAGGCACACCTCGCGGCCCTCCGGGAGATTGCTTCCGCCAGTTTGTCGTGAAAAAAATGGTCGTAAACCTACAGATCCGAGAAAAGCGAGCCCTCGAAAGTGCCGGTTTTACGACCAACTGATTACGACCAAGGATTAGCGCGCAGCCTCCACATAGTCCTGGGCATCGTGATCGCTTGCATCGAAGTCTGCGGCATCGAAGTCAACTGAATCATCATTGTGCAGGTCTTCTGCCACCTCTTCGAGGACGTCGTTAAGCAGCTCGCCCTCGTCGACCACGGAATCGGTGAGGGCTTCGCCGATGACGGCATCCTTGGCGTCGTCGTAAGGAGCATCCGGACGCAGCTTGAGGCGCAGCAGTGCCTTGATGCGGGCACGGCGACGGGTTTCATCCTTAATGTCTCCGAGGTACTTAATCCAGGCGAACACCAGGACAACGACCATGAACATGCCGATGTAGCCGATAACCGGGTAGACGTAGGCCATGAGAGTCTTGAAGCCAAAGAAGGAGACGGCGTAGCCCGCGAGGCAGCCACCGATGAAGATCGGCAGGTAGCGCTCTTCCCTACCCGCGGAAAGTCGCTTGCCCAGGGCGTAGAACATGCCGATGGCAGTATTGAAGATCATCAGGAAGATGATAATGGACATGATGAAGCCGAGCGCTGGGTGAATGCCGTCCAAAATGTACAGCATTGGGATGTCGGACTGCATGACATCATCGGCGTTCATGAGCAGGGCAAAGAATGCGATACCCATCAGCACGGTGTAGACGATTCCGCCCCAGAAACCACCACGGCCAGCCTCGCGTGGATCGAGGTGATCGCCACCAATCACCAGACTCATGGAAACGGCAAGGATCAGGGCCAAGCCATTGTAGTTCAATGCAGAGACCAGCCAGTTCGATACCGGCGACTCGATCTGCGCAGACATCTCCATCATCGCGCCTGGGTCCGAGGGCATGTTCAGCGCAGTGTAAATACCGACAAAAGCCACTGCGATGATGATCAACGGGGTCACAGCTCCGATGACAGCTGAGACCTTGTTGACGTCGAGAAGCCCACACGCCATGACCAGCACCAACATCAGAGTGGAACCAGCCCACGTCGGCCAGCCGAACTGCTGCGCCATGTTGGAGCCGGCGCCGGCGAGCATCACAAAGCCGATGGCGAACAGGGTGATGATGACGGAAATGTCGAGGAGTTTGGAAATCGCCGGGTGCGTAACCTCACGGAAAACGGCATTGTGCTCGCTGGCACGGAAATAGCTACCGAGTTGTAGGAAGACGGTGCCGGCGAGCGTCATGATAGCGCCAGCGACGATGATTCCCCAGACACCTTCGACACCGAAGGAGGTGAAGTATTGAACAACCTCTTGGCCAGTCGCGAAGCCTGCCCCCACGAGAAGTCCCACGAAGGACATGGCGATGGCGAATGGTCTTGAGGAGATCACAGGTCTAGCCTTTCGATGAAGTTCTTAAGCCGTACCTATCTAGATTAACCACCCCTCCGTTAACATCTTTGCAGGTCACAGGCGCAAATCGTTATCAACTGTTGACCTGTTAGCGCGCCAATCGCCCACTGACCCCGCCCCGAAAACCCGCTACCACATTGCGTTATGTCAAATAGTCTTATCGCAAATCAAGTCTGGGGCGAAACCGCGAGATAGTAACCCACGCCACTGAAAATACGCGGTTACCGTAATTGATTTGTTACTTCGATAGCCCCCTGTCATCACCGTGGAAGCATCACATCCCATTCCGAGGAATCGGTTCGAGATGTGGTCAAATACGGGCCGATAAGTCCGCACAACCAAGCCGGAATCATCCCAAAAGGAACCATCACCAGATTCATGTGGAACAAGCCCTTCGGGGCGATCCAAATAAATAGCGCCATCGCCAATACAGCGGAGACAGCATGAAAGAGAACGTTGAATCGTTCACTCTTCTCCGCAGCCTTCAGAGCAGCGATGCTCAAGACAAGGTGCACTAGTGCCCACAGCATAAGCACTACGAAATAGAGGAAAACAAGTGGCAAAAACAGCAAGAGGATGATGGCTTCTGGGCCATCAAGCTTTTCATTTGTTCGGAAGGCGACCATCAGGCAGAGCACATCGAAAACCATCCACGCTAAGGCGGAACGTTGCAGCCATTTCAATGAATCACTGCGCATCATGGGCTACCTCCTAGTGACACCGAACCTACGACAGTGAAATGATCCCGGCGAGGAGAGTGTTCCTGCAGAAAGGCAAACGGCCCGGTATCCCATGGGAATACCGGGCCTTGCCAGATCCAGAAATCCTAGCTCTGCATCACCCCATCAATGAGACGCGCGTTCTCGGACAGGAGCATCGCTGCTTCGCGTTCCTTGGCCACTTGACCGGTGCCGCCAAGGTTGCGGTCGACTGGCTTTTCGTAGAGCGCGGATCCGCCATGCATTGCACCGAGGATTCGGCGCAGACCTGCGGTTTCGCGTGCAGCCGCAGCAGAACGCCACTCGGAAGCGCGATCGCCCAGCGCAGCCTCGAAGGCTGCCGGGTGCACGATCGCAATGAGCGCGGAGACGTGACCGAATCCAAGAGAGGTAACCAGACCCGCCTTTGGAGCCTCAAGTTGCAGCGGTGAACGCAGCCATACCAGGTTCTCATTGCCCGCGAGAGCTGGGTCGACGCAGTCCAGGGAACGGTTTGGCGGAACCACACCGGAGCGCAGCACCTGGGTAAGACCAATCATCTGGAAGGCGGCGGCGCCACCCTTGGCGTGGCCGGTGAGCGTCTTCTGGGAGATGACGTACAGCGGGTTGCCCGGGGTACGACCGATGGCACGCGCAATGCGGGTGTGCAGGTCGGACTCGTTCGGATCGTTCGCTGTGGTGGAGGTGTCGTGCTTAGACACGATCGCGATGTCATCTGGGGTGACGCCGAGAGCCGCCAACGCATGCACAAGGCGCGAGTTGGTACCGCCACGCGCAGCACCCAGGGCACCCAGGCCTGGCGCTGGAATAGAGGTGTGAGCGCCATCAGCAAAGGACTCAGCGAAACCGAGCACACCGAGAACTGGCAATCCAAGATCTGCAGCGACGCTGCCGCGCGCCAGCAAAATGGTGCCACCACCTGCGGATTCCACGAAGCCCCCACGACGACGATCATTGGCGCGAGAGAAGTAGCGATCGGAGATGCCCTTGCCACGCATCTCTCCTGAATCGGCGGTAGCTGCCATATCGCCGAAGCCGGTGATGCCTTCCATCGAAAGGTCATCGAGGCCGCCAGCGACCACGAAGTCAGCCTTACCGAGGCGAATCTTGTCCATGCCCTCTTCCACCGACACCGCGGCGGTCGCGCAGGCAGCCACTGGGTGGATCATCTGGCCGTAGCCGCCGACGTAGGACTGCATGACGTGACCGGCCATGACGTTTGGCAGTGCCTCCTGCAGGATGTCGTTCTGGCGTGGCTCGGCCAGCAGACCGTCAACGAAGAGGGAGCGCAGGGAGGCCATACCGCCCATGCCGGTGCCCTGGGTGGAGGATACGCGGGTTGGGTGAATCGCCCGCATGATTTCCGCCGGAGTGAAACCGCTGGCCAGGAAGGCGTCAACGGTGCACACCAGGTTCCAGACGGCCACGCGGTCGAGGTTGTCGATCATGTCGGCAGGAATGCCGTACACCGCTGGGTCGAAGCCCTCCGGAATCTGACCGCCGACGAAGCGGGACATCGCCATGCGACGTGGCACGCGGACAGCGGAGCCAGCCTTGCGGGTAACAATCCACTCCCCTGCTTCCTCATCAAAGTGAGCGGTGGTGGTTTCCGGCTCGGAGTCCACGAACGTGCGGGCTGCTGCCTCATCAGAAACGGAGAAGGACAGATCGCGGTCCAGGTAGACGGTGGTCAGTTCAGGCATGAGGTTGCTGACCATACCGAAGTCGTCGTGGTACTGGCGCACGCCGACTCGTGCCAAGACCTCATCGTGGAAGCGCTCGTAGATGTCTTCCTCGGCCACTGGCTCGTCGGATGCGTCGTACCAGCCTGGCTTCGGATCCTCATCCCAGTGGATCAGGCCCATAGTCCATGCCAGCTCCGCGACGCCCGCGGCCGACAGATCGCCGGTCAATTCGGCGTCGAAACGCGTGCGGGCAGAGCCGTAAGGGCCCAGCTCACCGGCACCAACGATGACGACCATGTCCTCAAGACGCTGCGTGACCTCGAAGGACGGCGTGGTGTTGGTGAATGGGCGGAACGGCGTCGGCAGTGCCTTAACAGTCACTGGCTTCTCGACGTCCTCCTTCACTTCCTGGCGAGCGGCAGCGCCGCGAGCCAGTTCAGCGAGGTTCAGATCGGCCTCGCCAAGGCCACCGGTGAAGTCGCGAGTAATCGGAGCATTCGAAGCGGCTTCGCGTACTTCCAAAGCAACCTGGGATAGCAGCTCTGCTGCGATCTCGGTGGTGGCATAGGTGCGCACGCCTGCGGCCTCGACGGCGTCGACGAGTGGGTCGTTGCCACCCATGAGGCCGGTACCACGAACCCAGCCGATGAGAGCGTGAACCAGCGAGGTGCGACTACCCCAGACCGGCTCGGCATGCCAGCGGGTGACCAGCGCGTCGAGGGCGGCCTTGGATTCACCGTAGGCACCGTCGCCACCGAAACGGCCACGGTTAGGGGAACCAGGGATCACGACGTGCAGGCGCTTGCCGATCTCATTGTCCACGCCGATCTCGGAGAGACCCGCGATGAGGCGCTCGACGGACCACAGCAACAGACGCATCTGGTTCTCGGCCTGCGGGCCGGCATCGGCGAGGGAGCCGGAGACGCGCGGTGCTGCGAATGGGAAGAGCAGCGTCGGAACGAGCGCAGGCTTCAGAACCTTCTTCGCGCCGTTCACGGTCGCGGTCTGTTCGTTGCCGATCCACTCGATCACATCGTCAAGGTCAGCGTAGGAGGACAGGTTAGCTGGGACGATCCACAGCGCGGCCTGGCCACGAGCTGCGTCGCGGTAGAGCTTCTTGTAGAACTCCAAGCGCTTGTGGCTCAGGTTGGACGTGGTCACCACGACGGTCGCACCGCCAGCGAGCAAACCTTCGGTGACCGCTGCAGCGATGGAGTTCGGGGAAGCACCGGTCACCACGGCAACGTCAGTGCTGTACTGCAGTGCCTCGGTGTTTCGGGCTTGGGCAGCCAGCTCGGTCAGACCGAAGTACTCGGCCTGCTGAGCTGCGGCTTCGCCAGCGCCGGTGATGTCGAGGTGTTCCAGCGAGCCTAGCGCGAAGCGGGAAATGTCTTCGCGGGCGGAAGCCCAACGATCATCGAGCAGCACGGCCTTGTTCGCATCGAAGGAAGGTGCGACCTGGCGTGGCCAGTCGGAGCCGAGTTCACGAGACACCAAGTCGAACAGTGCAGCGTTCTCGTCAGCCTCAGGCAGTCCCTTGCCTGGAGCTGCGGACAGCCCCAGGTTGGACAAGATCGTGCGGGCAGTTTCTGCCAGCACGCCCTCACGGCCAGTGACTGCTTCCGCGAACTCACCGAGCGCAGCGGAATCCACTACTCCACCGCCAGCGCCACCTGCGGAAGGCAGGCCTACGGAGATGCCTCGGCGGGAAGCGACGGCCTGGACTGCGGCGTCGATAAGCGCGTCGAGCTCGGAGGCGTTGCTTGGGGCCATCGGCGAGAGGGTGGCGAGGTCGCCACCACGCAGGGAGGCACCTTCACGGGCGCCGATGACAACTTCGGCTTGGACGTGGTCAGCCCAGCCCTGGCCGAGCTGCCAAGTGCCGGTGACGCGCTCGGCGATGTAGCCAGGGCGCTTGCCCGTAGGTCCGGTGATGCGGCGCAGAGCGTCGGCGGAGGCATCAGAGAGCACAGGTCCGAAGGCCTTGTAGCCCTTGGCCATGCGGGAGACGGTGTTCTTCAGATCGGACAGTTCGGCATCGGCTGCACCATCGATCGCACCCAGGCCGAACTCGACGCCGAGGTCCAGGAGGAGCTGGTTGCGGCGGGAGGACACGCCCTCCACCAGGGTCTCGATAGAGTCCGTGGCACCCATCTGATCTGGGCGAACCTTGGTCCAGATGGCGATGAGCATTTCTGTCGCGTCGGCCGGAGTGTAGGCGATGTCATCCGGGCCGGCGCCACCAGTCGGTGCAGCAGAGGCAACCGGAGTTTCCGTGGCCTGAACCGCGATATTTTCGGACACAGGGTTTTCTTCCGGAGCTTCCTCTTCAGGCACTTCGCGAGTGATCGCATCGGTGGCGAACACAGTCGCGGCATCGCGCTCGATGTTAAGGACCTCGATCTTGGTGGCTGCATACTGTGGCAGGCGAAGGGTCTGCCCCATCATGTTGGCAATCGTCGGTGCGGAGCCGACGCCGACCTCCACGAAGCGATCCACGTTCAACGAGGTCAGGGCCAAGTGCTGGGTTTCAATCCAGCGCACTGGGGAGGCGAACTGCCAAGCCAGGAGCTCGATGAGCAGGGTGCGACCGAGCTTCATCGGGTCCTTCTCAGCGGCCTCGAAGTCAGCGAGGATCTCGTCCAGCAGGTGCGAGGAGACGACCTCGGCCATGGATTCGGCGAAGTTGCGCTCAAGGGAGAATGGGCGGGCCACCAGGTTTGGAATGTAGCGTCCGACCAGGATGTCCAGGTCGATCTCGGCTGGGATCAGAGAATCGAGGTGCTCACGGAATGCGCCAACGCCATCGCGCAAGTGCGAGGAATGGAACGGCACGTCAATGCCCGGAATCTGGATGAAGGCACGCATGCCTGGCGCGCGCTTTTCTGCGTCTTCAGCAAGAGCTGCAAGGCCTGCGCGGGTGCCGGCGACAGCGTACTGAACACCATCAATGTTGTAGTTAACGATCTCCAGGAACTCGCCCGTGCGCTGAGCAATGCCGGCCACGTAGTCGAAGACCTCTGCGGAGGACAGCTTCATCTTGTTCGGACGCAGCGCAGCCAGGCCGTAGTTGGAAACGCCCTGTTCGTCGCGCTCGACCAAACGGTGCATGGTGAGGCCGCGGGCGTAAACAATCTCAACTACGGATTCCAGGGACAGCACGCCAGCGTACGCTGCCAGCGCGTTGTACTCACCCACGGAGTGGCCAGCGAAGAAGGCGCGCTGGTTGAGAGCCGAGGCCTCGCGCATCTCGGCGATCTGCGCGCAGCCCAGGGTTGCCATGCCGACCTGGGTGAACTGCGTCAGGTACAGCACGCCGTCTGGGTGCTGGAACTTCTCGCCCTTCACGATCACTTCGGAAGGGTTGTTGCGGACGATCTCCAGGATGGAGAAGCCCAGCTTGGAGCGGGTGTGCGCGTCCGCGCGATCCCACACGTCGCGCGCTGCAGCGGAGCTTGCGTAGGCGGCCATGCCCATGCCTGGGGACTGGATGCCCTGGCCTGGGAAAGCGTAGAAGGTGCGCGGGGCTGCCATGACTGCGGTACCCGTCATGACCAGGTTGCCGTCCACCTTCGCGGTGATTTCGCGGACCTCACCAAAGCCCGGACGGTTGTCCACACCGGAACGCTCAACGGTGAACTCGATTTCCGCACCCGGCAGAACCGGTGCGAGCATCGTTGCGGTGTACTCCATGACCTTGACCGGCTCAGATCCTTCGAAACCGGAGGATGCGATGAGCTCAGCAATGGCAGAGGTCCACATGCCGTGAACGATGACACCGTCTGGCAGGCCCGCCAGCGCGGCGGCGCTGTCGGAGACGTGGATTGGGTTGCGGTCGCCGGAGACAATGGCGAACGGCTTCATCGAGGTTGGAGCCACGACCTTGGCGTAGGCGCGGAAGGAACGCGGGGTGTCCACCACGGTTGGGAACACGGAGGTGTTGGTTCGGGCGGTCATTTTGCCGGCGCGGCCACGGATGGCAAAGCGCTCGGAAAGCTGCGCTACCTGGCGCTCACCATCTGGGAATCCTGCGTAAACGCGGGCGCGCACGATGACCACGCGCCCCATGTCAGTGTCGGAAACTTCGTCCGCAGTTGCTTCGACGCGAATAGCAACGGAAGCTGCTGGCATCTCGTCAGGCTGCGCCTCGACCAGCTTGATGTGGTGCTCGAGGTGGACCAGGGACAGCATGCCTTCGACTACGGATGCGGAATCGGTGCCCGGGATAACGGCGGACTTCACGGCAGCGAAGATCGCTGGCCATGCCAAGCCCACCAGCACGTCTGGTGCGGTGCCAGCGGGGGTCACGGTGCGATCCAGGTAGGCGGCGGTGACGTTGTTGTAGTCGGCGATATGGTCCGTGGATAGCGTGGTGGTCCAGCGGGCGACGCCGTCCTGGATCGTTGCCAGTTCCCCACCGGCGGCGATGCAGGTCAGCTCGCCCATGGCGGCCTCTGCATCTTCCTGGGTGACGATCGGTACGCCGACCTCAGGAACGGTGAAGCGGATCTTGAGGTCCGCGGTGGTGCCCGGCGCGGTGGAGCCGGACAGCGGCACGGTGAGCTCTGCATGGGAGGCATCAAGGTCACGCAGGGTGGCACCGGTAGCAGCGTGGTTCGCACCGTCCTCGGTGAGTTGCCACTCATCGCGAGCACCGAGGCTCGCGATCATGGATGGGATGTTGCGACCGGCCCAGTAGGTGCCCTCAGCTGCGAGCACACGGTCAGACGCGGTCTTCTCAGCAACTACGGCATCGCTCAGGCGATCGATCGCAGCCTGGTTGAAGCGGCCCAGCAACTCGGCCACTGGCTCGTCCGCGCGGGTGATGCCGGCGACCGCAGCAGGTCCTGGGATGATGCAGACCTGGTCGGCGTCGTAACGCGCGTCGTGCGCCTGCCACAGGGAGTCGGAGCGCCACCAGCGGCGGACGTCCTTGTCGATCACCGGCACGAAGTTAACCGGCTTGCCCGGGGTGCGGCACAGGCCGAGGAACCAGGCGACGTCGGCTGGGTGCAGCAGGTCATCGGTGGTGTAGAGCTCGTCAAGCTTGGCGACGGCCGCAGCCGGGTCATTGACCAGGGTGACCTGAGGCTCGAACTCGCCGTGGTCCTGGGCGACGAGGCGGGCTTCGGTGCGCTCGATCATCTGCGCGAAGCGGTTCTTCCAGGAGACGTCGGTCCAGGACCCGTTAACGGGTCCTGACAATTCGAGGTAGCGGCTGAGCCACTGGTTGTACGTCATCTCCTCCAGGTCACCGAAGTAGACCTTGCAGGTCTTGGCCATGGCGGCGATGATTTCTTCGCGCTTGGCGGCAACGGCCTCAGCGTCGCCTGCGACTTCATCGAGCAAACGACCGCACTTGGCAAAGGAGTTGTCGATCTCGTGAATGTCCGCGCCCAGCTGGGAACGGCCGGAGGCCATGCCGAAAGCGGCGCTACCTGCGCCAACCCACTCGTCCTGGCCCTTGGTTTCCACCAGGAGTTGCTTGACGGAATCAGAGGTCTTGGCCTCCTTGGTGGCCATGGCAGCGGTGCCGACGAGGATGCCGTCGACAGGCATCTTTGGCAGGTCGTACTTCTCGGACCAGGTGCCGAGGATGTACTCGGCAGCGCGCTCTGGGGTGCCGATGCCACCGCCGACACACAGGACGGTGTTCGGGGTGTCGCGGATCATGCCGTAAGTGGCGATCAGCAGGTCATCGAGCTCTTCCCAGGAGTGGTGGCCACCGGCCTTACCACCTTCGACCTGCAGGATCACTGGGATTTCTGGGACCGCGCGGGCGATCTCCAGGATCTTGCGCACCTGGTTCACGGCGCCCGGCTTGAAGGCGACCCATGGGAAGCCATTGTCGCGGAGCTCGTGAATGAGCTCGATAGCTTCGTCGTGCTCCGGGATACCAGCGGTGATGACCACGCCGTCGATTGGGGCGCCATTGAGACGAGCCTTCTGTACGAGACGCTTGCCGCCGATCTGCATACCCCACAGGTAAGGGTCGAGGAACATCGAGTTGAACTGGGCGTTTACGCCAGGATTCAGAAGGTCATCGAGCTGTTCCAGGTGGCACTCTAGGATCTCCGGGGTCACCTGGCCACCACCAGCGAGCTCGGCCCAGTGGCCAGCGTTCGCGGCAGCAGCGACAATCTCCGGGTCAACGGTGGTCGGGGTCATGCCCGCAAGCAGCATTGGGGAACGGCCGGTGAGCTCGGTGAACTTGGTGACGAGCTTGCCGTTTTCCACGCGTGGAGCGAAGTGGTCGTAGGAAACGGGGCGGGTAGGCGCGTGGCCGGCGTCGAAAAGCTGCGTTTGGCCGGCAGCGGTGCCGATGCGCAGGGTGCCCACGCCGCGGCCTGCTGCGACGCTGGTGGTGAGGGCGCAGACGCCTTCGCCGGGGCCGACGTCGAGGAGCCACTGCGCGCCCGCATCAACTGCTTCAAGGACATCGGAAACCCAGTCTTCCGGGGTGATCAGGATGTCGGTGGCGAGCTCGCGGGTAAGTTCCACGTCGAGTCCGGCCTGCTCAGCCCACGCGGTTGCGAGATCGACGGCTGGCTGCATCGCGCTGTGGTGGAAAGCGATTTGCACGCCGAGGAAGGCAAACTTTGGCGCGAATGGGGTGCCACCGCGCTTCTTGGTTTCGATATCACGGGCATCCTTCGCAGCCAGCTTTTCGAGCTTGGCCTGCAGCTGCTCCAGTTCCTGTGGAGCGCCAACAGCGACGAACCAGTTGCGCGCATTGCGCAGCCCAATCTCAATGCCTGTGCCCTTAATCGCTGCTTCGAGCTGCTCGCGAGTAATGCCCTGTATGGACAGCATCGGGGTGGACTCCCCTGCCGGCACCAAACCCTTTTCCCGAGCAACCTTGCTGCCCGCAGCGCCAATGAGCTGGGCGATAGCGAGGAACTCGGAAGCGCGCGTCAGGTCCCGCATTGCGAAGGCAGCGAGGATGCCCTGCGAGTGTCCAATGGCAGTGCGAGCGCGTTCAATGTCGAGTCCCTGCGCCTCAAGATTCTGCAAGGTGGCGAGCTGCGCGGTAAAGATGCCTGGCACGCTTATCGACGCCATAGATGCATCAATCAGCGGTGGCTGCTCAGAATCCGCCCACTGAATTGGCTCGAATCCGAACGGCCGCGCGGCCGCGATCTCATCTTCCACGGCAGTGAGTTTGGTGGCAGCTTCCTCGACAATGTCGGTGATCGCCCGGCCAGCACCTGCTGCGATGGCAGTGCGCAAACCATTCAGCCAATCGACACCCTGACCTGCAAATACCAGCGCAAACGGAGTACTGGATAGCTCGTCAATAAGTCGATTTGCACCGATTACATGCATGTTTTCCTCTTTCCATTGCCTGGGCACACTTCACCCATCTCGCGGGTTAACGAAAGCAAATATGCCACAGATCTTGAGGAAACCGTCATGTTTGAGCGGTGTTTAGTTTTGCGTGTCTAACCTTTTCCCTTTCAAATCCCCTGGACGTTGGTTATTTTTGCTACGAAAACTAGTTTTGAGCGAGCTACCCCAATCTTGGGGGGCTAGCTAACTTAGCAAAGTGGCTACGAACTCACGCGCCTGGGCGAGTTCCGCTTCACTATCCGCCACCTGGCCAGAAAAAATCTGACATTCATTCTCGGGCACGACTTCGTCGGACTGCTCAATCCCACCGGCAGCCAGAAACGCGTCGACATGGCGTGAAATACTCATATCTTTAGGATAGCTGGGAAACAAAAAGAAGCGAGATCCTATCCATAGGATCTCGCTTCATATTGTGGGCCTGGGGAGACTTGAACTCCCACGTCCTAAGACACTGGAACCTAAATCCAGCGCGTCTGCCAATTCCGCCACAAGCCCGTGGTTTCTCACATAATACACATCACGTAGTTCAACTACCGAATCGCTTGCCTTCCAGGGACAACAGGTACACTGTTGCCTTGTGAGTGAAGTAAACGACGAAAGTATCGAGCCTGCTCGCACGAAGAAACGTGTGAAGTTCTCCCACATTGTCTTCCTCACCCTTGCCGTCGCCGCCACCCTTGGTTTGGCGTATTGGCAATGGACCAGGTTCCGAGCAGGCACCGGCACGTTCCAAAACCTTGGCTACGCCATCCAATGGCCAGCTTTCGGCGCCTTCATCGTTTACGCCTACCGACGCTACATTCAACTGGAAAATGAATACGCCGAAACAGGCGTCGCTCCAGTCGAGCTGGAAAAACAAGGCGAAATCACGGAAATCGACGAGGACTTCTTGCCTACCCGAATCAACACGGACGTCGAAGAATTCAACGCACTCAACGAGCCCCGCAGACGAAGGAAAGAGCAATGACGCAGATTCACCCAGAACGCCAGGAACGAGTACGAAAAGCACTGAAGCTGTTCTCCACAGCTGCCTTTGTCACCGGTGTCTGGCTGCTGATCTTGGTAGCCGAAATGGTGTACAAGTACCTGATTCTGCCTTCGCCAAGCGACGCGCCAGGCTGGTTCTTCTACGTTGCCCAGGCCCACGGCGTGTTCTACATGCTGTATCTGATCAGCACGGTCAACCTCGGCATCAATGCCCGATGGGAACCACTCAAGTGGATCACTACCGCCCTCGCTGGCACGATCCCGTTCCTCTCCTTCGTTGCTGAGCACAAGCGACGCAAGGAAGTCACTGCGGCTTTCCAGCTGTAGAGCGCGCTGCGCAGTTGTCGTAACAAGTTGGTCGTAAATCCACCTTTTCCAGGCCTACCCCAAACGCGGTCCTTGATTCTACGACCAACCAGCTACGACATTCGCTACTTCCTACTCAACAACGCAGCAGCCGCCTCATCGACGATCACCGTGGCATGCGGATGCCGTTGCAGCACTGAGGCTGGGCACGCGGTGTCAACCGGCCCTTCCACGAGCGCAGCAACTGCCTCTTTCTTGCCACTACCAGTAGCAATAAGAACGAGGTGACGCGCTTCCATGATCGTCGCAAGCCCCTGCGTCAGTACGCGACGGGGCACTTTTGATTCGTCCCCCTCAAAGAACCGCGAATTATCTTTCACGGTTTGCGGGTGAAGTGAGGTCGGCCGGGTGCGGGATTCAAAAGCAGATCCTGGCTCGTTGAAGGCGATGTGCCCGTCGGTACCGACACCAAGAATCTGAATATCCACCCCACCTGCTGCTTTGATAGCAGCGTCATATTCGTGACCTGCCTCTACTGAATCCAGTGCCATGCCGTTTGGGCTTTGCACCATGGCATCGGGAATGTCTATGCGCGAGGTGAATTCGCGCCTGATGGTGCGGTAGTAGCTTTGCTCGTGAGTGATGGGTAGCCCGATGTATTCATCGAGCAGGAAGGCGCGACACTTGGCGAAGCTCAAGCCTTCCTCTTCATGACGCCGGATGAGCTCGCGATAGGTCGGCAGCGGGGTTGAACCCGTAGCAAGGCCCAACGTGGCATTGTCTCGGACGTAGGGCTCGATGATGTCGGCAGCCACCTTGTCCGGCTGGTCTGTGATGATGACGTCCATTATGGCGAAACCTCCTGGCCTTCTCGATAAACTTTCCGAACGGTGAAATCAGGCCCGCACACCACAAAGTTCGCAGGTCTTCCCACTTCAATGCGGCTTCGGTGTTCCACGCCGAGGAGGCGGTGGCCTGTGGTGGCTGCGGTGAGGGCGTCGTGAAGCAAGCGCCCATGCTGTACCTGGCGCTGAACCTGCTCAATGACCGTCGAGGTGCCGCCGGCGATGGCGCCTTCGCTGCCGTCGGACGTCGACAAGCGTGCAACTCCGGCTGCGACGGTGACGTCCAGCTCGCCGAGGATGTACTGGCCATCGGCGCGTCCGGCTGCGGCCATGGCGTCGCTGACGAAGGTGACACGATCTGCGCCAACGGTCGCTAGGACCATGTTGACGGTGTCGTCGGCGAGGTGCACGCCATCGGCGATGAGCTCAACGACGGCTTCGCCACGAGTCGCAGCAGTAACAAGCGCTGCGACGGCGCCCGGATCCCGGTGATGAAGTGGAGGCATGGCGTTGAACAGGTGCGTTGCGGTGACGGTAGCCCCAGCGTCCACCGCCTGAATAATCGCGGCGTTCATCTCGGCAAAGGAGGCGTCGGTGTGACCAAAAGACACGATGATGCCGTGCTTGGCGCACATGTCGACGAGCTCCCGCATCCGCGCGGTCTCGGGCGCAAAAGTGATGGACTTCAGGTGCCCGCGGGAGGCTTCAATCATGCGAGAAAGTAGATCGGGATCGCCAGGAATGATGGCGGCCGGATTTTGGGCGCCACATCGGCATGCGTTGACAAAGGGCCCTTCGGCATGAATTCCGTCGATTTCCCCGAGGTCAGTCAGATCGGCAAGCACGCTCAATTGTGGCAACAGCAGGTTTTCTGGCAGTGACACGGTTGAGGCCAGCAAGGTCGTGGTGCCACGCAAACGGTGGTATCGCGCAGCTGCCCGACATCCATCGAGGTCAGAGTTGGGAAAGGACTCCCCTACTGCCCCGTGATTGTGAATGTCTGCCAGCCCGGGAAGAATCCGCAGATCTGGTTTCTCATCCGTGGGCTGCATCGATGTGATGACGCCATCTGCAACCCCTACTCGATGCGCGCCGAGTGATCCTGTCGGCAGCTCAATGAGGGCGACGTACTGATCAGTCATTGAATGCTCCAGCAAACCGGGTGGTTATCCACGCGACGTCGGTGATGGCGGTGCCCACGATGATTGCGTCCGCGCCCGCTTCCTTGCCAGCTCGCACGTGCTCTGGGGTGTGGAAACGGCCCTCGCCGATGAGGAACACGTCATCGCCCAACTGGGCGCGAATGTCCCGAATGAGCTCAAGGTCCGGTCCTTCCGTCTTTTCGCGATGCGGAGTGTAGCCCGCCAGCGTCGTCGAAATGAGGTCGGCACCAGCCTCGTGAGCTGCCACTGCTTCCGCAGCCGTCGCAATGTCAGCCATGGCGATCGCGCCCGCTTCATGCACCGCAGCTACCTGCTCAGCGAAGGTTGAACCATCTTGACGAGGCCGGTCAGTTGCATCAATGGCAACCACCGCTGCTCCTGCCTTTGCGACGGCTACCGCCGAAGCCACGGAAGGCGTGATGTACACACCGGTGTCGCCTTCCTTGGTAAGTCCGATGACCGGCACATTCACTGCCTCAACAACGGCCTCAATGTCCGCTAGTCCGCCGTAGCCGCCACAGCGAATGGCGGTGCTGCCACCGGCTTCCGCTGCCTTTGCCAGGAAGGCGATGGTGCGGGTATCGCGGAGCGGGTGACCAGTTGGGGCCTGGGCTGACACGATGAGGCTGCCGCGTACGGCGTCGAGGAATTTTTGGGTTTTCATTGCTTGTTCTCCTTGATGGTGGTTAGTGCCCACCAGGCTGCACCGATGAGGGGCGCATCGGTGCCGAGTTCGGCCCGGATGATGGGAATGGTATTGAGTGGCGGTAGTGCGCAGGCTCGGAATGCGGCGGTCAAAGGCTCCATGATGGGTTCGCCGATGGTGGCTACTCCCCCGCCAACCACAATTGCGTCCACATCAATGGCGCTAGCAAAACCAGCGAGGGTTTCTCCCAAACCTGTCATGTTGCGGGCGATGACTTCTTGGGCTCCAGCGTCACCAGACTCGTAGCGGCGCATGATTTCGTGGAGATCGATGTTCGTGCCGTGCAAGCGGTTGTACGTGGCAGCAAGTCCAGTGCCAGAGGCGAAGTCCTCAATGGACGCAGCGGTGCCGTCCGCTTGGCGCCCGATCAGACCGCGCAGCTCACCAGCTGTGAAATGCGGGGACTTTTGCAGCCTTCCATCTCGGACGATCGCGCCACCCACGCCGGTGCCGAGGCTGACGAACAGCGTGCTGCCAAATTCTTGACCAGCGCCGAAGGTTGCCTCGCCAAGACCCATGATGCGGACATCGTTGTGCACTGCGATGGGCAGAGAAAACTCGTTGGATAGGGTTTTAGCAATCGCTGTTCCCGCCCAACCTGACATTGTTGGGCCAGAGGAGACCACGGTGCCGCGGACAGGGTCAATCACTCCTGGCGCGCCGATTCCCACTCCAAGAACCGTTCCAGTAGACAGGTTCAGCAGGGAACGAATGACCGCGCTGACCTCTGCCAACACGTTGCTAGGTGGGGTTGGAACGCGCATCTTGTGCAGAACGCGGGTGGGGTCGGAGGCGTCGACAAGCGCGGCAGCGATTTTGGTGCCGCCGATGTCGATGGCGATTACCGAGTTAGTCATTGAGCCTTTCCTCGATCATTCGTTGCAGCGGGCCGTAATGTGCGTCGATCATGCGGAGCAATTGTTCCTCGTCGCCTGCTTCGAGCGCTTTGATAATGCCCTTGTGTGCTTTGACGGTTTCTTCGAAGTCTTTTTCCCTGGTGAGGTCGAGGAGCGGCACGGCCTTGGTGTGGACTTGCCACAGTGCCATGTACAGCTCCTGGATGAGCTGGTTGGACAGCTTGCTGTTGAGCTCTTCGTGGAACTTCGCGTCGTACTTGGTGATCTGCTTGCCCTTGTTGAAGCTTTCGCGCATGCAGTCGACGATCTCCCGCAATTTGTCCGTTGAGCTGGTGCGATACGCCTCGATGAGCTGCTTGGCATTGAACTTGTCAAACGCCATGCGGGCGTCGACTACCTGCTGCAGGTTTCGCAGTGCACCGTCCTTGCCGATGGTCAGACGCAGCGTCAACCCATTCACGAGAGGTGCAAGGGACATCTGGCCAACGTAGGTTCCGTGGCCATGACGAACCTCGATCACATCAAGGGAAACGAGGGTTCGAATCGCTTCGCGTACTGAGCTTCGGGAGACGTCGAGGAGTTCACACAGAGCAGCTTCCGAAGGCATGAGATCACCGGGTTTCAGCGAATTTTCCCGCATGTAGTTTTCGATCGCAGTAACCGTCGGATTGACTTTGTTCTTATCACTCGCTCGTGCCATGAGGGGTCCTTATGTGACGTGCGCCGGAGTTTGTCCGGCCCACAAAGGGGTATGAGATAACCGCGAAAGCTCTCATCATGCTCACTAGTTCACCGCTTGACGTGGGCAAATAAAACGGTGATCGCTTTCATGCCAGAGATTACCAGAAAACCTGTACAACGTCAGACGTCTGACGTATGCTATTTTCTAACAGGAAGTGATTCACCCACCTCACCCCCAGACTTTGTGACCCAAATAACTAAATATCTCGAATTCGAGCTCATCGGTACGACAGAGCACAACCTGAAAGGAACACCCCATGACCCGCGCATACTCCCGTCGCGACTTCATGAAGATCAGTGGCGTCGTCGGCGCCGCAGCCGGCCTGAGTGCCACCCTGTCCGCATGTGGCAAGCCTGCCCAAAACGGCGGAGCCAACGCCCCTGCCGCCGATCCAAAGGCTAAGAAGGAAGACGGCACCATCAACGCAGCCATCTCCTACGAGCTTGGCACCAATGGCTACGACCCAATGTCCACCACTGCAGCCCTCACCGTGGCAGCGAACTGGCACACCCTTGAAGGCCTGACCGAGATGGATCCTGCAACTGGCAAAGCCTACGCCGCACTGGCGAAGGAAATGCCAAATCCAAAGGGCACCACCGCAGAGGTCACGCTGCGTGATGGCGCAAAATTCCACGATGGCAGCCCTGTCACCGCCGATGACGTTGTATTCTCCTTCCAGCGTGTGCTGGACAAAGCCAACAAGTCGCTGTACGCCTCCTTCATTCCGTTCATCGAATCTGTGAAGGCAAAGGACGACAAGACCGTCGAATTCACCATGAAGCACGAAGTCGGTGTCTTTGCCGAGCGCTTGGCCGTGGTGAAGATCATTTCCCGCAAAGCTGTCGAGGCCGACCTGGACAAGTTCGCAGCCAACCCAATGGGCAGTGGCCCTTACAAGATGACCGACAACGGCGGTACGTCCAAGACCATCAAGTTTGAGCGTTTCGATGGCTACAACGGCCCTCGCCCAGCCCAGGCAAAGAACATGGTTTGGCAGATCATCCCTGACGCTTCCACCCGTACGAACGCCATCCAGTCCAAGACTGTCCAGGCCATCGACTCCGTGCCTTACCTCTCTGTCGAGCAGCTCAAGGCAGTATCCACCGTGGAGTCAGTGCAGGGCTTCGGCTTGCTGTTCGCCATGTTCAACTGCGCAGCGACCTCGAAGTTCAACGATGTGAAGAACCGCCAGGGCTTCCTCTACGCTATCGACTTCAACAAGATCATCGAGACCGCAATGCTCGGCCAGGCAACTGCCGCCACGAGCTTCCTGCACAAGGAGCACCCAAAGTACAAGCAGGCTAAGAACGTCTACACCTACAAGCCAGAAAAGGCTCGCGAGCTGTTCGCGGAGACTGGCCTGAAGGAGATGCGCTTGCTGTGCACCGACCACGACTGGGTCAAGAAGTGCACCCCACTGATCGAGCAGTCCCTGACTGGTGTTGGCCTGAAGGTCGAGTTCATCGAGAAGAAGTCCTCCGATGTGTACAACACCATCGACGGCAAGCCTGAGTCCTTCGACGTCGTCATCGCTCCTGGTGACCCATCCGTCTTCGGCTCCGACCCTGACCTGCTCATGCGCTGGTGGTACGCCGGCGATACCTGGACCGACACCCGTATGAACTGGAAGGGTCAGGAAAGCTACAACGAGGTGCAGAAGCTTCTCGACGCAGCCCTGAAGGACACCGATCCAAACGCACAGGATGCCAAGTGGGCCGAGCTCTTCGACAAGATCTCCGAGTATGTCCCGCTCTACCCGCTGTTCCACCGCAAGACCACTACTGCGTGGGATAAGTCGACGCTGATCGACTTCAAGCCAATCGCTCTCACAGGCTTGTCGTTCCTCGACGTCGCCACCACAAAGTAACGCAGTAGTTCATCTGGGCGGGGTTATCCAAGGGGACCCCGCCCAGCCCGGGGGATAACTTACAGTCCTCCAGCTCTATCCACACACTGGTTAAGGACAGCTCGTGTCAAATCTCATTCGACTTATCGGTCGACGCCTGATCGCACTGCCCATCATGATCCTCGGTGTGACGTTCCTGGTGTTTTTCATCATGTCGTTCAGCCCAGCAGACCCGGCGCGACTCGCACTCGGTGAATCAGCATCGCTTGATGCGCTGGCGCAATACCGCGAAGAACACGGCCTCAACGATCCGCTTCTCGCCAGATACTGGGACTTCCTCGTCGGAATGATGCAAGGAGACCTCGGCACCACTACCGGTAATTCCTCCGTTACTGAGGTGGTAGCCAAGGCATTCCCGATCACTCTTCAGCTCACCTTCCTAGGCCTTATCATCGCCGCCATCATTTCCCTCGTGTTCGGCGTCATCGCGGCTCTTTACCGTGATAAGTGGCCTGATCAGGTGATTCGCGTCATCTCGATTGCCTCGCTCGCCACTCCTTCGTTCTGGCTCGCTATTCTCCTCATTCAATGGCTGGGCACGATCCCAGGCGGCCTCGGCTACTTCCCTGCTCTGATCACGATGTGGGTGCCGTTTGCCGAGAATCCATCCGTGTATCTGAACAACATGTTCCTGCCTGCGTTTGCCCTCGCGGTTCCTGTGGCAGGTTCCCTGACACGTGTTGTCCGCACCGCCATGGTGGAAGAGCTGGATAAGGACTATGTGCGCACCGCCATCGGCGCTGGCATTCCAAAGGCTGAGGTGATTTCCCGCAATGTGCTGCGCAATGCGCTGATCACCCCTATCACCGTCTTGGGCCTTCGTGTTGGCTACCTGATGGGTGGCGCGGTGATCATCGAGATCATCTTCAACATCCAGGCCATGGGCCAGCTCATTCTGGACGGCGTCACCCGCAACGACGTGTACCTGGTTCAAGGCGTCACGCTCACCGTGGCCATTGCCTTCATCATCATCAACATCGTGGTGGACATGCTGTACGTCCTGGTTAATCCACGCATCAGGAGCATCTAATGCGAAAGAAACTCACTTCCGAACTGGAATCCAAGGCTGGATACCGTTTCCAAGGCCTGCGTTCTCTTCCGATTGCTTCCAAGATTGCCCTGGGATTCCTCGGGCTGGTAGCCCTCATGGCGCTCTTCGCACCGTTGCTCACGTCGTACAGCCCACTCGAATCCAACGTGCCAGTGCAGCCACCAAGCAGCGAACACTGGTTCGGCACGGACGCCATTGGCCGCGACATCTTCTCTCGCGTTGTCTACGGTTCCCGTGCTTCGCTGATCATTGGTCTGTGCGCGACGGCAGCGGCCCTGGCTGTTGCAGCCGTACTCGGATCCGTTGCGGCAACCTCGAACAAGGTTATTTCCGAAGTGTTGATGCGCATCCTGGACATCATCATGTCCTTCCCTGGCATCGCATTGGCTGCGGTCTTCGTGGCCGTGTTCGGTAACTCCATCCCGGTCCTTGTTTTCGCCATCGGCTTCCTCTACATTCCGCAGCTTTCCCGCGTGGTGCGCGCGAATGTGTTGTCCGAGTTCGGCGAGGACTACGTGGCCGCCACGAAGGTGATGGGTGCGAGCATTCCACACATCCTGTTCAAGCACGTAGCGCGCAACACCATCGCGCCAGTGGCGGTGTTTGCCACGGTGCTCGTTGCTGACGCGATCGTCTTCGAAGCATCCCTGTCCTTCATCAACGCCGGCGTGAAGCCACCGCTGCCATCCTGGGGCAATATCCTTGCCGACGGCAAGCAGTTGCTGCTCTCCGGAGCATGGTGGCCTACCTTCTTCCCTGGCCTGATGATCCTCATCACCGTGCTTGCCCTCAACATTTTGTCTGAAGGACTCACGGACGCCATGGCGTCGCCACGCATTAAGCGTACGGTCAGCGTGCATGACGACGACCCTTCCATCGACACCCGCAAGGCACTTGGTTCTGTCTCCGACGACGAAGCCGTCGCCTCCCTCGAGCTTTCTTTGGCTAAGCTTCACGACGCCGAAATGGCCGACAACAGGCGCATGAGCTTCGACCATTCGCACGAGCCTCTCATCGAGGTCAAGGACCTGTGCATCGCCTTCCCAGAGGCGCACGGCGACGTGAATATCGTGGATCATGTCAGTTTCACGGTGGCACCCGGCGAGGCTATGGGCCTGGTCGGCGAATCCGGCTGTGGCAAGTCGCTCATCGCCATGTGCATCATGGGACTTCTCCCACCAACGGCTCGCATCAGTGGCGAAATCCTGTTTGACGGCAAGAACCTCCTCGAGCTGTCCCCTCAGGAGCGCAACGCACTTCGTGGCCACGACATGGCCATGATCTACCAAGATGCCCTCAGCTCGCTGAACCCTTCCATGCTCATTCGCACCCAGCTGCAGCAGCTCATCCGTCGCGGTGGCAAGCGCAGCGCAGAAGAGCTGATGGAGCTTGTGGGCCTGGATCCAGTCCGTACTCTCAAGTCCTACCCGCACGAACTTTCGGGTGGTCAGCGCCAGCGCGTGCTCATCGCAATGGCGCTGACCAGGAATCCTCGCCTGCTCATCGCCGACGAACCAACGACCGCGTTGGACGTGACGGTGCAGCACCAGGTTGTTGACCTCATCAATGAGCTGCGCGAGAAGCTGGGCTTTTCGATGATCTTCGTCAGCCACGATCTCGCGCTCGTCGCAAAGCTTGTGCACAAGATCACGGTGATGTACGCAGGTCAGGTTGTGGAGCGCGGCGATACCCGCGAGCTGCTCGCTGACCCGCAGCATGAGTACACGCGTGGTCTGCTCGGCGCAGTGCTGTCCATTGAGGCCGGCGCTGACCGCCTGTACCAAGTGCCCGGCACCGTACCAAGTCCGCGCGATTTTGTCGACGGCGATCGCTTCGCACCGCGTTCGCGCACTCCGCAGCTGGGAGTTGGACAACGCCCAATCCCACGTGCGGTGGCTGGCTCAACGACTCACTTCTTTGCGGCAACCGATGACGTTATGGCTGCTCGCAAGGCTAAGGCTGACAAGGAAGCATAGATCATGTCTGAACGAATCATTGAGCTCAAGAACATCAACGTCATCCACAAGACCCGCACCGGCAAGCTATTCCGCCCCGACACCGTGCACGCCAACAAGGACGTGAACTTCTGGGTGGATCGCCGGGAAGTGGTCGGCATCGTGGGCGAGTCGGGCTGTGGCAAATCCACGCTGGCGCGCGTCATGGTTGGCCTGCAAAAGCCAACCAGTGGCGAGGTGTTCTTCCACGACAAGCCACTGAAGCACAACAGCAAGGTCCGCAAGGAGCTCGGCCGCTCAATTTCCATGGTGTTCCAGGATCCTGCCACCGCCCTGAACCCGCGCATGACGGTGAAGGAGCAACTGCTTGATCCGCTGCGTGTGCACCACATCGGCAACGACAACACTCGCCTAAAGCGAGTCGAAGTGCTCCTGGACTTGGTGGGTCTGCCCCGCTCCGCACTGGACGTGCTGCCTCGTCAGATTTCCGGTGGCCAGCGTCAGCGCGTCGCTATTGCCCGCGCACTCGCCCTTGAGCCCGACCTCATCATCGCCGACGAGCCGACCTCCGCACTGGATGTGTCTGTTCGCGCGCAGATCCTGAACCTGCTCACCGATCTTCGCTCCGAGCTCGGCCTCGGCTTGGTGTTCATTTCCCACGACATCAACACCGTCCGCTACATCGCGGATCGCATGTGCGTGATGTACAAGGGCGAAATCATCGAGCAACAGGCAACCGATGACCTTTTCGCAAGCCCTCAGCAGGAGTACACCCGCACGCTCCTGGCTGCTACCCCATCTCTGCTTTAAGAAAGCTGCATTTGCAATGAATTCCATCGTTTCCGGCATCATCCCGCCAATTCTCACCCCGCTCACCCACAGCGGCGATGTCGACGTCCCATCCCTGACCAAGCTGGTCGAGCACCTCATCAGCGGTGGCGTGGACGGAATCTTCGTCCTCGGTTCTTCCGGCGAGGTCGCCTTCCTCAGCGACGCCGTGCGCGAGCAGGTCATCGCCACCGTCTTGCAGCTTGTCGACGGCCGTGTCCCCGTCTACGCAGGTGTGATTGATACCCAAACCAACCGAGTCATTGAGCACATTCGCGTGGCCGAACGCCTCGGCGTCCAAGCAGTGGTTGCCACCGCGCCGTTCTACGCAATCACCGGACCTAGCGAGATTGAGGCTCACTTCCGCGCGCTGCGCGAAGCAACCTCTCTCCCACTCATTGCCTACGACATCCCAGTGTGTGTGCACAGCAAACTTGCACCAGAGATGCTGGTGCGGCTCGGCGCCGAAGGAGTCCTCCAGGGAGTAAAGGACTCCTCCGGCGACGATGTCTCCTTCCGTCGCCTCTGCATGATGAACAAGGCAGCAGGCAGCCCACTGACCGTCCTGACCGGCCACGAAGCAGTGGTTGATGGCGCATATCTTGCTGGCGCTGACGGCTGCGTCCCAGGTCTTGGCAACGTGGATCCAGCTGGTTACGTACGCATGTGGCAGGCCTACCAGGCCGGCGACTTCGCCGCCATGAAGGCAGAGCAGGACAGGCTGGCAGCACTCTTCGAGATCGTCTTCCAACCAATTGGCAAGGTAGGCCCGGCAGCAGGCGTCGGTTCCTTCAAGACCGCCCTCGAGCTCATGGGTGTGTTCACCACCAACCACATGACCGCACCTCTGGCCCCAATCGATGATGAGCCTTCCCGCAAGGCAATCCGCGAGATCGTGGCGGAGGCTGGGCTGCTGTAGATCAGCGTTTGTCGTAACAACTAGGTCGTAGAATCAAGAACCCCGTTTTCGAGAAACCTCCGAAAACGGGGTTTTACGACGAACAGGTTACGAACTACTTCAGCGCAGCGATCCGATCTGCCAACTGCGCCAGAGCCTTCCCGCGATGGGAGCGCGCGTCCTTTTCTTCTGCCGTGAGTTCAGCGGATGCGCGACCGTCGGCGTCGTCAGGCAGGAACAGCGGGTCGTAGCCGAACCCGTTCTCGCCACGACGCTCGCGAAGCAGCATGCCACGCCACTCTCCCTTGGCAACATGTTCGGTGCCGTCCGGCAGCACGAGCGCGCAGACGGAAACGAAGGCACAACCGCGACGCTCGTCGGGAACGTGCGCCATCTGACCAAGAAGCAGGTCATTGTTGGCTTCATCGTCGCCGTGCTTGCCCGACCAGCGCGCGGAAAGCACGCCTGGCATGCCGTTTAGCTCATCGACGGCCAGGCCCGAGTCATCAGCAAGCGTGGGCAACCCCGTTGCCTTCATTCCAGCACGTGCTTTGATCAAAGCATTGTCTTCGAAGGTGCGTCCGTCTTCGACGGGTTCCTCGTAAGGCTCAACATCCTTTAGCAGCAGGATATTCACGCCCTCGACCACGCGGGCCAGCTCAGCAGCCTTTTTCTTGTTGTTTGAGGCGAGCAGCAGATCCATTAGAGTGGCAGCTCCAGTGCAGCCTTCTGCGCTGCGATCAGAGAGTACAGGCCCTTTTCAGCGGTGTCGAGGAAAGCGTTCATCTGCTCGCGAGTAAAGGTGCCGTGCTCGGCGGTGCCCTGGATCTCCACGAACTGGCCGGACTCGGTCATCACAACATTCATGTCGACCTCGGCGCGGGAATCCTCTTCGTATGGGAGGTCGAGGCAGACGTTGCCGTCGATAAGGCCAACGGACACAGCGGCAACTGGCGGAAGCAGCGGATTACCAGGGACAACGCCGCGAGCCTTGAGGACTGCGATTGCGTCGGCAAGTGCGACATAAGCGCCAGTGATGGAGGCGGTGCGGGTGCCACCATCGGCCTGGAGAACATCGCAGTCGATGTTGATGGTGTTCTCGCCAAGCTCCTTCAGATCAATCGCAGCACGGAGGGAACGACCAATCAGGCGAGAGATTTCATGGGTGCGGCCCTTGACCTTGCCCTTCATGGACTCGCGAGGCATGCGCTCGTGAGTGGACGCTGGGAGCATCGAATATTCGGCGGTCAGCCAACCTTCGCCGGAATCCTTCTTGAAGCGAGGCACGCCCTCCTCCACGGAAGCGGTGCACATGACGCGGGTGTTACCGAACTCGACGAGCACGGAACCCGCAGGATTCGTAGTGAAACCGCGGGTGATCTTGACAGGACGCATTTCATCGAGCGCGCGGCCATCGGCGCGAGTAAAAGAAGTCATACGACCAGCGTAGCCGAAATCTTTCCCCTATTTGGACGCGCTTTTCGACGTTTCCCCAGGTCACCCTGCTCAAATGGGGGATGTTTTTCGGAAGAAGGCAAATCTTTCCCATCTTTGGACAGGCTCACCTGGGACTTTGCCCAAATCCTGGTCCAAATAGGGGAAAGATTTCTAGATGTCGAAAACCATCCCGGACTCGCCAACGACTACTTCCCCATCGAAGTTGTCTCGGGCAGCATCCAGGGATTCCTGCGGGTTGGCCCATGGCGGAATGTGCACCAGGACCAGCTTCTTCACGCCTGCGCGGGAAGCGATGAGGCCGGCTTCCGCTCCGCTGAGGTGCATGTCAGGAGCCTTGCCGAGGGAGGATGCTCCCCAGGTGGCTTCACAGAGGAAGATGTCGGCGTCTTTGGCGCATTCGACGAGTGCGTCGGTGTAGGCGGAGTCGCCGGAGTAGGCGATGGTCTTGCCGGTGGTGGCTTCGGTGACGCGCAGGGCGAAGGTTTCCACTGGGTGGATGACCGGGTATGGGGTGATCGTCACGCGGTCGAGGATCTGTGGGACGCGGTCCTGCCATGCGGTGAAGGCAAAGGTGTCGGACATGTCGTCGAGGCCGTTGCGGGCTTCCAGCGTCATTCGGCCGATGTGGTCGATCGTGTTGGAAGGGCCGAGCAGGAAATGACGCGCCGAGGAGGGGGCCGTCGGGTGGTAGCGTCGCCACACTATGAGCGACGGAACATCCAGGCAGTGGTCGGCGTGGAGGTGGCTGAGCACGAGGTGTTGTTCTGCAGGGTTAGCGTATTCCTGCAGCTTCGCGAGGGCACCTGGGCCACAATCCATGAGGACGCCCGGCGCGCCGGGCACGTCGATGAAGTAGCCGGAGGCGGGATTGTTTGGGGCTCCGGTGCTTCCACTGCAGCCAAGAATGGTCAGCTTCATAACCCAACTTTCTCACGAACGGACGATTTTTGCGAAGCTTAAGCGAAATTCTCGTGGGGTGAGACTTCGATGATGCCGGGGCCAAGGAACCGGTGTGAAAGGAGAGCAAACTTCTCCGGGTCGCCGGTGGATTCAAAAGTCCTGGTGGCGGGGCCGTCGGAAAGCATGTCCGTTTCGCTCAACACCTTCAGCACATCCTTGGCGGTCTCTTCCGCGCTGGAGACGAGGGTGACATTGTCGCCCATCGCGAGCTGGATGACGCCCGACAACAACGGGTAGTGCGTGCACCCAAGCACGAGCGTGTCGACGCCTGCGGCCTGCAATGGAGCCAAATAGGCTTCCGCCACGCCGAGGATCTGGCGCCCCGATGTAA
This sequence comes from Corynebacterium sp. H130, assembly GCF_037572395.1. Classification (NCBI taxonomy): domain Bacteria; kingdom Bacillati; phylum Actinomycetota; class Actinomycetes; order Mycobacteriales; family Corynebacteriaceae; genus Corynebacterium; species Corynebacterium sp. H130. The sequence continues at coordinate 67,608 of NZ_JBBHLA010000004.1, read as the reverse complement.
TGCCACGCTCGACGAAGTCCACGAAGCGCGGGCACGGAGCAGCGACGCATTCGATGTGTGGTGAAGCGGCGAACATGTCCTGGTACGCGCCCGAGTTGATGGTTCCTAGGGTGCCGATGACGCCGATTTTGCCGTTGCGGGTGGTGGCTACTGCGCGTCGTACAGCAGGCAAAATGACCTGGACGACGGGGATGTCGTAGCGCTCGCGGGCGTCGCGAAGAAATGCAGCGGTGGCGGTGTTACAGGCGATGACGATCATCTTGCAGCCACGTTCAACGAGTTCGTCGGCGATGCGCATCGCGTGCTCGCGGACCTTCTGGATAGGCAGTGGGCCGTAGGGGCCGTTGGCGGTGTCGCCGATGTAAAGGATTGACTCGTTGGGGAGCTGGTCAATGATGGACCTGGCGACGGTGAGGCCACCTACTCCGGAGTCGAAAATGCCAATGGGCGCGTCTTTGGAAATCATATTGAGTTCAATACTAGCCCTGCTACATCAGGCGCTGCCCCAGGCGCTTCTGCTCCCGCTTCTGGATCAATTCGATCGGATCATCCGAGGTAATGACTGCGCCGGCAACGAGGCCACCAATCGCGCCGAAAAGGTGCGCCTGCCAGCTGATCCCCGGGGTGTTCGGGAACATGCCCCAGATGTATCCCGCGTAGGAAAACGCCAGCACAATACCGAGGGCGACCTGCCCAAAGTGGCGGTTAAAAATGCCGCGAATGATCAGGTAGGCCAGCCAGCCGTACACCAATTCAGAAGCGCCAATGTGGTTCGTGCCTGGTCCGCCAGTGAGCCAGGTGCCGAGGCCACCAATAACGATGGTGAAGAGGGTTACTTCGGCCACCACGCGGTTACCGCTGATGCCGATGAGGAAGATAAACAGGGCGCCCGGAATGCTGTTGGAAATCAGGTGAGCGAAATTGAGATGCAGGAATGGGCTGGTAAAGATAAACGGCAGACTGCTGAGGTCGAGAGGATGCACACCAAATGCGCGCAAGTATCCACCGGTGAGGATCACCAGCAGATGGACGATCCAAATCACCGCGAGGTAAGTGATCGCCCAGTTGAAGCCACGCTTCAAAGCGCGGTCACGTTTAGGCGGGGAGGCTGGGGCGCTGGAAGAGTTGTACATCGCGGACTCCTGAATCTGCTCACGGTCGCACCCCAGCCTATTACAGCCCCTGGGTTAGAGTGACTCTTCTTCGTCCCAGACCATCCGGCTGTGCTCATCCCCGCCCAGCTCAGGTCTGTAGACCAGTTCTTCCTCTGTAGTGGGAGCAAACTGCGCTGTCAGGCTAATTCCAAGAGTCAGCACCAGCGCTGTCACCACAGCTACCAAGGCCAAAGCGTACGGCTTCTTACTTTCCCCGATATGCTCGTTGGCCAGGTAAATGAAGCTTTCCATTCCCAGCTCGGCGTCGCTTTCACTGTCGAGCCGCGCGTCGTAGCACCGGCGCTTGCGGGAATCGCCGAGGACATGCCTGATGGCCATGAGTTCCTCGCGGCCACCGCGGTTGGTCCAGGTGTGGCAGGCGATGCGCTCGTCGATAAGCTGCGCGATCTCAGCGGAGGACATGGTGCGCTCGATGCCCAAGATGTCGTAGGCATCGTAGCGGTAAACCGTGCTAGCCATGGTCGGACGCATTCTGGACTGGTTTGGCGTCCAGCCACGCGCGCACCACCGGGAAGACTGCGCAGACGATAACAGCGAAAATCAGCAGGGTGTTGATCCAGTTCATTCCCTGGATAACAAAACCGCCCGGAAGGAGGGATTCGCCTTCAGACTCGGCCGCTGCGAGGGCACTTAGGAACATCAAAAAGGCGATCTGGATAACGAACCAAATGAAGGAAATGGCAGGAATCATGATCTTCGCAGAGCTGTTGTGGCCTCGGAGCACGACGATTCCAGACCAGATGTACTGCAGTACGCACATGCCCACCAGGAGCATGAAGAACAGCATGAGCGGAACAACCAAAATTCCGAGGATGTTTCCCAGCTCATCCATGATGCCGGACAGCGTGGACGAAGAAGAGGATGACGAGGAGCTGAGCTCCTTCTTGAATGCGCTGGTGAATTCACCGATGCCGAACATCCACACCATGAAACGGATCAGGTTCAGGCCAGCGATGACGAAGCACAGGATGGCGAGGACCTTCACCATCGTTGGCGAGCCCTTCCAGGACTCACGCAGCCCAGCGTTTGCCGGCAGTGGCTTGCCGACGGCTTCCGCTGCGATTTTCGTTTGGAAGTTGCCGAGCGCCTGCTGCGAGAACTGCTTCGCGCTGTCAAAGGAGGTCGTCTTTGGCGCGGCCCATGGGTTGTGCGACGCGAGCTCACGCAGCTGCTGGATGCCGATCTCCGGTCCGGTTGGGTCCGCGAGCATGCGGTCGTAGGTTTCTCGCTTGGTTGGATCTCCGAGGATGGCACGCGCAGTCAGTGGCTCTTGAAGTTCAGCCTGGTGATCCTGGATTCCCTGAGCACGCAAGGTAGCGATGCGGGAATCGAGCTGAGCCGCGAGATCTTCTGTAGAACTTGCGGTGGAAAGGCTGAGAGATTTGTAGAGATCGTAATGCGCCATGCAAATCATCCAATTTCTTTAGGAGATATTTGTGAACACATTCAACGTTATCTGTGCTTCATCGTAAATGAGGCACTTCCAGAGCCCTATCCCCACCCATTTGGGTTAGTTTTTGGAAAGAATTGTCCTAAAGAACTACACAAGATCTCGATAACAACTGAGCCCATACCCATTGGCTGCGTGTATCACCGCATCCACAATGGCTGCACAGACCGCATCCGCGGATGCCGTGGACAGTGCAATCATCTCTTCCGTACTAACCCCGCTGCCAGCCCCGGTAGACAGCGCGAACAAAGTATCGCCGTCCAATGGCGAATGAGCTGGGCGAACCGCTCGCGCCAAACCATCGTGTCCTGTCATCGCTAGCCGCTTTGCCTGCGCCTTCGTCACCGGCGCATCCGTAGCGATAACACCAATGGTCGTGTTGAGCTTGGTTTCCAGGCCCTTCAACTGGGCAAACCGCGCCTTATCGACGGCCTCCCGGCCCGGATCTCCCCACAGCCTGCCGGTTTCCTTATCGATCACCGCACCAACGGGATTAGCCACCACGCCGGCGGCCACCGTGTACTGCCCAACCTTCACCGACGCCTGACCAAAACCGCCCCGAATTACGCCCGCAGTAGCGCCACAGCCGGCACCGACAGATCCCGAGCCCGATACTTCGTCTTCAAAAGCTGTCTGAACAGCCAGATACCCGTCCTCTGCTGTCGGCCGATGCTTCGCATCCCCGACCAACAGGTCAAAGATCACCGCGCCCGGAACAATCGGAACCCGAATGTCCCCCACCACTTGGAATCCAATTCCGCGTTCCTCCAAGGCCCGCATCACGCCGTCCGCGCTGGCCAGACCGAAGGCTGAGCCACCAGAAAGCACCACCGCATGCACTCGTTCGACCGTGTTGTGTGGTTCCAGCAAGTCAGTTTCCCGAGTGCCCGGGCCACCGCCCCGCACATCGACGGCAGCGACGGCACTATCAGGAGCCACCACCACTGTCACGCCGGTATCCCCCAAACTACGGTGACCGACGCGGAGGCCGGGGACGTCGCAAAGCACGCTACAGCTCCCCCATCATGGCTTCGAGCAGCGATTCCTGGTTGTATGCCAGCCACTGCACGAGCATGTCCCGATCCTCAGCCTCACCCTCGGCACCGGAAAGCTCACCGGAGGCCAGGTACAGGCGAATGTCATTGAGTCCAGCGAGCCAAGCGTGCACCTCGGCTTCAGTTGCCGTCACATGTACGCCACCATCGGGTCCGAGAGCGTTGGTGATGACCTGGAGGTTTTCCAGCTTCGCACGGCAAATATCATTCTCGTGCAGGGATCGCAGCAAGGAGTTATCCCCCTCAAACTCCTCATCGCCCTGCATCTCAAAATCAGGCAACAGGCGGGCAAGAGCAGGATCAGCCGGGGCTTCCTTATGTCCCGATGCCATGCCAGTGAGCTCTGCCAACTCATCCTTCGGCGCAGTTTGGCAACGATTAATCAGCACCTCCGCCACGGCAGCTGCCATATCGCCCAGGACTTCCCGCTCCATTGGTTCAAAAGTAACGGTGTATCGAGCACCCTTGAGCAGGGACTTCTTCTTTTTCCACGGATCCATAACAGTTATCCCGCCTGCTGCATCGTGGCCCACAGGCCAGCCGTGTGGAGCTTCTTCACGTCGCCCTCAACCTTGTCTCGCTCACCAGTACTCACCACGGCTTTACCCTCAGTGTGCACCTGCATCATTAGCTCTGTGGCACGCTTCCGGCTCATGCCCAGGACAGTCTGGAACACGTAAGTTACGTAGCTCATGAGGTTGACCGGGTCATCCCACACGATGCACATCCAAGGCAGGTTCTCGCTGGTCATCACGTCTACATCAATGGCTTCCTCCAACTCTGGAGTAGCCATGGGCGCCGACGGGGTGCTCATCATGTTCATGGGTACCCAGCTTAGTAGGTCTATCTGAAAATCCGCTGGAGTTACGGGTGGTGGTAGCAAACTACAGGCAATAGATCCAGGACGAGCAAAACCGCACGCCCCACCGCCCGGAAAGAGTGCACTAAGATTGCGATTGTGACCTCTTCAACACCTTCCAAGCATCCGAGCTCGCTTCCATCCGATCGCTCGACTTCCCTGCTCACCGATAAGTACGAGCTGACAATGTTGGAGGCCGCACTGGCGGACGGCACTGCGCACCGTCAATGCACCTTCGAAGTGTTTTCCCGGCGCCTTCCCAATGAACGACGCTACGGAGTTGTCGCAGGCACAGCCCGCGTCCTTCATGCTGTTGAGGACTATGTCTTCACCGAAGACCAGTTGGAAGGCCTCGATTTTCTCAACGAGACGACCCTGGATTACCTGCGCAATTTTAAGTTCTCCGGGCATATCGACGGCTACCGCGAAGGCGAACTCTACTTCCCTAACTCCCCGATCCTGACCATCCGCGGCACCTTCGCAGAATGCGTGATTTTGGAGACGGTCATCCTCTCCATCATGAACGCAGACTCCGCAATTGCATCCGCGGCTGCACGTATGGTCACGGCAGCTGATGGTCGCCCGATCATCGAGATGGGCTCTCGTCGCACCCATGAGTACGCGGCGGTCACCGCTTCCCGAGCTGCCTACCTCGCTGGATTCCAGGCAACCTCGAACCTTGAGGCGGGCCACCGCTATGGAATTCCAGTGTCCGGCACCGCAGCACACTCGTGGACCCTTGTGCACGTCAATGAAGACGGAACGCCGAACGAAGAGGCAGCGTTCAAGTCCCAGATTGCTTCCCAGGGGGTTGGGACGATCTTGCTGGTCGATACCTTCGACATTGAAAAGGGTGTGGAAACCGCCATTAGAGTGGCAGGACCAGAACTCGGTGGCGTCCGTATCGACTCCGGTGACCTCGGCATCCTGACCAGGCGCGTGCGCAAGCAATTGGATGATCTCGGCGCGCACAACACGAAGATCGTGGTCTCCAGCGACCTGGACGAATTCGCGATCGCGGGCCTACGTGGCGACCCCGTCGATATTTATGGCGTCGGCACCTCCGTGGTCACCGGCTCCGGCGCACCAACCGCAAGCATGGTGTACAAGGTCGTTGAGGTCGACGGCCACCCCGTCGCGAAGCGCTCGTCCAGCAAGAAGTCTGTCGGCGGCGCAAAGCGTGGCTTCCGCGCATGCCGCAACACGGGCACCGCGGTCGAAGAAATCGTCACGCCTTTCGACGCTGAAGCTCCGAAGATCGGTTCGCTGAACGTTCGGCCACTGACTGTGCCACTGATGCGCGACGGACACCCTGTCGCCGACTTGCCGACACTCGACCAATCACGCGAATACCTGGCAGCTCAGCTAGTGTCGTTGCCATGGGAAGGCTTGGCACTTTCTCGTGACGAGCCCGCACTGTCCACCCGATTCGTCGGATTCTAACCACCACCACTCAAAAAATTGCGAACTTCGGGAACCTTTCACCCAATCGGCGCATCTTACTGATAGGTGAGCTGTTGGTAGATGGTTCAACCGCAACAACGCACATTCTTTGATCTGGTGGAACGGAGGTGACACACATGAGTAACGACATCGATCTTGCTGCCGACTTCGCTGATTCCGGCGCAGATACCCCCGTACTCCCACCATTGGAGGAGCTGTACGGGCAGGACGCACTACCTGAGGACTTGGATTTGGACGCAATGCTGAGCATCGCAACCGACCCCAACACTCCAGCTCCGGAAGGCGATCTCATCCCGAATGATGACTATGCGCCATCGGCTGACGACATGTTCGCCGATGAGCCATACGACTCACTGGACGATGATTTCCTCCCCGACAGCGCTGAGCCAGAAGCCTTCGATCACCAGGACGACGATCCCTTCGCTCCCGCAGGCGACGAAGACCCCGGCTCCAGCCTCGACGACATCGATCCGGGGGTATAAGCCATGACGGACATTAACCTCGCAGGATTCGACGACACCACTCCTAACCAAGCAGAACTGCTCGCTCGCGCCCAAGCTGGCGACGAGCGAGCTTTTGCTGCCCTCGCCAAGGAAGCCTCCGGCCGCATGTGGGCCGTGTGCCTCTCGATCACCGGCAACCGCCACGACGCCGAAGACGCCATGCAAAACGCCCTCACCGCGGCCTGGCAAAACCTGCAGCGTTTCGACGGCAAAGCCAAATTCTCCACCTGGGCCTACCGCATCGCCTCCAACGCGGCACTCCAAATCGTCCGCAAGCGCCGCGAACTCCCCGACGACGAAGCCGGCATGGACGAAGTCGCCACCGGCTCCGCAGTCGACGAGCAGGTCACCGCGTCAATCGTGGTCAAGGAAGCCCTCGCGCAGCTTCCCGACGAATTCCGCGAATCCCTCGTCCTACGCGAATACGGTGGCCTGAGCTACCAAGAAATCGCGGACCAGCAAGGCATCCCAATCCAAACCGTTAAAAGCCGAATCAACCGGGCGCGCACCCGGTTGCTGGAGGCGCTGCGCGAAGCAGGCGTCGCGGAGGCATAAAAACATCCCTCATTTGGACGGCTTTCCTGGCGTTTTGCCCAGGAGGAACGGTCGAAATGGGGGATGTTTTTCAGTTCAAGGGAAATCTTTCCCGTATTTGGACAAGCTCACCTGGGGAAATGCTCAGAAACTGGCTCAAATACGGGATGTTTTTCCTTACTTCTTGATGAAGCCGAAGTACTGCGCCCAGTCGCTGATTTCTTTGTCGGTCGGCTTAGCGTAGTTGTCCCACACCATCAGGTAGTTTTCCTTCTTGTACCAGACAACGATGGAGGTGTAGCCGTCGTTTTCTACGGCGACGATCTCCGGCTTTCCGCCCTTGCCCTTCTGGAATTCACGAATCTTGCCACCCGAACCATTCATGGCGTCGTAGACCTGCTTTGCGGTGTCACCTGTGAACACTTCGAAGTTGTTGGTGTAGTAGTTGGAGCTGCCCGGAGCGTTTGGAAGGTCCTTGACGAATTGGCAGCTGCGGGATTCCTTGTCCTTCATCCAGCTGACGGAGGAGTAGGACTTGGATGGATCGTTGCAGTCGGAGACCTTGTCCAGGAATGCAGCCGGCATGATGTTGGCGGTTTCTGGTTCAACGCGAGCCAGGTGGTCCTCGTCCATTTGTGGCGTGACTTCAAACTTGTCGTTTCCGCCGATTAGCTTTGGCACGGCGACAAGGCCAAGAATGAGGACGAGGCCCGCGGCGCCACCAATGACCCACTTCTTGATGCCGGATCCACCTGGCTTGGGAAGCTTAGCCATGTTGACCATTGACGATGCCTGTGGCTGTTGCTGCGGCTGCTGTGGTGGGTTCGTGTATGGGTTCGCGCCAGAGGTTGGGGCTGCGAACAGTGGGTTGGCTTGCGGAGCAGTGTGGGTGGTGGCACCGTCCGCGCCTGCGGTGAAACCACTGAGGGTCGCGCGCAGTGCGCCACGGGAGACCACGGTCTTTGGGTCGTCGAGACGCTCGACCTGCCCAACCTGCGCGAGACGGTTGTGGACGTGCGGGATGCGGGAGGAACCGCCGGTGAGGTACAGCGGAGTTTCGGAGCCCTGGACGCCTGCCTGTTGCAATGCGGAGGCAGTGAGCTCGACCGCGCGGGTGACAGCGCCCTCGATGATGTTGTTGAACTCTTCGCGGGTGAGCAGCAGATCGCGTTCGCCCTGCGGGGTGGTAATGGTGATGGATGCCGAGGAGGCGTCGGAAAGCACTTCCTTGGCCTCTCGCACGCTCGACTCCAGGGAGTGCATGACTGAGGCTGGGGCTTTCTTGATGTAGTCGGCAAAGTCGGGGTCGTCGAGTTCGATCTGGGAGATCACCCAGCGGTACATCAGGTTATCCACGGTGCGACCACCCAGGGTGTTGTCACCCTTGGCGGACACCACGCGGAAGTTGCCATCCGGCTGTGCCTGCAGCACGGCAATGTCGAGGGTGCCGCCACCGAAGTCGAACACTGCAACGTGCTTGCCAGCAGGAATCTGCTGTTGAGCCGCATAGTGGATCGCGGCGGCGCGAGGCTCCGAGATGGTGCGGATTTGGTCGTCGACAAGCCCGGCGCGACGAGCCGCGGACAGCAGCTGGCCGAGTGAGTGCGCGGACCAGGCTTCCGGGTGAGTCAGGGTGACGGTTGCCGGATTGGTGCCGGAGTGTTGGGACTTTGCTTGTTCGACGGCGTGCTTGATCACGGCAGCAACTAGGTCCAGCTGCTCGACTTCGCGGCCACCGAGCTGCACGCTGTCGTGGTCGATGAAGCGCTTCGGCGACATCATCAGGTTTGCTGGGTCTTTGCGCCCCTGCATGAGAGCGGTTTCACCGGTGAGTACGTCGCCCTCGTGGTAGAAAACCGCTGAAGGCAGCAAATTCGAGCGGTGCGTCAGGGCGACCGCCTCGATGCTTCCCGACAAAGGCGCAGTGTGTGCGGCCGAAGTATTGCTGGTGCCAAAGTCAATGGCGAGGTGCCAAGCGTCATTCATGCGAGCGATTCCTTTGGTAAGTAAGTCAATATCAGCTGTGTAATGCGCCTAGGGCGACTTTTGTTCCCATTTCCATTGCGGGGTTTCGGTGACAATTGGTGCTGGAGTGTCGTTCCCCGGCACCTGCCCACCTAGGACGAAGAACCACACCGCTACCCCACCCGCGAGTAACACGAGGAAGGCAAGCAGTGGTCCCAGCCAGCCCCGCTTCTTGGGTTCGGGCGGCGGTGGCTGTCCAAACTGAAGATCGTCCTGGTAGGGGTTGTACATCACGTACCTCTTACATGAAGCCGAAGAACTTCAGGTAGTCGTTCTCCTTGCCACGGAAGTTGGTTCCGGTGTGGGAGGTCACCAGCACCTTCTGGTCTGGGTAGTACACCATCCAGTCTGGGCTGTTGTCCTGCGGGTTCTCGTAGCCGATGTTGATCTCAGGTTTGCCGTTGCCGGCATCCTGGATCTTCTGTGGCTTGATCTTCTCGTTCTTCTGGATGTCCTGGTACGCGGTCTCTGCGTCCGCGCCGACGAAGATGTACTTGGAGCCGTTGTAGGCGATCTCCTTCTCAAACTCGCCGAGCGCGCCGTAGTCCATCAGGCAGGAGTAGTGCATCGCGTTGGTGCCCTCCACCCAGGTGGTGCCGAACTTGTCGGTGCGCTTGTCCAGGCAGCTGCGGATCTTGTCCGCGAACTCTGCTGGCAGCACGTCCTTCGTGCTTGGTTCGCGGTTGAAGATGTGTCGTTCGCTCTTCGTCGGGTCGGTGGTGCCTGGGTCGTAGACAGGCTGCTGCTTGCCGCTGGAGGTTGGCTTCGAAGAGCTGGAGGATGCGGAAGAGGAAGGCGCAGTGGCAGAGGAGGCCGTCGTTTCGGTGCCTCCTGTGTTGGTTGGTTCGTCGTCCTTGCCACCCAGCATGTTCACCAGCAGCACGGACACCAGCGCTCCCACGACAACGACGCCGAGTAGCGAGAACAACATGACCTTGCTGCCGGACTTCTTCTGTGCTCCAGCAGCGACCGGGCCGCTTGCCGACGGCGCAGCCTGGCCACCCATTGGCGAAGCAAACGCCTTGGTGTCATTCGCTGGCGCGTTGCCATAAGGGTTTCCACCAGCAGGTGCCTCAGGAGCGCCATATGGGTTCTGCTCGAATGGGTTGCCCGGAACCTCAACAGGGGCAGTGTTTCCTACCGCGGGGTTAACCGCGGTAACTGGGGCGCTACCTGCGGTGAAACCGCTGAGCGTTGCGCGCAGCGCACCACGGGACACCACGGTCTTCGGGTCATCGAGCGTCATCACAGTGCCGATTTCACCCAAACGGTTTTGCACGTAAGGGATGCGGGAGGAGCCACCGGTCATGTAGATCGGCGTATTGCGCTCGTCGACGCCTGCCTGCTGCAATGCCGCCTGGGTCAGCTCGACGGCGCGGGAAATGGAATCTTGGATGATGCCGTTGAACTCATCGCGGGTGATGAGTACGTCGCGCTCCCCCTGCGGTGTGGACACGGAAATCGTGGCCGAGGACGTATCCGAGAGCAGTTCCTTGGACTCACGGATCGCTTCTTCGAGTGAGTGCATGACGGACACCGGTGCGGTGCGCACGTAGTCAGCAAAGTCTGGGTCATCGTGTTCCAGCTGGGTCAGCACCCAGCGGAACATCAGGTTGTCTACTGTGCGGCCGCCCAGCGAGTTATCGCCCTTGGCAGCAACTACGCGGAAGTTTCCATCTGCCTGCGATTCAAGCACCGCAATATCAAGCGTGCCACCACCGAAGTCGAAGACGGCAACGTGCTTACCTGCAGGAATATTCTGCTGGGCAGCGTAGTGGATCGCTGCTGCGCGTGGCTCGGAAATGGTGCGGATTTGGTGTGGCTTCGCACCTGCCTTCTCCGCGGAACGCTTGAGCTGATCGACGGAGTGTACGGACCACGCCTCCGGGTGGGTCAGCGTAATGGTTGCCGGCTCAGTACCCGCGTGCTGGGTGCGGGCACGATCCAGAGCTGCAGAAATAACTGCCGCTACCAGTTCCTGCGTATTGGCATCATGTCCACCGAGCTGAACCACGTCATGATCGATGTAGCGCTTCGGCGAAAGCAAAAGTTTGGATGCGTCGCGACGGCCACGCAGAAGTGCGGTGTCACCTGCAAGAACTTCGTTGTCCTCCAGGTAGACAGCGGAAGGCATCAGATTGGAGCGATGGGTGAGCGCCACAACTTCCACTGCACCATTAAGAGGAGCTGTGTGAGCAGCTGAGGTATTGCTGGTGCCAAAGTCAATTGCAAAATGCCACTCTTGGCTCATGCTTTCACATCTCCAAACCTGAAATTATTACTCTTTTAGGGACTAACGAACCGATACTAAACCATTTGTTTCATGCAGGCAGGGCGAATGAAAAATCAGCTCATAGCCTTCAGCGCCGCCTGATAGGCCACAACAAGTCGTTCGCGCGCCTCGTCTTCAGCTGCAGAAAGCAGTCCCATGGCCATGTTCTGCATCTCTCCGAGCCGCCGCTGGAGTTCCATTTTCACCTGCTCAGGTGGTGTTTGTGGCGGAAGGTCCACCACTTCCGCTGCCGTGCGGGCCGCAATTGCGGAACGCAGTGGCATGAGCAGATTGGAATCAGGGGTAGCGGCGTAAGTATTTCGGTAGCTGCGGTACAACATCACGAAGTGCATGCCCGGCTGCGCAAGGGTAACCGACTGCACCCAACGCACGTGATCCTTGTTGGCAACGCTTCCGGCCAATTCATCGAGGAAATCAAGCATGCGGACCGCTCGCTGCAGCACTGCGAAGTAGCTAATCTCTCCGGTCAGCACTTCCGTCAAGCGGTTGATGCCCGAGCGCTCGACCATCCACTGCATCAGGCCGACAGCCCCTTGGCGGGCTGCGATGTCACGGCCAGCGATGATGCCGTACTCGCCTACCGTATCGAGCAGCATGTCGCGCATCTGTGCAGTAAAACCAGGAACAATGACGGAAGGATCCGGCAGCTCGATGACGTCGAGAAGCTGCTCGCGGCCGAGCGGGGCAAGCATCGCGAGGGTGCGCGCAACCTCGCCGGTGACGCGTCCGACCAGCGCAGATTCCGCCATCAATCCAGAAAGTGGCAGCACCTGAGAAACAGAGTTCTTCAGTTCGCCGGCGATCGCCATGGCGTGTTCGCGCGCGTAGTCGAGAGGGTCGCGATGCCCGAACGCGCCTTCGCCGAAGGAATCGGCGCGCGAAAGCAGACCGATCGAGGTCAGTGGCGTCATTCCCAGTTGCGAAAGGAAACGCTTTTCGTCTTCGCGAGGAGCGGAATCGGAAAGGAACACCAGCGAGTCCGCCCAGGAGCTGGCGCGCTTGGTGTCTTGTTGGCCATCGACGAGGACGCGGCGGGTGCGCGCCTCATTTTCGACGGTCAGGGTTGCCGTGCCAGGAGTGTCAATGAGGGACAGTCGCCTGAGCTGGGCGTTCGGCAGAAACTGCTCGATGTGGTCGACCTGATCGAGGGGCATTCCCAGGTCCTTGAGTGGGCCGTTGCTGAGCGGGATACGCTCGACTTGACCGTCCATGCGACGAACTTCGGCGCGGGCCGGTGCGCCGTCAAAGTACATGCTCACGGCCATGGTGCATTCCAGAGTGCCTGTGGCCGCAATGTCGTGCTGTGTCAGTGCGTTGACCAGCGTGGATTTGCCGGACTTCAGGCGGCCGACGATGGCCACGCGTGGCGGACGAGACACCATTTTCCGCAGCTCAGTGGCATGTTCCGCGAGGTCGGGTCCACCTTGGGCCAGCGCGTCAGTGGCTTGGGTTAGCAGGGTCGTCAGCGCAGCAATCGAAGCATCACGTGACGTATCAACAGTCTGGTTCATGGTCATTGTTACTGTCCCTTCACCTGGGCCTGAACAGCCTGTTTCTGCATTTCAAGTTCTCGGATTGTCGCGGAGACGATGTCGTGATTCTTTTGCAGGCGCATCACGCGCTGTTTGCGCTCCGTTTCAGATTCCTGCGCAATTCGGCGCGCTTCCTCGATCTTGCTCTGAATTTCACGCTGCTTGGTGCGCAGATTCGAGCGGTGGCGCAGCATGATTTCGGTGCGGGCGTTGGTGATGATCTGGTCGATCATGCGCATCGCGGAGGAACGGGTGGTCGCCTGCATTTCCCTAATCCACGTGATCAGGTGCTGCTTGCCATTACGCATGGCGCGGTAAGCCAGGTTCACGCCGACCCACACGCCGCCAAAGACGGGTCCTGCCAGGGCGACGGTACTCAGTCCCACAAAGCCGACCAGTCCCGCACCCATGACACCCATGGTGAGCACCGCGGGATCGACCAGATCCTTAGACTTCTTGTCCACTTCCCTATTAACGATCTCCGCCGGCATCAGCGACGCCATGATGCTGCCCATCACCTCGCGGGTAGAGAGGTCATCTTGCAGCAGATCGCGACAGCTTCGTTCAACGTGCGTCAAAATCGCAGCCACACTGTCTTCCAGGATCTTCCTGAGTTCGATTTCAATCTGACTGGTGAATACCTGTGGCTTGCTGCGAAGCACACGCATACCGTCGGCATTAACTCGGTCGGTCCAGTTGATGCGCAGCTGTTCCAGATCACGGTCGAGCTTGCCGGAAATCTCATTCCTAGCCAGGGAAATGTCGCGCTGGAAAAGCTGCTCCCACTCGCTGGTGTCATCGCGGAAGCGCTCCAGTCGGGCGCGCTCTTCCTCAAGCTTGGCGACGGCATCCGACGTTGCCGAGTTCAGTTCAATATCCTGCGCAATGTCCTTCTTGATGCCCATCATGGTGATGCGCATCGTGTCGAGGGCGCTGGTCAGGCCAATGCCCGTTGAGGAGGCAAGTGCTTGGCGAATGCATTTGCGCAGGTCAGCCATGCCGGATCGGGCGTCGATAAGCGCGCGGCGCTCGGGGTCAGTTTCTTCCATGGCATCTAGGGCGCGGAGGCTGGAGACACCAACCACCGGGATTTCGAGGCCGAGGTGCTGGGTGATGAGGCGACGGTTGTCGTCGACAATGGAGCGCCACCTGCGGATATTCTTATCCGTTTTGGTGACGGCCACGATGACGGAGCCAACTGTCTCGCGGGCACGACGCAGGATGTCCATTTCCGGCGAGGTAATTGGAGTGGAAGCATCACACACCATCAGCAGCACGCCAGCCTGGCGAGCCTCAGTGAGAGCCGCGGTGATCGCGTGCTCGTCGAGGCCGCCCACACCTGGGGTGTCAATGACGGTGACGTTGCCCAGCCCGCCAAACCCAACGGTGATTTCCGCGGCGGTTGGCAGTAGCTTGGCTGCCTCTTCAGTCGATTCAGCGCTATCAATCTGCTGGATCGACTGGTGCGTCACCCACTTCGGCAGGTCAGCGACCGGAATATCATCTTTGTGATCGCCACGAACCAGTTGGCAGCGTGGCTCGTCTTCCCATTCCGTGCGGGCAAGTACACGGATGGGGGCGGAGGTACACATCAAAACGTCGACCGGAAGCAGGTTCCGCTGCCCCACCAACGCATTAACGAGAGAGGATTTTCCTCGCTTGATCTCACCAACAACGACGACGGTGCCCGCACGAAATTTCGCATCCATGAGGGTCACTGCATGATCAGCTGGGCCCGTACGTCCGTACTTGCGCGCGATTTCAGCAGCTCGGACCACAGATTCCTTCGGCCCACGCTGCCTGGTCTGATTTACCGGTGCAGTCACTCTAAGTTCACTTATCCTACGTATCAAATGTGGTACTCCCGGAAGGAAGTACCCCCGTTCGGGCGATTCCTACATTGTTGCTGAAATACACGTTCAACGCACGTTTTATAGCCCGTAATTCAGGAAATAATACGCATTATCTACCCCCGCGGAACATATTCGAGAGTTGCTGCATTCCATAAACGACAGGACAGAAACGAAGTCCTGAACGATACTAATCCCAACACCGATGGCAATGACCATCAACACAGAAAGGTAAAACCAATGTCTGATTACAACAAGAACGCTGCAGAGTCCAACACCGAGAACGGTGTTCCAAACAAGTTCGAGTACACCGACGCTAACGGCAACAAGGCTTACGCTGACATCCTCGGCGCACAGGACGCAGACTTCGACGGCAAGCAGGACACCTTCCAGGTGGACATGGACAACGATGGTCGCGTAGACGGCACCGTTACCGACTCCAACGAAGACGGCCGCGTCGACCGCATGGACATGGACTTCGACAAGGACGGCATCACCGACACCGTCATGGTTGACAACGACAAGGACGGCTCCATGGACCGAGTCTCCGTGGACGCTAACAACGACGGTCTGATCGACA
Organism: Corynebacterium sp. H130; assembly: GCF_037572395.1. Lineage (NCBI taxonomy): Bacteria > Bacillati > Actinomycetota > Actinomycetes > Mycobacteriales > Corynebacteriaceae > Corynebacterium > Corynebacterium sp. H130. Next base: position 52,288 of record NZ_JBBHLA010000004.1, on the reverse strand, counting down.
CCCACGTAGAAGACATCGACGACAACAACCGCGTCGACAAGATCGAGATCGACACCGATGGCGACGGCGTCACCGACACCAAGATCCGCGACTTCAACGAAGACGGCAAGGTCGACGCAGTGTCCTACGACACCGACGGCGACGGCAAGACCGACGTTGACCAGTACGATCACAACGAAGACGGCATCATCGACAGCACCAACGGCCAGGGCCAGATGTCCGGTATCCAGGAGAACCTCGGCAAGCAGGCCTTTGAAAAGGGCCTCGGTGGCAACTCCGAGCCACAGGCTTCCGACGTAGCTCCATCCGCAGCAGCCGGCGCCGGCGCTGCAGGTGCAGGCGCGGGTGCAGCAGCTGCTCCTAACGCTGCAGCTTCCGAGGCACCTGCTCAGGAAGCACCAGCTTCCGAGGCACCAGCTCCTGAGGCTCCAGCAGCTGACGCTCCAGCGGCAGCTGGCGGCAACCGCGAAGCAATTGACCAGGACAACGACGGCAAGATCGACGGCGTCCGCATCGACACCGATGGCGACGGCTACCACGATGTTCGCGCCTACGACCGCGATGGCGACGGCAAGGTAGACAGCGTTCACACCGACCACGCTGACGGCACCGGTGGTGTCTACCACCACGACACCAACGCTGACGGCACCGCTGACTACACCTCCGGCGACACCATGACCCCAGCTCAGGAAGCCCTCGGCAACCTGCTCGGCGACAACGTCAACGATGTTGCTGCTGGCGGCACCGGCGCACCAGCCGCAGCTCCAGCTCCAGCTCCAGAGGCACCAGCCTCCGAGGCACCTGCAGCAGCAGCCCCAAGCACCGAGAACGCTCCAGCTGCAGCAACCAACACCGCTGGTGGCAACGTGATCGACCTGGACGGCGACGGCTACAACGACTCCCTCATCTCCGACACCAACGCTGACGGCAAGGCTGACGTCATCGAGTACGACTCCAACGCTGACGGCACAACCGACACCGTCTACGTCGACGGCAACTACGACGGTCGCATCGACGAGCAGCACACCGACACCGACCACGACGGCATGACCGACACCCTGCTCGCTGACGAGGACTTCGACGGCTACGCAGACGTCCAGGGCTTCGACACCAACGACGACCTGGTCTACGACTCCTACCAGGATGTCACCTCTGACCTCGCCCCAACCATCGACATCGACATGAACACCGGTGCAGGCTCCATGGACGGCGCAACCGACATGGCTTAACCACCAACGCAAAACGGCCGACTCCCACGACATGTGGGGTCGGCCTTTTGCATTTCCCTACGCAACAAAAGCAAGGCACCACTACGGACCGCTTAAAGCTAAAGTGAATGGGAAGCTTCCAGCCGCCTTTTAAAGAGAAAGACCCAATGTCTGACACTTCTGCGCCCTCAACTGGTGAATTGCTTGCTGCCGCGGTGGCGGCGCTAGGCGGAACGCGTCGAGAAGGCCAAGCAGCGATGGCTGACGCCGTTACTCGCGCGATGGAGCAGGAGCGGCACCTCGCGGTGCAAGCCGGCACGGGCACCGGTAAGTCGCTGGCCTACCTGGTCCCTGCCATTCGGCACGCGCAGGAAACGGGCTCCACCGTGGTGGTGTCAACGGCAACGATTGCGCTGCAAAGGCAGCTCGTCGAGCGAGACCTGCCACGGCTTGCCGAGGCGCTGGAACCGCTGTTGGCTAAGAAACCCACGTTCGCCATCATGAAGGGTCGCCAAAACTACCTCTGTCTGAATAAGGTGGCGCAGTCAGCGGCATTGGATGACCAGGCCCTCATCGAGGAAGAAGACCTGTCGTGGCTCGGAGCCCACATCAAGCGACTGCACGATTGGGCCGGGGAGACGGAAACCGGCGACCGAGACCACCTCGAACCCGGCGTACCCGACCTGGCATGGCGCCAACTCAGCGTCTCAGCGCGTGAATGTTTGGGCGCGCCCCGCTGCCCGCATGGCGAAGACTGCTTCGCGGAAAAGGCCCGGCAAGCAACCAAAGACGTGGATGTCATCGTGACTAACCACGCGCTGCTCGCGATCGACGCGCTCGCGGACATCAATATCCTGCCGGAACACGACATCGTCATCATCGACGAAGCCCACGAGCTCGACGGCCGCATCACCGCGGTGGCCAGCAACGAAATATCGGTCGCCTCCCTCAACCTCACTGCCAAGCGCGCCGGGAAGTTGGGTGCCGAGGGGCGCGAGGAAAAGGTTACCGAGCTAGCCAAGGAGCTTGACGACGTCTTCGACATCGCTCCAGAAGGCCGCTGGAAATCGATGCCTGAGCCCGCTCAGCACACGTTGATTGCTCTGAAGGATGCACTGTGGTCCCTCCGCGAAACGATTTCTCGTGCGCCGGATGGCGAGGCCTCGAATCAGCCGGAGCGCTACGCCGAACGCCAGTCACTTGCTAATCACCTGACTGACATTCACGACGCCATCATCCGCATTCTGGAAGTGTTTGCCCAGTCTGATCCAGCCCAACACACCGACGTGGTGTGGCTGAGCAAAGAGGGGCGCCGTGGCAATATCTTGCGCGTCGCTCCCCTCTCCGTGGCAGGTTTGCTCCACAGCAGGTTGTTCGCGGAAAACACCGTGATTCTCGCCTCGGCAACGCTGACAATCGGTGGCAATTTTGATGCCATGGCTGCCAGCTGGGGCCTGGCCAAGGGAACCTGGGACAGCCTCGATGCTGGTACTCCGTTTGATCCTGCAAAGTCGGGCATTTTGTACACGGCGCAGCACCTTCCTGATCCAGGTCGCGACGGTGTCACCCAGGAAACGATGGACGAGATTTACGAGCTCATCATGGCTGCGGGTGGCCGAACGCTGGGGTTGTTCTCCTCCCGGCGCGCGGCCGAGCAGGTGACCGAGCAGATGCGAAAGCGTTTGCCATTCGATGTCTACTGCCAGGGTGAGGATTCAACTGGCGCGCTCGTCGCAAAGTTTGCAGCCGACGAGAACTCCTGTTTGTTCGGCACGCTCACGCTGTGGCAGGGCGTGGACGTTCCGGGCAGTGCGTGTTCGCTCGTCATCATTGACCGCATCCCGTTCCCGCGCCCGGATGATCCACTGTTGCAGGCCCGAAAAGAAGCGGCAGACGCTGAGGGACGCAATGGTTTCATGGAGGTGGCGGCCACGCATGCTGCTTTGCTCATGGCCCAGGGCGCGGGGCGATTGCTCCGCCATGTCACCGACCGAGGCGTAGTTGCAGTGCTGGATAATCGACTAGTGACCAAACGATACGGATCTTTCCTCCGCCGATCCATGCCACGGTTCTGGGAGACGACGGATTCAGCTACCGCAAAGGCAGCTCTCAAGCGACTGGTGGCACAGTGAGCGACCTTTACTCAACTATTTTCGGTGGCAATCTACCTGAGACCACCGCCATGATCACCGGCGAGCGACGCATCACCTACCCTGCGCTGGCCGAGCTTATCGACGACATCGCGGCGCAGCTCTCAAGCCACGGCATCGGACCTCGCCACGTGGTGGGCATCCAACTAGGCAATGGCATCGATTTCGCGGCCTGCTTCCACGCAGTGCTGAAGATCGGCGCGGTTGCTACCCCGCTGCCACTGCATGTGAAGGGCGAGGAGCTGTCCGGACTGCTCACTGTTGTGGGCGCCAAGCTCCTGATCACCGAGGAAAACCTCTCCATGTGGATGAAACCTCGTGGCTCGCTGGTGTCCCCATCGCCTGACATCGAGCCGGAACAGCTCGCGTGTTTGCCGTTTTCTTCGGGCACCACCGGAACACCGAAGGCCGTGATGCTGCCCCACCGTGCGCTAGCATCGAACGTGACACAGTTCGCCGAAGTGCTACCGCTGACGGCTGGGGAAACTTGCCTGTCGATGCTCCCCTTCAGCCACATCTACGGACTCACCGCTCTACTCAACGTCCCGCTTTACCTGCGGGCACGCATCGTGGCGGAAAACTTTGAAGCCGGACGATTCATCTCGGTCCACCCCGAGGAACAGGTCGGACTCACGTTCATCGCACCGCCTCTCGCGCGGTTACTCGCCGATTCCCCTGCAGTGCAACCGGCTGACTTCCACGCACTTCACACCATCATTTCCGGGGCCGCACCACTCGACCCGGCCCTGGCAATCCGAGTCCAAGACCGATTGAACGTGAAGGTCAGGCAAGGTTTCGGCCTCACGGAGACCGCGCCGGTTACTCACCTAGCGTGGAAAGACGGCACGGATATTGCCTCGATCGGGCATCCGCTGCCTGGGACGTCGATAAGCGTGCGCGACCCCGAAACGCTCGACCCCGCAACCGAGGGCGAAATGTGGGTGCGTGGGCCGCAGACGATGCAGGGCTACCTCGGTGACCCGGCCGCCACCGCCCGCACGCTTGTCGACGGCTGGGTGCGCACCGGCGATATGGTGCGGGAGAATCCGGACGGCTCGTTTACCGTGGTCGATCGTCTGAAAGACATGATCAAGTACCACGGTTTTCAGGTGTCGCCGGTGAAGTTGGAGCAGCTCATCATGGAGATGCCAGGCGTACGCGATGCTGCGGTGACGCGCGGCATCGACGAGCTGGGCGAGGAACAGCCGGAGGCCTATGTGGTGGGAAATGTTTCCCCAGCCGAGGTCATGGGATTCGTGGCAGCTAGGGTGCCCGGCTTTGAAAAAGTCCGGGCTGTGCACCTAGTAGAGGCGATTCCCCGTTCCGCTGCCGGGAAGATTCTGCGCCGTGAGCTGCCTAAACTTCGCCACCATGGCGAAGGATAGGAAGGGCGCGGTTAGCAGGTAGGCCAGGACCAAAATGACGTTCTCCACCAAGCGTGTGAGGAAAACGACGCCAATGGTTTTCCAGGTCTCCCCTGCCCGGGTGGTCGTGAGGGCGAGGGACGCCGTGAAGCCACCGGCAACTCCGCGAGAGGTAGCGGCAGCGGTGGCAAACATCGTCAGGTAAGCGACGATGAGCGTCCACAGCGTCACGACCATAGCTGCTATTGCCCAGGTCAAGCTTGGTTCCACCTGCTTCACGCCGGAGTAAATGCCAAACGCAAAAAATGGCCCAAGCGCGAGAGATTTGGAGATCAGGTACGCGCAGGCTGGAGCACATGCGCCCCGTGGGTTGAAACAACCTGCAAAAGTAACAGGCCTACCATCCAACATTTCCGCTGCTCGAGCATGGAAAATACCCAGGTACGCGGTAGAGATGAGCGCGATCCCCAGCACCAAGGCGCCGACCGCGAAGGGGGCGACCTTGTTGAGCTCGCTTTGGGAAAGCTGCGCAACTTCATCTAAGTAGAACAGCAGACCAAAGTAGGCCGCGAATAGCACTATGTAAGCAAGACCCCACAATGCGGTAGCCGAAACAACGGACGCCGCATTGCGAGAAACCATTTGGATCGCCGCTTCAAAAGGGCGCTGGGGCGCGTTACTGTGCACGGTTCTGGACTGGTCCCTTAGTAGCAGTTTGGAATGCGTGCGTTAGGCCAATGATCATCACCGGGAACGCAGCGACCATGCCGATAAGCAGGACGAAGCTACCGACCATCATGACGATCGAAGCCAGAATCATCAGCAACAGCGTCTGCACGAAGTTCTTGGTGGCGATTTCAAAAGAAATCTTGAAAGCAGCCATGATGTCGTCGTTTGGGCGAGCGGCTGCAGCAACAATCGCGAAGTAGAACAGGAAGCTCGCCACGATGCCGGCAACTAGGAAGAAGTTACCTACTTGGACGACAAGCTGCACCAGAATTGCAACGCCAATGACCTTGCCCACTCCCTGGAATTGGAAGAAGTCCCCCACCGTCACCGGAGAACCAGCGACAGCCTTCACGGAAACCTTGGACATGACCGCGTAACCAACCGACCATGCCGCAACTGCGACGAGCGCGAACATCATGAAAATCATGAACGCCCCAAGTGGGAATTCATCGCTGTACGTTTGGGAAGATTCAACAAGAGCCATAATCAGCGGAATGTAACCGATGATAAAGATGACAAATCCAATTCCGCCCCACACCAGCGCGCCAACGATCCACGGCATTGGATTTTCCTTGAAAACCCGCCAGCCCTGGGTCATGGAGTTCATGGCGTCAAAGGCATAAGGATTCTGTGGCTGGAACTGCTGGTAGCCCTGCTGCTGGTAGCCCTGTTGGTATCCCTGATTCTGTGGCTGCCCATACGGGTTTTGTTGGTAGGCATTTTGATCGCCTTGCGGGTATTGCCCCGGCGAACCAAACGGGTTAGTCACGACTTTTGTGCCTTTCTAACATGAACATTGGACCTTGACAGAGTACCTAACTGGGCCCTCGTTCGCATGGGAAAAGTATATTTATCCATACTGTTGATCTATCAATATCGGGGCGCAAGAAAAGGCGATCACCAACGGTGATCGCCTGTTACGAGTGTTCCGCGCTAACTGCGCGCCCTGCGCTCACTTACCGGTCGTCCTGTAGCAGTCATGTAGGCGTGCGCGATCGCGATGTAGCACAGTGGCCCCGTGAGCAGCACACCAAAGATAAACGAACCACCAATGCCATTAATGATGGATGTCAGCAACCACAACAGCAGCGTTTGCCCGACGTTTTCCTTTGCCACAGTGTAGGAAGTCTTCAAAGCGCTGCCGATGCTCATGTCCTCGAACACGATGGCAAACATGGCAAACATAAAGAAGAAGGCCACAACAAACATGCCGATGATGAGCGCAAACATACCCAAAGTAGCCAGCAGACCGACCACGATGAGCATCAGGAACAGCACGCCACACCTGCGGAAGGTAAAGAAGTCCTTGAATTCAGGCTTCTTCCCGCCGACCGCATACACGGCCTCACGGACCGTAACTAACTCCCATATCAGAGCGGCGATGATCGAGATGACCAGCACCGCTGCGAGTGCGGCGATGATTCCCCACGACATATTGCTGCCGTCGAACTCGCCGGTTTCTTCGTCAATCCTGCTCGTAAAGATGAAGATCAGCGAAAAGTAGCTGGCCAAATAGCCGACGAAGAAGATACCCATGTAAACCGCCGCCGAGCCAATCCAGCCTCCGGGTTTTTCAGCAAAGATCCGCCAGCCTTGTTCCAGGGAGCGAATAGCATCGAACTTTCCAGGTGGAAGAGGTTGAGGCCCCGGTGCAGCATTTGCATAGTTGCCATAATTCTGGTGATAGCCAGCATCAAAAGCTGATGGATCCTGCCCGTACGTCATCGCTCGCTCACGCCCTTATTCCTGGATTAAATATGACAATCTCATTGTATCTGTAATTGACTTAGATCACAGCTGTCACAACAACAAGCGCAGTGGACAGCATTTCGGTCATTCCCACGAACTTTGGGGTCCATGGCTTGTCTCGTTTTCGCCCCAACCATGGCATCAGCCAGGCCCGCACTGTCAACGCCACAAACACCAGACCGGCCCATGGGGAAAGACAAAACGCACAAGCGCAGAAAACAGCGTGCACCAGCGCGGAAAGCTGGCTGAACTTCGGATTTCGACGCTCCCTAATGAGCGACTTCACGTAGAAAATGGTGCCGACAAAGTACAGCGCCAGCAGCGCCGTTGCGCGCAGCGTTAACTCTGTCATTGGCGTTCCCAACACAAAGCTCGCCAGCGATGTCATGGCAGCAGATGCCAACACAGTGGAAATGCCGGAAGCAAGCGAGCGAGGGCGGCGTCGATAAGCCTCGTAGACCGCGATGGCGATGAGCGGGCCGAACACCGCAGCCCACCACAGCACGCGGGGCTGCGCCACAATAACCACGATCGCCGCCAATGCGCACAAGCTTCCGTAGGTAGCCAGCGCAGGAATGTAGTCCCGCTTGCGCTTGCCACGGGCGCGAAGCCACCAACTCACGTCGAAGAAGGCGAAGTAACCCGCGTACCAGGCGATCGCGAGCGGAAGATGAAGCAGTTGTGGCCCAGCTAGCCACACTCCGAGGAGCAGTGGCACGGTGACCATGACCCACGCGCCGTGTTGATCTGGAACCCATCCCTTACTCATCGTTTAGAACCCGTTCGCATCGGCGAACACCGTCATCGATCCGGGGGCGACCTCGGTGTAACCGGCATCGCGAACCGGGACAGCGGACGCCCTTCCGGACCATTCGCTGAAGTCATCGGCGGCCAGATGACGAACTTGCAGCACGAAACCGTGCTCGGCCCACCTATGGCACCAGTCGAGCGGCATGTGCGCAGCGAGCAGCATGGATGCGTGCCCCACCTGGGCTGCAGCCTTGCCGACGCTCATCCCTAGGGACTCATCCACCCCGATCAGCGGTATTTCTGGAACCACCTCCCCCGGCTCGTCAATTGGCAGATCAGTCCCGCCGATTTGCAGCTTGCCGATCAGTGGATCAGTCAAATGAACAGGGGAAGGCACAAAAGCCCGAGCGCGGGCACTTCCCTGCTCCACCGTCACGCCGGGGAGAGTTTGCACGCGCTCCCATGCCGCATTACGTGCACGCCGGGCCACCTTACGAATCCGCGCGCCGTACCAGGAACCCAGCGCCTCGGCATAGGCGGTGTCTTGGCCTGCCCGAGGATCGAGGCAGGTGGCGGCCACCGCCCTAGCTGCAGCTTCCAGCAGTTCGGTACGCTGTGGCAGGGTGCTTTTGGGGATCTCCAAGACGATCGGCATGGCCTGCACCGTTATTGGATCCTCGGGGTTCTCACCGCCCCGTCCCGGATCGAAGACTTTCTTGAGGCGGGTGTGCGCTACTGCGAATTCCTCAGTGAACTGCTCGTTCAACATCAAGCTTGTTCAATCCCAACATGTACAGAATCTCGTCCATAAACGGAGAATTCACGGAGGTATCTGCAACGTTTCGGAGCGCTGGCTTAGCGTTGAATGCGATGCCGAGGCCCGCGGCCGAGATCATGTCGATGTCGTTGGCGCCGTCGCCGACCGCCACTGTGTTTCGCATGTCCAGGCCGGAATCCGCCGCAAATTCTCGCAAGAAATCTTCCTTTGCCTTACGATCAACCACCTTACCGATTACGCGACCGGTGAGTTTTCCGTCCACGATCTCAAGCGTATTTGCACGCACATAATCGAGCTCAAGCTCCGCAGCAAGATCTTCCAGAACCTGAATGAAGCCACCAGAAACAACAGCCGTCTTGAAACCAAGCTTCTGCAATGCCTTCAGCGTGGTACGCACACCAGGGGTGAGCTGCAGGTCCTTGGCCACATTCCGGATCACGCTCTCATCCAAGCCTGCCAGGGTGGCGACGCGCTCGCGGAGCGATTCCTCAAAATCAAGTTCACCTCGCATTGCCCGCTCTGTAACTGCGGCGACTTCCGCTTCCTTACCGGCATAAGCAGCGAGCATCTCAATGACTTCCTGCGTGATCAGCGTGGAGTCGCAGTCGAAACAGATGAGTCGCTTTGCGCGTCGCTCCAGCCCTGCACGGTCAATGGCAATATCGATGCCTAAGTCATGTGAGACCTGGGCAAGCGCACGGCGCAGTGGGACTCCACCACCAGGATGTGGGTTCGACACCGAGACGTCAAGCTCAATCGCGGTGATTGGGTAGTCAGTTAGCCCCCGGTAGGCCTCAATGTTTGCCCCGTAGTCAGCCAAGGTTTGGCCAACGCGGTGGACATGCTCGGCAGTAACTGTCGCTCCGAGCAGTGCGATGACGTGGGTGGAATGGTGCCGAGGCTCCGGGATGGCGGTTAGCTTCTCGACGCCCACGCGTGCACCTCGCACTTTGAGCGTCTCACGCAAGCCTTCCTCGACCTTGGCGACGCGCCCCTCCTTCAGTCCTACGAAGGCTGCAAGTGATACGCGCCCTCGGAATACTGATTGTTCGATGTCGACGAGCTGCGCCTCGTGTGCGGCGAGGACGCGGAACACGGAAGCTGACAGCCCAGCTTGGTCTTCGCCGGAGATGGTGATGAGAACTGGAACGAGCTCCGGGAGTAGTGCGTTGAATGGTTCGCAGGACGTCATGTGCACTATTGTCCCCAGCGGACACTAGGAGCACAAATGAAGCACCCCCACCGGCTTAGAGCCGAATGGGGGTGCTTGTGGTTTAAGTGAGGGCGTGGTGCTTAGTGGCGACCAGCGTGTGCCTCTGCGCGCATACGCTCAACCATGTGAGGGTAGTGCAGCTCGAACGCTGGGCGCTCGGAGCGGATGCGAGGCATGGAGGTGAAGTTGTGGCGTGGAGGTGGGCACGACGTTGCCCACTCGAGGGAGTTGCCGTAACCCCATGGATCGTCGACCGTGACGATCTCGCCGTAGCGCCAGGACTTGAAGACGTTCCAGATGAATGGCAGAACGGACAGGCCCAGGATGAAAGCAGACACGGTGGAGATCTGGTTCAGGAGGGTGAAGCCGTCGGTATCCAGGTAGTCAGCGTAACGACGTGGCATACCCATGTTGCCCAGCCAGTGCTGAACCAGGAAGGTGCCGTGGAAACCGAAGAAGGAGAGCCAGAAGTGCCACATACCAAGCTTCTCGTCCAGCATGCGACCGGTCATCTTAGGGAACCAGAAGTACACGCCTGCACAGGATGCGAACACGATGGTGCCGAACAGAGTGTAGTGGAAGTGAGCAACCACGAAGTAGGTGTCAGAGATGTGGAAGTCCAGTGGTGGGGATGCCAGCATGATGCCGGTGAGACCGCCGAAGAGGAAGGTAACGAGGAAGCCCATGGTCCAAACCATTGGGGTCTCCCAGGAGATGTGGCCCTTCCACATGGTGCCGACCCAGTTGAAGAACTTCACGCCGGTTGGCACGGAGATCAGGAAGGTCATGAAGGAGAAGAATGGCAGCAGGATCGCACCAGTGACGAACATGTGGTGTGCCCACACGGCCATGGACAGCGCTGCGATGGACAGCGTTGCGAAGATCAGACCGACGTAGCCGAACATTGGCTTACGAGAAAACACTGGGACAATTTCGGAGATGATACCGAAGAATGGCAGTGCCAGGACGTAAACCTCTGGGTGGCCGAAGAACCAGAAGAGGTGCTGCCACATGATGGAGCCACCGTTGCCTGGATCGAAGAGGTGTCCACCGAGCTTACGGTCGTAGAGAACGCCGAGAGCTGCAGCGGTCAGCACTGGGAAGATCAGCAGAGCCAGGATGGAGGTAACGAAGATGTTCCAGGTGAAGATGGACATGCGGAACATGGTCATACCTGGAGCACGCAGACACAGAATGGTGGTCACCATGTTGATGGCGGAAGCGATGGTACCAACGCCACCGGCGCCAACGCCGACGATCCACATGTCAGAGCCGATGCCTGGAGAGTGAATTGCGTCAGACAGTGGGGAGTACATGGTCCAGCCGAAGTCTGCAGCACCACCTGGGGTCAGGAAGCCGGAAAGCATAGCCACGCCACCGATGGTGGTGAGCCAGAAGCCGAAAGCGTTCAGACGTGGGAAGGCAACGTCTGGAGCGCCGATCTGCAGCGGAAGGATGTAGTTAGCAAAGCCCCACACGATTGGGGTGCCGTACAGCAGCAGCATGACGGTGCCGTGCATGGTGAACAGCTGGTTGAACTGCTCGTTAGACAGGAACTGGAGTCCTGGGGAGAACAGCTCAGCACGGATAAGCAAAGCCATCAAGCCACCGAGGAAGAAGAAGCTGAAGGACATGATGATGTACATGATGCCCAGCTGCTTGTGGTCGGTGGTGGTCAGCATCTTCCAGGCAAAAGAACCCTTGCGGGAATTGCCTGTTGGTGCAGGCCTGGCGGGTACGACCGAAGGGTCGACCTTAGGCGCTACAGCGGTCATTAGTTCCTCCTGACTAAGCGAAAGACCCTGCCCTCACAGAATCTTTCTTGATTATGTCCCAAATTTAGGTTTGAGGCATAACGAACCTACCCGATCAATAGACCGGTTACCCGGTTGAGTCTAGCGTCCCCGCCCCATTTCCGGTAACTAAAGAATGTCGACGGGGGTATACCTTGGGATAGTTTCCCCCTCCCCCGGCGTGGGAGGGGTTTTCAACATCGGTCTCCTGTTAGAAATCCCAGTCGTCATCCGTGGTTACTTCGGCCTTACCAATGACATACGAGGAACCGGAGCCAGAGAAGAAGTCGTGGTTTTCATCAGCATTTGGCGAAAGCGCTGAAAGGATCGCTGGGGAAACGCGGGTGTCATCGGCTGGGAAGAGCCCCTCGTAGCCGAGATTGTTCAGCGCCTTGTTTGCGTTGTAGCGAAGGAACTTCTTAACGTCCTCAGTCCATCCAAGTTCATCGTAAAGGTCTTCGGTGTACTGGATCTCGTTCTCGTAGAGGTCGTACAGCAGACCAAAAGTGTGGTCCTTCAGCTCGTCGCGGCGCTCTTGCGAGACCTTCTCCAGCCCACGCTGATACTTGTAACCAATGTAGTAGCCATGAACAGCCTCGTCGCGAATGATGAGGCGAATCATGTCAGCGGTGTTTGTGAGCTTGCCGTGGGAGGACCAGTACATAGGAAGGTAAAAGCCAGAGTAGAAGAGGAATGACTCCAGCAGCGTGGAGGCAATCTTGCGCTTCAGCGGATCTTCGCCGTCATAGAAGTCAAGAATGATCTTTGCCTTGTTCTGCAGGTATTCATTTTCTTCGGACCATCGGAAGGCATCGTTAATTTCTGCGGTCGATGCGAGAGTCATGAAGATATTGGAGTAGCTCTTGGCATGAACTGACTCCATGAACGCGATGTTGGTGAGCACCGCTTCCTCATGAGGAGTGATGGCATCAGGAATAAGGGATACTGCGCCGACAGTGCCCTGAATGGTGTCCAGCAGTGTGAGGCCAGTGAACACACGCATGGTGGCCAAACGTTCCTGCTCGTTGAACATCTCCCAGTTCTTGATGTCGTTGGATACAGGAACCTTCTCCGGCAGCCAGAAGTTACCCGTCAGACGGTCCCACACTTCCTGGTCCTTTTCATCTGGAATCTCGTTCCAGTTAATTGCCGAAATTGGCCCTGAGAGCAGGTGGTTTTCTTCGTCGTGACGATGCGATGGCGCATGCGATTCAAGAGTCATTGTGGTTCAAGCCCCTTAGTGTGCGGTGACATACTTCAGTCCCATCCACCATAGCCCCGTTACGGGCAGGAAGTAGCACTGCGGTCCAGTTTCATCCATTTGCAACCAATGCCTTATCAGCTCGATTGGCCAATTGTTTTATTCACTAATCTCCGATTTTTATTCCCCTAATGAAAGCATCATCCTTAAGGGGCTGAACGCTATAACTGGCAGAAAGATTTGAAATCTCATCAAAATTTTGAGCGCGTTTCCCACATTCCAGGCTCAGGCTATTTCCTAGTCATGCCCACTTTTACATTCACCTAATTTCATCCAGGCGCATATCCTGTTCAGTTCTCGCATATTTTTTTCAGCACAAGGTTTCATCACACCTCCGATAACTGGAGGTGAATGGCATTTAATTCACAAAGGACGTTGGCGCATAAGAATTTAATGTATTAGATTTTGAAGCACTGCATCCGCGTGATGCTGCCCGTTGCTGATTCGAGCAACCTTTCCCAATCGGACATTGTTCAACGGTTTGGACGAAAGGGAATGCTAATCTGGGCGCGCACTGTCACGCGTTATGTGTTCAACTACCAAAGCTCACGAGGCTTTGGCTGACACAATCGCTCAACCGAAGGAATGTTTCATGCCATCCATGCCACTTCGATCGCACGCCCCATTGCTGGAGTCTGTGCTCGATCACATTGGCTCGGACATCGTAAGCGGGAAAATTCAACCAGGCGAGAAATTCACCCTTCAAACCCTGTGCGAAACGTTTTCCATTTCCCGGACCGTTGCGCGCGAAACCATGCGCGCCCTCGAACACCTTGGAATGGTGTCCTCCTCACGTCGTGTCGGTATCACTGTCCTGCCGGCAGATCGCTGGTCCGTATTCAGCGCCCAAATCATCCGTTGGCGCCTGAATATCCCGGCACAGCGCGGCGAGCAACTCGACTCCCTCACTGCACTCCGCGAGGCAATCGCGCCTCGTTCCGCACGCATCGCTGCCATCGCGGCAAGCCAACGAGACGGCCAGCGTCTCCGTGACCTAGCCGCAACGATGCGCAACCTCGGAGAATTGGGTCAAGGAGCCAGCCAGGAATTCCTCGCTGCAAACATCGAGTTCCACTCCCTGCTGCTGTCCAGCTCTGACAACGAGATGTTCACCGCTCTGGTCCCGTCGATCACTGCGGTCATTCAGGCACGTTTCGATGCCGGCGGTTTCGATACCACCCCATCCGAGCAGCTCCTGAATTACTACGATGATCTCGCCCGCGCAGTCTACGAGCGCAACGACGAGACCGCCGAGCAGATGTGCAAGAAGCTGCTTGAGTTCGAAGGAACCTACGCCGCAGCCTAGGCTGTAAGGCATGCAAACCGTGCCTACACCTACCAAGCCAGAAGAGGTATTCGCCGATCTTCCCGATTCCAAGCGGGAGGACGCCGAATACCTCCTTTCGCTTTTCAGCGAGGTCAGCGGTCAAAAGCCGGTAGTTTGGGGACGCAAGATCATTGGTTTCGGCTCCTACCATTACACCTACGCTTCCGGGCATTCCGGAACGGCAGCCAAGATTGCTTTCGCCGCTGCTAGCGCGAGGTTTTCACTGTACTTGACCTGCGACGCTTCCCTATTTGAGCCTTTCCTGGAGCGCCTGGGCCCACACAAAACGGGCAAGGGGTGTATTTACATCACCCGGCTTGCCCGTGTTGATTTGGCTGTCTTGAAGGAAATGATCGAATTCGCGTGGGCGCAGCCTGACCCACACGAATGTTAGCGACTGTTCGTCGGCAAGCTACAGCATGCAGCTGACGCAACCCTCAACTTCCGTACCCTCCAGCGCGGTCTGGCGGAGGCGGATGTAGTAGATCGTCTTGATGCCCTTGCGCCACGCGTAGATCTGCGCGCGGTTGATGTCGCGGGTGGTGGCGGTGTCCTTGAAGAAAAGCGTCAGGGACAGGCCCTGGTCCACGTACTTCGTGGCGACGGCGTAGGTGTCGATGATCTTCTCGAAGCCGATCTCGTAGGCGTCCTCGAAGAACTCCAGGTTGTCGTTCGTCATGAACGGCGCCGGGTAGTAGACGCGACCGATCTTGCCTTCCTTGCGGATCTCGATGCGGGAGGCGATCGGGTGGATCGAGGACGTGGAGTGGTTGATGTAGGAAATCGAACCCGTTGGTGGAACAGCCTGCAGGTTGCGGTTGAAAATACCGTCCTTCATCACGGCAGCCTTGAGCTCGGCCCACTCCTCCGCGGTCGGAATGTGGACGGTCGAGTTTGCGAACAGCTCCTTCACGCGCTCGGTCTTCGGCTGGAAGTCTGCCGGATCGAAACGATCGAAGTAGGCGCCGGACGCGTACTCAGACTCTTCGAAACCAGCGAACTTCTGGCCACGCTCCACAGCAATCTTGTGGGATGCCTTGAGGCATTCGTACAGCACAGCTGCGAAGTACGCGTTGGTGAAGTCCAAGCCCTCTTCAGAGCCATAGTGAATGCGCTCGCGCCCCAGGAACCCATGCAGGTTCATCTGGCCGAGGCCAATCGCGTGAGCGGCGTCGTTGCCCTTCTTAATGGAAGGCACCGAGTCGATAGAGGTCTGCTCGGACACTGCAGTAAGGCCACGGATCGCGGTCTCGATGGTCTTGGAGAAGTCCGGGGAATCCATGGTCAGCGCAATGTTCAGGGAACCCAGGTTGCAGGAAATGTCCTCGCCGATCTCCTTGTAAGACAGATCAGCGTTGAAGGTGGACGGGGTGGAAATCTGCAGGATCTCGGAGCACAGGTTCGAGTGGGTGATGCGGCCCGCGATTGGGTTCGCCTTGTTCACCGTGTCCTCAAACATGATGTATGGGTAACCGGACTCGAACTGGATCTCCGCCAAGGTCTGGAAGAAGGTACGAGCGTTGATCTTCGTCTTGTGGATGCGGCCGTCCTCGACCATCTCGTGGTAGTGCTCAGAGATCGGCACATCGGCGAAAGGCTTGCCGTAGACGCGCTCAACGTCGTACGGGGAGAACAGGTACATGTCGTCGTTCTTCTTGGCCAGCTCGAAGGTGATGTCCGGGATCACCACGCCAAGGGACAGCGTCTTAATACGGATCTTCTCGTCCGCATTCTCGCGCTTGGTGTCCAGGAACTTCATGATGTCTGGGTGGTGCGCGTGCAAGTACACCGCGCCTGCACCCTGGCGAGCGCCGAGCTGGTTAGCGTAGGAGAAGGAATCTTCCAGCAGTTTCATCACTGGGATAACGCCAGAGGACTGGTTCTGGATCTTCTTGATCGGTGCGCCTGCTTCACGCAGGTTGGAAAGCAACAGCGCCACGCCGCCACCGCGCTTGGACAGCTGCAGTGCAGAGTTGATGGAGCGACCAATGGACTCCATGTTGTCCTCAATGCGGAGCAGGAAGCAGGACACAGGCTCGCCACGCTGAGCCTTGCCGGAGTTGAGGAAGGTCGGGGTGGCCGGCTGGAAGCGACCGCCCATAATTTCGTCAACGAGGTGCTCTGCCATCTGCTTGTCGCCGGCAGCGAGCGTGAGAGCCACCATGCACACGCGGTCCTCGAAGCGCTCGAGGTAGCGCTTTCCGTCGAAAGTCTTGAGCGTGTAAGAGGTGTAGTACTTGTAAGCGCCAAGGAAGGTAGTGAAACGGAACTTCACGGCGTATGCGCGCTTGAACAGGGACTTCACAAACGGGAAGTCGTACTGATCCAGCACTTCCTTCTCGTAGTAGTTGTTCTCCAGCAGGTAGTCAAGCTTTTCCTCCAGATTGTGGAAGAACACCGTGTTCTGGTTGACGTGCTGCAGGAAGAACTGACGAGCGGCAGCGCGATCCTTATCGAACTGGATCTTGCCGTCATTATCATAAAGGTTAAGCAGCGCGTTGAGTGCGTGGTAGTCGAGCTGATCAGCTGCAGCCATTGGATCCTTGATGGATTCATTTGTGGTGGTCACGGATACTTTTCCTCTTTGACTTGGTGGTTGTTGCTCTCTAGAGTACGTGGCTTGCCTGCGCAGCGTCGGTACTCGGAGAAAGTCCTAGTTCTTCTGCATTGTCACGGAGCCCGCCCAGGACCGTACGAACATCTTCATCGTTGCCCATGAGCTCGAATCGATACACGTATGGCACCTTGCATTTTTGCGAGATCACATCGCCTGCCCGCCCAAAGTCGCTTCCGAAATTCGAGTTTCCGCCAGAAATGACGGCCCGAATTAGGCTGCGATTGTGCTCGTTGTTCAAAAATCTGATGACCTGCACGGGCACGGGCCGGGAGTTCTCCCCCGTGATAGAAACGCCGCCACCGTATGTGGGGCACACCAGCACGTAGGGCTCATCGACGACCAAAGGCTCATCATCTTTCCGCAGTGGAATGCGTTTGGACGGCAATCCGAGCTTTTCTACGAACCGGTGAGTGTTTCCAGTGGCCGAAGAAAAATAGACGATGAGCATGCTTTTCTCACTTGCATACGAGGGGTGTCACATAACAAAGGCCGCCCAACTCGGGAAGTCGTCTCGATCGGGCGGCTGATTTTATTTTGCCCCTATGGAATCTTCACAGCGACGTGATTGTCACTGCGTCTCTTGTGGATCTTTAGGGACGGGGCGTAATTACTTAGGCTACTTCTGCAGCGAGGCTGCGGATGCGCTCTGGGCGGAAACCGGACCAGTGCTCGCCGTTAGCCTCAACGACTGGAGCCTGGAGGTAACCGAGAGCCATGACGTAGTCACGTGCTTCATCGTCGAGGCTGATGTCAACGATGTTGTATTCGAGACCTGCGCGGTCGAGTGCCTTCTTGGTTGCGGTGCACTGAACACATGCTGGCTTGCTGTACACGGTGATTGCCATGTTGATCGATCCTTAAGAGATTGGCGCCCGCTGGGAGCTACGAAGATTCCTGTTTCTTGCTGTTCTTATCGGAAGCACTAGCGCCTGCGCTCTCGGTGTTCCGATGACAAGTAAAGACACTATACGTTGTGCCGAAAAAGTGCAACGGATACTATATCTAGTAGTTACATGGACGGAATTCGCAGGATGTCATTGACTGCAGACACTACATGTTGCGCCTTATCAACGGTTCGAATTACAACGATGTCACCACCCCGACTTACACGGCTGGCATTTTCCCAGCTCGCACACAGACTCCGTTATCAAAGTGTTACAAAACGCACACGCAGACATCATCCTTCACTCCAGCCACACCCCTGGCACGGGCGGACTAGTCCCGCTTCAAGTGCACCGGATTGTCCATAGTGAGCGAATGGACTCCCGCGACAGCGATAATCCGAGTTAGATAATGGGCCTGTAGCACTAGTGAAGTGGCCATTATCTAACTCGGATTATCGCCCTCGCGGAGAAAGCAAAACGCCCGCACCGAAAAACGGTGCGGGCGCGTAAGCCTTCAGGGACAATTAGCCCTGGCGAGCCTTGAAGCGTGGGTCCTTCTTGTTGATGACGAAGACCTTGCCGTGACGACGCACAACCTGGGCGCCCGGCTTGTTCTTCAGCGACCGAAGGGATTTACGTACCTTCATTCGGGCGCTCCTTTCTTTTATTGCGCGAATAGACAGTCAGATGCAGGGATTGCACCGACTCACGGCGACTAGCTCTGCAGCCAGCCACGACACGAAGCACTATATTAACCCACCTGCGCCCAAACTCCAAAAAGCGACTACTAGCGAGAGAATCGACTCTCCATGAGTGCGCCAATTTCATCGAGCTCTAAGCCGGTTGTTTCTGGCACTTCCCGACGCACAAAGACAAGGGCCAATGCTCCCAATAGTGCGAAGAGCAGGAAGGATGCGGGTCCGCCGACGGCGTCGACAAGAGGCAGGAACCCTTGGGCCACCGCCCAGTTCGCCAGCCACAGCCCCAGCCCCGCGATTCCCATGCCCAGGCCGCGCGCAGCTCGGGGCACGAGCTCGCTGAGCAACAGCCAGGTGGTCAGCGAAACCGCTGCCTGTTGGAATGCGATGAACAGAGCCATGAGGGCGAGGACGAACCACGAAGCTCGCACATCAGTCTCTGCAAACTTGTAAGCAATAGCGAGCAAAATCAGCGACGACGTGGTTCCCACCAAACCGATTGTGAGTAGGCGTCGCCGGCCGACCCGATCCACGAGCATCATTCCCACCCAGCACGACACAACACTCACCGAGCCGATCAAAATCGACGTGTACACAGCATTTTCGGTGGAGATGCCCACCAGGTTCATCATCTTGGGCGCAAAGTAGACGATGGCGTTCACACCAGTGATTTGCTGCGTGATGCCAACCAAAACGGCAACGACGACTGTGCTGCGGACCCACGGCGTCGACAAGGCGAGCCACTCCTGGGCCCGCACCTCGCGCGAGCTACGCTGATCCGCACTATTCGACGCCACAAGCTCCTCATCCAGCCCCACCCTGCGGGCCACCCGCAACGCCTCGTCGCGTCTACCTTGACGCATGAGCCACACCGGAGAGTCCGTCATGAACAGCATGCCTAGCGCAAGAACCAGGCCTGGGACAGCGGCGAGCCCCAGCATGAGTCGCCAGTTACCCGTGTGAGCCAGCGCAGAATTGGTGAGGAAAGCGAGCAACTGCCCCACCACAATCATCAGCGTGTTCAGTGAGACAAGCGAACCACGCACCGCAGGCGGAACCATTTCCGAGATGTACATTGGCACCACAATCGACACCAAGCCCACAGCAGCGCCCAACATCGTGCGGGAGGCACCGAGTGCCACCACCGATCCGGACACGGCGCAAAACAGTGACCCGAGCACGAAGATCGCGCCACCAATAATGAGGGTCAGTTTTCGACCAATCGCATCCGCTACCCTGCCACCAGCGAGCGCCCCCACAGCCGCGCCGACAAGCAGCATCGAGGTGACAACACCTTCAGTCGCTGGGGTGAGATCAAAATCGTTCCCTATATATAACAGTGCACCTGACATGACGCCGGTGTCATAGCCAAACAGCACACCCCCCAGTGCAGCGATCGCTGCGACCACTCGCGCATAGGACGGTGTCTTCATCTTTTCTTTCACTTCACCCACACTGCCACTTCACTATGCTGGATGTCATGTCGCATCTGCGTTCTGAGATCGTTGCAGCCCTCCACACCAAGCCCCAGATCGATCCTGCACAGGAAGTGCGGGACCGGGTGGCTTTCCTCGCGGATTATGTGCGCAGCACGGGTCTGAAAGGTTTCGTGCTGGGCATTTCCGGAGGCCAGGACTCTACCCTGGCGGGGCGCCTGGCACAGCTGGCCGTGGAAAAGCTTCGCTCGGAAAGCTACGAGGCAGAATTCTGGGCCATGCGCTTGCCTCATGGAGTTCAGGCCGATGCGCATGACGCCGATGTAGCCATGGAATTCATTGCCCCAGACCACGCCGTCACCGTGAATATAAAGGATGCCACCTCCGCCATGGAGCTCGCGGTGGCCGAGGCCCTTGGGCACGAGCATCTGGGCGATTTCAACCGCGGAAATGTCAAGGCTCGCCAGCGGATGATCGCGCAGTACGCCCTCGCTGGCGAAAAAGGGCTGCTTGTCATCGGCACCGATCACGCCTCCGAAAACGTAACGGGCTTCTTCACTAAGTTTGGCGACGGTGGCGCCGACATCCTGCCACTGTTCGGCCTGTCCAAGCGTCAGGGTGCCGAGCTGCTCCGCTATTTGCACGCCCCTGACAGCACCTGGCGAAAGGTCCCGACGGCCGACCTGGAAGATAACAAACCAATGCTTCCTGACGAGGAAGCACTCGGTGTCACTTACTCGGACATCGATGACTTCGTGGAGGGCGTTCGTGACGTCTCCCCCGAGGCCACCCAGCGCCTCGAGCACCTGTGGCACATCGGCCGTCACAAGCGCACTCTGCCGGTCACTCCGCAGGACACCTGGTGGCGGAACTAACCAGCTTTCTGCAGCACGTCCCCGGCGCGCCTGATCACCTGCAGGTGTACGTCATTTTCTTCCACGATCTCGGCGAACACCCGCGCACGTACGCAGAAGCGAAAACGCTTTCCCGCGAGCTCACCAAGCAAGCGCTTGCCGACGCCACCGGCTGCTCCCCTACTGACATGGTGCTACCACCCGGCCCTCCATACCTTGTGGACGGAACCTGCCGATATTCACTCAGCCGAACGACCGAAGCGATGGCGCTGAGTATCAGCACCGTTGGTGAAAGAACTGGGATTGATATTGAGCAGCTACAAACGAAAGACCAGGCCGAACAGCTGATCAAGGTCTTTCACGCTGCGGACCAACGGAGGCTGCGCACAAGGCTCCCCGGACGTCGACGCCCTCATCCACGCAAGGTCACTCAGGCCTGGACATACAAGGAAGCCCTGCTCAAAGGCCTTGAAGTGGGGTTAGTGCGCGACCCAGCAACCGATGAAATCGGTTCGCTCAAGAAACCGCTCACCCCGCAGGGTTGGTCCCTCACCCCTATCCCAATAGCAAACGACCGAGGCCATATTGCCTCGGTCGCCTGGGAAACTACACCTTGTTCAGTTCAGGATTGAACTGAGGCGGGTTGTAGTCTTTGCGGGCTGCAGCTGGATCTGCGTCCTTTCCTGGGATCACTGCCATTGCAACGCGCTTGGAGATTTCACTAACCGGCTTCTCCAACGGCCCCTGGGTAAAGAACTTCTTCCACACAATCGCAAAGACCACTGCGACGATGACCTGGAAAATCAAGCCCTGCGTGCGGGTGATGTCCACAAAGTCCTGGGTGAACAAAGGCTCGAGGGCCACGCAGTGCGCAACATACAGCGTCAGGGTCATGGTGCCCATGACGGCAAGCGGATGGAAGAGCTTAGGTACACGACCGGCAAGAAGCGAGAGGCCTCCCACAGCAACGAGCGCGAAGCCAGCACTGTATGACTGCGAGAACGGGGTGTTCAGGTGCGGGCCGTTAACAGCAAGCCACAGCGGATGATCAGTAGGCAGCGTGCCCATGCCACCACCGTAAACCGAGTAGTTGAGCAGCATTTCTTCCACATCCGTGGAATTGGTTGCCGCTGCCAAGATGTCGTGCGTTGGCAGCCACCAGACGAGCAAGTCAGAGATCACTGCGGAAACTGCAATCAAGGCAATGCCGGAACCGAGAATTCCCCACTGCACCGACGTTTCTGCCAGCTTCATGCGACCAAGCGCCATGCCCAGGCAGATGTAGCTCATCCAAATGAGAGCTGGATAGGTACCGGTGAGCAGCAAGGTAACGAACGCTAGCCCCGGGTTATCCATCAAATCGAGAAAGCTTGGGTTATGGAGGAAGTCCGCACCCATGTATTCCAACGCCAGGTACATCACTACTGGCCCGAGTACTGCAAATCCGATTGCGCTCATGATGAGGTAGCGGACGCGAACCGCCGTGAATGGCACGGCAAACAGGAAGAGCAAACCGTAGTACGGCAAAATGTTCTCCGGTGCGGGATCCGTGAGCGAGTTAACGGATGCTCCGAGGATAAACAGCACAGCAGCACGGACCATGATCGAAACCCGGGACCTACGCCCCTGAATACCCGCGTGTGGGCGTCGGCCGCCGGTCATGAAAGCGAGGCTGATGCCGGCCAGCATCGCGAACAACGGCGCAGACTTGCCGGAAAACGCCAGCCAGGCCCACGTGGCCTCGCCATTCTTGTAGGAGCTGGGCATGGTGTGAACTGCAATCATGCCGATCACAGCAAAGCCACGGGCGACGTCGATGCCTACGACACGCTTTTTACCCTTGACCGGCTTTTCTTCCGCCTTTGCTACAGGGGCCTCAGCGTCCGGCGCTGCGGCCTCCTTGACGGTGGAGTACTCCCTGCCAAGTGCATCTTCGTCTGTACCCGTCCAGATCGGACGCGGAGGCCGAGGACCCGGCTGTGGGCGACTGCTTGATTCTTGTATATGCGTCATTGTCTTCTCCTTAGCCGGAGCGAACTAGCTGTTCGCTTTGTCCCAGCGCGCTCCTTCCGGGGTCAGGTTCAAAACGGAAACCGCGTCTGTTGCTGGCGCGTTCGAATTTGGCTGCGCAATCATGTCTGCAAAGGCCATGCTGTTGTCGGTGTCCGTAACTTCAGCAATGTGGCGGACCGGATTGCCAGACCACACGGTGTCAGCTGGCAGCGTCTCCTGACGCATCACGAGCGAACCTGGAAATACCGTCGTGCGTTCATTAACGGTGGCGCCTGGCAGCACGAAGCTGTTCGGTCCCAGGGTTGATCCGGCTTTGAAGGTGACCTTTTCCATGGACATCACACGGTCGTGGAACAGGTGGGTTTGCAGCACGGTGCCACGGTTGATGCTCACGCCGTCTTCGAGCGTGATCAGGTCAAATTCCGGCAGCCACCAGGTTTCACACCACACGTTCTTTCCAATCTTTACGCCCATCAGACGTGCCCAGGCATTGAACATTGGGGATCCCAGGCACATGCGGATGAAGCTCGGGACCGCGAGTGATTCGGAAAAGACGTCGAAAAGCTCGCCGCGCCAGACAAAGCTGCAGAACAGTGGCTTGTTGACGGCCTTGAAACGGCCAATCAGAATCCACTTCAATGCCACGGGCAGGAGGGTTGCGAAGAGGCCGGCAGCGAAGACAACCGGGTAGGACGCGATCGCCGCAGTGATCAGGCCTTCGACTCCCATGCCACCTTCGATGTAGATCCACGTCAGCGCCCACACGATGGCGAGATCGATGTAGCCCGCGATGATCGCAGGGATCAGACGGCACAGCTCCACGCACACTCGTGCAATCTGCAGGTGCATTGGTGGCTGGTACGTCGCCGCTGCATCTGCCTCAACTTTGGCGCGCGGGATAGGCTCGCTGCTTCGGCCGAGCCAGCTGGTGCCGATGGCCGGCTTCGTCGGCACGGAGGAGAGAACGGCGACCAGGGAATCGTCGGGAAGATCGCGGTCAGGGCCGATGATCGCCGAGTTACCCACGAAGCTCTTTTCGCCAATCACCGAGCTACCGACATGCACCCAACCGTTCTTGTGGCGGGTGGACGAGATAAGGGCGTGGTCAGCCATGAAGCTGCCATCACGGAACACAGTGAGGTGCGGGATGGTCTCGATGGTGGAGATTTCCACGTTGCGTCCCACCTTGGCGCCCATCATGCGCATGAACGTCGGGGTGAAGAAGGATGCGTAGATGAAGTACGTCGAGACGAGGGTGCGCTGCAGACAGGTGTGAATGATCCAGAGCGACAGTCCCACAGAGCTGTGGGAGGCAAAGTAGCCAGGTCGTACGAACACCGAGGCGATGCGAACAGTGAGGATCACGAGGCTGAGCCACGTTGCGATCGTCAAAAGTACGAAGACCGGCAGCCACAGGGCGAAAATTGGGAATACCTGGTCGTACCACTGATTGTGGATCACTGGACCCAGCACGAGCATGCCACCAGGAATAAGCGCCAGCACCGGCATCACAGTCAGCCACAGCACTGCCGCCTGGTAGCCGAAGAAGTTGCGCATTGGAGACCAAACGTGCACCTGATCGATGTCCTCAGGTCGCTGTTCTGGCCACGCTTCATCAGCTGCGCCCATGCGGACGATCGGTGAACCACCCCAGGTTTCGTTCGCCGGAATGGTTCCGGTGATGCGAGAACCTGGGACAATCTCGGCGCCTTCTCGCACATGCGCACCTGGCATGGCGATACAACGCTCACCAACGCGCGAACCTTGATCCAGGGTTACTTCGCCGAGAATAAAACGGTCGCCATCAAGCCAATAGCCGTTGAGGTCCGCCTCTGCTTCGACGCTGACTCGGTTGCTAATCGTGAGCAATCCGGTAACGCTTGGTGCGTGGTGCAGGGTGCAGTCGTTGCCCACCTTGGCGCCTAGGGCGCGGTGCAAGGTGTTGGCCATTGGAGATCCATAGATCTTGTCGAACTTCAGGTGCTCCAAAATGCGCTGAGCTGCCCACACTCGCATGTGCACTCCCCCGCCTCGGAGGTATTCGCCCGGTTTCAAGTTGCGGTTCAGCAACCTGATGGAAACCGTCGCGATCAGCATGCGGCCTGGGGTGGAGAACAACAGCAGCCAGCCCAGCAGGATCGGCAGCACGGGAACGCGTGGCACCCAACCTGCGGAGAAGAAGTAATACAGGGCCGCGACAACAGCCAGGATGCCGACCATGTAGCGAGCAGCGTTGTAACCGTACAGCGCTGCAACAGTCAGAGCCTGGATCCAGCCAGCGGATGCCGGGATTGGTTCCGGTTCGCGTCGCTTGTTTCCTGCGGCGCCTAGTGACGTGGCGTAGTCGTACATCTCCTGCAGCGTTGGATGCGCGTACAGGGCTGCGATATCGGCACCCGGGTACTGTTCGCGCAGCGCTGTGACCAGGCGCGCGATTGCCACTGAGCCGCCGCCCAATTCGAAGAAGTTAGAGGCCGGGTTGAGCGGAACCGGTCCAAGCTGGTCGAGCCACAGGTCGGCGAGCCACTGCATGTGCTCAGGAACATCTTCCTTTTCGTCGCCTGTCGACGGCAGTGGCCACGGCAGCAGCTTGCGGTCAACCTTGCCGGAGGTCTTCATCGGCAATTGGTCCATGACGCACAGGCTTGGGACCACGCCACCAGGAAGGCGCTTGGCCAGCAGCGGGCGGATCTCATCGAGGTCGATCGTGGCGCCTTCTTCTGGCGCAAGGTATCCGACCAGCACAGATGTCCCGGCCTTCGTCTTGTGAACTGCTGCAGCACCGGTGCGAATGCCTGGCATCGCGGTGAGGTGAGCGTCCACCTCGCCGAGTTCCATGCGCTTACCACCGATTTTGATTTGGTCGTCGATACGTCCCGCAAACACGAGACCCTTCTGTTCTGCACGAACCAGATCGCCGGTGCGGTAGGCGCGCTCCCAACCCATCGACGGCAGCGGCGCGTACTTCTCCGCGTCCTTAGCCGCGTCGAGGTAGCGACCGAGGCCGACACCGCCGATGATCAGCTCGCCGGTCTCGCCCCACTTGACTGGGTTGCCCTCGGTGTCGACGACGACGAGTTCCCAGCCTTCGATTGGTCGGCCAATGCGCACTGGTGGCTCAGTGGTGAGGAGTTCAGCGGTTGCGATGACTGTTGCTTCGGTTGGGCCGTAGGTGTTCCATACCTCTCGACCTGGAAGTTCGTACTTTTCGATGAGCTCAATCGGGCAGGCTTCGCCGCCAAAGATGAGCAGGCGCACCTTGTCCAGGGCCTCAACCGGCCACAGGGAGGCCAGTGTTGGAACGGTGGAAACTGCGGTGATGTTTTCGGCGATAATCCAGCGTCCGAGGTCCTCGCCAGAACGAACGATGTCGCGCGGGGCGGCCACTAGGGTGGCGCCGGAACGCCAGGCCAGCCACATTTCTTCGCAGGAGGCGTCGAAGGCGACGGACAAGCCTGCCATGACGCGGTCCCCTGGTCGCAGGTGCTCTTGAGACAGGTAGAAATCCGCCTCAACATCCACCAATGCCGCCGCGCTGCGGTGGGTGATTGCTACGCCCTTTGGCTTGCCGGTGGATCCGGAGGTGAAGATGATCCAGGCATCGTGGTCGAGTGTCGGACGCGCCGGTGTGGCACGCTCATCGCGCTCACGCAGCGTGGTCAGGGAGAGGTCGGCACCGTAAACCGCGACGACGTCTGCTTCCTCCCACACGGTGTTCGCACGCTCGTCGGGGTCGTCCCAGTCGACTGGAACGTATGCTGCACCTGCGCAGATGGTGGCCAAGATTGCCACGTACAGGTCGGTGGTGCCGGACGGCACGCGAATGCCGATGCGGTCGCCGAGACCGATTCCGTGGCTGGCCAACACCTCATGCTGCTTTGCGACGGCTGCGCGAAGCTCTGCGTAGGTGAGCGTGCCGTTCGCGCCCTCGATCGCCACGGCATCCGGGTGAGAGGCCATGGTCTTTTCCACGATATCTACTAGCGTCCGCTCGTCGGGGACGGTGCCCACACCGTAGATCGCGAGTTCGGGATGATCGATCCCTTTAAGTCGCTGTGCTTCTTCTTCAGGGGTGAGCACACCAGTACTGTCAGTTTGCATTACGTCTTGTCCCTTCAAACAGGCTCCCAGAGTCTAAGGGTTTCTTACCTGTAAAAGTGTTGAACGATTTAAATGCTCATACTTTTCTTAACTAAATGGACGCTTATCAATTACACACGGACACATACTATGCATCCAGAAAAACACCGGTCGCAAGTATCAAATCTGACACATTGCACCGTTGCACTGCACAAATTCCTTTCCGTCAGTTAATGACAAATTTGGAAGTTGCAATGATTTCATACATTTCAATCCATTGCCAAGCTGCACTTTACCCACTTTCCTCAGGATCATCACAACTAACAGCGAGTTTTTCCTTAGGTTAACCTGAGGTAAATGCGATATTGCAATTGAATAACGGAGCATGCATTGTTGATACTCTAGCTGACATGCAAAAATGCCCCCTCCTTAAGCAAAGGAGAGGGCTATGAAGAAAGCCTAAAGGTTAAAACCTTCCCATGAATTTTTCAGCTAAGCAGTTATCCAATTTTTACATCCTGGCCCGCTAGTTGCTGTTCGAGCGCGAGGAGCTGTGGAACGGTGTAATGGTTCACGTTCGCAGGATAGGACTCTGAAACACGCATGAAGCCTTGGCCCCGATAGAATTGGGCGCCAGCTCGAGCGCTCGCCAGGGCATTGTAGGATCCATCGCTGCCGTCGTCGTTAAGGCCCGTGACCCAGCCGAGCCGCACCGATGCCTTCTGCTCCGGCGTCGCGGAGTTGTAAACGTTGGCAGGAGCGCCACCTCCGCCGATCATTGTCGCGCTCTCGCCCACCCACTCTGGGTAGCGTGCCAGGATGCCGTAGGTCAGCATCTCCGCTCCACCGGAGTAGCCCATCCACACGCTGTTTGTGGCACTCAGCCCATAGCGAGAGTAGATTTCCTGCTGCAACAATGCTCCCAGCCAAGCTCGATTGCGCGGGATATCCTCCCACCACGTGATCGACCCGACGGTATCTGGCGACTTTGGCACCACATAGATTGCATTGTGCCGGTTTGCTACGTCCGCCAAACAGGATGTGAGTCCATCCGGGTTGTCGTATTCCCTGCCACCATCGCCATGCAAGCGCACGACCACGCGGACTGGCTTTGAGAAGTCAACGCCACGAGCAAAAAGGTGATAATTTCCCTTCACCCCATTGGCAGTGAAGGACTTGTTCAGCTCGACCCCCTGCGCCCCAAACGGCGCGTTCACCGCAGTCGCACCAGCCTGCCAGACCTGACAATCCACCAGCTGAGGTGGTGGCGGAGGGGTTGGGAACCCAGCTCCCCCATCAGAACTCAGCGACGAGCCTCCGTAGCAGGCTTGCGGGAACGCCAATGCAGTCACCGCGACTGATGCAGCAACCGCCGTACGTCGACCAACGCGAGTAAATAGCTGCGATAAAAAAGTCACCGCTACATAGTATCGCGAAAACCTAATATTTGGGCGATGAAAAATGGTTCTTAGTAGCGTTCAGGCTCGTCACCGAGCTCAAATTCCCTACCCGATACCTCACGAGCAGTGATCTTGACGAAGTTGTACTTCAGGGTCGGAATCCATGGCTTCAATCCCAGCGAATCCGCGTAGTTGATATCGGCCGTAGCAGTCAGCAGATTGGCCTCGCCGCGGACAACCACCGACCACGCCTTTCCATCGACCACTTCGTCAGCCTCGAACAGCACTTCATTATTAAGGGCAACGGAAAACAGCTTCGATCCTTCTGCAGAGCGGAAGTAAATATCTTCGCCGTCGACCACAAAGTTCAGTGGGAAAATGTCGAACTCATCAGAACGGTGCACGACGAGGCGACCGAGGCTAACAGACTTGAGCTTTTCGAATGATGCGGCGCGGTCAAGGGACGTGATTGCGGAGTTATCAGTCATAGTGCCATTCTTCCATTTTCGGAAGATCGCGGGCACTGTCGCCATAAAGTGGGGGTAAAGCAAAAGGTCCACCTTCCAAAGAAGACGGACCTTAAATTCAAGTGGAGCTAACGGGACTCGAACCCGTGACCCCCACACTGCCAGTGTGGTGCGCTACCAGCTGCGCCATAGCCCCTTAAAGCTTCCTTGACATTACACCGGCGCAAATTACAAATACAAATTTGCAGGTCATGCATACAGATTAGCGTCTGAACGGGGCTGACACGTAGGATAATCCCCATGTCACAACCGCCGATCCGTCTCACCGATTCATACGGACGCGTCGCCCGCGACCTTCGGGTATCGGTCACCGATCGGTGCAACCTCCGCTGCACCTACTGCATGCCGGCCGAAGGAATGCAATGGATCGAAGACTCCCGCATCCTCACCCTGGACGAGCTCGCACGCCTCGTTCGCATCGGCGTGGAGATTCTCGGCATCCGCTCCGTGCGTTTCACCGGTGGCGAACCTCTTTTGCGTCCAGGCCTAGAAAAGCTCATCGCAGCCACCTCAGCGCTCACCTGTGATAACGGCGAGAGTCCCGATATTTCGCTCACCACCAACGCATTGAGCCTAGCGCGCCATATCGACGCCCTAAAGAATGCCGGACTCAAGCGCATCAACATTTCGCTAGATTCCCTTGACCAGGAGCGTTTCGCAGCCCTCACCCGTCGCGACCGCCTGCACGACGTCCTCACCGGCCTCCAAGCCGCCAAGAAATCTGGCCTGGGACCTATCAAGGTGAACACGGTAGTCATGCCGAACACCAACGAAGAGGACATCGTTCCCCTCCTCGACTACTGCCTGGAAAACGGTTTCCAGCTCCGATTCATCGAGGAGATGCCACTGGGACCTCCACAGGTGTGGGATCGCAACATCATGGTCAAGGCGTCCGACATCAAGCGCGCCATCGAGGAGAAATACCACCTGACACCAGCATCTGGGCAGCGAGCATCCTCACCGGCAAAGGTGTGGGACGTGCGTACCTCTGAGTCCGGCCCTATCGTTGGGCAAGTCGGCATCATCGCATCTGTGACAAAACCATTTTGTGGCGACTGCGACCGCACCCGACTCACCGCCGACGGCCAGATCCGCAACTGCCTATTCTCCCGGAGAGAGCTCAACCTGCGTGAACTGCTGCGAGGCGGAGCTAGCGACCAGGAATTAGCCGAGGCTTGGGCCGGCGAAATGGCCCGAAAACTGCCAGGTCACGGCATCGACTCCCCCGATTTCCTCCAACCACAGCGAGGAATGTCCGCCATCGGCGGCTAACCCCTCAAGGAGAAAAATATGGACATTACCGTCAAGTTCTTCGCAGCCGCCGCAGCTGCAGCAGGCACCGACTCAACCGTGGTCACTGTCCCTGCGGGCGCGAGCATTGCCGACGTCATTAGCCAGGCAACCAGCGGAAACGAGCAACTTTCCAAGTTGGCCGACTTCTGCGCAGTGCTTGGGCCAGAGGGCTTCATTCGCGACCGCTCAGTGGAAGCGAAGGTGACGCAGCTGGAACTGCTGCCACCTTTCGCCGGCGGTTAGGAAATCTTTCCCGTCCTTGGGCAAGCCTTCCTGGGGTTTTGCCGGAAAACCTGTCCTAATAGGGGAGGTTTTTCCTCCCCTCCGAAATCTTTCCCGTCCTTGGGTAAGCCATCCTGGGGAAACGCCAGAATTCGTGCCCAATTAGGGGAAAGATTTCTACGGCAGGTTCGACCATTCCTGGTCGCCATCGCTGAACTGCTGCAGCTTCCACACTGGAAGCTGCTTTTTCACTTCTTCCACCAGGTCACGAACAGCGTCGAATGCCTCGGCGCGGTGTTCCGCGGAAACGGCAGCAGCAAGCGCGATGTCGCCGATCTGCAGGCGCCCAATTCGGTGAGCGACAAACACACCGTGGATTTGGTCGCGCTTCGCGATCTTTTCTGCCAGTTCCTGCAGGATGCTGTTCGCAATTGGGTGTGCGGAGTAGTCGAGGTAATCCACGTCCCTGCCACCGTCGTGGTTGCGGACGACACCGATGAAGGTCGCGGTGGCACCGGCGCGCGGGTGGCTGACGGCACCTAGCATCGCTGCCATATCGACGGGATCTTCTCCGACCCAGGACTGTACAATCTCATTCATTAGGGCATCCTCACCGGGTAGAAGGGCAAAACATAGACATGTTGATTTCTGTGGAAGAGTATACGGAAGCTCTTACCCGGGACATCGTCCCGGTCGGTACTGAGCGCCTGCCATTGGGCGCGGCGCTGGGACGCGTGGTGGCGGTTCCGGTCGTCGCGAAGCTTGCTGTTCCACCTTTTGCCAACTCGGCGATGGATGGTTTCGCGCTCAACGTTGCCGCTGATGTGGCGCCGGGTGCATCTTTTGATGTTGTCACCGATATTCCTGCTGGCAGCGCCCCCACTTCGTTGCCCGAGGGTAAGGCTGCACGCATCATGACGGGTGCGCCGGTCCCGGAGGGTGCTACGTGCGTCGTGCCGGTTGAACACACGGATTCTCAGCCTGGCCCCCGCCCGTGCCCACCACAGGTGACCATCCATGAGCCCGTGACAATTGGACAGCACATTCGCCCCGCTGGTGAGGATATCCAGCCGGGTGTGGTGGGAATTGAAGCTGGTACTGTCCTCACAGCTACGGCGCTCAGCACGGCCGCCTCGATCGGTCATGCCGAAGTTGAGGTGTATCGTCGCCCGCGAGTCGCCATCGTATCCACTGGCTCTGAGCTGGCGGAACCCGGTCAGGCGCTGGAACCTGGCCAGATTCCAGATTCGAATTCCATCTTGCTGCAGGGTTTGCTACCAGGCTGGGGTGCTGAGGTCATCGGTATTTTCCGCGCTTCCGATGTTGCTGGAAACTTCGCTGAGGTGCTCGCTAAGGCGGCAACGGAAGCCGACGTCGTGGTGACAACTGGTGGCGTATCGGCTGGCGCTTATGACCCAGTGAAGGAGCTCGCGGCCTCGGGGAAGGCGGAGTTGCAGTTTGCCAAAGTGAACCAGCAACCTGGAAAACCACAAGGTTACGGGCGCATTGGCGATGCCAAGCTCGTGGCCCTTCCCGGCAATCCGGTCAGTGTGTTCGTTTCCGCAACGATTCACCTGCGTGCGGTTCTCGCGAAGCTGCAGGGCACGGTGTCCGAGCACCCGGAGTTCTTCGTGCCAGTGGCACAGCGCATTGAGTTTAAGGGCGGGCGACGTCGCTACGTGCCGGTGCGCGTCGATAAGGCAGCTGGGTTTGTGCACGAGAAGGGCCTGGGCTCGCACTTGGTGGCCAGCTTGCACCTCGCCAACGCGCTGCTGGTGCTTCCGGAAGAAGGCATTACCCTCGAACCTGGCCAGCTGTGCCCGGCAATCGCAATTTAGGAGAAAAAATGAAATTCACCCACCTCAACAATGACGGCCGCGCTTACATGGTCGACGTCACCGAAAAGACGCCAACGATCCGCACGGCCACGGCAAAGGGCCAGGTCACTTGCTCTGCCGAGGTACTCGAAGCCCTCAAGAACGGGACGGTACCTAAGGGCGACGTCGCCGCAGTCGCACGCATCGCAGGTATCGCTGCTGCGAAGAAGACCCCGGAGCTGTTGCCACTGGCCCACATCATCGGTGTGCATGGTTGCGCCGTTGAGGTCGAATTCGGTGACACTGCCGTCGAGATTGAGGCGACCGTTCGTACCGCTGACCGCACGGGCGTGGAGATGGAGGCGCTCACCGCAGTGACGGTGGCTGCGCTGGCGGTAGTCGACATGGTTAAGGGCGTCGACCGTAGCGCGAAGATCGAAAACTGCCGAATCACCGCTAAGTCCGGTGGCCGATCCGGCGATTGGGTACGCCCAGAATAGTGTTTGACCTCATCATTTTGGGTGGCGGTCGCGCGAGCCGTATGGGCGGTGGCCAGAAATTGGCCCGCCTGCTGCACGGTCGCCGTCTCATTGACTGGCTGCTTGCCGACGCCCACGCCATTGGTGCCCGCCCCATCGTCGTCGCCCCCGACGACCTCGAACTTGAGAGCGGCATCAGCCGTGCACTCGAGGACCCGCCTTTCGGCGGCCCAGTCGCAGGTATCGCGGCTGCTTTGGCACTGTGCAGGTCGGAACTGGTGGGCATCGTGGGCGGCGACGCTCCCCTAGCTGCGCGAGTGCTTCCGGTGTTGGCTGACCAGCTAGGCGAGCACGACGCAGTGCTGGCACAGACACCCGACGGGCAGCGCCAGCAACTGCTAGCTGTGATTCGTCGAGAAGCGTTGGAGCGAGCGGTGGCAGCGCTAGATACCCCGCGGGATAAATCCGTGCGTGCGATGTATCGCGGACTTGATTGCGGGACGGTCGATGTCCCGGCATGGACCATGGACGCCGACTCCCCCGCTGACTTGGCGCAGCTCAGCGAGCTATCACGCCATGTGATCGCTTCCGACGAGCTGGGATAGTACATGCTCGATCAGTGGCCCGACGACGGCCACTGTATCCTTCACACCACCCGTTGATCCCGGCGCGTTCACCAGGAATGCCCCGTTCTCGCCACGCTCTGTGATGCCCACGAGCGCGCGAGAGAGCCCTGCCAGTGGCGTCTTTTGCAGTCCAAAGGCCCGGATTTGCTCCGCGATGCCCGGCAGCTCGGCTGAGAGAAATGGTTTCGTGGCTTCTGGGGTGAAGTCACGAGGCGTTACGCCAGTGCCGCCCGTGGTGAAGATGAAGCGGGCTCCGTCGTCGAGTGCTGCCTTGATTGCGCCTTGGATTTCGGGGATGTCATCAGTAACCACGATCGGGGGCGGGCAGGAGACGTTAAATTCAGCGAGTTTTTCCACCGCGAGTGGCCCAGACTTGTCCTCGCGGACGCCCCGGGCGCAGCGATCAGAAATTGTGATCACAACACCTTTAATTTCATTTTCCATAATCATTACTCCTACCTTCACTTTTGCTATTTACGATCAAATTAAATTCAAATTAGCCACTTTTTAAACCCTTCTTAAGTGATATGTCACATACTTTTAATTAGGGAACAAAAGCGTTTCGTTAATCATAATGCAACCAACAGTTCAGATAATACGCTTTCTAAACTCAGGTTTTTCGGTACGCTCTAGGAGACAATACTTACACCTCCGAGGTGCGGAAATGTGTGCTTTGGAGCTGACGAAAGGTCACCACATGTCAACGCTAGATACTTCTGGCCGCGTCATCAAGGGGTGGGATACCACCACGGATGACGGTTGGGATAAAAGCATTTCCTGGCGCACACTCGCAATCTCCACCTTCTCTCTCACTCTCGGTTTTTGCGTCTGGTTTTTGGTTTCCGCCATCGCCCCAAAACTGAATGAAATTGGATTTCATCTCTCCGCATCTCAGCTGTATTGGCTCGCCGCGATTCCTGGTTTGTCGGGTGGCTGCATCCGCCTGATCTACATGTTCATGCCTCCACTCATCGGCACGAGAAAGATGGTCGGATTCACTTCCCTGCTGTTCATCATCCCGATGGCTGGCTGGGGCTTCGCAGTAACCAACCCGGAAACCCCATACTGGTGGCTCCTCATCCTCGCTGCCATGACCGGCATCGGTGGTGGCTGCTTCTCCGGATACATGCCTTCCACCGGCTACTTCTTCCCTAAGCGCATGTCCGGCACCGCCCTCGGCCTGCAGGCTGGTATCGGCAACTTCGGTGTTTCCCTCATTCAGTTGATGGCACCGTGGCTCATGGGCTTTACCCTGCTGGGCATCGGATTCGTGGCACCGCAGCGCACCCCAGGAAACACCGACATTTGGGTCCACAACGTGGCCTTTTTCTTCATCCCTTGGGCAATCCTTGCCTCGGTTTTCGCGTTCATGTTCCTCAAGGACGTGCCGGTGACCGCTAATTTCAAGCAGCAGCTGGACATCTTCGGCAACAAGAACACCTGGATCCTGACGATCATCTACATCATGACCTTCGGCGCTTTCTCCGGCTTCTCCGCCCAGTACGCGCTGCTGGTGAACAAGACTTTCGGCGCTGCCTCCCAGTTCGCCCAGACCTACAACCCAGCTGACCTGCCAAAGGGCGCAACCTACGCCTTCCTCGCTCCGCTCATCGGCTCCTCGGTTCGCGCAGCTTGGGGCCCACTGTGCGACAAGTTCGGTGGCGCAATCTGGACCTTTATCTGTGGCGTGGGCATGACCATCTCCACGATCGTCGCTGGTTTCTTCCTCAAGCCATCTAGCCCAGATGACTTCTGGTGGTACTTCGGCGCCATGCTCGTGATGTTCTTCTTCGGTGGCCTCGGCAACGCCGGCACCTTCAAGCAAATGCCAATGATTCTCCCACCTCGTCAGGCTGGTGGCGTCATCGGTTGGACCGCGGCGATCGCATCCTTCGGCCCATTCTTCGTCGGTATCGCCCTGTCCAGCATGGACGCCCAGCTCTTCTACTACTGCTGCGCAGGCTTCTTCGCCTTCGCCACCGCCCTGACCTGGATCTTCTACGCCCGCCCAGGCGCACCTTTCCCAGGCTAAGCCAAGGAGCAATGAAATGACGCAAACTAATCCCCTGTTCAACCTCGGCGGGTTCCTCCGCAAAGGTCAGGTAAGCGACGACTCCCGCCAAATCTTCCTGCAAGGAGGCCGGGAGGCGGACAAGTTCTACCGCCAGCGCTGGTCCCACGACAAGGTCGTGCGTTCCACCCACGGCGTGAACTGCACCGGTTCCTGCTCCTGGAAGGTCTACGTCAAGGACGGCGTGATCACCTGGGAGACCCAGGAAACTGACTACCCAACGGTCGGCCCACACATGCCTGAGTACGAGCCACGTGGCTGCCCTCGTGGCGCAGCTTTCTCCTGGTACACCTACTCCCCAACCCGCATCCGCTACCCATACGTTCGCGGCATTTTGCTGGACTACTACCGCGAGGCCAAGAAGCGCCTCGGCGATCCAGTGCTGGCATGGCGCGATGTGGTGGAGGATCCCGAGAAGTCCAAGGCCTACAAGCAGGCCCGTGGCAAGGGCGGCCTGGTCCGATGCAGCTGGGATGAGGCCATGGAAATGGTCGCCGCAGCTCACGTTTACACCGTGAAGCAGTGGGGCCCGGACCGCATCGCGGGCTTCACCGTGATCCCGGCAATGTCCATGATTTCCTATGGCGCCGGTTCCCGCTTCTACGAGCTCATCGGCTCCTCGATGCTCTCCTTCTACGACTGGTACGCCGACCTGCCAATGGCTTCGCCACAGGTCTTCGGCGACCAGACCGACGTGCCGGAGTCCGCCGACTGGTTCAACTCCGACTACCTGATCATGTGGGGCTCTAACATCCCACTGACCCGTACCCCGGACGCTCACTTCATGACGGAAGCCCGCTACCACGGCCAGAAGGTCGTCGCGGTCTCCCCTGACTACGCGGACAATACCAAGTTCGCCGACGAATGGCTGCGCATCCACCCAGGTACCGACGGCGCTCTAGCCCTGGCAATGGGGCACGTGATCCTCAAGGAATTCCACGTCGAACAGCAGACTCCTCGCTTCATGGAGTACATGAAGCGCTTCACCGACTCGCCATTCCTAATCAAGCTGGAGCAGGTGGACGGCCAGTGGGTACCAGGAAAGTTCCTCACCGCTGCCGAAGTTGGCGGCAACCTGCAAGAAACCGAGAACTCCGAGTTCCGACCACTGGTCATGGAGGCCGACGGCTCCATCAAGGATCCGGGCGGCACCCTCGCTGACCGTTACGGTGAGCAGGGCGTGGGCAAGTGGAACCTCAACCTCGATGGTGTGGATCCGGTCATGTCCGTGTACGGCATGCCCGGCAGCGAAACTGCCGAGATTTCTTTGCCACGCTTCGATCTCCCCGCAGACAAGAACAACCCGGGTCCGGTGGGCGCGGGCGTCGTGAAGCGTGGCGTGCCTTGTCGACGCGTCGGTGAGCACCTGGTCACCACCGTTTTCGACGTGCTACTTGCTCGCTACGCTGTGGCCCGTGACGGCCTGCCAGGCGAGTGGCCAGCAGACTACACCGATGCTTCCACCCCAGGCACCCCTGGCTGGCAGGAAGAGCACACCGGTGTTCCTGCGAACGCCGCGATCCGCATCGGCCGCGAATTCGCGCAGAATGCGATCGACACCGAGGGGCGCTCCATGATCGTCATGGGCGCCGGCACGAACCACTTCTACCACTCCGACACGATCTACCGCACCTTCCTCGCGCTGACCACCATGACCGGCTGCCAGGGCGTGAACGGCGGCGGCTGGGCGCACTACGTCGGCCAGGAAAAGGTTCGCCCGATCACCGGCTGGCAGCAGTTCGCCTTCGCCCTCGACTGGGTCCGCCCGCCACGCCACATGATCTCCACCGGCTTCTGGTACCTCACCACCGAGCAGTGGCGTTACGACGGCACCGAAGCAAATCGCATCGCCTCCCCGCTCTCCCAGGGTTCCTTCGACGGCAAGACCACTGCCGACACCCTGGTGGAAGCATCCCGGCGCGGCTGGATGCCGTCCTACCCGACATTCAACCGTAACCCGCTGCTGATCGCGGAGCAGGCTAAAGCACAGGGCAAGGACATCAAGGAATTCGTTGTCGAGCAGATCGAATCCGGGGAGCTGAAGTTCGCCGTGGAAGATCCGTCGGCACCGGAGAACTTCCCACGCATCATCGCCAACTGGCGCACCAACCTGCTGGGCTCTTCTGCGAAGGGTGCCGAGTACTTCTACCGCCACATGCTGGGCTGCGATAACTCAGTCCAGGGCGAGGAAGTGCCGGAGGATCGCCGACCAAAGGAAATGGTCTGGCGTGACGAGGCAGCTGTAGGCAAGGTGGACCTGATGTTCACCGCGGACTTCCGCAACACCTCCACCACGCTGCACTCGGACATCATCTTCCCTGCTGCCACCTGGTATGAGAAGAACGACATCTCCTCCACCGACATGCACCCATACGTGCACGCCTTCAATGCGGCGATCAACCCACCATGGGAAGCACGCAGCGACTTCCAGATGTTCCAGGACCTGGCCGGCCGCTTTAGCCAGATGGCTAAGACGCACCTGGGCACCCAGACTGACGTCATCACTGCGCCGCTGAACCATGACACCCCAGAGGCCATGGCAACGCCACAGGGTAGCGTCACTCCGTGGGAGTCCACCCCAAAGATCCCTGGCGTGACCATGCCAAAAATCATTCCGTTCGAGCGCGATTACACCACGGTGATCGATAAGTTCAACTCGATTGGTCCGCTGCCTGAGAAGGTTGGCCTGATGACCAAGGGCGTGAAGTTCGATCCGACGCGCGAGATCCAAGAGCTGAAGGAAATTAATGGCGTCGATAAGGCGGGCCGCGCGCTCATCGACACCGACGTCAAGGCCGTCGAGATGGTGCTGCGTCTGTCCGGTACCACCAACGGTCGCCTGGCCACGGAAGGCTTCAAGAACATCGAACAGCGCACCGGTACCAAGCTGTCGGACCTGTCCGAGGAAGAAGCTGGTAAGCGCGTAACCTTCGTGGATGTCTCCTCCCGCCCAACCCCGGTGATCACCTCGCCGGAATGGTCCGGCAGTGAGCACGGCGGTCGCCGCTACAACGCCTTCGTGATCAACATCGAGCGTTCCAAGCCGTTCCACACGCTCACCGGTCGCCAGCACTACTACCTAGATCACGACTGGATGCGCGACATCGGCGAGGCTCTGCCAGTCTTCCGACCACCACTTGACCTGCACCACCTGTACGGTGAGTCGGCCATCGGCGCCACCAGCACCGGCGCAGACGGGGTCGCAGAGGTGGCCGTGCGCTACCTGACCCCACACAACAAGTGGGCGATCCACTCGCAGTACTTCGACAACCTGCACATGCTGGCACTGTCTCGCGGTGGCCAGACCGTGTGGATGTCCCCTGCAGACGCTGCGAAGATCGGTGTGAAGGACAACGACTGGGTGGAAGGCTACAACCGCAACGGCGTCATCGCCGCCCGCGCAGTTGTGTCTCACCGCATGCCGGAAGGCACGGTGTACATGCACCACGCGCAAGAGCGCACAGTGGGTGTGCCGGTGGCCGAAACCTCCGGAAAGCGCGGTGGTATTCACAACGCCCTCACCCGCATCCTGATCAAGCCATCGCACCTCATTGGTGGCTACGCCCAGCACGCCTATGCGTTTAACTACACCGGCCCGACCGGCAATCAGCGCGACGAAGTCACCATCCTGCGTCGCCGCTCCCAGGAGGTTGAATACTAATGAAGGTCATGGCACAAATCACCATGGTCATGAACCTGGACAAGTGCATCGGCTGCCACACGTGCTCAGTCACCTGCAAGCAGGCCTGGACCAACCGTGGCGGCACCGAGTACGTCTGGTTCAACAACGTCGAAACCCGCCCGGGTGTCGGCTACCCGAAGCAGTGGGAAGACCAGGACAAGTACAAGGGTGGCTGGGTTCGCACCAAGGACGGCAAGCTCAAGCCTCGCTCCGGTGGACGCTTGAAGAAGCTCGCCACCATCTTCGCCAACCCGGACATGCCAGATCTGGACGACTACTACGAGCCATGGTCCTACGAGTACGACAAGCTCCTGTCCACTCCAGCGGGCGCAAAGCACGTGCCTACCGCACGTCCGGTCTCGCAGCTCTCGGGCAAGCCAATGGACACCATCAAGTGGTCCTCCAACTGGGATGACGACCTCGGTGGCTCTCTGGAGACCATGCACGAAGATCCCGTGCTGCAGAAGATGAACGAGCAGGTCAAGACTGAGATCGAGAACGCATTCATGTTCTACCTGCCTCGCATCTGCGAGCACTGCCTCAACCCAACCTGCGTGTCTTCCTGCCCATCGGGTGCGATGTACAAGCGCGTGGAAGACGGCATTGTGTTGGTCGACCAGGATGCATGTCGTGGCTGGCGCATGTGCGTCTCCGGCTGCCCTTACAAGAAGGTCTACTTCAACCACGCTTCTGGCAAGGCCGAAAAGTGCACCTTGTGCTACCCACGCCTTGAGGTTGGCGAGCCAACCATCTGTTCCGAAACCTGCGTCGGCCGTCTGCGCTACCTCGGCGTCATCTTCTACGATGCCGATCGCGTCGGCGAGGCCGCTGCCACGGAAAACGAGCACGACCTCTACGAAGCACAGCGCGCGATCATGCTGGATCCACACGATCCGGCAGTGATCGAAGGCGCCCGACGCGAGGGTATACCGGAATCCTGGATCGAGGCTGCTCAGCAGTCCCCTGTCTGGAAGCTGATCTCCGAGTACAAGCTGGCATTGCCACTTCACCCGGAGTACCGCACCCTGCCGATGGTGTGGTACATCCCTCCACTGTCCCCAGTGGTCGATGCTGTCACTGCCTCTGGCAACGATGGCGAAAACCACCGCATCCTGTACACCGCAATCTCCACGATGCGTATCCCGCTCGAGTACATGGCCTCCCTGTTCACCGCAGGCGACACCGCCGTGGTGGAAAAGGTGCTGCGTCGCCTGGCTGCGATGCGTACTTACATGCGCGAGGTCCGCACCGGACGCGAACCATCACCGGAAATCGCTGAAGCAGTGGGCCTTACCGGCGAGCAATTGGAAGCGATGTACAAGCTGCTTGCGATCGCCAAGTACGACGACCGCTACGTCATCCCAACCGCGCACACCGAAACCCCTGCCGGCATCGCCGCCATGGGATGCGCAGTGGAGGATTACGTGGGCAACGGCGCCGACTTCGCTGCCCAGTTCCACGGCGTTCCTGCCACGGAAGTCGCTGCAGGCTCCGGTACAGTTCCGCTGGCAAGCTGGGAGCCAGGCACCCGTCCTGACTCAATGTTCCCGAGGAATTAACCATGGTTGTCAATTTTCTCGGGCGCCCCAAGCAGCTTGCCGACGCCCCACCCACGGTCTCCTTGACCGATGAGCAACATCGGGTGGTGTGGATGAGCTGCGCTGTCCTCCTGGATTATCCAAGCGAGGACTTCGCAGATCGTGTTGCAGCGGTGTCGGCTACTCTGGGCGAGCTCCCGGAGTCCGTCACCGGACAGCTGGGCGCATTCATTTCCTTTGCCGAGTCGCACTCCCTGCGCGAGTTGCAAACTCACTACGTGGATACTTTTGATCAGCGTCGTCGCTGCAGCTTGTATCTGTCGTACTACGCAACGGGCGATACCCGCCAGCGTGGTGCTGCCTTGATCAGTTTCAAAGAAATGCTCTCTGCCTGTGGTTTCGAGCAATCTCGGGACGAGCTTCCCGATCACCTTTGCGTGGTGCTCGAAGCTGCGGCGCAGGAAACTGAGGGCATCGCTGCCGGAGTGCTCGCCACCCATCGCGATGGCATCGAAGTGCTGCGCTCTGCCCTGCACGATCGCAAGAGTCCGTATTCGCATCTACTCGACGCCCTCACAGCAACATTGCCTGAACTCGATGAGGCAACTCGTGAGCGCTACCTGTCCCTAGTTACCGCCGGCCCGCCTACGGAGATGGTCGGCCAGGCTCTTCCCTTTCCCACCAGTGAACCGGAGGCTCGATCATGAGTGCATTTGAAACCTTCCTGTGGGTCGTCTTCCCGTGGATTTCTGTCGCCGTGTTGGTGGTTGGCAGTATTTGGCGATTCCGCAATGACCAATACAGCTGGACGTCCCGCAGCTCCCAGTTCTTGGGCAACAAGCTGATCCGCTTTGCGTCCCCGCTGTTCCACTACGGCATTTTGTTCGTTGCCGTGGGCCATTTCATCGGACTGATCATTCCGAAGTCCTGGACCCGAGCAGTCGGTTTGTCGGATCACATGTACCACTGGGTAGCCACGATTCCGGGCACCATCGCGGCTATCGCTACGATCCTCGGCCTGATTGGTTTGTTGTGGCGTCGCCGCATGGATAAGTCTGTCTTCCGCGCCACTACCACAAACGACAAGATCATGTACATCATGCTGGCGGTTCCTATCGTCCTAGGCACCATTGCTACCGTGCAAAATCAGATCTTTGGTGGCTCCCACGGATACGACTACCGTGAGACAATCTCCCCATGGCTGCGCGGAGTGTTCAGCTTCCAAGCAGACCCATCCCTGATGGCGGACGTACCGATGTCCTTCAAGCTCCACATCGTGGCAGGGTTCCTGCTGTTCATGGTGTGGCCGTTCACCAGGCTCGTACACGCGATGACCCCGCCATTGCAGTACACCACCCGCCCATACGTGGTGTACCGCTCCCGCACCCCACACACCAGCACCCTGCCAAGCAACAAGGGTTGGGCACCGGTGTCCACCAACAAGCGCGCTGACGGCCAGATCCCTGGCGAAGGCGCATAGCTTTACGGAACTGACGGAAAAAGGGAACCTCTACCTCCCGAGACATCAAAAGATGTTTCGGGAGGTTAGTCGTCTGTGCCCACCGACTACTCTGGACATCAAGAAAGGTGGAAGATGCGGAAGAAATTGCTCGCGCCTGCGTTGATTGTCGCGCTGACCGGCGTGCTTGGCCTCACGGCCTGCGGTCAACAATCTGAAAAGCGGCCCCTCACAGTATTTGCTGCAGCTAGCTTGCACACTAGCTTCAAGGAAATTGAGAAGGACGTCGAAAAGCTGCACCCGGACCTGGACGTTGTGGTCTCGTTTGATGGGTCGCAGAACCTGGTTGACCAAATTGCGGCCGGGGCGCCGGCCGATGTCCTCGCCACCGCTGACCGGCGCTCGATGGAGCGCGCGCAAGAAAAGCTGTCCGTGTCAGCCTCCCCTTTTGCCACGAATTCCCTGGTCCTCATCACGGCGCCCGACAATCCCCACGGGATTTCCGCGGTCGATCAGCGCCTGAATGAGGTGAAGACTGTAGTCTGCGCCGAGCAAGTTCCGTGTGGCGCGACCACGAAGAAGGTGCTCAGCCAGTTTGAATGGCAGCTGCGTCCGGTAAGCGAGGAGCAAAAAGTTACTGATGTGGTGGGTAAGGTCCGCAGTGGCCAGGCGGACGCTGGGATTGTGTACCGCACTGATGCAGGTTCCTTCCATGCCGTCGACATTCCGGGGGCCGAGCAGGTTCGCAGCGACTATATGATCGCGAACCTCACCGGCGATAATCCCTTCACCGAGTATCTGCTCAGCGACGCAGGTAAAGCCCGACTCCAAGAGTTCGGTTTCGGCGCCCCATGACCGCGCCACGTTGGGTCTACGCCCCCGCGATCATCGCGCTAGCGATCCTG
Source organism: Corynebacterium sp. H130 (assembly GCF_037572395.1). Classification (NCBI taxonomy): domain Bacteria; kingdom Bacillati; phylum Actinomycetota; class Actinomycetes; order Mycobacteriales; family Corynebacteriaceae; genus Corynebacterium; species Corynebacterium sp. H130. The sequence goes on along the minus strand of NZ_JBBHLA010000004.1, from coordinate 9,365 downwards.
GGCATTCCACTGCTTGCCCTGCTTAGCGACGTTCCCTGGCCTGAAATCCCTAGGTTGCTAGGATCCACCGAAGGTGCCGCTGCGCTATGGCTATCGGTGAAAACCTCCCTGGTTGCCACGCTGATTATCGTCGTCATCGGAATCCCCCTGGCCATCGCATTGTCGCGCGCGGGGCGCTTTGCTCCAGCCCTGCGAGTGCTCGTCGTCGTCCCGATGACGATGCCGCCGGTCGTGGGAGGTCTTGCGCTGCTATCCGCCTTTGGCCGGCGCAGTTGGATCGGCTCGACGTTTCCAGCTATCGGCGAGTTCTTCGCTTTTTCCACCGCATCGGTCATCCTGGCCCAAATCTTTGTTGGACTGCCCTTCCTCGTCCTCAGCACAGAGTCCGCACTGAAAAGCCTGGATGTACGTTATGTAGAGGCAGCACGCGGGCTCGGCGCGGGGCGTAACCGAACGCTTTTTCAGGTGATTCTTCCGCTCATCGCCCCATCGGTATTGTCCGGCACGGCGCTCGCGATGGCACGCGCCCTGGGAGAATTCGGGGCCACACTCACCTTCGCTGGCTCGATGCCTGGCATCACTCGCACTATGCCTCTGGCCATCTACCTGGAAAGAGAGGCCCAACCAGAGCTTGCGCTGGCTCTGGCGGCCATCCTGCTCGGTCTGGCAACGTTTTTGGTGGCCTTGTCAGGGGTGACGCCGTGGCTGCTGGCGAAGGCGCGCAGTGGCCGTCGACAAGCCCTGCCGGACATCATTGAACTTCCTCCGGCTGTGGCGCCGCCTCAAACCGTCACCGTGGATGATCGCACTCTGAAGTTTTCCGGGTGGACCACGGTGATCGGCCCCAATGGCGCGGGAAAGACAACGCTGCTCCGGCGCCTGCGCCCCCGCCTTCGCGACGCCATCATCCTCACCCAATACCCCGCCCTATTCCCAAATATGACTGTGCTGGAAAACGTGCGCTTTGCCTGCCGCGACCGCGTTAGAGCCTGGAGCGAGCTCGCTGCGGTTGGAGCCACGGATCTCGCGCACCGCTACCCCTCAGAAATTTCGGGTGGTCAGGCTGCGCGGGTGTCTTTGGCGCGTGCGCTGGCTGCCTCGCCGCAGATTTTGCTTCTCGACGAGCCCTTGGCCGCCGTCGACGCTTCCTCCGCTTCAATGCTGCGTGATGTCCTTCGCACTCGTTTGTCAGACATTCCGGTGCTGATGGTGACCCACGATCCGGTTGACGTTGCACTGCTGGCCGATCAGCTCCTGGTAGTCGAGGATGGCCAGATCACTCAGTCGGGTGTCCCTGCGCGTATTTTGGCGGCCCCTTCCTCTAGTTTCGTCGCTGAATTTGCGGGGTTGTGTGCGCTTTCTGGTGTGGTTACTCAGGTGGATGAGGTGGTCACACTGACGTGTGGCAGTGTTGAGGTCCAGGGGCAGACGGATGTGCCACTTAGCGTCGATGAGTCTGTAACGGCCTTGTTCTCGCCCCGTGCTGTCAGCGTGGAGCCCCCGGGGGTGCAAGGGAAGAGCTCTTCTCGAAACGCTCTGCCAGGAACTGTCGCAGCGCTGAGCCACCACGGCTCCTACGTGCGTGTGGTCATCAATGCCGGTGGCGGGCAATTCTTCGCTGACGTCACCCCGCATTCTGCTTCGGAGCTCAAGCTGACGCCCGGCTCATCTGTCATTGCGAGGCTCAAGGCGTTGCAGGTGCGCGTCGTCCCGGGAGTCATCGGGAGATAGGGCATGCCAATTGGTCGGTCGATTCGCGTGAATCCTGGAGAGCGACTCTGAGGGGGTGGTGTGTTTGACGAAGTTGCTTTGACGAAGAATCAAGGTCGTCGCATCTCACCGCCCAGCCTGTCCTGCAATCTTCGTCAAAACAGACTCGTCAAAGTGGTAGCGGGCTAGTCCAACCAGACGCACATTTTGCTACCTAACCCATAAAAGAACTCCTCCACATTGCTGTGGAGGAGTTCTTTTGGTGTTTTACTTCTTGGCTTCAGCGACCCAATTCTTCAGGTCGTTGATGTCCTTGCCATTCTTGATGATGCGAGGAGAGGAAACCTTGCCAGTTTCCGTCTTCAGCTTCTCTTCGTTGGCGCGGAACATCGCAATTGCCTCGGTGTGCTCCTTTGGAGCCTCGGCGATCTTCTTCACGGTTTCGTCGTTGGCGCCCACCTGGCGCGCAGCCTCAGCGAAGTCCTTCATCTCCCACTTGGCGTAGATGTCGGCCTGCTTCTTCATCAGCATGTCGCGGAAGTTCCAGTACACATCTGCATCGCCCTGCTGCGCAGCAATCATCAGGGCATCCCCTGCGCGGGTAGAGTGACCATCCGTAGCCTCACCATCAAGGAAGTTCAGGGTGCGCACATTGACGATCAGCTCGCCGGCTTCAATTGCCTTCAGCATGTCACCGTCAGTAGCGATGGCCAGATCGGCACAGTGAGGGCAAGAGAAGTCCTCGTACAGATCGACCTGAGGGGTCGAGCTCGTCGACTTGGAAGACTTGAGCTGGTACGCGTTGTTCGTCATAGTCATCTCGACATTGACATCGGTCTTTTCGATGCCCTGAGTGACCTTTTCAATCTTGGAGTCCTTGTTGCTCATGAAGATGTAGCCGACGATGACCGCGGCGATCAGCAACACTGCGAGCAAAGCCCACAAAAAGCCATTGCCCTTTTCATTTGGGTTCTTGATCTTGTTACTCATGTTCGTCTCGCTTTGCATTAGGCACGTCAACTACGGATGAAGTGCAAGTTTTCTATATGGAGATAGTATCGCCCAGATGGCCATCGCCAAAAATAGGACATCTCGTGCAATCACCAGCCCCAACGAGCTGGGCTCACCGTCACCTGGGGAAAAACAGCCACAGTCTATCTGAAGTCCACGTACCGCAGCGGAGGCTACACCGACGATGAACCCTGCCATGATCAGTGCAGTCACCACGGCAGAGGGCACCACGAACAGCCCAATCAGCAGAAACAGTCCAAGCACCACCTCAACTGGTGGAAGCAGCATGGCAACTACCGACACCAGCGGAGGTGAAAAGATTTCGTACGCCTCGATGGATTGCCGAAACTCCATGGGATTCAGCATTTTCTGGATCCCAGATACCAACCAGATGAGCGCCAATCCGAACCTCGAGAAGGCACTGAGGATTGCAACACTCACTTTAGTTGACATATATACATTTCTTTCGGTTGTTCCTGCCAGCTCGCTAGGAGTTTTCGAGAACCGCCGAAACTAGCTGCTGAGCTTCCTGCTGGACCTGCTTCAAGTGCTCTTCACCCTTGAAAGACTCGGCATAGATCTTGTACTTATCCTCAGTACCAGATGGGCGGGCGGCAAACCAAGCATTTTCGGTTGTGACTTTAAGCCCACCAATGGCTGCGCCATTACCAGGAGCCTCAGTCATCTTAGCCACGATCGGCTCGCCAGCCAGCTCGGTGGCGGTCACCTGCTCCGGGGACAGCTTCTTCAGCACGGCCTTCTGCTCGCGGTTCGCCTCAGCATCCGTGCGTGCATATGCAGGAGCGCCATACTGCTCGGCCAGCTCAGCGTAGCGCTGGGATGGGGTCTTGCCGGTTACCGCAAGGATTTCCGCAGCAAGCAGGTCGAGAATGATGCCATCCTTGTCGGTAGACCACACAGTGCCGTCATGGCGAAGGAAAGACGCACCCGCAGACTCCTCACCGCCGAAACCGACGGAGCCGTCGATAAGGCCAGGCACGAACCACTTGAATCCGACCGGAACCTCGACGAGCTCGCGGCCGAGGGCAGCGACGACGCGGTCAATCATGGAGGAAGACACGAGCGTCTTGCCGACGGCAGTGTTCTCACCCCAGCCCGGACGGTTGGCGAAGAGGTAGTCGATGGCGACAGCCAGGTAGTGGTTCGGGTTCATCAGGCCCGCATCCGGAGTGACGATGCCGTGGCGGTCCGAATCTGCGTCGTTGCCGGTGGCGATATCGAACTTGTCGCGGTTCTGGATAAGAGATGCCATGGCGTTTGGCGAGGAGCAGTCCATGCGGATCTTGCCATCGGTATCCAGGGTCATGAAACGCCAGGTGGCGTCCACATCCGGGTTCACGACGGTCAGATCGAGACCGTGCTTCTCGGCGATCGCACCCCAGTAGTCGACCGATGCCCCACCCATTGGGTCAGCGCCGATGCGGATGCCAGCCTTCTTGATGGCCTCAATGTTGATCACGTTTGGCAGGTCGTCAACGTAGGAATCCAAGTAGTTGTACGGCGTCGCGCGCTCATCCAATACACCGTCGACACGGGTGAGCTCAATCCCCTCAAGCTCGTTAGCAAGTAGCTCATTGGCACGCTTGGCAATCCAATCGGTGGCGTCAGTATCAGCAGGTCCACCGTGAGGAGGGTTGTACTTGAAGCCGCCGTCTCGCGGTGGGTTGTGGGACGGGGTGATCACAATGCCGTCGGCACGCTCAGGCGAGTTGCCGAGCACACCACCCTCAAGCTTGGCGTTGTAGGACAAGATCGCGTGGGAGACTGCCGGGGTCGGGGTGTAGCGGCCACGGTCGTCAACGTAGACCTCAATATCGGTGGCCAGCAGCACCTCGAGGGCGGACAGCATGGCCGGTTCGGACAGCGCGTGAGTGTCACGGCCGATAAACAGCGGACCTTCGATGCCCTGCTGCTTGCGGTACTCCACGATCGCCTGGGTGATCGCAATGATGTGGTTTTCATTGAAAGCAGTATCAAACGCGGAGCCACGGTGGCCGGAGGTGCCGAAGGCTACCTGCTGATCCGGATTCTCCACGTCCGGTTCCAGGGTGTAGTACGCGGCGACCAGTGCCGCAATATCGATGAGATCCTCGGACTTGGCCGGTTGTCCCGCACGCTCGTGTGCCATGCTGTTCTCCTTCACGCGAATTGATACCTGGGTACGCTTTCCATCTTTCCCGTTTACCTGCGCCCTCGCAGGGGATGAGAGGCCCTCCACCCCGTCATTTTCCTCATTCGGGTGCATAACGGGGGGATTGGCACTTCCCTTTTCCCACCTCGCACGGCAGAATGTTATCCACATCACCCCAAACTATGCATGGGGGCGTAGAACATACAGCGGCAGAGGGAAGGATATATGTCAGATTTCAACACCCTTTTGGGTGACATCGATTCTTTTGTATGGGGTCCTTTCTTCCTCATTCCGCTTCTTTTGGGCACCGGTCTGATCCTGACGGTACGGCTCCGCGGCCTGCAGTTCCGAACCCTTTTCACTGCGTTGCGCCATGGACTGATCGACCGCAATGACCAAAGCGGTGAAGGTGACATCACCAATTACCAGGCGCTAACCACCGCACTGGCCGCCACCGTGGGCGTGGGCAACATCGTGGGCGTCGCAACCGCAATTTCGGTCGGCGGCCCTGGCTCGCTGTTCTGGATGTGGGTTACTGGCCTCGTGGGCATGGCGTCGAAATACACCGAAGCCTTCCTCGGTGTCCGATTCCGTACCACTGACAGCGCCGGCGAACAATCTGGTGGCCCTCAGTACTACCTAGAGAAGGGCATCAAGGGGCCAGTAGGCAAGATCCTCGGCCTATCCTTCACCGTCTTCGCCATCATCGCTAGCTTCGGCATCGGCAACCTCACGCAGGCCAACGCTGTAGCTACAGGTTTGCATGACGCTTTCGGCATCGAACCTCACATTTCGGGCATCATCATGTTCGTTGCGCTGGGCGCCGTTCTCCTGGGCGGTATCCAGTCGATTGGTAAAGTCACCGCAGCTTTCGTTCCGCTGATGATTCTGCTGTACATTGTCGGCGCAATCGTGGTGCTCATTATTAATGCTGAGAAGATCCCAGGCGCACTGGCCCTCGTCTTCACCGATGCCTTCACCGGCACCGCTGCAGCTGGTGGCTTCCTTGGTTCCTCCATCATGATCGCCCTGCAAATGGGTGTTGCCCGCGGCATTTTCTCTAACGAGTCCGGCATGGGTTCCGCGTCGATCGCCGCCGCTGCAGCCAAGACTTCCCACCCAGTCCGCCAGGGTCTGGTGTCCATGACCCAAACCTTCATCGACACCCTGATCGTGGTGTCCTTCACCGGCCTCGTGATCATCTCCACCGGCACCTGGAATCAGGGTAAGGAACACGCCGGCACGATGACCTCCGATGCCTTTGCCACCGGCTTGCCTGGCCACTACGGCGGCATGATCGTTTCCGTTTCCCTCGTATTCTTCGCCTTTTCGACGATCATCGGCTGGTCCTACTATGGCGAGCGCTGCATGGAGCGCCTGGTTGGACGCCACGGCGCCCTCCCCTACCGCCTGATCTTCACCGTGGTGGTGTTCTTCGGCGCAACCACTGAGCTGGAAACCGTGTGGACCCTGGCTGACCTTGCAAACGGCCTGATGGCGCTTCCAAACCTGATTGGCCTGATCCTGCTGTCTGGCCTGGTGGCGCGTGAAACACTGGCTTATCTTAAGTTCGATCCAAAGCTTCGCGCTTCCCACGAAGACGTGGCGCAGTTCCTGGTGGATCAAAAGACCGACTGGAAGTAGCTAAACTACTTAAGATGTGAAGGATTACCTGAAAGCGGGCTGCGGCGCCGGTATCGGTGCCGTGGCCCGCTATGCGTTTCTAGCCCTTGGTGGCCCCACCATCTGGGTCACGGTTGCCATCAACGTGCTGGGGTGTTTTCTCATGGGCAGGCTTCGTCCGGGCCTGTTTTGGGGAACTGGCGTCATGGGCGGTTTCACCACCTTCAGTGCTTTTGAACTGTCCCGCGATCCCATCGCCATGGCTGTCACGGTAGTCCTTTGCCTGGGAGCCTGGCACGTTGGCAACCTGTTTGCGGAAAGGTCAGCGACATGACTTTGCTTCAGGTCTTTCTGGGTGGTGCGATCGGCGGAGTGGGCCGCTTGTTCTTATCTCGCACACTGCCACCATTGTGGGGCACCTTCGTGGCCAACATGCTCGCCTGCGCCCTGCTTGGCTGGGCAACGTCTCACACGATCGCTCCCGTGTTTCTTGGGGCCGGTCTCGCCGGCGCACTATCCACCTGGTCGACGCTAGCCAAGGAGGTTGGCACGCTGCCAGCCCGCAAGGGCTTGGGATATCTTGCAATCCAGGTTGCGGGCGGCGCTGTGATTGTGGCGTTGTTCAACTAGGCAAAGAGAAAAGCGGTGACCTTTCGTTGTGAAGGATCACCGCTTTAGTCGTCGAGAAGCGCGGGCTAGACCACCAGGCCGAGCAGCAGCACGGACAGCAGACCGACAACCGACAGGATGGTTTCCATGAGGGACCACGTCTTGAAGGTTTCGCCGATGGTCATGCCGAAGTATTCCTTGACAAGCCAGAAGCCGGCGTCGTTGACGTGGGAGAGGAAGACAGAGCCAGCGCCGATGGCCAGCACCAGCAGCGCAATGTGGGTGTCCGACATGCCCGCAGCGGCAACAGGAGCCATGATGCCCGCGGTGGTGATGGTGGAGACGGTAGCGGAACCGGTTGCGAGGCGTACGGCGACAGCCACGAGCCATCCAGCGACCAGTGGGGACAGCGGAGCACCCTGGATCCACTCACCGATCACCTTTGCGACGCCCGAGTCAACGAGGGTCTGCTTGAAACCGCCCCCGGCGCCCACGATGAGCAAGATGCCGGCGATCGGGCCGAAGGACCCGCCAACGATGTCAGAAACTTCCTTGAGGTTCTTCCCTACCCGCAGACCAAGAACAACCATGGCGTAGAGAGCAGTGATCAGGAGCGCGACGAGTGGGCTACCAACGAAGCCGAAAGCGGTGCCAAGGCCGGACTTCGGGTCGACACCCGTCGTCTCCGCAATGGTGTTGGCCAGCATCAAAACAACCGGCAGGAGGATCACGGATAGCGCAGTGACGAAGCTTGGTCGGTCTTCGCGGGCAATTGGAGCCTTCGCATCGAAGGTGCCAGGTGCCTCGATTGGCACCCATTTGACCATCATTTTCGCAGCGATAGGGCCAGAGATGATCACGGTCGGGATCGCAACAAGGAGGCCGAAGCCCAGCGTCATGCCAAGATTTGCCTTCAGCGCATCAATAGCGATCAGCGGGCCAGGGTGCGGTGGCACAAGGCCGTGAAGCGCGGACAGACCCGCCAGTGCTGGAATACCCAGCAGGATCACTGGAGTCTTCGTGCGACGTGCCACCAGCATGACCACTGGAATCAGCAGAACGAGGCCGACCTCGAAAAACAGCGGGATGCCGATGATGAAGGCCAGCATAGCCATAACCCACGGCAGCTTCCCTACGCTCGTCGAACCGAGGAACGTATCCACGATCTCATCAGCGCCGCCCGAGCTGACCAGAAGCGCACCAATAATCGCGCCTAGCGCAATGAGGACGCCGACGCCGCCGACGGTAGATCCAAGACCGGAGCTAAACGACGAGAAAGTCTTGCCCAGTGGGATGCCTGCGGTCAGCGCCAAGGTGGCAGATCCGAGCATCAGGGACAGGAATGGATGAATCTTGGCAACGGTAATCAGCAGGATAATTGCTGCGATGCCAAGGCAAGCGGCGAAGATCAATTGACCACTAGGGGCCGCGGTCAATGGTGCCGAGTCAGCAGCGAGAATCAAGGAATTCATTTGCGAAGTCCCTTCACTGCAGCAATTACCTGATCAGCCAACTCGTTAACTGAGGCATTGATGTCCAAGGTAATGCCGTTTTCTTCTTCGCCAAGCTGTTCAAGAGTGGCAAACTGCGAAGGAAGAAGCGTGGTTGGCATGAAATGACCCGTACGTGCGCTCATGCGCTGTGCAATGAGCTCCTGAGGGCCAGAAAGGTGCACGAAGAACACTTTCCCAGAGGACCGCGAAAGCAAGTCACGGTAGGACTTCTTTAAAGCAGAGCAAGTCACGACTGTACTGTTGCCAGCCATTGCATTGGCACTCATCCAACGACTTAAGCTTTCGAGCCAAGGCCATCGGTCGTCATCATTCAAGGCGATGCCTGCGGCCATCTTGTCCTTGTTTTCCTGCGGATGAAAATCGTCAGCCTCGGCGTACGGCCACGACAGGCGCTGAGCCAGTGCGCGGGCTACCGAAGTTTTGCCACAGCCACTGACCCCCATGAGCACGAGGTGAATAGGTTGATGGTCCATCAAACCCTCCTTGTAGACAAATTATTATTAGTTCAGTATGCGCCTAATGGACCAAAACACCAAAATAGATTTATATGAACACAATCACGTCTATTGAGAGCAAAAATGGCGAAAGACCCAGGGGTTTTTCCCTGGGTCTTTCTGTTTTTATAAAGTTTTTGGTCGGCGGTGTCCTACTCTCCCACACCCTCCCAGGTGCAGTACCATCGGCGCAGTAAGGCTTAGCTTCCGGGTTCGGAATGGGACCGGGCGTTTCCCTTACGCTATCAACCA
>NZ_JBBHLA010000003.1:0-397560 GCF_037572395.1 Corynebacterium sp. H130 | reverse complement strand
GGAGTGGGGCTACTTGTCTCGCTTTAGAAGCTAGCTATTAGCTTTCCTTGCGGCGTGCTACGAAGAACAGGCCGAGTGCGAGCATGAGCGCTGCCAGTGCAGACAGACCCAGAACGCTAGCACCAGTGGAAGCAAGCATCTTCTTTGCAGGAGCCTGCTTAGCCTGGTCAGCTGGGATGCCCTTCTGAGGAGCTGGGTTGTTTACGCCCTTAACCTCGTCCTGCTGAACAGGAGCTGGGTTGTTGATGCCGCGCACTTCGTCAACTGGCTTTGCGGAAGAACCTTCGCTGGAACCAAGGTTAGACAGAACCAGCAGGCCGCCACCAATGATTGCAACTGGGATCAGGACCTTCCACCAAGGGTTGGTGTCGGTGGAACCTGGGACCTCAGGGACGGTACCATTGTCCTCCTGGACAACGATGGTCTGGTTACCGTCGTTGATGTCCTTGTGCTCTGCAACGAAGGAACCATCAGCAGCAAGCTGCAGCTCTTCGAACACAACCAGAGCCTGGCCCTCGAACTTGTTGTCAGGAACCGTGAACTCAAGGGTTACAACACCGGAAGCCTCGGTTGGCACGAAGGTGGTGGAAGCGGTGATACCAGTGGACTTGCCATCCTTGGTCATCAGCTCACCGATCATCTTGTACTCAGTACCTGGGATCAGGCCTTCGTAAGCAACCGTGTCAACAACAATGCCACCATTGTTAGAGATGACCTTGTCACCATCAGCCTTATCCGTAGCAATCGTACCGATACGAGGACCAGCAACAACAACGGTGGTTGCAGGTGCGGTAGAGGTAACGGTAGCACCTGGGACGGTAGTGGTTACTGCTGGAGCAGTAGCGGTAACAGTCTCAGTGGTGGTAGGAGCCACAACGGTGGTCTCGGTAACTGCTGGCTTGGACTCGGTCACCGTGGTGGTGGTTGGAGCAAGAGTCTCAATGGAGGTAACCACTGGGAGGGTCTCGGTTACCACGGTGGTCTCAGCTGGGAGAGTCGTGGTGTTGGTGACTGCAGGAGCGGTCTCGGTCACCTCAACGGTGGTTGGAGCCTCGGTGACAGTAGTGGTGACTGCAGGAGCAGTCTCGGTGGTGACTACAACGTTGCCAGGAACCGTGGAGGTGGTGGTGGTGTCTGGCTCGGTGGAAGTCTCAACAACCGTGGTACCAGGAACGACGGAGGTCTCGGTAACTGCAGGCTCAGTGGTAGAAACAACCACGGTGGTGCCAGCAACCACAGAAGTGGTGGTCACTGCAGGCTCGGTGATGGTCTCGGTAACTGGAGCTTCAGTCTCAGTGACGGTCTCTACTGGAGCGGTCTCGGTAGAAGTAACAGTCTCTGCAGGAAGAGTCTCAGTGATGGTAGCCGTTGGCTCCTGAGTGGTCTCAACAACCGTGGAAGCCGCAAGAGTGGTGGTCTCGGTGACGTCTGGCTGAGTCTCAGTAACAGTGTTAGTCACTGCAGGCGCGGTCTCGGTAACAACCTCGGTAACTGCAGGAGCAGTCTCGGTAACAGTGTCGGTCACTACTGGAGCAGTCTCAGTAACAGTCGTGGTTGGGGTAACCGTAACCACGGAGGTAGAAGGAGCAGCTTCAGTGGTAGTTACAGGGGTGGTGGTGACTGGAGTGGTTTCAATTGGTTGACCGGTATTGCTATCAACAGCCTTAGCACTCAGCAAATTTTGCAGAGTTGAATTAGCTGGACGTTGATAGATATCCAGCGCCATATTCGATGGGATTGGAGTTAAGGAAGCACCAATACGCTCCATTTCATCCGCAATAGCAGGAATACCATCCACTTTCGGGCCATACATGTCGGAAATGCCACCATCAGCCTTTGCTTGCGCATAGAAATCTCGCATCATTTGTGGGGTAGCACCCAGCAACGTGTACAGTGCAGCATTACCTTGAAGAGAGAGGTTCGGCGATGGCTGGCGCATGTACCCCTCTTTATAGACCGAGCGGTCAACAAGCTGGAATTTATCCGTAAGGGTCCATACCGCCAACTGAGTAACGGTGTAGTACTCCTTGTCGCTCAAATTAAATTGCTTCTGCAGGTTGATGCCCGGCGTATTTGGCCCATAACCATTGTACGCAATGGCCAATACCTTCTCAGTAAGCGTTGGATCTTGGTAAAGAGGACCGCCGTTCGTGTAACCAGCGAGTGCTCCATCCTTGGTTTTCGTCCAAAGGAAATCGTTCGGAGTACCATCCGACTGCAATCCCGAAGGATAACCTTGACCCATATTGAAGCAATAGGCAACAGTGTCACGGCTCGCAGGATCAGCAACAACGGCATCTCCACTCGGAACAATGTGAATCATCTGCTCCCACGGACTCGAAACGCCAGCCTCAATATAAGACTGGAACTTGCCTCCATAGTTAGCATCAGTGGTCTGCGCATGCGCCGATGGCAGCATCGCGAAGGACAGGATGAGGCCCATAAGGAGCGCTACCAGTCCCTTTGTCTTATTAATTACCAATTTTCAACTCTCCTGAGTCAGTTACTTCGATCTTTACCGAAGAAGTCTTGATTTTTGGGCGACGCCATGGCGTCGTCGGTAGAACCGAATGTCGCCGAATCCGTACTTCCCACCCAGCGATAGTTGACAAGGCGCGAAAACTGCAGATCTCGAACTGCTCAGAATTCTAGCAGCTTCCTTAGAGATATCAAGCCAAGTCTTAAAATTCATGAAGAATCATTAACCACGGGGCTGAATTATTGTAATTTTTCAAAGACTGCCCACTTCCTCAATGTCCGATTCTTCCCTCAAAAGGTGATAAACAGTAAATGACCGGGCTACAAGTTTCCTGTTTTCCCAGTACATCGAACGTTGTAGTCCCCCCAAGCCTGCCGAAAGTTACAAATGGGGGTGTTGACAAAAAATTTTTGCGAACATTAGATCACTTAGAGATAGAAGGCTTCTCTTAACTTAACCTCAATTACTCGCACCATTAGGTAGCAAACAGCCTAATGAAAACGAGCCATTGGCCATACCGTAGACGCTTTCCCTTAGAGAAACCTGTCACGAATAGATTGGTTTATATAATTTGCATACATGGATTCTTTTCGTCACAATGACGTTTATGCAGACAAGTGCAGCCCCACTCTTTTTCCGGAGTGGGGCTACTTGTCTCGCTTTAGAAGCTAGCTATTAGCTTTCCTTGCGGCGTGCTACGAAGAACAGGCCGAGTGCGAGCATGAGCGCTGCCAGTGCAGACAGACCCAGAACGCTAGCACCAGTGGAAGCAAGCATCTTCTTTGCAGGAGCCTGCTTAGCCTGGTCAGCTGGGATGCCCTTCTGAGGAGCTGGGTTGTTTACGCCCTTAACCTCGTCCTGCTGAACAGGAGCTGGGTTGTTGATGCCGCGCACTTCGTCAACTGGCTTTGCGGAAGAACCTTCGCTGGAACCAAGGTTAGACAGAACCAGCAGGCCGCCACCAATGATTGCAACTGGGATCAGGACCTTCCACCAAGGGTTGGTGTCGGTGGAACCTGGGACCTCAGGGACGGTACCATTGTCCTCCTGGACAACGATGGTCTGGTTACCGTCGTTGATGTCCTTGTGCTCTGCAACGAAGGAACCATCAGCAGCAAGCTGCAGCTCTTCGAACACAACCAGAGCCTGGCCCTCGAACTTGTTGTCAGGAACCGTGAACTCAAGGGTTACAACACCGGAAGCCTCGGTTGGCACGAAGGTGGTGGAAGCGGTGATACCAGTGGACTTGCCATCCTTGGTCATCAGCTCACCGATCATCTTGTACTCAGTACCTGGGATCAGGCCTTCGTAAGCAACCGTGTCAACAACAATGCCACCATTGTTAGAGATGACCTTGTCACCATCAGCCTTATCCGTAGCAATCGTACCGATACGAGGACCAGCAACAACAACGGTGGTTGCAGGTGCGGTAGAGGTAACGGTAGCACCTGGGACGGTGGAAGTTACGTTTGGCTCGGTGACGGTCGTGGTGGCGCCTGGGACGGTTTCAGTTACGTCTGGCTTCACGATGGTCTGGGTGGTGCCGCCCTCAGTGATGGTGACTGCTGGGAGGGTGGTGGTCTCAGTTACAGGAGCCTCGGTGACGGTTACAGGAGCCTGAATCAGGGTCTCGGTAACTGGTGCCTGGGTGAGGGTTGTGGTGGTTGCAGGCTGGGTCACGGTGACAGGTGCTTCAGTCACGGTGGTAGGGGCCGGGATCACAGTCTCGGTGACTGGAGCAACGGTGACGGTCTCAGTAGCAGGTGCCTCGGTAACAGTAACTACTGGAACAGTCTCGGTCACGTTAGGCAGGGTCACAACAGAAGTGGTGCCGCCTTCAGTGATGGTCACTACTGGGAGGGTCTCAGTCACGTTTGGCTGAGTTTCGGTAACGGTGGTGCCGACAACGGTCTCGGTCACTGCTGGAGCGGTGACGGTAACAGCTGGAACGGTCTCAGTTACAGGAGCTTCGGTAACTGTAACTGCAGGAGCGGTCTCGGTGACAGCTGGCTGAGTTTCAGTAACGGTAGCTGCTGGAAGAGTCTCGGTCACATTTGGCTGGGTTGCCGTGACGGTTACAGGAGCCTCGGTGATGGTCTCAGTAGGAGCGGTCTCAGTAACGGTAACTGGGGACTCGGTGACAGTTGCGGTAACTGCTGGCTGGGTCTCAGTAACGGTGGTTGCGGAGATAGTCACGGTAGGAGCGGTCTCGGTAACGGTCTGAGCTGGCAAAGTCGTGGTAGCAACTGGCTGGGTCTCAGTAACGGTAACTACTGGAGCAGTCTCGGTAACAGTCTGAGCTGGAGCCGTAGAGGTGATGGTGGTACCTGGAGCAGTGGTAACAACTGTTGGGCCTGGCTCGGTAACCGTGGTTGCGGCACCGGTGGTGGTGGATACAACGTTGGTAGTGGTTACTTCAGTAGAGGTAACAGGAACTGCTTCGCCCTGAGCGTTGACGAATTCAGCGCCAAGGAGGTTCTGAATGTCGGTTACAGCGCCGTCCTTGTCGGAAGGGGTGTAGATGTCAAGACTAGAGCCAGCCGGGTAAGCAGCGAGGGTGACAGTGGCATCCTGGCCCGTCAGCATTTTGTACGCAGCGAAGATCTTGTCGCGAGAATCCATTGGAGCCGCACCCAAGTATTCGTCATAAGTAGCTGCGTTGTAAGAGTCGGTGTAGTACCAAATTGCGAGCTGGGTAGCGTAGCGGAACTCTTCGTCAGTGATGCCAGTAGCAGCCTGGATGCCAGCTGGATCGTGCACTGCGGTGCCAACGTAGTCATTGTAGCCGTTGTAGATAACGGTCAAAACGCCTTCCTCAGCACCAACGCGAGGAGTCTTAGCGTAGCCGGTCAGGGTTTCACCGTAGTGGCGGGTGAACACAAGCTCACGACCAGAGAATGGATCTGCCGGATCGTAAGGCAGGGAGTCGCGCACGATTGGCTGATAAAGCTGCTGATTGAAGCAATATGCAACGGAAGTGGTACCGCCAGCTTGCGGTACGACGACCAAAGGATCAACCTTGCCATCAGAGTATGGAGCAGTGGAGCTCTTGGTTTCATCGACGTAGCCGAGAAACAAATTTGGATCCGTGGCAGCCTGTGCCGACGGTGCCGCGACGATCATGCTGGTCATCAGAATAAGACCGAGCAAGGCCGCCATAAGGCTTCTTACTTTTGTCATTGTTGTCCTTCCGGGACTGTAAAAACTCTGTGCACATTCCAGGCTCAAGCTTTGATTCATTAAGCCCGCCTGAGCACTTGCTTAGAAAGCTTAAGGGTTGGTGGCAAGATTTCAAACCTGTCAAAGCAAACAATCTTTGCCCGATCCCTTTTGCTTGCCTCCTAAAATCGCCGGAAGGTAAAGCATTTTCAGTTAATTGGCAACTATTCGGACTTTTCCTGGGTTTTCTCCCCCAACTTTTTCAATTAAGAACCTCTGAGTAGCAATGGTCGTTTCTTAGGGTTTCTAATAAAAGAGTGAATATAACTCCCTTGCCTCACCTACGGTTCCCCGAAGGTTTCTGCCAGGTTTACCCAATGTTTGCCGGAAGGAGGCGTCGAAAAGCGCAACAAAAAGGGCCCCGAAGGGCCCTTGAAGCGAGGTGTCGCTTACTTAGTCACGGAGGTGCCAACGGAGTGCAGGTCCTGGCAAGCCTCGATGACGCGCTCGGACATGGACTGCTCAGCCTTCTTCATGTAGGAGCGTGGGTCGTAGACCTTCTTGTTGCCGACTTCGCCGTCGATCTTCAGAACGCCGTCGTAGTTGGAGAACATGTGAGCCACAACCGGGCGGGTGAACGCATACTGGGTGTCGGTGTCAACGTTCATCTTGATGACGCCGTAGCGCAGAGCCTCTTCGATCTTCTCCTTCTCGGAGCCGGAGCCACCGTGGAAGACGAAGTCGAATGGGAGGGCATCATCGGCGAGACCAAGCTTCTTGCGAGCAACCTGCTGACCCTCCAGGAGGACCTCAGGGCGCAACTTCACGTTGCCTGGCTTGTAGACGCCGTGAACGTTGCCGAAGGTCGCAGCAAGCAGGTAACGACCGTTCTCGCCGGTGCCGATAGCGTCGATGGTCTTCTCGAAGTCCTCAGCGGAGGTGTACAGGTTAGCGCCAGCCTTAGCCTCAACGCCGTCCTCTTCGCCACCCACAACGCCGATCTCAACCTCGAGGATGATGTTGGCAGCCTTAGCCTTAGCCAGCAGCTCCTGAGCGATGGTCAGGTTCTCATCGATAGGAACAGCAGAGCCATCCCACATGTGGGACTGGAACAGTGGCAGCTCGCCACGGTCGACGCGCTCCTGAGAAATAGCCATCAAAGGGCGAACGTACTCGTCCAGAACTTCCTTCTGGCAGTGGTCAGTGTGCAAAGCAACGTTGATGCCGTAGTGCTTAGCAGCCTCGTGAGCGAAAGCAGCCAGAGCGCACGCACCAGCAACCTTGTTCTTCACAGCCAGGCCGGAACCGAACTCAGCGCCACCGGTGGAGAACTGAATGATGCCGTCGGACTCTGCCTCTGCAAAACCCTTCAGAGCAGCGTTAATGGTTTCGGAAGACGTGCAGTTGATCGCAGGGTAAGCAAAGCCACCCTTCTTAGCGCGATCGAGCATCTCGTTGTAGACCTCAGGAGTTGCAATAGGCATAGGTTCAGGACCTTCCAGTTGGGGAAAAATTACCTGGTATCAATTATGCCCGTGTTTGCCTCAGCGTGCCTGAGGGCGGAAATCTTTCCCCCAATTGGACTGGGTGTCCTGGGGAAACGCCAGGAAAGGTGACTTTTGGCGGGAAAGATTTCGTGCGGAGGGAAATCTTTCCCGTATTTGGACACGGCGACCTGGGAAAACGCTAGGAAAGCTTTCCTTTGACGGGAAAGATTTCCGCCGCGGTCACGCGAGCTGCGGCTTCCAGGAGCATCCACCCGGATAGCTGCACGGAGAGGTCTCGCTCGGGGATCGCGGAGCCAAGAACTGCGCCTTCGATGGAGCCGATGTAGCTGGTGCTCTTCGGTACCTGTGCGTCCTCCGTCCAGTTGGCGGCGAAGACGGGCAGGCCGTCGATTTCGAGCCTGTGGTTCCACACGGAGGTGGCGGACGCAGTCACGAGCCGCGCGGCCTTCTTTTTGGCCTGGAGCGTGAGTTCGGAGTCGCCGGGGAGGCGTACCGCGATGTCTGCGAGGTAGCGCACCAAAATGCCCTTGAATAGTCCGCCGTCTCCCCCGTCGGTGTGGTGAGTGATTACGCCCTCGGCGTTGGCGAGTTCGCGTTCAACGACGTCGACAAGCTCGCGGGCACGCGCGACGTACGCGTAGCCGTCTTCCTGCTGGTCCTCGAGCATGCGCTCGGCAATTTCGAGGCAGGCGCCCATCATGACGCCCTGGCAGTACGGGTGGATGTCGCGGACGAGCTCGGGGCCGTGCATGCGCATGCGGACGCCGTCCATGACCAGGCCGCGCTCGTCGATGAGGTTGTCAAACACCCAGTCGGTGAGCTCACGCGCCTTATCGACGCGCCCAGACCGCGCCATCATGATGGCGGCCGGGCCATTCGTGGGCACGTTGTAGAAGGTTTCGTTGAGGCGCCACGGCAAGACGCCCGTCAGGGAGTCCACGCCATCGATGATGTTGTTTTCCAAGGCGCGCAGCGCTTTGTACTTCCTGGAGGTGTACCAGCGGCCGACAGCGAGGGCGAGCCAGGACTTGTCGTCGTAGTAGCGGTTGACGGTCCAGCCGCGCAGGTTGCGGATGCGGATGCCGCGCATCGTTTCCTTGATGCGGCGCTTGCGCTTCTTGGTGGAGCGGCGGTTGGTGGCGTCGATCTGGCAGTCGAGGTAGTGTGCCTGCCACCAGTAGTGCCAGTGAACGAACAGGTCATCCTTGGTGGTCGATGGCCAGCTGACCACCGCGAGATTTGTGCCCGGCAATCCCCACAGGCGACGGGCGTGTCGATCCGTAATGGCGGCCTCTGCGAGATCCGCCCGGTGGGACCACTTTTCCTGCACTGCTTAACTCCTCACCACGCTTGTCCAAGGTCGGCGTGCTGCCGAATCCACGCGTGCATCGCAATACCAGCGGCAACGCCCGCGTTGATGGACCTGGTGGAACCGAATTGCGCGATGGAGCAAGTCATGAGGGCGCCGTCTCGAGCAGCCTGGGTCACACCTGGGCCTTCCTGTCCAAACAGTAGCAAGCATTCCTTTGGTAGGTCAGCTGTTTCCAACGGAACACTGCCCGGGGTGTTATCGATTGCCACAATGACCAGGCCTTTTTCGCGCGCCCAGGCAATGAGATCATCCACGGTTTCGTGGTGCATCAAGTGCTGATAACGATCCGTGACCATCGCACCGCGCCGATTCCAACGCTTCTTCCCCACGATGTGCACCGTGTCCACCGCGAAAGCATTAGCCGTGCGCACCACGGTGCCAATGTTGGCGTCGTGCTCGAAGTTCTCGATCGCGATGTGAAGCGAGTGCCGACGCTTGTCGATATCCGCCACAATCGCCTCCCGCGTCCAATAGCGGTAGGCATCAACCACATTGCGGCGATCGCCTTCTTTGAGCAGCTCAGGGTCGTACTTAGGGTCGGTCGGCCATTCGCCTTCCCACGGGCCTACGCCCACCCGGGCTTCGAACCACTCGGTAGGACCTTTACTAGAGTCCAAGGTCATCCAAGCCCAGCAGGTAGCGGTACTCAAGGCCCTCGGCAGCGATGACATCGCCGGCGCCGGTGTTGCGATCCACCACGGTAGCTACGCCCACAACCTCGGCGCCTGCCTCGCGCAGCGCCTTCACTGCAGTCAATGGGGAGTTTCCGGTAGTGGTGGTGTCCTCCACCACGAGCACCTTCTGCCCTGCCACATCGAAGCCTTCGATGCGACGCTGCATGCCATGCTTCTTCGCTTCCTTGCGCACCACAAACGCGTGAATCTCGCGGCCGTCGGCGTGCATCACGGACGTCGCAACTGGGTCAGCGCCCAGGGTCAGGCCACCGACAGCTGCGTAGTCCCAGTCTGCGGTCAGCTCGCGCAGCAGCTCGCCGATCAAACGGCTCGCACGAGCGTGCAGGGTCGCACGACGCAGGTCAACGTAGTAATCGGCCTCCTTACCGGAAGAAAGGGTGACCTTGCCGTGTACAACGGCGAGCTCCTTCACGAGCTCCGCCAGCTGCTGCTTCTTATCCATTTTTCTCTCCTTAGAAAATCGTTGGCTTTTCGTCCCGACGAACCACCTTGGTGCCATCGCTATCCGGCAACTTCGCCGGTCCCTCCGCGATCGCCCCAACCTCATCCGCGCCGACCGGCCTGGCCTCAACCACGCCCCGCGCCTCATGACGAGCCCGCGTCGGCATCTCCACCGGCTCCTCCGAACGTGGCACCTTCACAGGCTCCACCACCGCAGGCTTCTCGACGACCGGAGGCTCCCCCACCGGACGAGTCTTCATCACAATGTCCAGATTTCGCACCGCCCGAGGAGGCAGCACCCGCGCCGAATCCGCGATCAGCGACAGCGGGTGAATCATCGCTTCCCAGTCCTCTGACGTGGAATTCTTCGTGGTCTGCGCCAGCACCCAATCGGATTCCGCCCACACCGCAGTCACTGCCTGTGGCATGGCAGCCAAGGCCGCAATCGCGCGCTCATCAATCACGCGCTCGGCTGCGCCGAAATCGTTGGAAAGGATGGCAAAACCTGAGACTTGGGTGACTGGCAGAAGATCGTCGGAATCGTCGTCGAGAAGCTCGCCGACTCGGCGTGCATCCACAACGACATCGCTGGCCGCGCCGCGGCGCATCGCCATGACTGGGATGTGGTCGAGATCCGCGAGGTACATTTCGTACTCGGCGCCGAGGACGTCCACCACACCAGCGACCACATCCTTTGGGGAGGCGCCAGTGGCGGCCGCTCCGCGGGACCACTCGTCCGTGAGGTAGACGTCCGACTTGCTAAAGCTAAAGCCCCGGTCAGCGGCCCAGTGCTTGCGCTCGCGCTTCGGGAAGCTTGGCAGCTTGACGTGCTGGCGCTTTGGCTCTTCAGGCTCGGGTTCCGGTTCAGGTTCCGGCTCAACTTGTGGTTCTAGTTCAAGCTCTGGTTCTGGTTCCGGGAGTGGCTCGGGCTCAACCGGCAGCGGTTCCAGTTCCTCTACAAGTTCGAGTTCGGGTTGGGTCTGCTCTTCAATCTGTTGGGTCTGCTTTTGGGGTCGCGAAACCCACAGCAATACGCCGGCGATGGCGAACAGGACCAGAGCTGCAAGAATTAACCACACGTCGAAATAGTCTAGTCGACGCGCACGACGGGATTGTTCCGGTCCGCCGCCCACTGCGACCAACCTCCGACAAACAGCGAAGCGCCAGGTAGACCAGCGTGGTGCATGGCTGCGATCGTCTGGGCCGAGTGCAAACCGGAACCCGAGTAGACGATCACATTTTCGCCAGACGTGATGCCGAGCGCTGCGAACATCTCGCGGATCTCGTGTGGATCGCGAAACCTGTAGTTCTCATCCAAGAGGTCGCCGCTCGGGAGGTTAAGCGCACCAGGGATGTGGCCGGCCTTGAGGTCAAGGGACTCCTTGTAGCCGGAGAAGCGGGAGCGCTCACGACAGTCGAGGAGGATGCCCTGGTGGTTCTTTACCTCTTCAAGAGTCGAGGTTGGCATTTGACCAATGTTTGGTCGGATCGTGCAGGTCGCAGGGAAATTGCCGGGACCGCCGATCACCGGGTAGCCCTCGCGTTCCCACTCGCGCAGACCGCCGTCGAGAATGCGAACATTGTTCACGCCAGCCCACTTAAGGATCCACCACGCGCGAGCAGCCATGAGGCCCTTGGCATGGTCGTACACAACGACCTGGCTTTCGGCGTTGAGTCCAGTGCGCTGGAACCACCGCATGAGCTGTTCCGCATCCGGCAGCGGATTGCGTCCTGCCAGGCTCGAAGGGATGCCAGCAAGGGCGAGGGCGGCATCGCAAAACATGGAGTTAGGGATATGTTCCGCATGAAAGCGGTTGAGGCTAGCGCCTTCGCCCGGCTCCCAGACGGAAGCGACGATCGTGGTCTTTTGGGAGGATCGCACACGCTGGATCAATTCAGCAGGGGTGATGGTGATCATGCCCCACAGTTTAGGCGTGGCGCGTGGGGTGCGCATGGTGGTCGAATTTCCCCCGTGAAATTGTCAGTTTCGATTGAAAATTGGCGATTTCACGGGGGAAAATCCCAGGACGAAAAATTTTTCAATCCCAAACGAAACCATTTGAGTCGGTTTTCCAGTCTAAATAAGTGTGAACCTTTTTATTCCACACTCAGCAAAAGCACTCCAAGAATCCGGCGCTTCTAGAACAAACTTACGACATAACTACTGGAGAATTTCGCATGGACTGTACCTGCATAATTCAACAATCCCCGAAGCCACACTCCACGCTCTACCCATAACCACTCGGGCAATTGTCGCACAGCATCGCTACCCCAACGCAGTCCTTGGAGGATGGTTTGCCATTGTCGCCCACGGCTACAAATACCTACACAAATCAGCCCCAGTTCTCCTGCACAGTACTCACCACTCAATTCGCCCCGACGTCCGCTTGAATATTCGAGCCATGGAACGAAATCTTCAGATATTCAGCACATTCAGAGTTGCTGAGCACAAACTTCAGGTGGCTCCTGTGGCGGTAGCTGCAGTTGATTGCCTGCAGAGCATCTATCAAACCTCGCATTCATGGTGGGTACCGCGCATTCCGAAGCTAGCCTTTAAAGAAGTAAGAGCCGTCCAAGTAATCGATGCGACCCGCCGTTGCTTTTCGCTTACTTTCCACGAATTGCAGGCTCAGGCTCACAATCGGTTCGATTCTTCCCTACTTCGGAGGCTGTGGCAGATTTCAGATCCTGGTGCTGACTCACCACACGAATCATCTTTGCGCCTCACTGTTCAAGATCTAGCCGAATGGGAATCGCAAGTAGAACTTTGCGACATCTTTGAGAACCGGGTTACAGTTGCCGACCTGGCCGATCATGAATCCAAAGTTGCACTGTTCTACGACGGTGTACACCATTTGGATCGAAAGCAGCGAGACCTTGACACCTCAATCAATCAGAAGTTGCTACAAGTTGGGTGGACTCCCGTCCGAATCACTGCGGGGCAACTTCGAAACCCCCTTCAGTTGAGATCAACCATCCAGACACTCATCCGTAGCAGAAGATAACCCCCGTGAAATTGTCAATTTCAAGAGATTTTTGACAATTTCACGGGGGAAATTCCAAACCAGAAACTACTTAGCAAGCTCCAGTCGCTCGCTATCAGAAGCAACCGTCACGTGGACAGTGTCTCCATCCACGATCTCGCCTGCCAGCAGCTTCTTTGCCAGCTGGTCGCCGATGGCCTGCTGAATCAGGCGACGCAGCGGACGTGCGCCGTAGGCCGGGTCGTAGCCTCGCTCGCCGAGCCAGACACGAGCCTCGTCGGAGACATCGAGCACCAGTCGGCGAGCCGCCAAACGAGCTGCCAGCTGGCGGATCTGGATGTCCACGATGGACACCAGCTGCTCAGCGGACAGAGCATCGAAGATGACGACGTCATCGAGGCGGTTGACGAACTCCGGCTTGAAAGCCATCTTCACCGCGTCCATCATCTGCTCGCGAGTGCCACCGGCACCAAGGTTCGAGGTCAGAATGAGGATCGTGTTACGGAAGTCCACGGTCCGGCCCTGGCCGTCGGTCAGGCGACCTTCATCGAGGACCTGCAGCAGGATGTCGAAGACGTCCGGGTGAGCCTTCTCCACTTCGTCGAAAAGCACGACGGTGTACGGCCTGCGACGAACAGCCTCGGTGAGCTGGCCGCCCTGGTCGTAGCCGACGTATCCCGGAGGGGCACCGACGAGGCGGGAAACGGCATGCTTCTCGCCGTATTCGGACATGTCGATGCGGACCATGGCGCGTTCGTCGTCGAAGAGGAACTCCGCGAGTGCCTTCGCCAGCTCCGTCTTACCCACGCCGGTTGGGCCGAGGAAGAGGAAGGAACCAGTTGGGCGATTCGGGTCGGCAACGCCAGCGCGGGCGCGGCGCACAGCATCGGACACTGCTTCCACTGCTTCAGACTGGCCAACCACACGCTCACCAAGAACCTGTTCCATGTTCAGCAGCTTTTCGGTCTCGCCCTGCATCATCTTGCCGGCCGGAATGCCGGTCCAGGCGGAGATAACCTCGGCGATGGTGTCCGGGGTGACCTCCTCGGTGATCATGTCGGTCTGCACCGGAGTTTCGGCGATCTGCTTTTCCAGCTCCGGGATCCGGCCATAGCGCAGCTCAGCTACCTTGCCGTAGTCACCCTCGCGCTCAGCACGCTCGGATTCCGTGCGCAGACGGTCGAGTTCCTCCTTGGCAGCGCGCAGCTCGTCCACAGCACCCTTTTCGTTCTTCCAACGTGCAGTGAGCTCGCCGAGTTTTTCCTTCTCATCCGCAAGTTCTTGGCGCAGCTTCTCCAGGCGAATCTTCGACGCCTCGTCGGATTCCTTCTGCAAAGCCATTTCCTCGATCTCGAGGCGACGCACAATGCGCTGTAGCTCATCGATTTCCTGCGGGGAGGAGTCGATTTCCATGCGCAGGCGGGAAGCCGCTTCGTCGACCAGGTCGATGGCCTTGTCCGGCAGGAAGCGGGAGGTGATGTAACGGTCGGACAACGCAGCAGCAGCCACGAGCGCGGAGTCCTGGATGCGGACGCCGTGGTGGACCTCGTAACGCTCCTTCAGGCCGCGGAGAATACCAACGGTGTCCTCGACAGAAGGCTCGCCAACGTACACCTGCTGGAAACGGCGCTCGAGCGCTGCGTCCTTCTCGATGTACTTGCGGTATTCCTCCAGCGTGGTGGCACCTACCAGGCGCAGCTCACCGCGGGCGAGCAGCGGCTTGATCATGTTGCCGGCGTCCATGGCGGAATCGCCACCGGCACCAGCACCAACGATGGTGTGCAGCTCGTCGATGAAGGTGATGATCTGCCCCTCGGCAGCCTTGATCTCATCGAGAACTGCCTTCAGGCGCTCCTCGAATTCACCGCGGTACTTCGCTCCCGCGACCATCGAGCCAAGATCCAGTGACAGCAGCGTCTTGCCCTGCAGGGACTCGGGCACGTCACCAGCGACGATGCGGCGCGCGAGGCCTTCCACAATCGCGGTCTTACCCACGCCAGGCTCACCAATAAGAACAGGGTTATTCTTCGTGC
The DNA here is from genome assembly GCF_037572395.1 of Corynebacterium sp. H130. Taxonomy (NCBI): domain Bacteria; kingdom Bacillati; phylum Actinomycetota; class Actinomycetes; order Mycobacteriales; family Corynebacteriaceae; genus Corynebacterium; species Corynebacterium sp. H130. The sequence goes on along the minus strand of NZ_JBBHLA010000003.1, from coordinate 382,889 downwards.
GGCGCGACAGCACCTGCACCACGCGACGAATCTCCGCATCACGGCCAATAACCGGATCAATCTTGCCCTCACGAGCAAGCTTGGTTAGGTCAGTGGAGTACTTCTCTAGCGCCTGGAACTGCCCCTCAGGGTCCTGCGACGTGACCTTCTGCGAGCCACGCACGGACTGGAAAGCCGTCTTAATCACGTCATAGGTCGCGCCACGCGCCTTCAGCATGTCAGCCGCATCAGACGTCCCGCGCGCAATGGCGGCCAGGAGAACTTCGGTAGAGACGTACTCGTCGCCAAGCTCGCCCGCCAGCTCCTGAGCTGCGGTGAGTGCGTTGAGAGCGTCGCGGTTAAACTGCGGGTTCGCCATGTTGGCGCCCTCCGCCTTCGGCAGCTTATCGACGGCGCGTTTCGCGTCATCGAGGACCACCTTCGGATCTACGCCAGCAGCCTGCAGCACAGGGGCCGCGATGCCGTCCTGCTGTTCCAAGATGGCCACCAGCAGGTGGGCTGGGCGAATATCCGGGTTGCCGTTTGCCGAGGCCAGCTGCAGTGCGGACTGGAGAGCCTCGGAGGTTTTAGTAGTTGGATTGAATGAACTCATGATTGTTTTCCTCTCTTTCTACTAGTACTAACGTCCGAGAGGTTGAGTCTGTTCCACTCAAGTAGAAAAAAGTTGATAAAAGTTCACTCAAGTTTTGTTTGTGCTGGTAGAGCGCTTAAGAAAGTTCGCTGCCTTTGAACTCAGGCAACGTAAATGCCGCAATCGCTGCGATGGCGAAGGCAGAAGCAAAGAGGAAGAACAGGCCAATGGAACCAACCAGCGCCAAAACGGGAGGAACGATCAGCGGGGAAATGATGGAGGCGATGCGGCCGAAACCGGCGGCAGCTCCGGTGCCCGCACCGCGAATAGCAGTCGGATAGAGCTCGGGACCAATGGCGTAGAGAGCACCCCAGGCGCCCAGGTTAAAGAAGGACAGCAAGCAGCCCGCAGCGATGACCTGCCACGGAGCAGCAGACAGACCAAAGAGGCCAGCGGCCACAGCAGAGCCAACCAGGAAGGTAGCGAGGGTTTGGCGGCGGCCCCAACGCTCAATGAGGAAGGCAGCCACGGCGTAGCCCGGCAACTGTGCGAGCGTGATGATCAAGGTAAAGCTAAAGGACTTCACCAGGGTGTAGCCCTGCGCATGCAACAGCGACGGGATCCAGATGAAGGCGCCGTAGTAGGCGAAGTTCACGCAGAACCAGATCGCCCACAGCGCGAGGGTGCGGGAGCGCACAGTGGCGTCCCAAATGGAATCGGCCTGAACGGCAGGAATCCGCGGGGTCTGCGCAGCGCGAACTGAGATGAACGTCGGCGATTCCTCAAAAGAACGCACTACCTTTTCGGCTTCCTCATGGCGGCCACGCGCCTCCAGGAAACGCACCGACTCCGGCATACCGATGCGCACCACCAGGGAATACAGCGCCGGGATGCAGCCCAAAGCCAACGCCCAGCGCCAGCCGTCGTGAGAGCCAGCCACCACAAAAGTGCCGATCACCGCTGCCAAAATCCAACCGACAGCCCAGAAAGCTTCCAGCAACACGACCATGCGACCACGGACTGAGCGAGGGGAAAACTCCGCGATCAACGTAGAAGCCACCGGCAGCTCAGCGCCAAGACCCAATCCGACAAAGAAACGCAGGATCATCAGCGCGACCAGCGAGCCAACCAGCGCGGATGCGCCCGTCGCAACGCCATAGATGAGGAGGGTGAGGGCGAAGACGTGGCGGCGACCGAACTTGTCGGCAAGCAATCCGCCAAAGGTGGCGCCCAAAGCCATGCCGATGAAGCCGATGGAGCCGAGCCAGGACACCTCCGTCTTGCTGAGGTTCCACTGCACCGCGAGCGCGGCCATAATGAAGGAAATGAGGCCGACATCCATGGCGTCGAGCGCCCAACCAATGCCAGAAACGCCCAGCAAGCGGGCGTGTTTACGGGTGACTGGCAGGTTGTCGAGGCGGTGGTTCCGCGAGGCGACAGTCGAGTTGTCCATGTGATGATAGTAACGGCACAATGGAGACATGCCCGGCCCAGTCTCCCAAGTAATCCTCGACAACGCCCCCGTTTTCAGGGATCGCGTGCTCACGGAGCTGTACGCCACCCACCCGGAAACCCGCCTGTGGTTTCCCGCACACGCCGACGACGCCCACCAAAATCTCGTATTCGCCCTCACCTACCTGCTGGACAACGATCCCGACGAGGCCTTGGTAGAAAACCTTGCCCGCGAACACCGCGCCTTTGGGCTCACCCCAGAGATCGCCGAGTCTGGATTCGGGATCATTGGGCGGGCCATTCACGCCTTGGCAGCAGACTTGCCTTACGAGGACGTCCACGCCGCTGACCAGCGCCTCAGCTGGATGCTGGCTGTCATGACCAGGGCTCTCATCGAAGCCGGAGAGCCTGCCTGCGGAACAGTCGTCGATGTGCAGCGCCGTTGCCGTCGCGTCACTGTGGTCCGCCTCGAATGCCCAGTCCGCCCCATCTACCTGCCAGGCCAATACCTGGGAGTTTCCTCGCCACACATCCAGGGCTATTGGCCGCACCTGGCCCCCGCGATTCCGGCCAATGAGGGCGGGTTCATAGAGTTCCATCTCTTCGACATCCCTGAGCTCCAGGGCCTCGCCGTGTCTCAGCCCGGCGACCAATGGTTCTTCGGCCCCGCGCACGGCAACATGGCCGTTACTGGGAAGCGGGACGTCCTCATGATCGCTCAAAACACCGGCCTAGCCGCCCTGAAGTCGATCCTGCTGAGCATGCTGAGCTCGGGAAATACCCACCGCACGCACCTGTACGTTGGCGCCGACTACCCTGGCGAACTCTACGATCTCGCCAGCCTCTGGCAAATCGCCGCCACCTCCCCATGGCTCGCTGTCACCCCGGTATCCCTGCATGCCGCCGACGAGTGGTGGGTCGCCGGAACCGAGCATTCCCGCCCGCCTCGCGGCTTGCACGTGCGTCAGGAGGGCACGCTTAACGACGTCATCACCCAGTACGGATCCTGGGGCGACCGCGACGTCCTCATCGCAGGCTCCCCAGAATGGGCCGATAGCATGCGGGAATCCATGATCCAGGCCGGGTGCCCGGCCGATCAGATTCAGGTGTGCAAGCTATAGCAAGTTAGGGCCTTCCAGCACCGGCAGGCCTTCCCGTGTCTTTTCTACTGCAGCAAGGTCGAGGTCCAGGTACAGGATTTCCTCGTCGTATCCGGCTTCGATGAGTCGCATACCTGACGGGGAAATTACTGCCGAATGGCCGATTCCGGTTGGGTCGCCATCCTTCGGATCCTCCGGGCGCGCTTGGCCCACGGCGACGATGAAACTGGTCGAATCCAATGCTCGCGCCGAGGTCAGCAGCTGCCATTGCCGCAGCTTATCCTCCCCATTGGCCCATGATGCGGATACGATGATTGCCTTCGCGCCCGCGCGGGCAAGCGCCTTGAATTGTTCTGGGAAGCGAATGTCGTAGCAGGTGGCAAAGCCGAGGTCGCCCCAGGTCACTAGCTCAGTGCCCGGCGCGACCGTGTCGGACTCCCGGTAGCCGAAGGCGTCGTAGGTGTGGAGCTTGTCGTAGCGCTTGGTTTCCGCCCCGTCGGTGATGAGCAGGGTGTTGTGCACGCGATTGAATTTGCCCTGCTTATCTGCCGGGGTGAACATGCCGAGGACAATGGTGACGCCAAGCTCGCGGGCGGTGTCCTTGATTGCGGTGGCAAAAGGCCCGTCGAGAGGCTCGGCTGCTTCATCAAGGCGCCCAGATTGGAAGGCCTTCATGGCTGCTTCGGGAAATACCAGCAGCTCAGCGCCGTTTTCGGCAGCTTCGCGGGCCTTTTCTTGGATGCGCGCCAAGTTGTCCAGCTTATCGCCTGTGGAGAGCATTTGTACCAGTGCAACCTTCATGGCACCGAGCTTATGTGGATAACTGCCACTTATCCACAGGTTTGAGCAATCAACCCTTGCGATTTTTGCACCACGTAAGCAACACTGCGCGGCATGAAACTCATCTCCCAATTCCCCACTGTCGAATTCGCAACCAGCCACTTCCCTACTCTGGGCTCCCCCTCCCACACTGCGACAGCCCTTAACCTCGCCACCGATTCCTGGCGCCGGGATTCTTCCGTTACCCGCAGCGAGCTAGACCGTATCGACGCCCACGTGCGCGCCACCATCCGCACGCTTATCGACGCCGATTCCGCCCTCTCAGGAGCCCTAAGTGCTTCCCATTAAGTCAGCTGAATTAGACCAGGCAGCTGCCGAATTACGGGAGGTGTCCTCGCAGCAAGAGGAGGTGTTGAACCTAAGGGAAGTCAGGTGGAAGTCCTTCTTCAAAGCGGGAAACGAAGCGCTTTTTCTAGACGCCAGCTTTTCCCACGAGGCTGACGTTGCGCAGCGTCAGCGCATGGTGGCGACTCAGATGACGCAGGTAGCTGCGGTTCTCGCGCAAACGGCTGCGACGGTACGCGCGATTGAGACTGATCTTGTTTCAATGGCGGACAAAGCTACCCAAGACTCTTCTGCTTATTCATCTCTTCTTGCCGAGCTGCAAACCATTGGGCAGGCTATCGACCAAGCCTGTGCCGCGGAAATCAAGTTGCTGTGCACCGAGCAGGCGAGCACAACGACCTCATTAAGCGAAGTAGCCGAATTTTCTTTGGACGAAATCCATGAGCTAGTGCTGGCCACAGCCCCAGAAGAAGTGCGCTCTTTGGCTGCTCAGTATCCTGATGCCCGTTTGCTGCCATCTTCCGATGGAGTGGTCCTGGCGTTCGGGGATATTGAGACGGCGCCTTCGGTGACTACCGTGGTACCTGGCGTGGGCTCGGCTTCGCCGACGTCGTGGAGCGAATATGCAGCGCGGACCCAGCGACTTGCCGGCGGCGGTGCGGGAATCCTGTGGCTCGATTATCGGGCGCCGAGCAACCTAGCTGCAGCTACTGCCACGCACGCAGCTGCTACGGGTGGAGGCCGTTTGCAGGACTTTCAGGCAGAGCTGCGCAGGCGGGCGGCAAGGCTTGGCAACGAGCCACAGCTCACTGTCGTAGCGCATTCCTATGGGAGCGTCGTGGCAGGCCAGGCTGCTAAATCTCCGGGCCTGAATGCTGACGCGCTCGTCGTGATGGGCAGTCCTGGTGTCGGGGCGAGCCATGCCTCGGAGCTTGATCTGCGGGGTGACGATCCGCAGGTGATTGCGGTGACGTCGCCAGCTGATCCCATAGGGCTCGCCGTTGGGTCCACTAGTGGCGTGCACGGCCCCGACCCCGCAGATCCACGGTTCGGGGCCGAGGTGTGGCCAGGAGTGGGCGGGCATTCAGACTACTGGTCAGATGCAGAGCTGGTTGCCCGGCTGAACAGCCTTAGAACAGGCCGGTAGGCTTCTCGTCGTAGGAAACGAGCATGCACTTGACCTGCTGGTAGTGGCTCATCATCATGGCGTGGTTCTCTCGGCCGATGCCGGACTGCTTGTATCCACCGAAGGCAGCGTGCGCTGGGTAGGAGTGGTAGTTGTTCACCCACACGCGACCTGCCTCGATGGCGCGACCAGCGCGGTAGGCGGTGTTGCCGTTGCGACTCCACACGCCGGCGCCGAGGCCGTAGATGGTGTCGTTGGCGATCTCGATAGCTTCCTCGAAGGTCTTGAAGGTGGTGACGGCGAGAACCGGGCCGAAAATCTCCTCGCGGAAGCACTTCATGTCATTGTTGCCCTTGAAGATAGTCGGCTGGATGTAGTAACCGCCCTCGAGACCGTCGATGGTGTTCACGCTGCCACCGGTGAGGGTTTCTGCGCCCTCGGCTGGGCCGTGTTCCAGGTAGCCCTTGATCTTGTCCATCTGCTCCTGCGAAGCCTGCGCGCCCATTTGTACCTCAGTGTCGAGCGGGTTGCCGATCTTCAGGGATTCAACCTTCTTCACAGCGCGCTTCAGCAGCTCGTCGGCAATGTCCTCGTGGATCAATGCACGGGACGGGCAGGTGCACACCTCGCCCTGGTTGAGCGCGAACATCGCGAGGCCTTCCACGCACTTGTCCAGGAACTCGTCGTCCTTGTCCATGATGTCCGGGAAGAAGATAGATGGGGACTTGCCACCCAGCTCCAGGGTCACCGGGATGATGCGGTCGGACACTGCGGAGTGGATGATCTTGCCCACCTCGGTGGAACCGGTGAACGCGATCTTGTTCACGCGCTCGCTGGCAGTTAGCGCCGCGCCTGCCTCGGCGCCCAGGCCGTTGACGATGTTCAGGACGCCCTTCGGCACGATGTCCTCAATCATTTCCATCAGGACCAGGATCGATGCCGGGGTCTGTTCTGCAGGCTTGAGCACGATGCAGTTACCGCCCGCCAGTGCTGGGGCGATCTTCCACGCTGCCATGAGCAGTGGGAAGTTCCACGGGATGATCTGGCCGACCACGCCGATAGGCTCGTTGAAGTGGTAGGCCACCGTGTTGTCGTCGATCTGCGACATGCGCCCCTCTTGGGTACGCGCCACGGAAGCGAAGTAACGGAAGTGGTCGATCGCGAGCGGAATGTCCGCGGCCAGCGTTTCGCGCACTGCCTTGCCGTTATCCCAGGTCTCCGCCACAGCCAGCTTCTCGAGGTTCTCCTCCATCCGATCGGCAATCGCGAGCAGGATGCGGGCGCGCTTGTTAGCGCTGCTTGCACCCCACTTCGCCTTCGCTGCATGGGCGGCATCCAGCGCCTTTTCGACGTCTGCAGCATCAGATCGCGGTACTTCGCAGAACACTTCGCCGTTCACCGGAGAGAGGTTCTCCATGTACTTGCCACCGACCGGGGCGACCCATTCGCCGCCGATGTAGTTTTCATAGCGCTTCTTGAATTCGATGATCGCGCCGTCAGTTCCTGGGTTTGCGTAAACAGTCATCTGTTTTCCTCCACTCGTCGGTATGGTTGACACCACACTAATGAGCCAAGATTGTGTTCGCAATCACATTGAATTCTTTGCAAGCGGTGAACTTCATTAACACTGGCAGCGCTCACGATGCCAAGTCTGTTAAGTGCCGTTACTCTAGTTTCGCTTTGAAAAACAGGTGAAAGGAAACAATGTCGAAGAAGGTTGTGCTGACTATCGTCGGCGTGCTGATTCTGCTAGCCACTCTTGGAGTAGGGCTCTTCGTAGCCAATAAGCTGGAGGAGCAAAGCGCGAAAGATACGCGCCCACTTCAGGAACGATTGGCGGATGTCGCTCCAGAAGGGTCGCTCATCGACGTCAAGGAAAAGCCGGAAACGAACAGCGCGACTGTTTCGGTTACGTTCCCGCAGAACCTTCCGGAGTCTGAGATCCCAGCTGCACTGAAGAAGCTGGACGAGTTCAAGGCCGAGCAGCTCAATCGACAGAAAGACAGCTTCGCGGTCGTTTCTAAGAAGGGCGATTACCGGGTGCAGCTGAACACCTTCGGTGATACGAGCACTCTCTCGGAGCAGTGGTTTGCTTACGACAAGCAGAAACAAAACATCGAAGGAAAGTTCGCTGTTGCTTCCTTGAGCAAGAAGCGAATTTCCCTCAGTGACAATGAGAAGTCACAGTCCTCAGCGGAGCTGGCGGAAAAGCTGGTTTCCTACTCAGAGCATGTGGTGAATTCCGGCATGTTGTCCGACTTTGGTGAGGTGACGGTTGGGTCCGGCTACGTAGGCGACGCCACCAGTGTGAAGGTCACGTCCCCTGCTGACCTCGACCAGATCCGCACCTACGCGGAGTTTGTGGGCAACCCGAACTACCCGATGAACGGACCATCTGTTGAGATTCGGGAGTCCAACCTAAAGGCTTACGGAGATCAGATGACCCCAGAGCAGCGCGCCTATCTGGAGTCCTGGCCTCACGGTGAGGTGAAATTCCACTAGCGGCTGCGTCGGCCTCGGCGAGGTTCCCACATCACCACTGCCGTGGAGCGTGGAACGTGGACGAGCTCGCCATGGGAGCGACGGGACTGGCGGGCGTCGGCAAGCTGCTCCTTGAGCTCAGCAACCTCGGCTTTAAGCTGCTCGTTTTCCCGGGTGAGTTCGATGATCGATTTGATGCCGGCGAGGTTGACGCCCTCTTCTTGGGAGAGGCGCTGGATTTCGCGGAGCAGGTCGACGTCGCGGCGCGAGTAGCGACGCCCACCTCCTCGGGTTCGTTTGGGGATGACGAGGCCTAGGCGGTCATAGGTGCGGAGTGTTTGGGCGTGCATGCCCGCGAGCTCCGCGGCAACGGAGATCACGAAGACCTCGTTATCTTGCCCTCGGGTGCTCATGGTTCTTCCTTCCTACTGTGCGCCGGCCCAGCCAGCACGTGGGTCGTAGCCTGCATCCTTTTCGGCCTGCACGTACGTACGGAGCGCGGAGGTTTCCGCAGCTCCCATGTTCTTCGGGATATCGATCTCCAGTTTCACCAGCAAGTCTCCCTTGATTCCGGATGCCCGCTGCACACCACGGCCACGCACGCGCAAGACGCGTCCCGAAGGGGTGCCAACTGGGATCTTCAGCTTCACCGGCGCCTCTAGGGTTGGCACAGTGATGGTGCCGCCGAGGGCGAGTTCACCGAAGCTGACAGGGACCGTGATTTCCAGATCGTCGCCCTTGCGGGTGAATACCTTGTCTGGCTTGACCGATACCGTTACGAACAGGTCGCCCGCAGGCTTGCCATTCGGGCCGGCCTCGCCCTGGCCTGCCAGGCGCACCTTTTGACCATCTTCGACGCCCGCTGGAATACGAACGGTGATGGAACGAGTGCGCCTGGTGGTGCCTTTTCCATTACACGTGGCGCATGGATCGGTGATGACCCGGCCCGTGCCGCCACACTTGGTGCATGGTGCGGAGAACCCGAAGGCTCCCCTGTTTTCTGAGGTGTATCCGGTGCCGTTGCAGTCACCACACACGGATGGGTTTCCGCTGGTGGAGCCGGATCCGTGGCAATCGGTGCATGGCGCTTCGCCACTTAGTTGGATGGGAAGCGTGGTCCCCGCGGCCGCTTCGCGGAATTCCAGGGTGATGGACGTTTCGACGTCTGCCCCTCGCGTCGGCGCAGCTGATGGGCGGCTATGGCCACCGCGGTTGAAAAGGCCACCGAAGATATCCCCAAGGCCACCGTCGCCAGTAAATCCGCGGTCTCGGAAAATGTCCTCGAACCCTTGCCCACCTTGAAACCCTCCCGGAAAGCCGGGACCTCCGAATCCGCCGGACCGCAGCATGGCTTTGAGTTCGTCGTATTCTTTGCGTTTCTTTTCGTCGCCGAGCACGTCGTATGCCTCGGCAACCTTCTTGAAGCGTTCTTCCGCAGCTTTGTCGCCAGGGTGCTTGTCCGGGTGATTGTCCCGGGCAAGCTGGCGATATGCCTTCTTGATGTCGGCTTGCGACGCAGACGAGGAGACCCCCAAATCCGCGTAATAATCTTTTTCCGCCCATTCGCGTTGCGTCATTGGGCATCTCCTCCTTTCTGCTTATCGACGGCTAAAGCTAGCCGTTTTCTGGTTCCGCCTCTGCTTCACCTGGGTTGGCTTCAGCAGGGTCGGCGATGATCACCATGGCGGTGCGGACGAGACGCTCGCCCACCATGTAGCCCTTGCGCAGGACCGTGCCGATGACCTTGTCTTCGCCGGAGGACAGGTCTTGGACTGCCTCGTGGCGCTCTGGGTCGAATACGTCGCCCTCGGCGCCGAAAGCCGCGAGGCCTTCACCGGTGATGATGCCGGTGAACTTGTCTGCGAAGGCCTTGAGTGGGCCTTCCTTGAGGTCGCCGTGCTTGTCGGCGAGCTCAAGGTCGTCCAGGATTGGGAGGAACTTCTCCAGGGTCTTGGACTTGGCCGTCTCAATGGCAACCACGCGGTCCCGCTCGGTGCGCTTGCGGTAGTTGGCGTATTCGGCGGTCATGCGGAGCAGGTCTTCGGTGCGCTCGGCCAGTTCGGATTCGACACCGGAGACGTTGCCGTCGTCGTCGAGGTCGACATCAGAGAGAGCTTCGTTGACCTGGGCTTCGAGATCAGCTTCTGCCTGAGCCTCCTCAGCGGCGGTGGTGTCGAGATCCTCTGGATCCTGCGACATGTCGCGATTTGGCTCAGTCATTACTTCTTCTCTTCTTCCTCGTCGATGACCTCTGCGTCGACGACACCGTCGTCGGCAGGCTGTGCGCCCTCAGCACCGGCTTCAGCAGCCTGTGCTTCGTAGATGGCCTTGCCCAGCTCCTGGGATTCCTTGTTCAGGTTCTCAACAGCGGACTTGATGGCCTCGATGTCGTCGCCCTTCAGCGCCTCGTCGACGCCCTTTGCAGCTTCCTCGACCTTGTTCTTGATGTCCTCGGAGACCTTGTCGGTGTTGTCCTCCATGAACTTGCGGGTCTGGTAAGCCAGGGACTCAGCAGAGTTGCGGACTTCCTGCTCCTCGCGGCGCTTCTTGTCCTCTTCTGCGTGTGCCTCGGCGTCCTTGATCATGCGATCGATTTCTTCCTGAGACAGGCCGGAACCGTCCTGGATCTTGATGGTGTTTTCCTTACCGGTGCCCTTGTCCTTTGCGGTGACGTGGACGATGCCGTTGGCGTCGATGTCGAAGGTGACCTCGATCTGTGGCACGCCACGAGGCGCAGGAGCAATGCCGCCGAGCTCGAAGGAGCCGAGCAGCTTGTTAGCGGAAGCCATCTCACGCTCGCCCTGGAAGACCTGGATCTGAACGGAAGGCTGGTTGTCTTCTGCGGTGGTGAAGGTCTCGGAACGCTTGGTTGGGATGGTGGTGTTGCGCTCGATGAGCTTGGTCATCACGCCACCCTTGGTCTCGATGCCGAGGGAAAGCGGGGTGACGTCGAGAAGCAGCACGTCCTTGACCTCGCCGCGCAGCACGCCAGCCTGCAGAGCAGCGCCGACTGCGACGACCTCGTCAGGGTTCACGCCCTTGTTTGGCTCGCGGCCACCGGTGAGCTCCTTGACCAGTTCGGTAACAGCTGGCATACGGGTGGAACCACCGACGAGAACGACGTGGTCGATGTCGTTGACGGAGAGCTCAGCGTCCTTGATCACCTGGTTGAAAGGTGCCTTGGTGCGGTCGAGCAGGTCCTGGGTGATCTTCTGGAACTCGGTGCGAGACAGGGTCTCGTCGAGGAAGAGTGGGTTCTTGTCAGCGTCAACCGTGATGTAAGGCAGGTTGATGTTTGCGGACTGGGAAGCGGACAGCTCGATCTTTGCCTTCTCAGCAGCCTCGCGGAGGCGCTGCAGGGCCATCTTGTCCTTGGTCAGGTCGATGCCGTTGGCAGCCTTGAACTTCTCGACAAGCCAGTCAACGATGCGCTGATCCCAGTCGTCGCCGCCGAGCTCGTTGTCGCCGGAGGTTGCGCGAACCTCAACGACGCCGTCGCCGATTTCCAGCAGGGAGACGTCGAAGGTACCGCCACCGAGGTCGAAGACGAGGATGGTCTGTTCCTTGTCGCCCTTCTCCAGGCCGTAAGCCAGTGCAGCAGCGGTTGGCTCGTTCACGATGCGCAGCACGTTCAGGCCTGCGATCTGGCCAGCTTCCTTGGTTGCCTGACGCTGGGAGTCCTCGAAGTATGCAGGAACGGTGATGACGGCGTCGGTGACCTCTTCGCCCAGGTATGCCTCTGCGTCGCGCTTGAGCTTCATCAGGGTGCGAGCGGAGATTTCCTGTGGGGTGTACTTCTTGTCGTCGATAGCGACGGTCCAGTCGGTGCCGATGTGGCGCTTGACGGAGCGGATGGTGCGGTCAACGTTGGTGACTGCCTGGTTCTTTGCGGACTGACCGACCAGAACCTCGCCGTTCTTTGCGAAAGCAACGACGGATGGGGTGGTACGGGAACCCTCGGAGTTGGCGATAACTACTGGCTCGCCACCTTCAAGTACGGATACAACCGAGTTGGTAGTTCCGAGGTCAATGCCTACTGCGCGTCCCATGTTTATTCCTCCTGTTTATTGTTGTGAGCTTTTACAGGTTGATACCCATCGGCTTGGGCTTCGGTCACTTTATCAAAGACCTTGAGTCGATTTCACTCAACCTGTTCACTATGCATAACGACGCACCCACCAAAGTTGTTCCCACTTGACTCAACTTTTTTGTTTTCCCAGTTCAAAGCCCGCTATCTTGAACAACCTTCGCACCACGGCCCTATCTGGCACAATGAAAAAGCACTACAAAAGCACCTAAGAAAGAGAACGGAAATCAGTCATGGATGACAAGAACGAGGACCAGGTCGACAAGATCCTGGAACTTCCCGAAGAGCTCGGACATGAGCCTGCGCCTCATGAAATCCTGGACCGTTCTGCGATCCTGGGCCAGGACGGTCGCTGGATTGCCGGCTGGGCACTGCGCTTTATCATCCTGGCGATTGCTGGCCTCATCCTCTGGAAAGGCCTGGGGCAGATTTGGACCGGCCTGCTCCCGATCTTGCTGGCCATCCTGGTTTCCACCGTGCTATGGCCACCGGTGAAGTGGCTACGCAGCAAGAAATGGCCGTCCACATTGGCCGTAACCACGGTGCTCCTGGTGAGCATTTCCGTCATCGTGGGCACCTTCACCGCCATGGCTCCGTCCATCGCTTCCCAGTCGAAGGAGCTGGTGGATCGCGCCTCAGAGGGTCTGCGTCGCCTGGAAGTATGGATGCAGGGCCCACCACTCAACCTCAAGATCGACCAGATGACACAGTGGATCGACAAGCTGATGGCAAAGGCTCAGGAGCAGGCGTCCGGCATCGCCTCCGGCGTGGCTGAGGGCGTATCGACAGCCTCCTCCGCCCTCGTCACCCTGGGTGTCATGCTGGTGCTCACCTTCTTCTTCCTGAAGGACGGCGACCGCTTCCTCCCATGGATCCGACGCACGACCGGCCCAAATGCCGGCTGGCACCTCACCGAGGTCCTAACCCGCACCTGGAACACCCTGGCCGGCTACATCCGCGCCCAGGCTGTGGTGTCACTTATCGACGCCATCATCATCGGCCTTGGCCTTGTGTTCCTCGGCGTTCCATTGGCATTCGTCCTTGCTGTCCTGACTTTCTTCGCCGGGTTCATCCCTATTGTCGGTGCTGTTACCGCGGGCGCCCTGGCGGTGCTGGTTGCTTTGGTTTCCAATGGCGTCACCACCGCACTCATCGTGCTGGCGCTGGTCATTGCCGTGCAGCAGCTGGAAGGCAATGTCCTCTCCCCGATCCTGCAATCCAAGGCGATGAATCTGCACCCTGCGATCGTTCTGCTGTCTGTCACGGTGGGATCCAGCCTCTTCGGCATTGTCGGCGCTTTCCTCGCAGTACCAGTGGCCGCAACCATTGCAGTGTGGCTGCGCTACCACGGCGACTTGGTTTCCTTGCGCTCCGGTGAACTCACGGTGGACGACATCCAGATTGAAACCGCTCAGGCAGCAGGCAATACTGCAACAGCTGAGGACGCGTTCGAGGCAATTCGAGACAAGTTCTCCAAGCTGGGGCGTAAGTCCAACAACAAGGAAGAAAAGGCGGAAACCCTGGCGATAAAGGCAGAGAAGCCAAGCGAGTAGTTTTCAACAACCACTCTTATTGAAAATTTACGCCATTTAAATTGACAATCTTTTTGGTTAAACGTTAGCTTACTGACAGCACTGTTCAACTAAAGAGAGGTCGTCATGGCATCACGACGCACAGCTGCGCTCGTCGCATCGCTCCTGATAGGAGTCACAACACCAGGCGCTTACGCCACCGAAACCCACGTCCTGGCGCAGGCAGGCACCAGCTGTACGTCCGTGATCCCGCTGGTCAAAGATGACACCCAAAATCCACCAGAATGGGTGGATCCGTCGTCGCTAAGCTTCGCGCTTGACGACACCGCCCTCCAAGACCTCCCACAGGCGCTCGGACCCGTTCCTGCCGGCCCCGCTTATCTGATCGGCGCCAGCCAGGTGTCCGGGGTGCCATGGCTCGGCGTGAACACGATGCACCCCAGCCTGCTCAACAACACCGAAGGCGACGTAACCTGGGAGCTCACGAGCTTCTCAGGCCCCGGTTCTATGTACGTCTTTACGCAAGGTGGCATGGGCCAGATCGTGGGCGAGGAATGGTTCGTTGGCGAGGGCAATTCCGCGTCCGGTACCGCAGTAGTAAAGCGAAACAGCCACGTTCACCCGAACTGGCTGTTCTCCGCGCCTGGCACCTACCAGGTAGAGCTCACCCAAACTGTGCAGCTGCTGGACGGCTCCACGGGGACCGGAAGCGCGACGCTGACTTTTGAAGTCGGCACGGGCGCGGGCAGCGCAACCGATGGCCACTACGATTTCGGCCCAACCATCAGCTCCGACGACGGACAGACCTGTGGCGAAAGCTCCGACACGGACACGACAACGGGAGATGCTGCGGGCGAATCTGGAACCACTCAGTCGGAGAAGAAGCAGGGCCAATCGCTTTCGCAGGGTGCAAACCAGGGTGCCAATCAGGGGCAAAGCCAGGGCCAGGGTTCAAATCAGAGCCAGTCGAAGCCGCAGGCAGCAGCCAAGCAGCAAGAGATCAAGCAGCAGAAGCAGCTGCCTAACACCGGCACGACGGTCATGACCTTGCCGATCACCATTCTTGCCCTCGGTGTGCTGGTCTTCGGTGCGGGCCTCGTTTTCACTGGGCGCCACTTCCGCTGGTTCTAACAGTGAAGAAGACCTTGGTGGCAGCTCTTGCTGCCAGTATGCTCACTGCCTGCTCAGCGCAGGCAGTGCCACAGCGCGACGACGGCATCACCGATGTCGTGGTCACCACCCCGATCCTGTACGATCTCGCCAGCCATGTCGCCGGTGACCGCGCCCGCGTCACCTCCCTCATGCCACCCGGCGCGGATCCACATACCCACGAGCCAACGCTGCGCGACGTGCGAAATGTGGCGAATGCCGATGTGGCGTTCACGAACTACATGCTGTTGGAGCCACAAAGCCTCATCCGCACTGTTGACGAATCCGTGCGCCCCGGAGTTCCAGTGGTCACGTTGGCCGAGGAGGCCGCCCGCTACGGCGGAAAGGTGATTCCGCTGGTGGAGGACGTGACCTTGGATACGATTTGGCTGGGTCTGCGTGTGACCGGCACGGGTCAAAGCCGTGGGGCCACGCGTGCCTCCGAAGTGAAGCTCAATGCAGTCGCTGTTCGTGGCCCGGGCGACATGACGGGTTTCGTCACCACTACCTTCGGCACGCCTGAGGTGTTCTTCAACTCAGCGGACGGCTTTGGCGACGACTCCACCACGCTCCCTGTTGACGCGCACACCCACATGAGCTGGTCGTTTAGCAAGCCCGGAATTTATGAACTGGACGTACAGGCGACCCTCGACGGCAAGGAATTGCTTGGCGAATCGACGGTCACCTTCGCGGTTGGCGTTAATCCTGCCGAGACTGGGAAGACTGTGCTGAGCCGAGGCCATGAGGACATCGCGGTTGATGTCGATCATGGCGGGATCAGCCTCGTTGGGGATTCCGGCACCCATGAGGCCGGTGACGCTGTCATCGCCGTCCCCAACTCGGCGCTGCAGCAGGTGCCTGCTACCCCGGAGTTTCGATTCATGGGTAGGCCCGGATCGGAGACGTTCCTACTCCCCCAGGCTGTGCTCGGCAAGCACGTGCACGGCGAACTTGACCCGCACCTGTGGCACAACGTGGCCAACGCGATGGCCTACGTGAAGCTGATCAGGGATCACCTCATCGCTGTCGATCCGGCGGGCGCGCGCGATTACGAAAGAAATGCCGACGCGTACTTGGCGGAGCTTTCCGAGGTGGATGAGTACGTGCGGACGTCGATAAGCGCGATCCCCGAAGAAAAACGCCAGCTTGTGACCACCCACGACGGTTACCACTACCTCGGCGATGCGTACGACATCAATATCGCCGGTTTTGTCACGCCGAACCCCAGCGTGGAGGCCAGCACGAGGGACCTCATTGCACTGACCCATACTTTGGAGAACCTGCAGGTACCGGCCGTGTTTTTGGAGCCAAACCTGGCGCGTCGCTCCACCACGCTTTCGGAAACAGCTAATCGCCTGAACATCCAGGTCTGCCGCATTTACGGCGATTCTTTTGACCACGAAGTAAGCACCTACACCGCGATGATGCGCTACAACGCTGACTCGCTACGCACGTGCCTCACCGCATAACACTTGGGAAAACAACATGAAAAACACAATTGCAGCCATTGTCACTGCGACAGCTCTGCTGTTACCACACGCGGCATATGCGCAGGCCCCGCTGCAGGATCCAAACTTGGCGCAGACCGTCACTGATCAGGAAACCATCGCTCCATTGGGCACACAGGTGGCCATCGATGCTGGGCACGTGGATCTTGGCCCGATGGTGGTTGATGGCAAACTTGAATTCCTCGTTCGCGATGACACGACCGAGCAACCGGAGTGGCGCCACATTGAGGACGTCGTGTTCCCGGTCGGCGAGAAGGCGATCACTACCCTGCCTGCAGGCGACCAGTTCGACTTCACGGGCGCCCGCGCCGGCGATCAGGTGTGGGTAGTCCCCCAGACCGAGATCCCGGGCGTGGTGTGGCTCGGCTGGAACACGCAGCACCCAAGCATTCAGAGCCTCGCGGACCGGGGCGTGACCATGAATTTCCTGGGACACCAGGGGCCGGGCCAGTACACGTTGTTCCTGCAGGCCGGTGGCTTCGCGAAGCCACAGCAGCTGTTTAGTTCTGCATCGGGCGGGCAGCAGTCGATGTGGGCCGAACTCAACACCCACACCCACGCAAACTGGGTTTTCACCGAGCCTGGCGTGCATTTGGTGGCGCTGGAAGTGGTGATTAAGCAGGTCGATGGCACCGAGTTGCGGGACACAAAGGTGCTCAAGTTCGCAGTTGGTGATACCCCAATTGCGGACGCAGCGGCTGCGACGTGGCAGGGCGAGCTGAATAGCCAGGCTGCGCCGGACGCCCCGGCTCAGCAGGAGAAGAGTTCGTACCTGTGGGTAGGAGTCGGTTTGCTCGTCGTTGCAGCGGTGTTGGCCCTCGGCGCATTCATGATGAGTCGTGAGGCGCGCCGCCGTCGCGCGGCAGTGACGAAGGGGCGGGCTCAGTGAACCCACTGTCAGTTTCCGGGCTACACGTGAGTTTGGCGGGCCGTGAAGTGCTGCGCGGGGTGGACTTGGAGGTCGCGCCCGGCGAGTTCGTTGGCCTGATTGGCCCTAACGGCGCTGGTAAAACGACCCTTTTCCGCTCGATTCTGGGAGTGCTTCCGGTATCACGAGGCGAGGTCCGCATTTCGGGTCAGCCTGCCACGAAGGCCCGCGGGCGCATTGGCTACGTGCCACAGCGTCACGAGTTCGCTTGGGACTTCCCTATCAGCATCCATGACACGGTGATGTCCGGCCGCGCCCGCGCCATCGGCTGGTTGCGACGTCCCCGCGTCAAGGACTACGAGGCCGTCGACCGCGCCCTCGGCCGGGTTCGCCTCCGCGACCTCGCTGACCGCCCCATCGGCGAGCTCTCCGGGGGTCAGCGCCAGCGGGTGCTCGTCGCCCGCGCGCTCGCCCTCGGCCCGGACATTTTGCTTCTCGACGAACCCTTCACCGGACTCGATATGCCTAGCGCCGAACTGTTGCTTGATCTCTTCAACGAGCTGGCCTCGGAGGGAGTCGCCATCGTCATGTCCACACACAACCTGCCGGAAGCGATGGAGGTGTGTAGCCGAGTGGTGCTGCTCAACGGGAAGATTGTGGCTTCTGGAGCGCCTGAACAACTCCAGGACAAGGACGTGTGGATGGAAGCATTCGGCATCACGTCGTCCTCCCCGCTGCTGCGGATTGTAGGTGTCGCATGATTTCCTTCACCCAGTTCCTTTCGGATTTGTCTAATCCAGCGCTCGCGTTCCTTCCGAAGGCGCTGCTCATTTCAGTGCTGAGCTCGCTGGTGTGCGCGGTGGTGGGCACCCACGTGGTGCTGCGCGGAATGGCTTTCATCGGTGATGCCGTGGCACATGCAGTGTTCCCTGGCATCGCTGTGGCCTTTGCACTGCAGGGTTCGGTGCTCCTCGGCGGCGCTGTCGCTGGAACTATTGTCGCGCTGCTGGTGGCGGTGTTTTCCCAGCGTCGCCGCGTGAAAGAAGACACGCTCATTGGCATTTTCTATGCCGCTGCGTTCGCGCTCGGTTTGGTGATTATCTCCCGCATTGACGGTTACACCGCTTCGCTCACCAGCTTCCTATTTGGTTCGATCACGGGTGTTGCCGATTCGGACATTGTGCTGGTGTTCGTCGTAGGCACTGTGGTGATCGGCGTTCTGCTGGCGCTGAACAAGGAGCTCGTGGCCGTGAGCTTGGACCGTGAGACGGCGCGCGCCCAAGGACTGCCGGTATTTGTCCTGGACATCGTCATGTACGTGATGGTCACTGCGGCCGTTGTTATCTCAGTCAGGACCATCGGAAACATCTTGGTGCTGGCACTGCTGATTACACCTGCGGCGTCGGCAAGGCTGCTAACTGACCGCCTGGGCGTGATGATGTGGCTGTCCGCGCTCGTCGGTGGCGTGGCCAGCTTTCTTGGCATTTACATTTCGTGGGCGGCGAACTTCCCCACGGGCGCCACGATCGTCCTGACCTGCACCGTCATTTTCTTTCTGTGTTGGCTGCTGTCCCCAAAGAACGGCGTCCTCCGCATCTTCAACAAAGGAAAACTCGCATGAAAAAGACACTTAGTTTCTTGGGCGCTTGCCTGCTGGCTGGCGCCACGGTTATCCCTGCTGCTGAGGCAACGGAATTCAAACCTGGAAATCGGGGTTTTGGCGTAGAGGTGCCGGCCGGCACAACGATGACGGGGACAAACGAGGAGCATCCTTGCGCGGGCCGCAAGCTGGCGTATCACTCTCACGTCGACGCGATTTACGCCACCCGACTGGACGGCGAGCTGCAGACGATGATCGTGGACGGCCAGGTCCCCATCCCAGCGGATGAGCTGTGTCTGCGACTCGCCCCAGACGCGAACAAGAACGGCGAGGAAGTATCCCGCCTGGTCGTGCCCGAGGATGATCCAAACCTGAGCTTCCTCGGCGAGCCGGGGACGATCCTGTGGGTTGCTCCCCAAGAGGTAGACTTCATGGATTCCTGGCGTCCCCTGTGGGCGGGCGCTGGCGCCTTTGATCCGCATCATGAGCTCGAAGTACCCACCGACTTCGCTGAGAACAAGGTGACGATGGAGCTCGCCGAAGTCGACGGTCCGGGCGATGTAGAGATGTTCTTCTACAACCGTTCTGTCGATCAGCCTGACCGGGTGTTTTCTACTAAGGAAGGGAAGAATTCCTTCCAGCTGAACGTTGGTTCGCATGGCCACTACAGCTGGACGTTTAGCCAGGCGGGCATCTACCACTTGAGTTGGCGAGTGCATGGCAAGAAGACTGACGGTTCGGAGGAGACGGGACCGCTGGTCACTACAACGTGGCTGGTCGGCTCCGATGAAGAGGTCGGGCTGCCAGCTGGCACCACCACCGAGCTGACCCCAATTACGAAGTCGGCCGAAGACATCCGCGATGAGATGAAACCGACCACTACCCCAACGGAGCCAGGGGAAGTCGAGGAATACACGCAGAGCACGGAGCAGGTACAGGAGCTGCTGTGGCGCTCCAACCCGTCCGCGATGATCACCCACGGCCATCAAGACATGGGTTTGTTCGGCGCAGGTCAGGAGGCAAGCGCGATGATGCGCAGCGACGTCGACGGCGACCACCGCTCCACCACCTTCGTTTACGCCGTCCCAAACCGTACCCTGACGCAAATCCCGGCGAAGGCCCGCACGGATATCGGCGTGTGCGCGGGCTGGCTGCTGCCACAGGCCCAGGATCCAACACTGCCATGGCAGGGCTTCTCGACGGAAAACTTCGACTACTCCTCGGTGTCCCCAGAGGGCATCACCGTGTCAATTTCCAACTTCGAGGGCCCGGGTCGCATGATCGCAACCCATGATTCGCTCACCAAGACGACGATCAGCCTCGATTCGGATGATCCAGATCTGAAGGTTCATTACCCACAGCGTTCCCACGACCACATGGCTTTTGTGTTCACGCAGCCCGGCGCGTACCGGGTGACCTACGCCTTTGAGGGCACGCTCACGGACGGAAAACCGCTGTACACGGAACTTGTTGCCTACTACATGGTGGGTGATTCCGCACTCTACGATGCTGCCACCACCATGGGCATCGATCCCGCAAGCTTGCAGCTTTCCGAGCCGACCACGCGGGACACCACACCAAAGTGCGAGCCGGTAACTGAAAGTCCTACCTCGACTACGGTTCCTACTCCAGGTCCTACTCAGGTTCCTACTCCAGTTAGCGCCTCTCCAAAGAACGACATTCAGGACTTGGGATTGGCGTTGGGACTCGGATCGGCGGCCCTGACCATTGGTTCACGACTGCTAAATCGGGATACCGCACCGGCTCCTTCTGCTCCGGCTAAGGCGTCTGCACCTAAGCCTGAAGCTGCTCCGGAGCCCGCTCCTGTCACTAACGCTGGGGAACGGCCAGCTCCCAAGGCCGCGGAACAGTCTGCGCCTAAGTCGGGAGCAAAGTCTACTTCTAAAGAGGGTGCGAAGTCTGCCCCTAAGACGCCAAAGTCCGCCGCCAAGACCACGGCCAAGCCGACTCCGACGTCGAAGGCTCCGCTGATGCCAGCGCAGCCAGCGTCGGCAGTGGCAGCTGCCCCAACTCAGTCGCCGGCGGTGACCAACGCGGCGTCGCAAGGCGGGTTGACTGCGGGCGGCTGGATGGCCGGATTCGTGGTTGGCATTGGACTGATGTCACTGCTCGGCGGTTTGGGATTGTTCATTGCCACGGCGCGGGCTCTGCGACGGTTTGGTGGGCACGAGGAGCTGGAGTAAGTCGTCTTCAGTGTGGTGCCTATAAGCCCTTGCGTTCATACGCGGGGGCTTTTCATTTTGCGAAAAATTGTTTGAAAAAGGCGTTGACCAATTAGAACAGATCGGCTAAAATGGGGCTAGGTTGTCGGGGTGGCAACCATAACTCTTGAGGACGTCATGTTTTACACCAACTATGATCCCCATGAACCAGTCTGCCCGTACATAACCAGCAAAAACCGCGAGTTTATCCAGCTCATCGACTTCATTCATGCGCCAGATTTCGAGGACATCGATTGGGATGTTCACATGGCTCGTTACGCAGCCCTGCTCGGAACGTCCGTTACACAAACAGAACACATGTTTGTCATTAAGGATGTATTGGGCGCGCTACCTAATTTCAAGTCTCTTTGTCTAGAACTGGGACACCTGGATAAGCAGCATCTCTTCGCTGCTTGCGAGCCAGTGTTCGCACTCCCCAGGGAATATACCCGCACAATTGACGAACGCCTGACCGCGTATCTCACACCGAAACGGCAAGGCCAGGTATTGCCGTCGGCACGCTCGATCAAGAAGCGAGTCAAGCAGTGGGTTGACGAATTAGTTCCACCACCTGCAGATTCGCCACTCCCGGACGTGGAAGTGCGCGTGCAGCACACGCCAGATGGAACATTCATCGACGGGAGATTCCCAACAGCAATTGGCCAGGAAATCCACGAGATCCTGAGCACCACTGCGAAAACCCACAACATCACGCTGGCCGAAGCACTGGTCCAGCTGCTTCGTGGCGCCATAACCGCCAAAGTGGTCTTCCACCTGTATGGCACGGACGACGGTGTCTTCCTCAACGAGGAACCCCTCATGGACGACGAACTAGCCGCGTGGCGGGAGCGCGCGACCCACACCTATCGCCCAGACGATCGACTGCGGGCCTACATTCAGGGCCGAGATGGCACCTGTCGCTTCCCCGGTTGCAACGTGCCCGCGCGGCGGTGCGACATCGACCACGTGATCCCCTTCCCCCAAGGGCCAACAACACCAGACAATCTGCACTGCCTCTGCAGACACCACCACAACCTCAAGACAGAAAGGAAGGTACACCCAACGCTTCAGCCAGACGGCAGCGTGATGTGGACATTCCCAAGCGGACCACTTGCAAACTTGCGGGCTGCGTAAAATTGGCTTCATGACCAAGCCCGTAGTCGCATTCGTATGCGTCCACAACTCCTGCCGCAGCCAAATGGCCGAAGCCATCGGCGACTACTATGCAGGCGACAAATTCGACTTCCACAGCGCAGGCACCGAACTAGCCGACCGCATCAACCCAGACGCGGTACGGCTCATCAAGCAGCGCTACGACATCGACATGGAAGCAGACGGCCAACACCCAAAGCTCATCGAGGAACTCCCCACCGTCGACATCCTCATCACCATGGGCTGCAATGTCTCCTGCCCAACCCTGCCATGTAAAATCCGCGAAGACTGGGGACTCGACGACCCAACAGGAAAAGCCGACGACGAATTCAACCGAATCATCGACATCATTGAAGCAAAAGTGAAACGCCTACGAGACGAACATGTGTAACGAAGAAATCCACGCATCAAACCTCACCGACAAAGCCCGCAAAATCGTCCTCGCAGTTGCGCTGCTGAACCTCATCGGCTGTCTCGGCGAAGCAATCGTAGCCACCATTATCGGCTCCGCCAGCCTCTATGCAGACGCAGCCGACTTCCTCGAAGACACCCTCATCAACGGACTCGTCCTCCTCGCGATGTCCTGGCCAGTGGCAAGCCGTCGCAAAGCCAGCATCTGGCTCGCCGGCCTCATCCTCATCCCAGCCCTCGCCGCGCTCGGCATGGCAGCCTGGAAAATCATCACCGGCGCCCCACCAGAGCCATTCACACTGTCCGCCACCGCCGTCGCAGCCATGGTCATCAACCTGGTGTGCGCGCTCCTGCTCGTACAACTGCGGCAAGGATCAGCGCTCATGCGCGGTGCATGGCTCGCAGCGCGTAACGACGTCCTCGCCAACATCCTCATCCTCGCAGCCGGACTCGTCACCATCTTCTGGACCACCATCTGGCCAGACGTCGTAGTGGGAGTAATCATCGGACTCATCAACCTCGGCGCAGCCAAAGAAGTCTACGAACAAGCCCAAGCAGAAGACCCAGAACTGGAAGAAGACTAGGCGCCCAGGAACTCGACCAGGGCGTCCGTGTGTCCGGAGACCTGAACCGAGCCACCAACAAAATCTTCTGGGGCCAGCCGGGCATGGACCTCCGGGCGGTCGTTCTCACCAAACTCCGTTCGCCCAACCACCCGATACCCCAGCGTCTTACTCACGCCGGCGGACGCCAAATTCAACGGATGCCACGCCGTCCGCAACTCCCGGGCACCGAGATGCTCAAACGCATACGCCGCGACCAACGTGCGCATCCGCTTACCGATTCCCTGCCCCTGGAACTTTCGAAGCACATAAGAACCGGTCTCGATCGTCCGCTTTTCAGCAAAATTCACCGCACGCATATCGATCGTGCCCACATACTCACCGGCAACATACGCCGCGAAAGACAACGTCCAATTCGAGGCCTTGTTGTTCGCACGCAAGCTCCAATGAAATTGGGCCGTGTCGGAGTTTTCCTGCAACCACGGAAAAACCCACGGGCAATTCGGCTCGAAAATATCCTCCTCAGTGACCGCGCACATGAACGCAAGATCGCTATCCTCAACGATCTTCAGCGTCACGAAATCATCGGAAAGCTTCAAACCAAACGGCGGGTACTTTAACTCAGGCTGCATACAGTGGCATGATAGTACAGGTGAATACCAAGCGACCTCCCCGTATCTTCGACCAGTCCGACAAGCTCAAAGGCGTTCTCTACGAGATTCGCGGACCAGTGTCGGCGGAGGCGGAACGCCTGGAGAACGAGGGCAATCGCATCCTCAAGCTGAACACCGGCAACCCAGCCATCTTCGGTTTCGACGCCCCAGACGTGATCCTGCAAGACATGATCGCAGCCCTCCCCACCTCGCAGGGCTACTCCACCTCCAAGGGCATCATCCCAGCTCGCCGCGCCATCGTGACTCGCTACGAGCTCATCGACGGCTTCCCAGAGTTCGACATCGACGACGTCTACCTCGGCAACGGCGTCTCCGAGCTGATCTCCATGGTTACACAGGCACTGCTTAACGACGGCGACGAAGTCCTCATCCCTAAGCCCGACTACCCACTATGGACCGCCGCTACCTCCCTCGCTGGCGGCAAGCCGGTGCACTACCTGTGCGACGAAGAAGACGATTGGAACCCGTCCATCGAGGACATCAAATCCAAGGTCACAGACAAGACCAAGGCCATCGTCGTTATCAACCCGAACAACCCAACGGGTGCCGTGTACTCGAAGGAGATCCTCCAGCAAATTGTTGACATTGCGCGCGAACACGAACTCCTGATCCTCGCCGATGAGATCTACGACCGCATCCTCTACGACGATGCCGAACACATCTCCATCGCCACCCTGTGCCCAGACCTGCTGTGCATCACCTTCAATGGCCTGTCCAAGGCCTACCGCGTCGCAGGATACCGCGCTGGCTGGATGGTCCTGACCGGCCCGAAGCACAATGCGGAAGGCTTCATCGAAGGCCTTGAGCTTCTCTCCGGCACCCGCCTGTGCGCCAACGTGCCGGCCCAGCACGCCATCCAGGTGGCCCTCGGGGGTCGCCAGTCGATCTACTCACTCACCGGAGAAGGCGGTCGCCTTCGCAAGCAGCGCGACGCCGCATACGAAGCATTGAACGCAATCCCCGGTGTTTCCTGCGTCAAACCGATGGGCGCGCTCTACGCCTTCCCGAAGATCGACCTGGAGATGTACCACATCCACGACGATGCCCAAATGATGCTCGATCTGCTCCGTGCCGAAAAGATCCTGCTCGTACACGGCACCGGCTTCAACTGGGATAAGCCTGATCACTTCCGCGTGGTCACACTGCCGCACGCTACCGAGCTCACCGAAGCCATCGGGCGCCTCGGCAACTTCCTGAAGTACTACAAGCAATAAAAAATGGTCCCGGTTTTAAACCGGGACCATTTTGCTAATTAGCGGTGCGTCAGCTGTCGCTTCGGAGCGACATATTCGCTTGGCAGTCGCAATTGCCAGTCCATTCGATGCGATGCAAGTCGGATCGCCACTTCGGCAATCACGAGCACGTAG
Source organism: Corynebacterium sp. H130 (assembly GCF_037572395.1). Lineage (NCBI taxonomy): Bacteria > Bacillati > Actinomycetota > Actinomycetes > Mycobacteriales > Corynebacteriaceae > Corynebacterium > Corynebacterium sp. H130. Next base: position 357,901 of record NZ_JBBHLA010000003.1, on the reverse strand, counting down.
GTAACCCACAGCACTGGGTAAAGGTGCACGCCGAAGATCTCCGCGCTCCAGACCGCACCGCTAAGGAGCGCGATCAGGAAGCCGAAGGCAAAGAAGCGATCGTCGGTGGTGCCCAGCCAGAAGCTTGCACCAAACAGCGAAATGCACAGTACCCGCGCAAGCATAGCCACGCTGCTCACATCCTCCACGGCATGTGCCAGGGGAACGGTGAGCAACAACGCGGCTTCAACAAGAAAGTAGAAGAACTTAGGCACGGAACTCCTCGGACAGGGACTATCTTTCTCTGTTCAACATATCCGAGCTAATCCGCAACTACCAGGCAGTTTTAGGGTTCTTGACAACTTCTTGCTAACTTCTTGGGAAGGCCCCAAAAGCCTGATAGTTTACCAAGCGTTCACCTAAGCAAAACCCTAGTTTTCTTAACTACAGAGAACGTCCCAGCGCCTTAATATCCCAGCCCGCAGCCCGCCACTTCTCCACCGGCAACACATTGCGACCATCCAGGATCTTCTTCTCGCGCACCAGGGTCGCAGCGTGCTCAGGATCGAGATCACGGAATTCCTGCCACTCGGTAGCCAGAACGACCACGTCCGCACCGCGCAGCGCATCGTCAGTGGAGGATGCGTAATTCAGGGTCGGGAACACACGACGAGCGTTCTCCATACCCTGCGGGTCATACACCGTGACCTGCGCGCCAGCCAGAGACAGCGAACCAGCGATGGACAGGGCTGGCGAATCACGAACATCGTCGGAGTTCGGCTTGAACGCAGCACCAAGCACGGTGACGTTGTGGCCCAGCAAATTGCCACCACAAGCCTCGCGCGCCAGCAGCACCATGCGATCACGACGACGCATGTTGATCGCATCCACCTCGCGAAGGAAGGTCAGCGCCTGGTCAGCACCCAATTCGCCAGCGCGGGCCATGAACGCGCGGATGTCCTTAGGAAGGCAGCCACCGCCGAAACCAAGGCCAGCACCGAGGAACTTACGGCCAATGCGGTCATCATGGCCGATGGCGTCGGCAAGCTTAACGACGTCCGCGCCCACGAGCTCGCACACCTCGCTGACCGCGTTGATGAAGGAGATCTTGGTCGCGAGGAAGGCATTCGCGGAGACCTTGACCAGCTCGGCGGTCTGCAGGTCCGTAACGATGAATGGGGTGTTGTTCGCCAACGGGGTTGCGTACACCTCGCGGGCAATCTCCTCAGCCTTGGAATTTTCAGCGCGGTGGCCGAGGACGATGCGATCCGGGGTGATGGTGTCCTGGACGGCATAGCCCTCGCGCAGGAACTCTGGGTTCCACGCGATTTCAACGGTGGTGCCCTCAGGAGCAAGTTCGTCAGCCATCTTCTGCAGCTCAGCGGCGGTGCCGACCGGGACGGTGGACTTGCCCAGGATCAGGTGATCGCCCTTCAGCTTCGGCACCAGGTCCTGAATCACAGCATGCACATACTTCAGATCTGCCGCGTAGGAACCGCGCTGCTGCGGAGTGCCAACGCCTAGGAAGTGCACGTGGGCAAACTCTGCAGCTTCGTCGTAAGAAGTGGTGAAATCCAGCTTGCCAGCGGCAATGTTGCGCTCGAGAACCTCTGGAAGACCCGGCTCGTAGAACGGCACTGTGCTGTTCTTCAGCGACTCAATCTTCTTCTCGTCCACGTCCACACCAAGGACGTCGTGGCCAAGTTCCGCCATGCAGGCGGCGTGGGTAGCACCCAGGTATCCGGTTCCGATCACTGTCATACGCATAACAGCCCAATTTAGTACCGGTTTTCGAGACGTGCTCGCTTTGTTACCTAAAGTTCAAGTACGCCTTCGATGGAGTTGGTCCACGCTGGCCCTGGTACTTGGAACCCAGCTTGCTGCTGCCATATGGAGTCTCTGCTGGGGAGCTCATCTTGAACAGCGCCAACTGGCCCACCTTCATGCCCGGCCAGAGCGCGATCGGCAGGTTGGCCACGTTAGAAAGCTCGAGCGTGATGTGGCCGGAGAAGCCTGGATCAATGAATCCCGCGGTGGAGTGAGTGAGCAGGCCCAGACGGCCGAGGCTCGACTTGCCCTCCAGGCGGCCCGCGAGGTGAGCCGGCAGGGTGAACTTCTCATAGGTTGCCGCGAGAACGAACTCACCCGGGTGCAGGATGAACGGCTCATCCTCCTGCACCTCGATCTCGCTGGTCAGCTCATCCTGCTGCTGCTTCGGATCAATGTGCGTGTACTTCTGATTATTGAAGACGCGGAAAAACCGGTCCATACGCACGTCAATAGAAGACGGCTGGACCATCTTTTCGTCATACGGCTCAATGCCGAGTTCACCGTTATCTATGGCAGCGCGGATGTCACGATCTGAAAGCAGCATGATTCAAGTGTAGCGGTTAGCAATCTTCATAAAAGGGACTGATCTCTTTGCCTGTAGCAAACACTGCCCATTGACCAGCTTGTCCGATGCCAGATGCAAGTTGATCCACGGAGGCTGGCGCTTTGTAACCTTCAGATATCTCCGGCGTAATGGGATCGCCCCCGCGCATTCAATTTGGGCACCCGTTTTCATCGCCTATTGCTTGAATGCTAGAATATTTTGCATTGCGAGAGCGCAATTGCCGATGTAATTCAATGGTAGAATGTCAGCTTCCCAAGCTGAATACGCGGGTTCGATTCCCGTCATCGGCTCATTTTTAGCAAGCCCACTCAAACTCGCCGGTTTCGAGGCAGTACTGGGCATTGCCACCACCAAAGTTCAGGGCGCCGAATTCCTCGATCTCCAGGTATTTGGCGGAAATCTCCGGAACAGCTTGGCAGCAGAACGTGGTGCCACCCAAGTGGCAACGGCCACGGGCAGTTTCTCCGAATTCAACCCATTTGTCCCACTCAGGCTCGCCGGTCTTGTCGTAGGCGAGCGGACGGTACTCGCCAGTCAGCAGCTCTTCGCCTGGCTCCAAGTAGCCCTCTTCCGGCGCATAACCCGCGTTTACATCGCCAACACGCTCGCCGATCCAAATCTTGGTGGAAACGGCCTCACCGTCCCAGGCGTTAGCGCCGCAGTCATCCTCAGCCCATTCACCTTCCCGGCGAGGATCTTCAGGTGGATTTGTGCGCCCCTCGAATTCTTCGCGGGTTAGCCAAATGACAGCGAATTCGCCGCCGATCATATCTTCCAAAATGTCACACCGCGGGTGCTTCTTACCTGCAACTGAAGCGAGTTGCACAAGGAACGGGTCGTCGTTTGGCGCAGTACCACTCCAGGCGGCAGAAATCTGCTCATCCTCTTCTGCAAACTGCCCCTCGCCCTGGAAGAAAGAAATTCCTACCAGCTCTTCACCCCGGGTGCGATACTCCTCTGGAAGTTCGATGGTCAGCGCGTGCCACATTGGGCGCCCCGTCATCGAACCGCGTGGCCAGGATTCGACAGGGATTCCAGGCCCTTCCGCCCCAGTCCAGCCAATTTCACGAGCATCTGGCAGGTTCGCTGCCTCGCCACCGCGAGGATTCCAGGTCAGTTCATTAGAGGTTGGCCCAAATGCCAAATCATAAGCTTTCATTGATACTCCCGTGGGTTGGTTATTGATTTAAATTGACAATAAACCAAGGGAGTGATGCCCGCCACACAACTAGTCGCGAGATTTGGCTTTCCAAACCGCAACTGCAAGAACGGCGATGAATACCACTGCCATCACCAGCGAAGTCCAGCGACTTCCCAATTTTCCGTCTTCCAGGAAGTGTCCGTGAGAAATCGAAACACCCACCGAAACACAATTGAGCAGCGCGGCAATTCCAATAATCCAGGCGAGTATCTTCGTGTTCTGCATGTTCGTTCCCGGCGGGAAGTACACACCCTTCACGATCGATGCGATGGTCTGAAAACCAATAGTCACCCACAAGACCGTTAGAGCTACCGCCGAAGGCCTCATCCAGTCTCCGGTGAACTCAAGCAACATGGACAGCAGCAGAAGCAGAATCAGCGCAAACGCGAGAGAATAGTTGGCGATTTTCCCGCGCGTGCGTAGCTGCCGTTCATCGAACTTTCCTTCGTCCATTATTGCCTCCTTGCCCCACACCATATGTCGGCTATATCCGACATTCAAGGGATTTATAATGATTCCCATGCCAAGCCACGACGAACGCCACGCCCGCCTCCATCTCCTCCTCGGCGACGACGGCCTCGAGAACCTCGAAAACGCGACAGTACTGGTGGCTGGACTCGGCGGCGTTGGCTCCGCATGCGCGGAGGCACTCGCGCGTGGTGGCGTCGGCAATCTCATCCTCCTCGATCGAGACACGGTTGAGGCCAGTAACATCAACCGCCAACTGATCGCTTTTACCTCCACCATTGGCCGGGTAAAAGCTGAGGTCATGGAAGAGAAAATCCATGACATCAACCCGGCATGCAACGTCACTGCGCAGCAGATCTTCCTCACCCCGGACAACGTGCCTGAGGTACTCGATACTCTGCCGAGGCCTGATTACGTGCTTGACTGCATCGACACCGTGTCGCAGAAACTTGCGATCGCGCACTGGTGCGCATCGAACGGAATTCCGCTTCTGAGCTCAATGGGTGCCGCAAACCGCCTCGACCCCACGCAGCTCAAATTCGCCAACCTGCGAAAGACCGAAATCTGCCAGCTATCCAAAGTGATGCGACTTGAGTGCAACAAGCGACGCATCAAGGGTGTCGAGGTGCTCTTTTCTACCGAGACCCCTATGAAGCCAGGCCACGGTTCCACTAAAGCGGAAACGCTTGGCTCGATGAGCTACATGCCTCCAATCATGGGCATGATGATCGCCGGCAAAGTCATCCGCCGCCTCTCCGGGCTCGAACCGATGCCCCGCCCACCGCGCCTGTTCCGCTCCCGAGAGGAAGCCCTCCTTTTAGAGGCACTCGAATGCTCCTAGACACCCACTACCACCTGGATTTCCTCAGCTCACCGTCGGAGTTTGTCAAACTCGCGCCACCCGTGATCGCGCAAACGGTGCTCCCCTCTTCATTCAAGCCAGGCCCATGGCAATCGCTCGGATATCATCCCTGGTGGGTGGGTGCCGATTTTAAACACGAGCTCGCGCTTTTCGACGAGCATCTGCCGTCAACTCGCCTGATCGGGGAAATCGGCATGGATTTTTCCCCGAAACGCATCGGCAATAGTGACCTGCAGGAACGGGTTTTCACGCACATTGTTGGCGCTCTCGACAGCTCTCACGTCATGTCGATTCACGCGGTGAAATCAGTGTCCGCTGTGCTGGATCTTTTGACTGATTGCCCAGCAACACCAATCATTCACTGGTTCTCTGGAAACTCGGACGAGCTCACCCGTCTAATGCGGATCGGAGGTTTCATCTCCGTCAATCCGCGGATGTTGGAATCAAAACGCGGGCGGGCATTTGTGAAGCAGGTCCCGGAAAATCGAATCTTGCTGGAAACCGATCTGCCGACTTCCGATGAGCTCACCATGGCCGAGCAGGCTGAATTGGCATCCAGGACGCTGCACTGCACCGTCGAAAAGCTATCTGCCCTGCGTGGCTACGACATGCTTGCAGCCATTGAAGCAAACCAGCTTCACCTTTACGGCCCCCGAGCAGGTGAACACTAAAGTATCCGATTCCCTTGCCACCATTGAATCTGAAACTCAGGTTCAATACGTTCAGTCGGGTACCGAATCATCGCTTCCCCGAAAGGACGGATATGTCGCTCCAACGACGACTTGCCATTGCAATCTTTTCCGCCGCACTATTGAGCGGGCCACAAGTCTCGGTGGCAACGGAAGTTGGCACACATGAGATGACCTACCTGCAGCTGAATGAAAGCCAAATGGGCATCGTTTCAGATGACTACACATTCGAGATCGAGAATGGGAATGCGGTAGCAATCCAAAAAGGCACCAACCAGAAAGAGCAGCTCCCTCAAACGGCAGTGGACAACTCCGGCACCGAAATTCAGTTGAAATATGCCGTCTCCGATAACGGTGAACTGCTTGTCTCCGCAGTCACGCCAAGCAACGGCGATCGAAACATTGCCAAATGCGCCTTGGGAACCGTAGGTGGTGCCGGAGGCGGCGCCGTGGCCGGTGGACTCGGAGGTGCGGCCGTCGGTACCGTAACCCTGCCAGTGGTCGGAACGGTAGGAGCCGGAGTCGTTGGTGCAGTCGGCGGCGGAGTTTTCGGAGGCATGACCGGCGCAGCAGCAAGTTGCTTCGACTAGATAGGAACCACCTGATGGAACAAAAAGGCTTTCAGGCGATCACGTCATTTCCGCTAGTGCTGGCATGTTGGGTGCTGTTCATTGTGTTAACGACAATGTTTGTTTCCTTTGGCTGCAACCTATTACAACTGATCTTGCTGGTGGGACCACTGCTGTTCGTCACCGTTGGAATCAGCGTGGCGCTTTATCAAAAGCGTCGGAAACCTTAGCCCCAAATCCTGATCCCGTCCCGAATGTCCTCGACTAACGCGCCCTTCGGGGCGCGCAGCGCCTTCACCGTCATAAACCAGTCCCCAACGGCACCACCCAGCAAGACACCTGCAGGGACCACAAGCCAACCCGAAAGCGGCAACTGGGCAATGATGTACACAGCAGGGAGAATCGCTAAGACGATGCCCGGGAGCAACGCTACGTAAACGAAGGCACCTTTACCAAGACGAGCGCCAGGGGACGTGCAGTAGAACGCGGGCATCACTCCCCCAACCATCGTGGCGCCATATTTTGGCTTATGCCCAAGGGTGCGCAGCGCAAAGCCGTGGATCAACTCGTGCACCACCATAAAAACAAAAACAAACAGCAGCATCCCCAAGAGCAATCCGAGCTCTCGCGTGGAAATCTCAAAAGAATGAGTCCCCGGATTAACAGCGGAGTACAACGAAGCGAAGCCAACAATCGAGGCTATCGTCGCGACCAAACCGACTACATTCATCAAGCCAGCGGTTTTGACGTCCGGAATCCATTCTTCGATGAGGCGCTCAGTCATACGTCGAATTCTAGATATTTTTGGCCCTGCCGTCGGTAAGCTAGCTCACATGACTACGTCGCAGAACTGGGAAGCCGATGTCGTGCTCAATGACGGCAGCATCACCACGCTGCGCCCAGCTGTTGAAGATGACCGGGAGGCGCTAAAGGCCTTCTATTCCCGGGTCTCAGACAAGTCGAAGTACCTGCGGTTCTTTGCCACGCACCCGGAGCTGACGGACGCGGATCTGGATAATTGGCTCAGCCCTGCGAACGTATCCCTCGTTGTGAGTGATCGCGAAGACATCATCGCAATCGCCACCTATTCCCCACTGCCGGACGAAGCCGCAAACGTCAGTTTCCTGGTGCAAGACGACCACCATCACAAAGGTGTAGCCAACATCCTGCTGGAGCACCTGGCGCAGATCGGACGCGAGAACGGCATCAAGACCTTCTTTGCCGAAATGCTGACCCAAAACCGCACCATGGTGCAAACCTTCATTAAGGCCGGCTACCAGGTAAACCCGCAGCTAGAAGACGGCTTCATCACCGTCCAATTCCCCCTCGACCCGACACAGAATTCCCGAGACGTTATGGCCCGCCGAGAACTGAAATCAGAGGCAAACTCCATCAGAAGGTTGCTGCAACCAAAATCCGTGGCGGTGATCGGCGATGTCGGGCACATGAACGCGATCATCCCGAACCTCACCAAAGCTGGTTTCCTCGGCAAACTCCACATCCATACCGGAGTTATCGGATTCGAAGACATCCCAGAAAACACCGACCTGGTGATCGTGGAACACGACCCGGAAACATTCGAAGACACCCTAAAGCAGGCCGCAGCCAAAAACGCCTACGGGGTCGTTGCGTTGGCAGGTTCCCAGAATCCAGGGCTCACCCCGGAAGATACGAAAGCTTTCGTCGATAAGGCGCGTGACCTGGGGCTACGCGCACTCGGACCGGCAGCAGTCGGGCTGATCAATACGCACGCAGGCCTCAACGCATCCCCTGCACCATTGCCACGCGCCGGGTCGGTCGGGCTGTTCACGCAGTCTGCGGGCGTTGCGACGCTCACCCTGTCCTACGCGTTGAAGCGAGGCACCGGCATCAGCTCATTCATCGGCGCAGGCTCATTCGGCGATGTGACCGGTAACGATGTGATCCAATACTGGGCGGACGACGATCAAACCCAGGTGTGCCTGCTTTCGCTGGACGCCATCGGCAACCCGCGCAAATTCTTCCGAGTACTTGCGCGCCTAGCCTTGGACAAGCGCGTGGTCGTGTTCATCCCATCGCGCGCACTCAAGTCCGCACGCCACTACGCCATCGAAGGCCTGGAAACCGCCTCGACGAAGGCCCTGGACGAGGTCATTCGCGCAACAGGCGCAATGGTGGTGACCCAGCGCGAGACGATGTTCGACATCGCGCAACTGCTCGCCCGGCAACCAGTGCCACGTGGAAATCGAATCACCGTGATCTCCAATTCCGCCGGTCTGACCGCACAAATGGCGCAGTCTGCGGAACGGTTCGGGCTGGAGCCAACCGCGATCACAGTGCTTGAAGAACCGGTCCGGGGCATCCTGGAAGCAACCCGAAAGGCCCTGCAGGAAGCCGACGTGGTGCTCAGCGGCATCGTCGAGATCGGCGAGCAACTCTTTGAAGAGGTCTACGCAGGGCTGTCCGAACTCGCGACCGCCGATGTTCCGTTGATCAGCACTTTTGTGGGTTTTCGGCCGGTGGTGGAGGACCTTTCGGGCGTCGAGAAGCGCGGGCAGCTGCCCGTGTTTGGCACATACGCCGACGCCATCGAGGCCGTCTCTTTGATCCTCGCCAGCGAAAAGCAACGCGCTGCGGCCCGTCCGACCCCATCCGACGAAATCGGAGAGGGCAATCGAGAAGCGGCAACCGCGCTGGTCGGCGAGTTTTTGGCAGCTAATCCAGACGGTGGCTGGCTTTCCGACGCCCAGTGCGCCCGCCTCCTCGGAACTTACGGGATCAACCTCGTGCCGTGGGTTCCCGTATCGACTGTGGTGGAAGCCCTCACAGCAGCCGAGGAATACGGCTGGGATGTCGTGCTGAAAAACATCGACTCAGCTGTTCGCGGCCGACCGGAGCTATCAGCGGTACACCGGAATTTGGCGGACCCCGAGGCCGTCGAACGCGCATGGTACATGCTGGAGAGAATGGCCTTTGACCTGGGGATTGGCTTTGAGGCGGTCGTGCAGCCGACGGTGTCGCCCGGCGCAACGCTCACCATCCGCGCCATCGAAGATCCTGTGCTGGGGCCGATGATTTCCACGGGGATGTCCGGCCCGTCCTCGGACCTCCTCGACGACCTCGCCTGGCGCGTCCCACCAGTCCGGCGCACCGATGCGCGTTCCATGCTCGACCAGCTCCGCGCTGCCCCACTGCTCCACGGCTATCGGGGATCCCGCCCGGCCTCGCTGGAAGCCATCGAGAACCTATTGTTGCGGGTCGCAAAGCTTAAGGATGACGTAGCCGCGATCGTCGACATCGAGCTCACCCCAGTCATCGCCGGCTCCGTCAGCGCCTCGGTGGTCGGCGCCCGCATCCGCATCGCCCCGCTCGCCGCCGAACGCGACCCCCTGGCCCGCGCGCTATGAAGCCCCTGCTGCTTCTCGACGACGCCCTGTACGGATACGACCTGGGCGAGAGACATCCCATGGGCGCCGACCGCGTGCGACTAGCAGTAGAACTTGCGGACTACTACGGCGTCCTTTCCCATTTTGACCTGGAAGTTCCGCCGCCGTGCACCCGTTCTTTGCTCGAACTCGTCCACACTCCTGGCTATGTTGACGCCGTGCTCTCTGGTTCGGTTTCCGCAGAACACGGCCTTGGAGATTCGGAGGATAACCCGGTTCCTTCTTCGCGGATGGCGGCCATTGGCGCCACAATTGTGTCAGGGACCGTGGCTGCGACTGATGCCGTGTGGAGTGGCAGGGTAAAGCGCGCAGTAAACATCGCGGGCGGATTGCACCATGCCTTCCCGAATCGTATGTCAGGGTTTTGCCTGTACAACGACGCCTCTGTGGCCATCAGTCGGCTGCTGAGCTCTGGGGCTACCCGCATTGCCTACCTTGACCTCGACGCCCACCACGGCGACGGCGTGGAACGGCAGTTCTGGGACGACCCGCGCGTCCTCACCATCTCGATTCACGAATCCGGGTTGTACCTGTTTCCAGGGACCGGCTTCGCACACGAGATCGGTGGGCCTTCAGCACTAGGCACGGCAGTAAATATCGCGCTTGACCGGAATACGTCTGAAGAAGAATGGCTGCGGTGCGTGCATTCGGTGATTCCGCAATTGCTGAAGGTGTTTCGGCCGGAAGTGCTGATCACTCAACACGGCGCCGACCCGCATCGCGATGACCCGTTGGCTGATTTGTCTTTGACAGTTGACGCCTTGTACCGAAGTTATGCGTCGGTTTCTCGTTGGGCAGACAAGTACGCGTCCGGGCGATGGGTCGCGCTGGGAGGTGGCGGTTACCACCGCGATAGTGCTGCCCGGATCTGGGCAGCACTGCTGGCAGCTGTTGCCAACGTCCCCTTCGAACCAGCAGCCGCGCTCCCACACAACTGGTCCAGGCGAGTCGGCGCGCCGTGCTCGGTGACCTGGGGAGATCCGGGATCCAATGCTTCAAAACTGTCGCTCGATCGGATTGCATTGGGAGGTTCTGCTTCTCCTGCTTTGAAAGCCACCTCGCGGGCGGTGTTCCCATATTGGGGATTGCAGCCTTATGGGTAGGGTATTGCTCTTGGTTGGCCAAAACGCTAGCATTGCTAGCAAAGGAGGTGTCTTATGTCCACTCTCACCATCAGAAACGTCGAAGACCACATTCACCAGCAGCTTCGAGAAATAGCTGCGAGAAATGGGCGCTCAGTCGAGGCCGAAGTTCGCGCACTCATTGCGGATTATGTGGCGGCACCAAAGCAAAATATTTTGGAATTTCTCTATGCAAATGTTGGAGAAAATGGCGCCGACCTAGAGCTACCCTCACGAGAAGAATATCCAAGGGAAATTGATTTCTCATGATCGTTCTGGATACGAACATCATTTCCGAATTGATGCGCATTTCACCGGACCTACGAGTCCTGCAATGGATGAAGGGACGAGACCCTCAGCAGCTCTGCATCACAGCAATAACTGTGCAAGAGATTGAATTCGGCCTAAATCGGTTACCGTCGGGCAAACGCAAGGAAGCACTAGAAATAGTTTGGCAAAGAGCGAAGTCCACTTACGGCAGTTTCCCATACACCGAGGAAGCTGCTTCCGAAACCGCAATCGCCCTTAGCTCTGGATTGAAAAATGGACACCCTATTCAGATCGCCGACGCCCAAATCGCCGGCATTTGCCTCAGCTTGGGCGCAACTTTAGCTACCAGAAACACCAAAGACTTCGCCCACATAAACGGACTCAAGCTCTGCAACCCATTCGAAAGGTAGGACCTACCTCGGCGGCATCCTTAAGGCCCCATCCAGGCGGATAGTTTCGCCATTCAGGTAGTTGTTAGCCACGATCTGCTGAACGAGCAGCGCATATTCTTCAGGCTGGGCCATGCGCGACGGGAATTGCACGCGCGACTCCAGCTCGGTGCGGAATTCCTCGGAAATGGCAGCCATCATCGGAGTGTTCACCACGCCAGGGGCAATCGAGCACACCCGGATACCCAAAGAGGCCAGGTCACGGGCAGCGGTGATGGTCAGCGCATAGATGCCACCCTTCGAGGAAGCGTAGGCAGCCTGACCAACCTGCCCCTCAAACGCAGCGACGGACGCGGTCATGATTGCAACGCCACGCTGGCCGTCGGGATCGAGTGGCTCCAGGCCCGAAACAGCCTCAGAAAACGCCGTGAGCACGTTAAACGTACCAATCAGGTTCACTTGAATCGTCTTCGCATACAGCCCAAGATCATGCGGGCCCTTGCGCCCCATGATGCGCTGCGATGGGCAAATGCCGGCGCAAGCTACCAAAACTCGCAGTTCAGCTTCGGATGCAACAGCCTGCACAGCCTCAGTGACGGCTTCGGCGGAAGTTACGTCGACGATCCGGTAATCAACGCCCTCGATGTCCCCGGATTGCAGGTCAAAGGAGTAGACCTTGCAACCGGCGTCGATAAGCGCGCGGGAGGTAGCGGCGCCCAGGCCGGATGCGCCGCCGGTGATGATGGCCGCTTTTCCTTGAATATCCATGGTGGTCCTTTACACGAATGCGGATACGCCCGTGACGGCGCGACCGACGATGAGCGAGTTGATTTCGTAGGTGCCTTCGTAGGTGAAGAGGATTTCGGCGTCAGACATCAGCTTGGATGCCTCGAAGTCAGTGCAAATGCCGTTGCCACCGAAGATGCCTCGGCACGCAGCGGCGGATTCGCGAGCCAGACGGGTGGTGGTGGCCTTCGCGAGCGCAGCGTGCGGCATGTCCATCTGGTCATCCTGCTGGATGCGGGCGACCTGCGCCATCATGCTCAGCGACGCGGTTGCATTGCCAAGAATCCGGGTGAGCGGCTCCTGAATGAGCTGGAACTTTGCCAGCGGGCGCCCGAACTGCTCGCGCTCAAGGGCGTAGCGACGGGCGGCGTCGAACATCGCGAGCTGGATGCCTGCACCCTGCCAGCCGACCCACGCGCGCGAGTTGCGAAGCAGCACGTTGGTGGCAGCGAAAGAGGATGCGCCTGGCAAAGCGTTCTCTAGCGGGATGTGCACGTTCTCAAAACCGAGGTTCGCGTTCTGCATGATGCGCAGGCCCATCTTGCGCTCGATCTTGCTCTTCGAAACGCCATCACGGTCGAGCTCAACCAGGAAGCCCTTGATCTCATTGTCGTCCGTGTCGCGGGCAAAGACGAGCGCGAAATCCGCGAAGGTACCTGCACCAATCCAGCGCTTGGCGCCGTTGATCAGCCAGCCGTCGTTGGTTCGGGTCGCGGTGGTGGCAAGTCCGCCGGCAATGTCCGAGCCGTGCTCGGGTTCGGTGAGGGCGAAGCAGCCGGTCTTGGTGAATTGGCGCAGGCCAGGAAGCCACGTGTCCTTCTGCTCCTGGGTGCCCATGGCATTGATGAAGTCGACGATCAGCTCGTTATGGATGCCAACCAGCGCGGAGAGGGAAACGTCGGCGCGGGTAACTTCCGCGTAGACGAGGCCCTTGAACAGGCGGGAATCGGAGATAAAGTCCAGCTCACCGAGGCCGTGGCTTGCGAGCTTTGCCAGCAGCTCAAATGGCAGTTCCTCACGATCCCAGTACGGGCCCACAACTGGGCGTATCTCGGATTGTAGGAACTCGTGGATACCCTGCAACTGCTGCTGTTCTTCAGGAGTCAGCATGTCAGCGATGCCGAGGATGTCGGCGTGCGGGAATGCAATCTTGGGAAATTCGGCAGCTAAACTGGGGAGGATGGGAGGCATGGCAGCGCCCTCTCTGTGTCACCTAGTACGATATTGCCACTTAGCGTACCGTTAAATGTGCGCCACGTCACTACTTTGAGGAGTTTTTGTGCTCACCGCCCGGCAACGCGAGCTTTTCGACGCCCTCTACACATCCTTCCTATCGCAGGGCTTTCACGATTTCACCATCGACGGTGCGGTCGCAGATTTTCACTGCTCCAAGTCCACGATCTACGCACTAGGATCCAGCCGAGACGCCATTATCAGGCGCATTTTGGTGACCTTCTTTAAGGAAGTGACCCGACAGGTTGATGCGCAACTGACGGGATTGCGAAGCGATCGAGCACGCCTGGAAACCTACTTCACGGCCATGACTTCGGCACTCAGTCCAGCATCACCCGAGTTCATGCGGGATTTGGCTACCGAGCCCGTGGCGCGAGAGGTCTACGAAGTAAACACCGCGGCAGCGACCGCCAAGATCTCTTCGATCATTGAAAGTGGCGTAACTTCGGGAGAATTCACCGTGGAGTCCCCCGCTTTCCTCACCCGAACCATTCAGCACACAATGGCAGATATTCAGCAGGGCAAATACGCCGACACCTTGCCTTTTGCCGACGCCTACCGTCAGCTAGGCCACATCGTGCTCCACGGAATTTCAACCCCGAGTTAGCCAATTTCACAAACTCCTCGCATTTATTTCAATGTGCAACTAGGCTTTGATTGCGACCTAGATCACATTGACGACCGCAAGGGAGCTGGGCCATACAGTTTCCCTCACTGAGGAGCCATCATGCCGACCATTACCGAGCAATTCCGCACAGCGCGCGACACACTCATCAAGCATCAAACCGACTACGACGCCGCACGCGCAGCCTTCGAATGGCCACGCTTCGAGACGTTTAACTTCGCGCTCGATTGGTTCGATTCGCTGCCGGATGAAGAAGAAGCGCTCGTCATCATCGAAATTGATGGCACCGAAACCCGACGGACATTTGCACAGCTCAAGGAACGCTCCAGCCAGCTTGCGAACTGGATGCTTTCCATCGGAGTTAAGCGTGGCGATCGAGTCATGCTGATGCTCGGCAATCAGGTCGAGCTGTGGGAATCCATGCTCGCCTGTATCAAGGCAGGCTTCGTCATGAACCCTGCAACCGCCATGCTGGGCACCGCTGACCTACAGGACCGCACCGAACGCGCTGAAGTTTCTTGGGTGATCGTGAACCCGGAAGATGCCGAGAAATTCCAGGATGTCGCCGGCGATTTCACGATCATCCAGTGTGGCGATGAAGCTCCGTCGCAAAGTGCCCACCCGACGATCCAGTTCAAGGATTCCTTTGAGGCGTCGAGTGAGTTTGCTCCGGCCGTCGATACGCGCGCGGATGAGACGCTGCTGCTGTACTTCACCTCGGGCACCACGTCGAAGGCAAAGCTCGTGGAGCACACGCACACCTCCTACCCGGTCGGCCACCTGACCACCATGTATTGGATCGGCCTCACCCCGCAGGACGTGCACCTGAACGTCGCGGCGCCGGGCTGGGCGAAGCACGCATGGTCAAACTTCTTCGCGCCATGGATCGCCGGCGCCACGATCTTCATCTACAACTACACTCGCTTCGATGCAGCCGCTCTCATGGACACCATGGCCCGCGAAGGCGTGACCAGCTTCTGCGCCCCACCAACCGTGTGGCGCATGCTCGCGCAGGCAGATCTGACGCGCCTTAAGACCCCGCCCACCAAGCTGGTTGCCGCGGGAGAACCGCTGAACCCAGAGATGATCGCGACCGTCGAAAAGGCCTGGGGCACCACCATCCGTGACGGCTTCGGCCAGACCGAATCCTCCCTGCAGATCGCCAACACTCCAGGACAACCGGTCAAACCCGGCTCCATGGGTCGCCCGCTGCCGGGCATGGAGGTGCGCCTCATCGACCCGATTACAGGAGAGGAAACCAACCACGGCGAGATCTGCCTCAAGCTCGATCCGCGCCCGGTCGGCCTCACCCCGGGCTACTACAACTTCCCGGAAAAGAACGACGAGGTCTTCCGCGACGGCTACTACCACACCGGCGACATCGCCGAGCTTGACGACGACGGATACATCACCTACGTCGGACGCGACGATGACGTGTTCAAAGCCTCCGACTATCGCTTGTCCCCTTTCGAACTCGAATCAGCGGTGATTGAGCACGAAGCGGTTGCCGAGGTGGCCGTGGTGCCGTCGCCAGATCCTATTCGTTTGGCCGTCCCGAAGGCTTATGTGGCGCTAGCTGCCGGTTTCTCTCCTGACGCTGAAACCGCCGAGTCGATCCTGAAGCACTGCCGCGAGACACTCGCCCCATACAAGCGCATCCGCCGCATCGAATTCTACGAACTACCAAAGACGGTTTCCGGCAAGATTCGACGCGTTGACCTACGCAAGCGCGAGAATGAGATCCATGCTGGTGACGGTGGCGCCACCTCGGTGTCCACCGAGTTCGCCGATACGGACTTCCCATCCCTCAAGGGCTAACCTTGCCTCATGCCCTTTGAACACGTAGCCGCGCAGATTCGCACTGCGCGGACGCTGGAAAATAGGGCTTCAGCAGCGCTGAAGCCCTATGGGATTTCCTACTCCCGGTTCGAGCTGTTGTCCCTACTCAGACACTCTCGTTCCGGGGCATTGGCGATGAAGGAAATCAGTTCATCGCTGGGCCTGCCAGCAGCCTCAGTGACGCATGCAGTGACTGCCCTGGCAGAGGCAGGGCTGGTTTCCCGTTTAGCGAATCCATCAGATGGCCGCGGCGTGCTCGTATCCATTACCGATCAGGGAATTGCCCTGGTCTCCACCGTGGTGCCGGTGCTGGAAAAGGTTTTTGAGGATTAAACCTACCGCACGCCTAGCCCCAGCTCAGCGATGATTTCGTCGCGTTTCCAGGTAACGAACTGTTCTTCGTGACCATCAACTGTGGTGACGATCAGCAATGCAGCAGCCAGCAACTGCTTTTTGCGCACGCCGGCAATCGCACTGCGCGGAATGCGCACCACGTCCGTCGTGAGGTTGATTGCGTGTGGCTCAAAAACGAGCTGATCAGGCGTCACTTCCAGGTGCCCGCCGATCGCAATGCGACCGTACAGGCCGGTGAGCAGCTGCAGTGGCTGCCAGGCCAGCAGCTTTTCACCGAACCCGGTCGGTTTGGCCACGCGGTTCGCTGGATAGCGCATTACTTACCCTTGAACTCTGGGTCGCGCTTCTCGACGAACGCAGCCATGCCTTCCTTCTGGTCTTCGGATGCGAAGATGCCGTGGAAGGTGCGGCGCTCGTACATGATGCCCTGGGACAGCGACATCTCGTAGACAACGTTGACCTGTTCCTTCACCAGTCGGGAAGCAACACGGGACTTGGATGCGATAACCTGGGCGGTCTTCATGGCCTCTTCCAGCAGGTTTGCCGCTGGAACGACCCGTGCGACTAGTCCGGAGCGCTCGGCTTCTTCGGCGTCCATCATGCGACCGGTGAGGCACATTTCCATGGCCTTGGACTTTCCGATTGCGCGGGTCAGGCGCTGGGAGCCACCCATGCCTGGGGTGACACCGAGGTTGATTTCTGGCTGACCGAACTTCGCCTTGTCACCTGCGATGATGAAGTCGCACATCATGGCAACTTCGCAGCCACCACCGAGCGCGTAGCCGTTGACCGCTGCGATGATTGGGGTACGAACTGCGGTGAGGCCGTCCCAGCCTGCGAACCAATTAAGGTTATACATCTCGGTGGCACCCTTTGGCGCCATTTCCTTGATGTCGGCGCCGGCGGCAAACGCCTTCTCGGAACCGGTGAGGATGATGCAGCCGATGCCTTCGTTGGTATCGAATTCCTGCGCTGCTTGGACTACTTCGCGCATGGTTTGCTCGTTGAGAGCATTGAGGGCCTGCGGGCGGTTGAGGGTGATGATGCCGACTCGACCTTCGGTGGAAACCAGAATGTTTTCCATTTAGAGCTCCTTTTCTAGTGGGGCAAATGCGGCCTCTACGTGTTCAGCCGTAACGTCCCCGAGCGTACCTGGCTGCCACTTCGGCTGCCGATCCTTATCGATAATCTGTGCTCGCACGCCCTCCGCGAAGTCCGGATTCTTCTGCATATGACACGAAATGCGGTACTCCTGCTTCAGCGCCTCCTCCAACGTCAAGTCCCGCGCGCGCCGAATCGACTCCAAGGTCACCT
Source organism: Corynebacterium sp. H130 (assembly GCF_037572395.1). Lineage (NCBI taxonomy): Bacteria > Bacillati > Actinomycetota > Actinomycetes > Mycobacteriales > Corynebacteriaceae > Corynebacterium > Corynebacterium sp. H130. The sequence continues at coordinate 340,382 of NZ_JBBHLA010000003.1, read as the reverse complement.
TCAGCGCCGTCGGCGAGTTGCGACGAATCCGCTTCGCCGCATCCGCGGCCCAATCCTCGTCATGGTGATCGAGCAAATCCAGGATCTCCTCGACAGTCTCCGCCCCATAAATCCGCGCCATGTCGGCCCGGCGCGGACCGAAACCTACCGCAACATCGACGGCATGCTTTTCGACGTCCCCCACCACGCCACTCGCACACAGGTCCGCGATCAGTGCCTCAATTTTCGCATCGGGCACCAGGTAGTCAGCCAGTCCAGCTTCGATTGCTTCTGCACCACCCTCATGGATGCCCGTCAGGCCATAGTGGATTCCCAGGTTGTCCGGGGCATGGCCAAGCAGCCAAGATCCTCCGACGTCGGGGCAGAAACCAATACCGGTTTCTGGCATGCCGAGACGAGTGGAATCCGTGACGATGCGATGGGATCCGTGCGCTGAAATTCCGACACCACCGCCAAGCACAATGCCATTCATGATCGCCACGTATGGCTTCGGATACTGGGAAATGAGCAGGTTGAGACGGTATTCGTCGCGCCAAAAGTCGGCGCCGGCGTGGCCGTCGACAAGCGCGTCCTCGCGCAGGGCCGCCACGTCGCCACCAGCGCACAGCCCACGGTCGCCCGCACCACGCACAATGACGAGTTGTACGGCGTCATTGTCGCGCCAATCGCCTAGGATGCGCTCCATCTCAAGGGCCATGTCGTGGCTCAGCGCGTTGAGAGCCTTGGGGCGGTCGAGAGTGATAACACCTGCGTTGCCTTTGATTTCACTGCGGATCATGAATGTGCCTCCATCAAAATTGCGTCTCCTTGGCCACCGCCGCCACACAGCGACGCGCCCACCTTCTTTGCTTCACCGTTAGCCAATCGATGCGCCAGGTGCGCAACCAACCGAGCCCCGGACGCGCCGATCGGGTGACCGAGTGCGATCGCACCACCGCACGGATTCACCTTGTCCATGCTGATCCCGAGCTCACGCGCCGAACAAATGCCGACAGCGGCGAAAGCCTCATTGAACTCCACAATGTCCAGCTCATCCGCGGTCCAACCCTCCCGTTCAAGGGCCTTCTTCATCGCATTCGCCGGCTGCAGCTGAAGGGAAGAATCCGGGCCAGCTACCTGACCAACCGAGCGCAGCACCGCCATGATCGGCCAGCCCTCCTTCTCCGCGCGCTCACGGGAAGTGAGGACCACTGCTGCTGCACCATCGGAAATCGGAGAGGAACTGCCTGCCGTGATGCTGCCATCCTTAGTGAAAGCAGGCTTGAGCTTGGACATCTTCTCCGCAGTCGTGCCCTCGCGGACGCCCTCATCCTGCGTCACATCCCCCACCGGAACAATCTCGCGGGCAAGGATGTCACGGCTCCGCTCTGCCCGGATATGAGAATTCGCAGCAACCTCATCCTGCTCCTCACGGGTCGCCTGGTAGGTTTCCGAAAACTTCTCCGTAAGCTCACCCATGGAAATCTCCTGGGCAGCATCAGTCAAACCATCCCACGCCATGTGGTCCTTCATCGACACATCGCCGTACTTGGTGCCGGTACGAGACTTGCCTAGAAGGTGCGGGGCATTCGACATGGACTCCATGCCGCCAGCCACAACCACCTCGGCCTCACCCGAGCGAATCAATCGAGCTGCGTCAATGACGGCCGTAAGGCCCGAAAGGCACACTTTATTCACGGTGTTCGTATGCGCCGTCGCTGGAACGCCGGCAACGAGCGCAGCCTGTTTTGCAGGATTCTGGCCAGCGCCAGCCTGCAAGACCTGGCCCATAATCACAGCTTCAACCATGTTCGGATCAATGCTGTTTTGCGCAAGAGCTCCCTTGATGGCGTGAGAGCCGAGCTCCGTGGCTTTGAGCTTCGACAGACCTCCGAGGAGCTTGCCGAACGGTGTTCGAGCAGCACCAACAATGACAACGTCCAAGGCACACCTTCTTTCGCAGTACGATTTTGGTTTCTACCGTACCGATGGAAAGTGATCTGCGCCACTAGTTTTGGGTTTTTGGTTTTCAGGGATCCGTGAGGACGATAATCTCCGTTAGATAATGGGCCTGTAGCACTTTTGAAGTGGGCACTATCTAACGGGGATTATCGTTGTCGCGGCTAAAGAGACTTACCCACACCTAACGATCGGCTGCGGATCGTAGACAGTCGTGGTGGTTTCGCGGGAAATCTCCACCCCTGAGAGGTCTTTGATGACGCGCGTGTCGGATGTCGTGAAGCCTGGCGCACCACTGGATGGGATGCAGGAATCACCGGGCACGCTCATTTCCTTCGGCTGGGTAGTTGCCCAGCGGCCACCTGGAATCGATTCGACTTCAACAGTCTTCACGCCCTTGAGAGCGACGGTGACCGAGTCGCCGGATACGCCAGCGGTGATCATCACTGGGTATGGCGAAGTGTTTTTAAACACCAGGTCAATGGCACCATCGAACACGGTTGCTTCGCGGCCCGCTGGGTAGCGCGAAATGTAGTAGCTGTGTGGAGTATGCGCTACATCGCCCATGCCGGCGAAGTAGTAGGCGTTGTACAGCGTCGTGGCGAACTGGGAAATGCCACCGCCGACAGCCTTGTCGGCGTGGCCGTTCATGATGATTCCGGATTCAACAAAGCCCTGGGCCGCGCCGCGCGGACCAGTCCACCCATTCAGGGAAAAAGTATCGCCCGGGGCGACGATGGCGCCGTCGACAAGCGCGGCCGTCTTGGCAATGTTCACCCCAGAAGGGCCGGAGAAACCGCTGGTGGTGAAGGTGCCGAGGGTGTCGTCAAACGTTGCCTTTTGGGCCATCTCAGTGGTGAAGGTCGCCTTTTCGTCCACGTAGGTGGCGTCGAATGTGCGCTCGCCTTGGCCGGTGACGCGCGCTGGGAAGTCGGCCATGACCTTTTCCCAGTCGATCTTCACGCCGTCAGCGGAAGGGGTGACGTGTCGGCCACCGCCGGAGAAGGAAATCTTGGCGTTTTGCTTCTTCACCTCGGTTTTGGCCAGGTTCTCGGCCAGGATCGCCTGGGCGGTCTCGGTGTTGATTTCAGTCTTCAACCCGCCTTCAAACGGCACGAAGCCCACCACTTCGTGCATGCGATCGATAGGGATCTCACCGTTGATGCCGTCGCGGCCCTTCACCACAATCGGCGCCGACACGGCCTTCGCGGCGTCGCCACTGGCGGCTTTCTTCACGTCCGTGGCATCGATGTCCGGGGTAACAACCTGCGGTTCAACGGACACGCCTGCGGGATTGAGCCAACCGGACACCACGTCAGAGCGCAAGGTATCGAGATCGACGGTTTGGCCGTCGACAGGCGCGGTCTGCCCCACCTTGCCACCGGCCACGGTGACAGTGCCATCGATGGGAGCCACGGATAATTCCTGCTTGAGCTCGCCGAGGGTTGGGGCGAGTTGCCCTTCGGAAACGTCGCTGACAATGCCCACCTCACGCTCGGTGAAAAACGAGGTCAGGCGATCGATCGGGTTCAGTGACGGCTCCCCCGCCGAGCGCACCGTCTCCTCCCAGTTCACACTGAGTCCAGCAATGGCAGGGTCCAGCTTGGCCTGCTTGTTTCCAGCCATCACTATCACCGGCTGCGTCACGCGGGATGCGAGCTCAGTCGAGAGCTTTTCGCTGGCGGCCTCTTTGCTCATGCCACCCACTGAAACGCCCGCGACTGTGGTTCCGCGGGGCACCTGATCCTGCGTCAGGGCGTAGTCAGCACCATAGGCGAGGGCTGATAGGCCAAGAAATCCGCCGACGATTCCTGTGGCAACTTTCAGTGATGTGGTCATAAAGGCTTTCCGCAAACTTTTAAGCAAATAATTAGTCCCACAACACCTTAGTGAGTGACCTGGGCAACCGCCTAGTTGTTCAACTGCTGCAACCGCACCCGGAGGGCCGAATCTTCCATCTGCGCCAGCGAATATTCGCCTCTGGAAACGGCAGCATTGGCCGTATCAATGGCGGCCACCAGATCTGTTGTGGAGATCCACAAGGCACAATCGGCCCCTGCCATGAGCGCAGCCAACGCGGCATCAGGCGTGCCCATACGATTCGTGATCGCCCGCATACCCGAGAGATCATCTGTATAAATCACCCCGGTGAACGGCTGCCCGCCCGGATAATCACCTGAACGCAGCAGCGCATATGCCGCCGGGTTGATGCTGGACGGTAACGCCTCTCCAAGGCCAGGCACTCGGACGTGCCCCACCATCACTGAACCAGGAGCATCCCGCAGTGCCGGACCATAGGGCGCCAAGTCCACCTGCTTCACGTCCTCGAGAGGTGGCGAGGTCACGTCCTGGAAATGCGAATCGCCGGAGGCACGGCCGTGGCCCGGAAAATGCTTGTACACGGGGGTGATGCCGGCGTCGATAAGCCCCTGCGCAAATGCCGTGGCCTGCGCGGTGGCGACCGCCGGATCGCCGGAGAAGCTGCGGTCGCCGATCGCGCCACCTGCGGGGCCTTTATCGACGTCCACCACCGGCGCAAAATCCACCGTCACTCCGGCTTCCTTGAGGTCACGCCCCAACTCAAAGCCGATGGCTCGCGCGTCAAGGCCCTTGTTGGTGATCTCGCGGGGAGCCGGAACAGGCCCGAACAGTGCAGGTTGGCGTTGCACTCGCCCGCCTTCGGCGTCGATGGAGACGGAGAACGGTCGACCGATGTGCTGGCGAAGAGCAGCGATATTGCGACCGGGTTGGGTGAGCAACGCGGGGTCAGTCCACGAGCCGATGAAGATGCCACCGGCGCCTTGTTCCAAGGCGAAGACGGCGTCGTCATAGTTTCGAACGCCCACCATCATTAGGGAGGCTACGCGAGCGCGCTGTTCGCTTGGGAGCTCGGCTTTTGCCCGGCGCCACGTATCAACGTCCACTCCGAAGCGCGCTGCTTCCCTGACCTGGGCCTGCTCATCTTGTTCGGCAAGTTCACTGACCAAAGCTGGGGCTGGACCATAGAAAACGTCCGCCTCAGGCGCGGAACAGCCGGCCAGGCCGAACAGGAGCGCGACGCTCAAGGCTGCGTTACGCATGATGAGGCTCCTGTCCGGTCGAGGGCTAAAAATGATGACTAGCGCACTTAGTTTGCCAGACATTGGCCTTGCTCGTTGATTAGGCTGGACGAAAGCACACGATAGATACAGGAGTGAAACCGCTTGTCAACCATCCTCGTAGCCTTCGACGGTTCGGAAGAATCCACACGTGCGCTTGAATACGGGGTGAAGCTCTTGCACCCGACTCGCGTCGAAATCCTCACCGCATGGGAACCACTGCACCGCCAAGCTGCCCGCGCAGCCGGAGGCGCAGGAATGATGCAGACCGATTTTTCCTCCGCAGTAGAGGCCGCAGAAGGCGACGATCCCGCCTACGCCCATGCACTAGAAACCTGTCAGGCGGGCGTCACGCTCGCCCAGTCCTTCGGACTCGAAGCGCATGCTCACCTGGTCGAATCTTCCACCTCTACGTGGAGCGCCCTCGTGGACGCCGCCAAGGAACTCGGCCCGGACGTCATCGTGACCGGCACTCGCGCGATCAAGGGCCTGCGCTCCCTTTTTACCTCCTCAACCGCTGACAATTTGGTCAAAGGCTCTGGGCTGCCCGTTCTTATCGTTCCGCCATCGGACGAGGACTTGGTATAGTTCGCCCTATGGCTTTTGAGACTGATTCGCTGACGCGCCGCACCATCGGCCCCGCGCTTGCTAGCGCTGTCGTGGGCTTGGTCGTGGGCGTTGCCGCCGTGATCGGTGTAGCTACCGTCTCTAATCAGGATTCTCTTCCTGCTGGATCAGTCGCCAATGCGGATACGGCGCTGCTAGGCGGCCCGGAGTATGGCTCGCGCCAGTAAGCATCTTCATCTCATCGGTTGGCTGCTGCTGGGGCTGATTAGCTTCGTGCAGTCCCCTGGGCTCACGGTCGCCGATACCAAACATGATCTCGCAGCAAACCCGGCCGGGTTCCTCCGGGGTGCTTTGCATGCTTGGACTGATATTTTCCCGCTCGGCCAGCTACAAAACCAGGCCTATGGCTATCTTTTCCCGCAGGGTCTGTTTTTCCTGCTCACTGACCCTCTTCCCGACTGGATCGCACAACGACTCTGGTGGTGGATCGTCCTCGGGGCCGGGTTCTCCGGCTTCCTGGCGCTCGTCCGAAAACTAAGCATTGGCACGCTGCCGTGGCAATTTCTCGGCGCACTCTTGTTTGCCCTTTCCCCTCGCACTCTCAGCACCCTGGGGGCGATTAGTTCCGAGACCTGGCCGATCATGCTCACCCCGTGGGTGTTGCTGCCGGTGCTGAGCCGGAAGCCGAATGTTCCGGCCTCGATCCTTGCTGTGGTGTGCCTCGGCGCCGTCAATGCCACCGCAACTGGCGCCGCGTGCGTTCCTGCTTTTCTGGCCCTGGTGCTGTCCAAACAGTGGCGAGCCCTGTCCTGGTGGTTGCTCGGCTGCGCCGCCGTCTCCCTGTGGTGGCTGGGCCCGCTCCTTGTCCTCGGGAAATACTCCCCGCCGTTCACGGACTTCATCGAAAGCTCCTACGTCACCACCCGCTGGCTCAGCCCCATCGAAATCCTGCGAGGCACCACATCATGGGCACCGTTCGCCGACTCCGAACGCCTCGCCGGCACGCTGCTGGCCACCAGCCCCTACTTCGTGATCCTCACCGTCTGCATTGCGGTGCTCGGCTTCGCCGGGCTTTTCGACGTTCCCCAGCGCCGACTCTGGCTGACGTCCCTCTTTCTGGGAGTTGCCATCCTCGGAGCGGCGCATGGCCCGTTGGGATCCCAGTACTTGTCCTTCCTGGATGCGGCGGGCGCTCCGCTGCGCAATGTCCACAAGTTTGACGCTTTGGTCCATGTGCCGATCGTGGTCGGGTTTGTGCATTTCGCCTCGACCTTGCGGATTCGTGACGATGCGCGTCGCAAAGCTGCCCTTGCTCTTATTTGCGTGATTGCGTTCGGCGCCATCTCCCCGGCGCTGACATCGCGGCTTGCCCCGCGCGGCGGTTACGAGCAGGTGCCTGGCTATTGGCAGGAGGCAGCCGACTGGCTGAACAGCAACGCGAAGAACACGCGAACGGTGATTTTGCCGCAGTCGTCGTTTGCCCGGCAGCACTGGGGTTGGACCCGCGACGAGCCACTGCAACCGCTGCTCGATGTGCCGTGGGTGGTTCGTGACGCAGTGCCGCTTGTGCCACCGGAGGCGATTCGCGGGCTGGATGGACTCATGGCTCACCCGAGCGCGGAGGGCTTCGCCAGGCTCGGCATTGGTGCCGCAGTTATCCGCCATGACCTGGTCGGTCCCACGAATTCTCAGCAGTTGGTGGAGAAGTTCCGCGAGGAGGGCTTCGAGATCCATTCCTTTGGCGAGGTGGACATCGCCGAGTTTGACCTGAATAACTCCATGCAGATCACCACCGCCGATCCCGTGCGGGTGGCCGGTGGCGGCGAGTCCCTGGCGATGCTGGGACCAGGGACCTATGAACTTGTTTCCGAACACGCACAGATTGTCACCGACACGCCTCAATTGGTGAGCCGAAATTACGGAACGGTGTGGAACGCGCAGTCGGCGCCACTTGCACCAGGCGAGGGCATGGATGTGCGTAATAAGGTGCGCGATTACCCCTCCGTGGGCGCGTTGAACACGGTTGAGGGAGCGCCGCTGTCGGTGTCCTCCTCCGCGGGAGATGCCACCGCTTTCGGCGGCGCCGACGCCACCCGCGGGCTCACCGCAGCAGTGGACGGCTCCACAGACACCGCCTGGTATCCGGCCCCTGGCCAGCAAGAAGGCGCAACCTTCAACATCCACGGCACTTTCGACGACCCGACAGTCGAAGTCCTCACCGAGGGCACCGCCGTCGTCCTCACGTTCAGCACCGGCACAACACGCGTAAACAAAGTCGCAGAACCCGGCATGCCCCTGCGTGTCTCGCTGCCGGTCGAGCGCGCCGAAGACATCACCATCACCATGGGCGCCTCCCAGGAGCCAGTCGGCCTTGCCAACGTCACCATCCCCGACCACGATCTGCGCCGCATCCTCACCGTGCCAAACACCTCCCCCGACGTGCAGAAATTCCTCTTCCAGCGCCTCTTCGTGGACACCGGCTTCATCGAACGACGCTTCACCGCGCCCCGCGACATGACCGTCCACATCGACGCCTCCTCCTGCACCGAGGAACCCGCCACCACCAACCCCACCGACATCACCGACGACTTCCTCCTCGACGGCTCCCCCATCGCCTGTGGCGACACCATCCCCCTCACCGCAGGCACCCACGAACTATCCACCACCGCCGACTGGATCACCCTCACCACCCCAGAATTCACCCCACCACCAGCACCAACCCCAATCCACGACATCGTCCCAGCCTCCGACAAGCCACAACTGCTCATCACCGGTCGCGCCCACAACGACGGCCTCCGCGCCACCATCAACAACGTGCCCCTCGAACCCCGCCTTATCGACGCCAGCACCCAAGCCTTCCTCATCCCTCCCGGCGTCCACGGCCCCGTCCAACTCAGCTTCATCGGCGACCGCCCCTACCGAACCACCCTTTTCGGAGGCCTCGCCCTAGCACTCATCACCACCAGCGGCTGCGCCTTCCTCGCCCGCCGACACACGCCAGGACCACTACCAAGCCTGGACACCCCACCCCTGATCCTCGGAACAGCAACAATCCTCCTCGTCGGAGGTTGGACCGGCCTCATCGCCCTCGCCACCTGTTACCTCATCCCCCGATACACCCTGCTAACGAACAAACACCTCGCGATCATGGGAATCAGCGTCGCAGGATTGTGGCTCGCCCACGCGCCATGGCCAGCCGAAGGCTATGCCGGAGACCAGTGGTTCACCACGCTCGCCTGCTGCATCGCACTCGCGGGAAATCTTTCCCGTAATTGGACCGGAAATCCGGCATTTGCCCAAGAAAGCGGGTCTAAGTAGGGGAAAGATTTCGGTGGTAGGGAAATCTTTCCCGTCAACGGACAGGCCTTCCTGGCGTTTTGCTCAAAATCCTGCCCAAACAGGGGATGTTTTTCTCCCCAACCGAAATCTTTCCCCTATTTGGACAGCTCCACCTGGGCTTTTCCGCCAATCCGTGTCCAAATACGGGAAAGATTTCCCGCCGGCCGCTCGATGAAGTGGTAGCTCGCTGCAGCCAGCGGAATGGTGAGTCCGGTGGTGACGAGGAGTACTAGTCCGAAGTGTCCGCTGAATTGGGGCACGCCGAGGATCGGGAAGGCCCAGGACAGCATGGGTACGTGCCAGAGGAAGATGCCGTAGGACCAGGTTCCTAGGTGTTGGAACAGCTTGCTGGTGAGGAATCGCGGGGCGGTTCCGAGGGCGACTGGGAGGAAGACCAGTGCGCCGAAGAGGGTTCCTGCTAGGGTTCGGCGCAGGAATTCCCATGGGCTTGGGTGGACGAGTCCTAGGGGCCCGAACCAGGGTTGTGCTGCGATCCATGCGACGACGAGTGCCAGGATCCAGTAGGCCCAGGTAGGGCCAGGAATTCGCACGGTGTCTTCGAGTTCAGCGGCGAGCATTCCGATGGCGAACCAGCAGATGTAGGAGATGGGAAAGATTTGCAGGTTTGGCAGTCCTGGGGCGGGCGTGGCCATCACGAAGGGCAGGAAGGACCAGCCGAGTGAAAGCAGGGATACCGCGATGATGAGTGCGATGCGAATCTGTGCGCTGCGGCGTCGTAAAGCGAGCGCGATGAGGGGCAGCACCAGGTAGAACGCCACCTCCACGCAGAGCGACCACAGGTGGGTCAGGCCCGGCGCGAGGGCGGCTGGGACGTAGATCTGGGTGAGGGTGAGGTTGGCGAGGATGGTGGCGGGGCGGGTGCCGAAGGCGTCGGGAAGCAGGAGGAAAACGCCGATGACGGTGGCCCAGTAGGCGGGGAGGATGCGCAGGGCGCGTTTGGTGTAGTAGCGACGCCACCGGTGATCGTCGCGGTGTCTGCGCCAGAGCAGGTAGGCGGAGAGGGCGAAGAAGACGGGGACGAAGAAGTCGAAGCGGGCGAGGATCGAGTCAGGGCGCACGCCGGTTTGGAATGCGACGTGGGTGAGCATGATGCCGAAGGCGGCGACTGCCCTGAGTCCTTCTAGCGAGGGGATAAAGGAGGTCTGCGAACGGTAAGCTTGAGCTGTTGACACTTATTCCTCCTTCACGTTTTTGGATAGTAATGGAAAGGCGCGCCTGGTGACGAAAAAGGCCAAAGCTGGCATCGCATTCACACTGGCCTTGGTTCTGCTTGCCTTGCGCGCGGTCGGCCCGTCCCTCGCGACGGCTGAGGTGCGCCTGCTCCAATTGGGCTCGACAACGACGGTCACCACCGAAACGGCGGAGGGCGTGCTTTTCGACGACAAAGCCTGGGAATCCGGCCAGCCCCTGGATCCATCTTGTGGCACCCATGTGAGTTGCTTCGTCTCGCATCCTTCGGTGTCTGCGACCACCACCATTGAGGCGAAACCTGGGTCGACCCGAAAGACGGCGGATTACAACGTAAAGCATCATGTCGCGACTGCGGATGGCACGAACCTGTTCGACGCCGCGGACAAGGTCACCTTGGTGCGCCATTCCTCGATCCCGGTGGACGAGCCCTTAGATTCTCTTGAATCGCAGTCTCCTTTGCCGGGCTTTACGCATCACACCACGGAGCAGATCCGCGACGGCCTGCAATACACCTTCCCGTTTGCGACGGAGTTCCGTAGTTACCGGTATTTCGACATTTACTCGGCCACCACGACGCCGATTGATTTCCACGACAAGGAAACTCTGCGGGGCCACACGGTGTATCGCTTCAATCAGAAGATCGCGCCGGTCCAGCTGCAGATCGGCGGCATCAAGGGCGCTGCGAATCAGTTCTATGATCCCCAGGAGATCACTGAGCAGGGGCTGGCCGCGGCGAGCACCGTAGTGATGAATCAGTACTACTCCATGACGCGCACATTGTGGGTGGAGCCGAAGACGGGCACCATCATTGACAGCGTGGAAATCCCGCACATTTTCCTCGCGCGCGACGCGGTGGAGGCTGCCCGGGTGCAGCCTGATTCCCCACGGACGCTTTTCCGCGCCACCTTGCGATGGGATGAAGACACCCGCGCCCACATGTGGCAGCAGGCCGATGAGCATTTGAATCTGCTGCACTGGGTGAGTGTTTCGTTGCTGCTCGCCACGGCCGCCAGCGCAGGCCTGATCGTTCTGGGAATCTACTTCCTGCGCCGTCAGGACTGAACATTATGCGTGTCAAGGTCGCCACGGTAGCGTGGGCTGCGCTGCTCATCGGCATGCTGCTGTGGCCATTAGTGCATCCGGGGGCGCTGCTGTATCGAGACATGGCGGTGCTCGCGCACCCGGCGCTCACGGAAAGCGCACTGGGTTTTGGCGATCTGCCGGCGCGCAATGCGCCCCAGGATGGGCTGCTCGCGTTAGTCGGAATGGTGGCGGACGCCTCCTGGTTCGCGCGATTGTTGCTGGTGGCCAGCGCAGCTTTCGGCGCCTATGGGGCCGTTTGCGTTGCACGAAAGGTTGAAAGCACCCCGCTAGCCACGCTCCTTGCTGTCACCATGACCGTTGCAAACCCGTTCATCGTTGAGCGGTTGCTGCAAGGACACTGGTCCCTGTGCATCGCGGCGTGGCTGCTGCCGGGCATCGCGGTGTGGTCGCTTGAGGGGCGGTGGGAAACGTTGCTCCCGGCCATGTGGCTGGCATCTCTCACACCCACTGGAGCAGTCATTGCCCTGGTAGTGGCTCTTGTTGCGCAGTATCGGCACCTCACACTGCTTTACGGGATCGTGGTGAGTTTGCCTTGGCTCGTCCCCAGCGTGCTGTCCTCTCCAACTGCTCTTCCCCAGGGCGCGAGCATGTTCGCCGCCCGCGCGGAGCACCTCGTTGGCACCGCGGGAGCGCTTGTAGGGCTGGGCGGGATCTGGAACGCGGCTGCTGTTCCGGCCTCTCGGGAAGCTGGATTCGCGCTCGCAGGCGTAGCCCTGTTCGCGATACTCCTCACCCGGATCCGCAGTATCCCCCGCAGGTTCGCAGCGCTGCTCGCCATCGGAATCCTCGCTCCCCTAGCGATGGCCCTCCTTCCCTCCCTGGCCGAATTCGCCGTCGCACACCTGCCCGGAGCAGCGCTATTCCGGGACTCTCAGAAGCTGGTCATACTCGCCATCGCGCCGTGCGTGTTCCTCGCAGCTTCGCTGAGGCCGCGCGCGCTCGCTGCCAGTGCTCTCGTGTTCGCAGCGCTGCAGGTATGGGATGCGCCGATGGCCGTCGAGAAGCTCGCGCCTGTGCCGGAACCAGCCATATCGCTGCCCCGCGACCGCGACGTCTTCCTCCCCCATCTCACTACTTTGGCGCTTATCGAAGGCACCCCGACCGTCAATCCCCTGTCAAAGGCCGCGCCGGTGGTGGAAAATGGTGAGCTTCGGGTCGATGGGGTCCTCGTTGATGCTCCTGCGGAGCGATTCGTGGCTGCGCACGAGCGCTACAAGCAGGGCGATACTGAGGGGCTGCGCGAGCTTGGTATCGGCGCGATTTACGCAGATGGCACGCTCACCACGATCGGTCCTGCTGCCCCGCGTTCCGCTCAGTGGTGGCTCGGATTCGCACTGCTCATGGTGTGGATCAGCGCTGGGCTTGTTGCTCTAGGAGCGTGGCGAATTCCTCGCCGGTGAGCTCCCAAGAAAACTGACTGGAACGCTCTTTCGCTGCCCGCCCTAGGTTGTTGCGGAGCTCAGGGTCTTCCAACAATCGGTAGGTCGCCCGGATGAGCTCCGCCTTGTCTCGTACCAGGATTCCCGTCTCACCGTCGCGGATGGAATCCTTAAGTCCCGCGGAGCTGAGGTAACCAATCGTTGGGACGGCGTGCTGGCCGGCCTCCATGACCGCCAACCCCCAGCCTTCCTTACGGCTCGGCATGAGCTGTACCTTCGCGCGATCCAGGAGGGCATGCTTCACAGCCTCGGACACATGCCCGTGGAACACCACCTTGTCCTGCACTCCCAGCGAAACTGCGTAACTACGCAGTTCTTCTTCCCACCAGCCGGAACCGATGACGTCGAGGACAACGTCGTGGCCCGCGGACACCGCAGCGATCACATCCAGGGCGTGCTCAATTTGCTTGTGCGGGACCAACCGCGAGAGCGTCACCAGGTGGGTCTTGCCGTCGGATTCCAATGGTGCAAATGCCGGAACCGGGTCCAGCCCATTGCGAATGATCGCGATGCGCTGCTTAGCTACTCCGAGGTCAACCAGTTCCTGCTTCGACGGCTCCGACACCGTCACATACTGGGATTTTCGGTACGCCCACGGCGCGACGCGGCTTTCCAGGAACCAGCCAATCCGTGACAGCAAGGGTCCCGCCACCGGCCATTGTTCCCGATGACAGTGGTGCGTCAACACCACTGTCGGCTTACGCAGCCACCACGTGGCAAAGAACGGGATGCCGTTTTGGGTATCCACCACAACGTCCACGTCGCGATGCTTCCCGAGCAGCATTTCCGCAGCTACCGTGACATACACCGACATTCGGCCCCCGCGGCGCAGGAACGCCACCCCGCCACGGCTCTCGCGGTAGTCTTTGCCTTTCACAGCGGCTGTGCGGTACTGCACGCGGTGACCACGTGACGCAAGGTGCGAAGCGACCCGCTCAAGGTATCGTTCGCTTCCTCCCCCTTGGGGATGTTCCGTGTCGCGCCAGCACAGCAATAGAATGTTCATCTCTTGGCACAGCCTACAATGCCTACTGTGCCTTCACTGCATCACGCTCGTCGACATGCCACTTTCGCGCGCTCGTGGCATCTTTTGCGGTCCTTCCCACTAGAGCAGGCCCAGCCGGACGTCTTCTACAGCGCCCTAGCTGCTGATACCTACACCCAGTTGGATGCCCTCTCCCGCGACCTCCGCGGCCAGGACCTGCGTGACGCCAGCGTCCTCGATGTCGGAGGCGGGCCCGGCTACTTCGCCGACGCCTTCTCCGACAGCCACTACGTCAGCGTCGAACCCTCGCCCACCGAACTGCACGCCGCGGGCTTATCGACGCCTTCGGCCATCCGCGCTGACGGCCGTGCGCTTCCCTTCGCCACCGATACCTTTGACTTGGTGTATTCCTCCAATGTGGCGGAACACGTCTCTGATCCTTGGCAGATGGGCGAGGAGATGATTCGCGCCACCAAGCCCGGCGGTCTTGTGGTGCTGAGCTACACCATCTGGCTCGGGCCTTTTGGTGGCCACGAGACTGGATTGTGGCAGCACTATATTGGTGGCGAATGGGCCCGCGATCGCTACACACGCGTGCATGGTCATCCGCCGAAGAATGTGTTTGGCGAATCCCTGTTTGATGTCTCCTGCGCCGAAGGAATCCGATGGGCACGCTCGGTCTCCGGAGCCACCTGCGTGGGGCTCTTCCCGAGGTATCACCCGAAGTGGGCGTGGTGGCTGGTGAATGTTCCTGTGCTTAGGGAGTTTCTAGTGAGCAACCTCGTGATCGTGATACAGAAAAACCGCCAAATCTAGCTGGGCTCGATTTGGCGGTGTCCTTGGCTTACTTAGCGTCTGCGATGCGCTTCTTCAGTGCCTCGAACTGAGCGTGGACCTCAGCTGGAACCTTTGGTCCCAGGAAGGTGAGCCACTCTTCGTTGTCGGCGATGTCGCCAGCCCACTGCTCTGCAGGTGCGGACAGGGCTTCCTTGACGTCCTCGACTGGGGTGTCCAGGCCGGTCAGGTCCAGATCCTCAACGCGTGCGGTGTAGCCTGCGATGGTCTCGTCTGCCTCAACACGGCCTTCGACGCGGTCGATGATCCACTTGAGGACGCGGGAGTTGTCGCCGAAGCCTGGCCACAGGAAGCGACCATCTTCGCCACGGCGGAACCAGTTGACCAGGAAGATCGCTGGCATCTTGTCGCCGCCCTTGCGACCCATGTCGATCCAGTGCTGCAGGTAGTCGCCAGCGTTGTAGCCGATGAATGGCAGCATGGCCATTGGGTCGTGGCGCAGCGCGCCGACCTTTGCTTCTGCGGATGCAGCGGTCTGGCCGGAAGCGAGGAGGGTACCGATCATGGTGCCGTGCTCCCAGTCGAATGCCTGGGAAACCAGTGGCACGGTGTCTGGGCGACGGCCACCGAAGAGGATGGCGTCGAGAGGCACGCCCTTCCAGTCGTTGAACTCAGGGGCTGCTACTGGGCACTGTGCGATTGGCACGCAGTAGCGGGAGTTCGGGTGAGCTGCGAGCTCGCCGGACTCTGGGGTCCACTCGTTGCCCTTCCAGTCGATGAGGTGCTGTGGGTCGCCCTCGAGGCCCTCCCACCAGACGTCACCGTCGTCGGTGAGTGCAACGTTGGTGAACAGAGTGTTGCCTGGCTCCATGGTCTTCATAGCGTTCGGGTTGGAGCCGTAGTTGGTGCCAGGGGCAACGCCGAAGAAGCCATTCTCTGGGTTGACGGCGTACAGGCGGCCGTCCTCGCGGATGTGCAGCCATGCGATGTCGTCGCCGACGACCTCAGCGGTCCAGCCCTCGATGGTTGGGGAGATCATGGCGAGGTTGGTCTTGCCACAAGCGGATGGGAAAGCAGCCGCAACGTGGTAGCTCTTGCCCTCTGGGGAGTTGAGCTTCAGGATGAGCATGTGCTCAGCCATCCAGCCTTCGTCGTGAGCCATGGCGGAAGCGATACGCAGCGCGAAGCACTTCTTAGCCAGGATGGCGTTTCCGCCGTAGCCAGAACCGTAGGACCAGATCTCACGAGTCTCAGGGAACTGGGTGATGTACTTGGTGTCGTTGCAAGGCCATGGCACGTCTTCCTGGCCTGGCTCAAGTGGAGCGCCAACGGAGTGGTAGCAGTGGACGAACTCGCCGTTGTCACCGATCTTTGCCAGTGCTTCTGCACCCATGCGGGTCATGATGCGCATGGACATCACAACGTAGGCGGAGTCGGTGAGCTGAACACCGAGCTTTGGTTCTGGATCGTCGATAGGACCCATGCAGAAAGGAACAACGTACATGGTGCGGCCCTTCATGGCGCCCTTGTAGTGCTCCAGCATTTCTTCCTTCATCGCTGCTGGTGGAGCCCAGTTGTTGGTAGGGCCAGCGCCCTCCTCGTTCTCGGTGCAGATGAAGGTACGGGACTCAACGCGAGCCACGTCGGAAGGGTTAGAGCGCGCGAGGAAGGAGTTTGGTCGCTTCTCTTCATTCAGGCGAATGAGAGTGCCAGCTTCAATAAGCTCTTCAGCAAGACGGTTCCACTCTTCATCGGAACCATCCGCGAAGACGACCTTGTCCGGGGTGAACAACTCGACCGCATCCGCAATCCAGCTCAGCATCTCTTCGTTGTTGGTCGGGGCTGCGCCCTCAAGACCCTTAATTGCAGCAGCGGTCATCGCTTCTCCTGACTATTCGGTTGCCCGACCCCCAACGGACAGCTGGGTCGCCGAACACCGGCTCGTTTACCGTTCTCCATTTAAGACTAGTCACAACGGCAACAAAAATGTGCCAGGTCGATGAGACAAGAACCACAATTTGTCATTACCTGTCCAGCACCCCCGCTATAGCTCACCCCATCCGGGGGAATGTTGGGTTCCCCCCTCCGTCACGCACCCCCATTCGGGGGTTTTCGAGCTCGGATTGACTTCACACTTCATGCCCCAACCTTCTAAATCGACCGTTATTGATTGGCCTTCAAACTCCATGCGAGAAAGCCGGTCAGGAACACCATCTCCGTCAAGATCTGCCAAAACAGTGAGCCCACGCTCATCACATTCGATATGAGCTGCTTCATCCCCGGCCGAGAGCAGGGCACTGAGGAAGTTGTCCCAATCCATCATTCACTCCCCACCGTCGCCAACTTGCGCCGCAGCCAGATGCTGGCCGCAGGCGTCCGCGAACCTTTAGACCGACATCGAGACCACAACCTAACAGCCCCAAGAATGACAGCAATCAATACCGCAATACCCACAGGGAACAGCCTTGTTAAGCCCACCCCAAGCACAATGGTTATAACCAGCAGTTCGCCAAGGGATCGCTCTGACAAAGTTCCCCGCTCCAACCGCATGGCGCCCCTTTCCCACGCGGACGGGTTAACAGCCGGCAATGGGAACAATGGAGGTCGCTCAAGGCAGCGCTGCACCGCAGCTACGACACCCTCCTCCGCAGCAACCACAGCTTCAATTCCTTGCCCCACTGGAAGAGGTGCGGTCGAAACGAGCCTGCCCACCTTTGCAAAGGCCTCCGCTAGTGGCTCAACGTCTTCTTTTCGCCACCCGCCCATCGGCGCGACGGCCACAACGATGTCCGCGGCGTCGCTAGCACTGCACACATATCCGGCCTGGTTGAGGATGTCGGCAACCCGGCTCCTATCTCCCTGCCTCGGGCTGATGACGCAGACGGACGCTGGACCGCGACCACTCTGAACCGGAAGCGCGGGTGGTTCCAATCCAAGGCTGGCCAGCCCGTGCCACAGACTCTTCATACGGGCACGCTCCAACCGACCAGGATCGAAATCCGACCACGCCTGAGCAATGTCGCCTGCCGTGGGAACGACGAGGAATTCGGCGGGCCCAGCAGCCATCCGATCCCGGATGCGAGCATCAAGGGGGCCATCGTGAACAAGAAAGATGACGTCAACGTCCACGCCAATCGCAGGCCAGGAGAGAGCAACCGAATGGGCGTCGGCAAGCTCAATGCTCACCGGCGCATGCAGGGTGCAGGCACCCACGCGGGGCGTATCCTGGCTGCGGTCGATGAGTGCGCGCACGCCTGGATCACCTGCGTGATTGTGCGCGAATTCGCGTAAGTCTTGGAGTGAAAGTGCCCCCATTAATATCAGCCCCCACTGATTTCATCACTTCAACCACAATTGCACCGCATCGGCGTGCCGTCCGCAACTTGGGGCCCATGTTGTGTATGAGACTGCGGACAGGCAAAATGGACGGGATGCATAATTCTGATAATTCTCATTCCTATGGCACTCGTGAAGGCAACGTTCCTTTCGGTCGCCCACTTCAGTCCGAATTCAACGACGGACTCGACTACCCACGCCTCGGCTCTATGAGCTTCCGGCGCGGCACGCTCACGCCTAACCAGACCCAAATGTGGGACGAAAACTGGCCCACCATGGGCAAGGTGCTTGCCGACGAGCAGATCAACCTCGACGAATGGTTCGGCCGCACCGGCGCCAAGACCATCTTGGAGATCGGTTCCGGCACCGGCACCTCGACCGCAGCTATGGCGCCACTTGAGGCTGACACCAACATCATCGCCTGCGAAATCTACAAGCCGGGCCTAGCCAAGCTCATGGGCGCAGCCGTCCGCGAAAACCTCAGCAACATCCGCATGATCCGAGGCGACGGCGTTGAGGTCCTCGCCCGCATGCTGCCAGAGGAATCCCTCGACGGCGTACGAATCTACTTCCCGGACCCATGGCCAAAGGCGCGTCACCACAAGCGCCGCATCATCCAGTCCGGCGTGCTGCACCTCATTGCCACCCGCCTCAAGCCAGGTGGCGTGCTGCACGTGGCCACCGACCACGCGGACTATGCCGAGTGGATTTCCGAGCTCGTAAACGTCGAGCCACTGCTCGAATACAAGGGCTGGCCATGGCCAGAGTGCCCACAGCTCACCGACCGCCAGGTGATCACGAAGTTTGAGGGCAAGGGCCTAGAAAAAGACCACGTCATCACCGAATTCCTGTGGCAGAAGAAGGCATAAATGTCAGTCCACGAATTCATGCACAACTACTCCAGCACGTCTCCAACCACCGAGGCGCCACAATCCATGCTGCTCGTGTGGGACGCCCCCAACATCGACATGGGACTCGGCGCGATCCTCGGTGGCCGCCCAACCGCTGCCTACCGCCCACGTTTCGACGCCATCGGCCGCTGGCTCCTCGATCAAAGCCAGCGCCTCAGCGCAGAGATCGGCGAACACATCGAGCCAGAGGCAACCGTGTTCACCAACGTCCCGCAAGGCGGCGCCGATGTCATGCGCCCATGGGTTGAGGCCCTGCGCAACGTCGGTTTTGCGGTGTTTGCCAAGCCAAAGGTTGGCGAGGACTCTGATGTTGATCCCGACATGCTGGAGCACATCAAGCGCAGGTTCAGCGAAGGCGTGCTGAAGCGCGTCGTCGTCGCGTCCGCTGATGGCCAGAACTTCCGGGAGCTGCTGGAAAAGCTCGTATCCGAGGGCATTCCTGCCACCGTCATTGGCTTCCACGAGCACGCATCCTGGGCCGTTGGCCACGACACGATTGACTTCCTGGACCTAGAAGAAATCCCTGGGGTCTTCCGCGAACCACTTCCACGCATCAGCCTGGACAATCTCCCTGCAGAAGGTGCCTGGCTGCAGCCATTCCGCCCGCTGTCTGCCCTACTGTCCTCGCGCTAAATTTACGCTCGGTCACGAAAGGAAACACACGTGTTCTATCGTTGGGGCGAAATTGCCTACCGGTTCCGCATCACGGTTCCGATTCTCATCGTCGCTGCCATTTTGGGCCTGTTCTTCTTCCAGGGCACCCAGCTCGGCGACCGCATGAGCCAGGAAGGTTGGGACGACCCTCATTCTTCCTCCACCAAGGCAGCACAGATTGAGCTGGAAACCTTCGGGCGCGACAACTCCGGTGACGTCATCATCCTGTTCGAAGCCCCCGAGGGCAAGAACCTCGATGACCCGTTCATTTTCACCGCAGCGCAGAACCACCTGAAGACGCTGCAGGAAAACAACCCAGAGCACATTGCGCACGTCACCAGCTACTTTGATAAGCGCAATGCCCAGCTGATCACCCCGGATCACCGCATGGCGTTCGCAGCGGTCGGCCTCAAGGGCGACGGCGAAGATACCCTGAAGTCATTCCGGGCCGTCGAGGAGCAACTCCTCCCCGCCGAACTGCCCGGTGGCGCCACCGCCGAGGTTGCCGGCGCGACCGCTGTTGCCGACGCGCTTGACGACGGCATGGGTGGCGACATCAAGCGTGCAGAGCTCTACGCCTTGCCACTTGTCGCCATCCTGCTGTTGTTCGTTTTCGGCTCGGTGGTAGCGGCCTCGATGCCGCTGATCGTGGGTCTGCTGTCGATCGCTGGTTCCCTTGGCGTGCTTTCTGTGTTGGCCTCTACTGCTCAGGTGAACGTGTTTGCCCAGTCTGTGGTGACCTTGCTCGGCCTGGGACTTGCCATCGACTACGGCTTGTTCATGGTGTCGCGTTTCCGCGAGGAAATGGCGCTTGGGAAGGCCATTAAGCCTGCGGTGGCTACCACGGTGGCAACGGCGGGCCAGACGGTGGTGTTCTCCGCGTTCATGGTGATGGTGGCCCTGTCCGGACTTTTCGTGTTCCCGCAGGCGTTCCTGAAGTCCATCGCATATGGTGCTATTTCCGCTGTTGGTTTGGCGGCTTTCCTGTCGATCACTGTCCTCCCAGCGCTGTTCGGCATGCTGGGTAAGAACATTGATAAATGGTCGATCCGTAAAACCACCAAGGACGAGTCCAAGTGGGAACAGACCGTGTGGGCGCGCATCCCTGCATGGTCCATCAAGCACTCCAAGCTCATCACCGTGGGCATCGTCGGCGTGCTCCTCGCGCTTACTTTCCCACTGGTTGGTGTGAAGTTCGGTGGCATCAACGAGACCTACCTGCCACCATCCAACGAAGTGCGTGCCTCCCAGGCGAAGTTCGATGAAGCCTTCCCGAGCTTCCGCACCGAGCCAGTCAAGCTGGTGGTCACTGGAGCGGATAATGCCCAGCTGGTGGAGATCTACCAGCAGGCGAACGCTGTTGAGGGCCTCACGGGCCGATTCTCGCCTTCTCACGGCACGAAGGACGGCACAACGGTGCTTGCCGCAGGCATCGTCGACCGGAGTAACAACGAAGCCGTCGTGAAGCAGCTGCGCGCCATTGAGGTGCCAGAGGGCGTCGAGATGCACATTGGTGGCACCCCGGCGCTGGAGGTTGAATCCATTGAAGCGCTGTTTGAGAAGCTGCCGTGGATGGCGGTGTACATCATCGTCGCTACGTTCGTGCTGATGGCGCTGGTGTTCGGCTCGCTGATTCTGCCAGCCAAGGCTGTCATCATGACCGTGCTGGGCCTGGGCGCTACCCTGGGCATCCTGACGGGCATGTTCGTCGACGGTGTGGGCGGAACGCTCTTCGACTTCACCGCCGGGCCTCTGATGTCCCCTGTCCTCGTGCTGATCATGGCGATCGTCTACGGCTTGTCCACGGACTACGAGGTGTTCCTCATTTCGCGCATGGTGGAAGCCCGCAAGCGCTCCATGTCCACCGATCGCTCCATCGTGTACGGCACCGCCCACACCGGCTCGATTATCACGGCCGCGGCCCTGATCATGATCGTGGTCTGTGGCGCGTTCGGGTTCTCCGAGATCGTGATGATGAAGTACATCGCATTCGGCATGATCTTCGCCCTGCTCTTTGACGCCACCATCATCCGCATGATGCTCGTACCTGCCGTCATGCACCTGCTCCGCGAGGACAACTGGTGGGCGCCGCAGTGGGTGAAGAACCTCTCCGACCGCATGGGCCACGGCAAGTCCCCGGAGCCGGCCCTCCCGGGCGTCACGGTTGCCGACTCCCCTATCCGCAGTGGTCGCACCCCGGAGATGGACGAAAATCTCGTGCCTTTCAGTGAACTGATGAAGCGCCTCAGCCGGGAAGACTGATGAAGTCCCGTTATTTACGCATCGCCGCCACAGTCATCTTGATTGTGGCGGTGGTGTTTTTCTTCCGTGACCAACTCGGATTCATCGCAGAAGGTGTCTCCGCGCTTCGCTCCGCCTCCTGGGGCTGGGTGCTCGTCGCCACCGCATTGTGCGCCCTGTCATTCGTCGCGATGAGCGAAGTCATGGCTGAGCTCCTCCGCGCGGCAGGCGTACCCGTCCGACGACGCTCAGCCCTCGCCCTCGTCCTCGCCTCCAACTCATGGTCCAACAGCCTGCCCGGTGGCCCCGCCCTGTCCACGGTCCTGCAATTTAAGGTGCAACGTGCCTGGGGGGCATCGGTGATGGTCATTGGCTGGTTCGTCGTACTCTCCGGCGCCTTATCGACGCTCTGGCTCGTCATCCTCGGCCTCCTCGCTGTCGCCCTGCTCGGGGCTTCCTTTTCTATCTGGTCATTGATCTCCACGGGATGCAGCCTGATCCTGCTGGTCTTCCTCGTGTACTGGGTGGCCAACAACCCACACTTTTTGGAGCGCTGCGCGAATCTCGTGCTCCCCTTTTTCAATCGCTTGCTGCGACGCGAGCCCGACAGTGGCCTGGATTCAGTGCTGAGCTCAATTCGGCAATTGCAAGCGGTAAAGCTGTCCTTCTTCCGCTTCGGTTCGGTTGCCCTGTGGTCTTTGCTGAATCGGTTGCTTGATCTGGCTACGTTGTGGGCAGCTGTGCTCGCAGTTGGTGGAACGGCGTCAATTCCCGGCGTGACGCTCTCTTTCCTCTCCGCGAAGATCGTCGGGGCCACAGGCATCACCCCTGGCGGACTCGGGCCCCTAGAAGCCGCCCTGACGGCCTCCCTAACGGCAGCTGGGCTCACTGCGTCCGTCGCGCTGGCAGCAGTGCTGGTCTACCGCATGATCTCCTTTATCCTCGCCACCGCGATCGGCTGGGTAGTGTATCTAGTTGGACTTAAGGAGAAACCATGAAGCACTTCTTTTTCGACGCCCTCGCCATCCTGGCGTTCGCCATCTTCGCCCGCATGGCACACAAGTCAGAGCCGTTCACCGTAGTGAACATTCTGGATACCTACTGGCCATTCCTCATCGGCGTGCTGATCGCCTGGGTCTACTTCCGCTTGCGCGGTATGACAGGTGTGTCGATGGCCTCCGGCGTGATCGTCTGGGCCTGCGCCGTGGTCAGTGGCCTCGGCATTTGGGCTGCCAACAACGGCCGCACCCCACACATCTCCTTCATCATCGTCGCCACCGTCATGTCGGGCCTGTTGCTGCTTGGTTGGCGACTGATCGCTCGCCTGGTGGCTTCTCGACGCTAAAGCCTGATTGAGCAGCACAATGTGTCTCCGGTCGGGCACTTGTCGCAACGATCCCTAAATGCCAGGGTTGACCTCAGGATTTAGCCCGGAAGCCCGAGTTTAAGAACCCGAGTTTAGGGATGAAATCCCTCCGGCCGAGGGCAAATCGACCGCTTCCGCTCCGAAACTCTGGTTCCTAAACTCGGCTAAAGACACAAACCGACCGACGACACGCCGCCCGGACACACATTTCTTTACTTACCCTAGAATCCACCTGGCTCAACAAAACCAAAACGCCCCGTCTTCCATAAGTGGAAGCCGGGGCGCCGGTATCTTATTGGCTGTTAGCCGAAGAAACCGTGAATCTGGTTCATGACAATGAAGAAGTAGCCGACGATGTCGCCTGCCAGGTCAAAAACGGTGCTCAGCATCGAATATGCCTTTCCTTTGGTGAAGCCTTAATTCAGTAACGTTTTAAATGTCGTAGAAAGTAACGACAATGTTACATCGGCATAATGGTGTGCTTCTTCGGCAGGTCCCGTTCACTCTTGGTGGAGAGCTGTCGGAGGGCCTGGCGCAGCGCCAACCTGGTGGAATTCGGCTCGATCATGGCGTCGATGTAGCCACGCTCAGCGGCAACGTATGGCGAGGTCATGTTCTCGTCGTAGAAGTCCATGAAGACCTTCTTCATGTATGCGCGCTGGTTCTCGTCCTCGATCTTGGCGAGCTGCTTGCCCTGGATCATCACCACGGCTGCCGCAGCACCCATCACAGCGATCTGCGCGGTCGGCCAGGCCAGGTTGATGTCGCCGGACAAGTTCTTGGAACCCATGACGGCATAGGCTCCGCCGTAGGCCTTGCGCACGATGAGGGACACCTTTGGCACGGTTGCTTCGACCAGCGCGAACGCGAACTTCGCACCGCGGTGAATGAGTCCGGCCTTCTCCTGCGCCACACCTGGAAGGTAGCCAGGCGTGTCCACAACGTAGACGAGCGGGATGTTGTAGGCGTCGCAAATGCGGATGAAACGTGCGCCCTTGTCTGCGGCATCGGCGTCGATGCAGCCCGCGTACACGAGCGGCTGGTTCGCGATGACGCCCACGGACTTGCCGTCGATGCGCGCGAAGCCAACGACCAAGTTCTGCGCGAAGTTCGGCTGGATTTCCAGGAAGTCGTCGGAGTCGAAGAGCTTGGACAGCAGGTCGTGCATGTCGTAGCCGGCGTTGGTGTCGTTCGGCATGAACGTGTCGAGTGGCTCGTCGCAGGCAACAACCTCATCGGACGGAGCCCAGAACTCAGGGCCTGGATCATTGCAGGTCAGTGGCAGGTGATCGAGGAGATCCTTGACGTAGTTGAAGGCGTCATCCTCGTCGCGGGCCACATAAGACACGTTGCCGTTGAGCTCCTGCTGGCGCGCACCGCCGAGCTCGGCGGAGGTGATTTCCTCGCCGGTAACTTCCTTGATCACGGCAGGGCCGGTCACGTACATTTCAGCGCGCTCATCGACGGCCACAACGAAGTCCGTGGTCACCGGGGCGTATACGGCGCCACCTGCGGACTTGCCCATCATGATGGAGATCTGAGGGGAACGACCAGACAGTGGCAGCTGGCGGCGCGCAATTTCGGAGTACATGGCCAGAGAGGTAACTGCGTCCTGGATGCGGGCGCCACCAGAATCCTGAATACCGATGACTGGGCAGCCAACACGAATAGCCATGTCCATGACCTCGCAGACCTTGCGGCCGAAAGTCTCGCCCACTGAGCCGCCATAAACGGTCTTGTCGTGCGCGTAGATGACCACTGGTCGGCCTTCGATGCGGCCGTAACCGGTGACGACACCGTCGGAGTATGGCGCTTCCGGGTCGTCCGGAGTGCGACCGAGGGCGCCGATTTCAACGAAGGAACCGGGATCTAGAAGACGGTCGATGCGCTGGCGAGGCGTCGACAAGCCCGCGGCGTCACGCTTCGCTCGCGCCCGCTCGCTACCTGGGTCTTTTGCTTGTTCCAGGCGCGCGCGAAGATCGGCAAGCTTCTCTGCAGTCGTCTTTCCAGTCACGTTTCTACGCTACTCGTTTCTACTTCTTGGCGAGCTTCGCAATGCGACGCGTCAGGTTTGCACCAACTGTCGCGATTTCCGGCTCATCAACCACGGCCAGGTGATCGCCATTCAAGTGAATAATCTCTAGGTCTTCCACGATAGCCGACCAGCCACCATCTTCCTTAATTGTGGCATAGCGTGGCTCGAGTTCAATCGCGCCATCGTGCATCCGTTCCGCGCGGAACAGGATGACCGGCACCGAAACCTCGGACCAATCCTCAAACTTGATCTTGTCCAAAATGCGGTTGTCCACGAAGGACGCGCGCTGGTGCTCCAGTACACCTGCGGAAAGGCCATGCTCGGAAGCATCGGTGGTGGCCAGGAATTCAGCGAGCATGCCAAGCAGTGCGTCTTCGCCAGCGGTCTCCAGCAGGTCAAATGGAACTGGGAAGTCAAGGCCATAGGTCTTCTTGGCAAAGGCCTGGTAGCGCTCCCAGCGTGCCCGGGTCTCCTCTGGGGAATCCGGAACAGTTTCCGCAGGCTGCACGGTGTCGAGCAGGGCTACCAGCGCGACCTCAACGTCCGTGTCGCGCAGCTGGTTAGCTACCTCGTAGGCCAGGGCGCCACCGAAGCTCCAACCGCCGAGGACGATTGGCAGCCCGTCGGAGTACTGCTTGATCTCATCCAGGTAGGCAGCAGCACGCTCAGACAGTGGGCCTTCCAGGCGCTCAACGCCGTACACCGGGACGTCGGCAGGCAGTCGGCGCATGAGTGGCTGGTATACCACAGAGGAGCCACCGGCTGGGTGGAACATGAACACGGCTGGTTGCGTGGAGCCTTCCGGACGTGCGCGCAGCACACGAATGTTGCCCTCTACCTCGGTCTCCAAGCCTTCGCGAACCAGGTTAGCCAGCGGTTCCAGCGTCTCCGCAGCCAGCACATCGTCCACGGTGATCACGGCGCCAGAACGCTCAGACAGGCGCGCAGCGATGTCCTGAGCTTGGGTGCCAGTGAGCTCCGGCAGTTCGGAGGTCACGCCCGCGGCAGCAGCACCGGTGATCGTTGCCCAGGTGGCAAAGACGAGGCGTTCCGACGCATCGCGCGGTGCAACTCCAACGCCGCCCTTCTTTGCAGCAGGCTTTTCGACGGCCGGTTCCTTCTTTACGCTGTCCCGGCCAGCCACCATGTCCTCCACCAGCGTAACGACGTCGGCCACGGAGGCATCGCGAAGTGCCTGAACCTGCAGCTCAGGGATCTGGAAGTCATGTTCGATGCGGTTCTTAATGCGCATGCCCATAAGGGAGTCAAGGCCGAGATCGATGAGTGGGAGTTCACGTGGCAGGTCTTCCACGTCGTAGCCCATGGCCTCGGAGACGATGGTGCGCATGCGCTGCTCCACGGTTTCCCCGGAGGCTGGGTCCCAGTGCATCGATTCGATGGTGACTTCATCGGTGACGGCAGGGGCGGCTACGCGCCTAGGCTCAGCGGTGGTCTCCGCGGTTGGGGTGACCAGGGAGGATGCGAAACCTTCGGCGACGAGGCTCATCGTCTCGCCCATCTTCCGGTACACGGACAGGTTCACGCCACCGATGTGCTTACCGGCAATCGTGGTGACTTCGCCCGTTGGTGGCAGCGGGGAAATTTCCTCGCATACTACGAGCTGTGCGTCCACACCCATCGTGGCGACGGCTGCGTCCATGAGGGCCTCTGCGCTTGGCACCAGTTCGGCCAGTGTGGAGAAGGCAACGGAGCCATCCGGCAGCGTGACCTTGTGGCCCGGCATGCCAACGTTTCCGGAGGAGCTTGGGCGTGCGGCGGTCCAGTAACGCTGGTGCTTCCAGGTGATGGACGGCGCATCCAGGCGCTCACCTGCGCCGTAGGCTAGGTCAAAGTCAATGTCCTGGCCGGACACGTACAGCTTCGCCAGCAGATCGCGCAGCGAATCAGCAGCAGGAATCTTGCGCTTGAGAGCGTAAAGCAGCTGCGAATCGCCAGCACCAACGGAGAACGCGGTGTTCATCATGCCCATCAGTGCCACTGGGTTCGGGGAAATTTCCACGAGCATGGTGTGGCCTGCAGCGAAGGCCTGCTGGGTCGCCTCGAGGAACCAGACGCTGCCGCGGGTGCAGCGCAGCCAGTAGTCGGAATCGTGAATGACGGAACCTGCTGGGTACACAACATTCTTGTCCACGGAGCTGAACAGCGGGATCGTGGTTGGGCGTGGCTCGATGTCTGCGGTTTCCGCGGCGAGCTCACCAAGAAGTGGCTCGACAGCGGAGGTGTGGCCTGCGCCCTTGACATTGAGGGCGCGGGCAAACTTGCCCTCCCCTTCCAGGAATTCCACCAGCTTGAGCACGGCGTCGCGAGGGCCACCCACGGTGGTCATGCCTGGGCCCGCGTACACGGCTGGCTCAATGCCGGAGTATTCAGGGTGCTCAGCGATGAACGCCTCCAGGTCCTCAGCGGAAAACTCCACCACGGCCATCGCACCGAGCTGGTCTTCCGGCAGGGACTTCTCGCCCTCGCCCATCAGGCGGGAACGGTGGGAGGCGATGCGCATTGCGTCCTTGGCGGACAGGCCTCCGGCTGCGTAGGCAGCGGCGATCTCGCCCATGGACATGCCAACCACGGCTGCTGGCTTCGCGCCGAATGCGGCCAGGTAGTCGGTCAGTGCGATCTGGATTGCGGTGATGGCGACCTGCGCGGTTTCCGTGTCGTAGGTCTGTTCGTCGTCAGCGATGATGTCGAGCAGGGACCAGCCGGACTCAAACTCGATCATCTCGTTCAGCTCGGTCAGGCGAGTCTTGAACAGTGGGGACAGCTCGAGCATGTCCTTGGCCATCTTGCGGTGCTGCGAACCAAAGCCCGAGTACACAAAGACTGGGCCGGTGGTGGCAGGTGCGTCGGCCGCATTGATACCGATGCTCTTCTTGCCTTCAGCTACCTGGCGCAGGCGCTTGACTGCCTCTTCCACGTTGGCAGCTTCCACCGTTGCGCGGGAGCGACCATGGTTACGGCGCGCGAGGGAGCGGGCGACCTTGACCAAGTCGTCGTCGCTGCGGCCCTCAAGGAAGTCAGCGAGGTCCGCTGCAGCTTGTCGACGCCTACTAGGCAGCAATCCGCTGACAGGGAGGATGACCCCGTCCAACTCCTTCTCCGCTGCCGGCGCAGCCTCGTACTCTGCCGGATCGAATTCCTGGACTACGACGTGCGCGTTGGTGCCACCGAAGCCGAATCCGGAAACGCCTGCGGTCTTCTTGCCGGAATATTCCGGCCATTCGCGTGGATCTTCCACTACTTCCAGGTGCTCGGAGTCGAAGTCGATGTAGCGGTTCGGGCCTGCGAAGTTGATGCTTGGCGGGAGCACGTTTTCCTGCATGGCGAGCAGGACCTTGAGCAGGCCTGCTGCGCCTGCTGCGGACTCTGAGTGGCCGATGTTGGTCTTGACGGAGCCGAGCAGGGTTGGCTCTGCGATGTCACGGCCCTTGCCAAGGACAGCACCGAGGGCTGCTGCCTCGATTGGGTCGCCGAGGATGGTGCCGGTGCCGTGGGCTTCCACGTAGTCAACCTGGCGTGGGTCCACGCCCGCGTCTGCGTAGGCGCGCTCGAGCACATCAACCTGAGCCTCTGGGTTTGGCGCGGTGAGGCCATTGGAGTGACCGTCAGAGTTCACTGCGGAACCCTTGATCACGGCGATGATGTTGTCGCCGTCGGCAATGGCTTCCTCGACACGCTTCAGGACAACCAGTCCAGCGCCGTCGGCGCGGACGAATCCGTCAGCGTCATCGGAGAAGGCGTGGATCTTGCCGGTTGGGCTGATAACGCCCAGCTCACCGAAGGCAGTGGAGACAAATGGGGACGCCAGGATGTTCACGCCACCCGCGATGGCCAGGTCAGCGTCGCCGGAACGCAGTGCGCGCACGGCGTCGTGGACTGCCACGAGGGAGGAGGAGCAGGCGGTGTCAACGGAAACGGATGGTCCGCGGAAGTCAAAGGCGTAGGAGACGCGGTTCGGAATGATCGAGCTTGCCGTGCCGGTCAGTGCGTATGGGTGCGCTTCTGCTGGGTCGGCGGTGATGATCATGCCGTAGTCAACATTGGAGGAACCGATGAACACGCCTACGGCCTCGCCCTTGAGGGAGCTTGCTGGAATGTGTGCGCTTTCGAGCGCTTCCCACGTCAGTTCCAGGGCGAAGCGCTGCTGCGGATCCATGTTCGCAGCTTCCACCGGGGAAATTCCGAAGAACTCGGCGTCGAAGGTGGCGATGTCCTGAATGTAGCCGCCACGAACGTTGTTCTCGGCGATCTTCTGCGTCATCACTTCATCGGCGGAATACTCCGACCAACGACCAACCGGAAGGTCAGACGTAGCGTCGGTGCCAGAGACGATCATGTTCCAGTACTCACCAAGATTGCCTGCTCCTGGGAAGCGACCAGCCATGCCAACCACGGCAATGTCGTGTGCCCCACCGGTCTGCGCGGTGAAACGAGGCTTCTTGGCCTGCTGGGTGCCGGCCGGAGGGCCGTCGATAAGGCGCTGGGCGAGAGCCCCGATGGTTGGGTACTCGTAGGCGACGGTGGCGTCGAGCTGGATTCCGAGCAGGTTCTCCAGTTCGCCCGAGAGCAAGACGACGTCGCGGGAGCTGAGGCCGAAGTTCTGGAGGGACTTGTCGTCGGTGATTTCCTCCGCAGGCAGTCCCGTCGCCGTCACGACCCAATTTCGCAACCATTCGCGAAGCTCGGAAACGGTCATCTCGGCGTTACCCTGCCTGGACTCCATGCCGGTCGCTCACCTCTTCTACTAGATACGGACAAAAGTCAATGGCCCTTACTCAGCTGAGAGACTGAGATAAGGGCCCTCTGCAAGGCAGTCGTTAAAAAACGTGAAAGTGTTACACGCGGAAACTAGCTTTCTTCAAGGTATGCCTTGCGCACAACCCTGCGTGCAATCTTACCGCTCGAAGAACGCTTGATGGCATCAGGCGCAACCATGCGAATGTCATGCGGGTTCACACCGTGATGCTGGGTGACCTGCTCGCGGATCGCGTCGATGGCCGCAGCGTCGCCGTCTTCGGTCTGGTTGATGTCGCGCTCAGCGATGATCACGAGCTTCTCGACGTCCTCGCCCTCAATCGCGAAGGCAGCGACGCTATCTGGTCGAACATGGGCGCTGGCCTGCTGGACGGTGTGCTCAATGTCCTGTGGGTAGTGGTTGCGTCCAGCGATGACGATGAGGTCCTTCAGACGGCCAGTGAGGTAGATCTGACCGTCGATGAAGGTGCCCAGGTCGCCGGTGGCCATCCAGATGTCGTCGTCGGCGACGCCTTCGGCGCGGGAGTTTTCCGGCAGCTTCTTGGCCAGCTTGTTATGGAAGGTCGCGGCGGTCTCTTCGTCGCGGCCCAGGTAGCCCTGTGCCATGTTGGCACCGTTGCACCAGAACTCGCCGATCTTGCCGTCTTCGATTTCCTCGCGGGTCTCCGGATCAACCAGGATCATGTGCATTGGGGCAATTGGCTCACCAACAGAGGCGAATGCGGTTCCTTCCTCAACCACCACGGCGCGACCTTCAGCAAGAGCCTCGCGGTCGAAGTGCTTGAATATCGGACGATTTTCCGTCTGTGGCAGCGCAACGAGCAAGGTGGCCTCCGCCAGACCGTAGCCCGGACGGATCGCCTTCCGGTTCAGGCCGTGTGGCTCGAAGGTCGACAGGAAGGACTCCACGGCCACCTCGGACACCGGCTCCGAGCCGTTGATGATGCCGTCGACAGCGGAAAGATCCAGCTCCACGCCCTCAGGGATGCCATAGCGCGCGCCGAGCTCCATAGCGAAGTTCGGCACCACGGTGTAGATGTTCGCATCGCCTTCACGACGGTTCAGCTGCTCAATCCAGCGGGATGGGCGCTGCAGGAAGTCGCGTGGGCGCATGAGATCCAGGCCGACGCCGAGGATCGTGACGAAGGCGGACAGGATCATGCCCATGTCATGGTGCAGCGGAATCCACAGCGCCAGGCGCATTGGGTGCTTGAGCTGCGCTGCGCGGAAAATCTGCAGCACATTGGTCATGATGTTGCGCTGCGTGAGCACCACACCAGCTGGGGTGCGGGTAGAACCCGAGGTGTACTGCAGGAAGGCGACGGAATCGACCGGGGCAACCTTGGATTCCTTGAGTTTTGCCAGCACCTCTGGGTTGGTCAAAGGATTCACAAAAGCTTCTGCAGTGGAGTCCGGCAAGGAATCCACGGAGAGAATGCGCGGACGCTCAGCCGCAGGAACGGAAGCGAAGAACTTGCGGGTTGCGGAAGCGCTCGCGGAGTTGGTCAGGGCGAACTTCGGGTTCGAATCGCCAATGACGGCCGTCAGGTGGCCCGTGTGCCCAGGCTCGGCTGGGTCGTAGAGCGGAACAGGGACCATGCCGGCGTACATGGCGCCAAGGAAGGAAAAGATGTATTCCGGGCTGTTTCCAGCCAGAATGGCGACACGATCGCCCATTTGGCCGGTCTGCTGCAGGCGAGCCGCGACAGCCTTGATGCGGGTATTGACCTGCTCGCGAGTAAAGGAGACCAGCTTGCCCTCACGAGACTCGGAATAGTCCCAGAATCGCAAAACCTCGCGGTCCTTACCGCCAGCGGCAGCGTCTGCCTGGTACATCAGCTCGCACATGGCGGCCAGGGTGAACTCTGGAGGCAGGACGACATTGCCGGCTTCGTCGAAGAAGCGGCCCATTGCTGCATTAATATCCATGGGTTTTCCTTTTGTGATCCTTGTAAAGAAGCGTTGCAGCTACCTTACCCAGATTATTTAGCAATACAAAACTATTTTGCTTGCGTTTCCTGGAAAATTTTAAAGGCAGACCGCGAACGGCCTGCCTGAAAGCTCGCTAGCGGGCGTCGATAAGCCCTGCGGACCAGTCGATGAGCCACTGCGTTGTGGTCGACCCCGGGAAGACATTCGGGTTCGTAGCGTACTGCGCGTGCACGGCGTTGGCGGCAATGAGCGCCTGTGCACGGCTGACGGCGTTACCGACGCCAAGTGGGGCGTCGCAGATGTGATCATCCGGCGCGCAGATGTCCATGACCTTGTCCTGGAGCGAACCGAAGCCACCGGCACGCGGGCCACGCATGGTAGCGCCCGGCATGATCGCCTGAGTGAGCGGATTCAGCAGCTCGAGGGACACTTCCGCACCCACACCGCTAACTGGATTGCCCTGCGCGACACCGACGCCCGGCTCGCGTCGACCATCCGCAATGACGGCCACGCCGCGAACTCGCTCAGCCGGAATGACGCCCTGCCCGGCGCCAATCTGGTTCGCGATGTCACCGACGATGACCGCACCCTGGGAAAAGCCGATGAGTATGAAATCGGTAGCTGGGCAGTCAGCGTGCATCATGCGAAGTTCGCCCTCCAGCTTGGAGGTGCCTTCCTGACGAGACTGGTCATAGCTCATCTCGTGCATGGCGTTGACGTTCTTGAACTGGGCCGTGTACGGCAGCGTCCACACCTTCACATCGTCCGGGGTGTAGCGCTGCTGCAGCGGCTTCGTGACGGTCAGCATGAAGGAATGCGGATTGAACGTCGGATTGATCGGGTCATCGTTCGGTGCCGACTCCCACGTACCCGGAGCTGCAACAACCTCAACCTTTGGGCACCAATCAGGCTGTTGTGGTGCAGCCGTGGTTGGCTCCGGCAACGGCTTGTGGCCACCACTGTTCATCCAATTGACAACCCCGGCGCCCACCACGATGAGGAGGACGAGGGTTGCAACGATCGTCAGAATTTTTCGCATGAACTAGCAATACGCTTCTTTGGCAGTTTTGACAAGGATGCCCCGGATATCTTCAAACTTCTTATCGGTGCGCTTTTGCTCAATGAGCTGGCCCGATACCGCGCCAACGGTGTCGTTCTTCTCTCCGGAATGGCACACGCCCCCGGCGACGCTGACCATTTGATCCTCGACGCCATCGACGTTAATTCCTTGCTGCTTCAGCTCCTCCAGCAACCGCTGTTCCTTCTCAGGTCGAGCCGGTGCGCTCGGCAACGCGCTAACTTCCTGCACGGCGCCGTCCTGCGGTCCGGGCGCTGCTGCTCCACCGCCCGCGCGTGGTGTCGGCGTCGGCTGGCTTGTCGACGTCACCTGGTCCGTCTTCGAGGTTTTGGTCAGCGGAGCAACCGACGAAGGGGCTGCCTGCCCATTGTCTACCGTCGCGCCACCACCACAGCCGCCCAACACTAAAGCGGTAGCGACGATGGCGATGGCTGATACGGTATTTCGCATTTAGAAGCGCTCCTCCACGATTCGACCATTAACCTGCTTGATGATGCCATGCTGGAACTTCATCTGTTCGCCACCGGCAGGGATCGCAGTCTGATCCTCAACCGGCCAACCAAATGGGCCATTCTCCCAACCGGACTTGCCCCAAGCATCACGGATGTCACCATTCAGGATGAAGTGCGCGCCCGTGGCTGCGGACCAGTACATGGTGCCATGCTCGAAGTTCTGCAGTGCGCCACCCGGGATGGAGAACTCGTCAGAAGTTGGGGCGCCCAGGCGAGAGGATGCCGTCTTGAGCTGACCGTAGTGCTCAGCGATCTTGCCCTTCACAAAGAAGGTTTCCTGCTTGGAATTGCGGACAGTGTAGCCACCCTGGAACTGCTGGACCAGGCTGCCGTTCACTTCCTTCGGCACGTCTACTGGGTAGCCCATGGCGCCAGTTTCGTAGCCCTGGCGACCCCACGCATCGACCATGTCGCGTGGCACCTCTACGGCGTCAGTCTCATGAGTCCAGTAGATGGAACCGTTCTGGAAGTGGACGAAGCGACCCTTGCCATCCGGAGTCTGCATTTCATTGGTCAGCGGGAAGCCGAGCCAGGAGTCCGTTCCGCCCATTTCGGTGTAGCGGGCGCCAATGCGGCCGATGAGCATGTGAGCACCCGTCTCAGCAGACCAGTATGCGCGACCAGCACGGAAGTCCTGAGCCTTGCCACCCTTGACGTCGTATTCATTGTTCAGGCAAGCACCCCACTGGCCACCCTTAGTCAGCTCAGCGATGGCACCCACAGTAGTGCACTCTGCGCCGCGATCCTCAGGCTTCACGCCCAAGGAGTCTGCGATGTAAGGCCACGCCTGGGACATCTCAAACTGCCAGTATGGCCAGTTGTGGACGCCGGATGGGCGGAACTGCGCCACGACCGGAAGGTTGGCCTGCTTAGCGCGGTCAACGAAAGTCTGGGTGGTCATGCGAGATACGACCTCGAGGCCCTTGCCGGCCTCGTTAGCTGGGCCCGTCGCGACGGAGCCTGGCTCACCAAAGTCATCGCGTCCCGAACCTGCAGAAACGTAGACGGTCTTGCCCTTGAGAGCTTCCAGACCAAGCTTTGGATCATTGTCGATCCAACGCTGGTTCACCGGCTTGCCCCACATGTTGTCGAGCTCGTATCCGCCACCCTCAATCAGCGCGCCACGAAGCATCTCAGGCATACCAGGAGAGGTGGTGTCCAGGTAACCCGAGAAGGAACCAGCAAAGTTGAACATGTCCGGGCGGTGGGACGCCAAGTTGATCGCGGCGGTGCCACCCATGGACAGGCCAACGATTGCGCGCTGCTCATTGGAACGGTAACCATTCTTAAGCACTGCAGGCAGCTCGTTCAGGAGGAAGGACTCCCACTTGTAGTTCTTGTCCTTCGCAGGGCCTTCCCAGTCGGTGTAGAAGGAAGCCTCGCCACCAATCGGCATGATCACGTTGACATTCTTGTCAGCGTAGAACTGCTCAATATTGGTATGAATGGTCCAACCACTCTCCGTATCCACAGCGCGCAGACCATCAAGGGCCCACACCTCAGGGAACTTCTTCTCCGGGTTGGAGTGCCAGTCACGAGCAAGCAGGATCTGAACCTGCATCAGCTGCTCAGGCATAGCGGCAGACTTAATAAACACAGCCACACGACGATCAGTGATCCACTCAACGCGATCGACAGACACACCTGCTGGCAGGCCCTCGATCTTTGGGTAGTCAGTCTTGATCGGGGTGCGCTGTGGCACCTCACCAGGATCCAGGTAATCAGAAGCGCCGGTGCCACCAGGGAAACCTGAGGATCCAGAAGAATTCAGTTGAGCGAGAGCCGGGGATGCCATTCCCGCTACCAGTGCCAATGTGACCGGCACGGCCGCGAGGACATGGCGGAAGGAACGTCGCCGAGCAGAGCGAGTTTCACGCATGAAAAGTCCTTAAATAGTCGTGTTTCAGCTGTTGTTCTGCGGGCCACAGTTTCCGAAAGTTCCCCGCTTCCGGAAGGCGTGACGCCTAGTTTGTTAAGTTTTGCCGCCTGTGGGCACACGTGCCCAATAGGTTGGACTCAAGTTTAAGTACAACTTTAGACTTTTCTGGCAGTGACACACCAGGGGCTAGTGGTTATTTTGTTTACATTGTTCGCCATGTGATTGGTGTGAATTTGGTTTTCGGCGTGGTTTGACGCGAGGGCGATAATCCCCGTTAGATATTGGGCCTGTAGCACTTTTGAAGTGGCCATTATCTAACGGGGATTATCGTCCTCGCGAAGAGAAAAAGAAAAAGCCCCACCATCAGGTGGGGCTTTCAGGAGGTATTAATTACCAGGCGTTCATGTGATTGAGAACGCGGTCGCGGGTCTTCCACATCTGCTCGTTCCAGATGCCCCAGCGGTGGATGCCTTCAGGCTGGTAGTCAGCGGTAACGTTGAGGCCCATGCTGCGTGCCTTGCGCTCCCACTCCTGGGTGGACATGGAGGACAGTGCCTCGAGGCCCCAACCCATGATGCGGTCGTTGAGAGCGAGGTTCATGTCAGCCTCGGTCCAGTTGCCGCTAGCTGCGGAGATGTAGACATCCTTGCCGCGCAGGCCTTCGAGGTTGTGGTATGGGTCGTTCTCGAAGCGACGTGGGCTCAGGGTGGAGCCGTACATTGCGTTGAGGTTGAATCCGCCAGAGTCAATCAGCGCTGCGCGGAGCAGGGTCTGCATACCTGGAGCGGTGGTGTGCAGGTAGCCGGACCAGGACATTGCCTGCTGGAACTGGCCTGGGTGACGTGCAGCCAGGTTCAGTGCAGCGGTGCCGCCCATGGACAGACCCGCGATGGAGTTGCGGGTTGGGTTCACACCGAAGTGTGCCTGCAGGTAGCCAGGGAGCTCGTTGGTAAGGAAGGTCTCCCACTTGTAGTTCACCTGCTGTGCAGAGGAACCGGAGGAGATCAGAGCTGGCTGATCCCAGTCAGAGTAGAAGGAGCCCGCGCCACCGACTGGCATGATGAGGGTGATGTTGGAATCAACATATGCCTCTGGGGCGTTAGCAAACTTGGTCCAACCGGTCTGGTTGTCGTCGGCACGCATGCCGTCGAGCAGGTAGAAACCTGCGTCGCCACCACGCTGGGCTGGCTGAATCAGGACTGGGATGGAGCGACCCATCGCCTCGGACCAGACATCGCAGCGCTGTACCCAGTACATCGCTGGGTCCCAGTCGCAGGTGCCGGTTGCGTCTGGACGCAGCCAGTCGCGGTTATCTGCGTGGGCAACTCCGGAACCGGCAACGGCCAGACCTGCAGCGGTGACGGCGGCAAGTGCTACCGAAGTGACTTTCCGTCCAACATTGCGCAAACGCTGTGCAACTGACATAACTCTCCTCGCGCGTTCCTATTTGATCGTTATTAAACCTACACCAAATCAATAACTTGGCAAGCAGTTATAACATCGGGGAAACATACACAGCCATTACAATGCAGAGAATCCACAGGACAGCGAGGGCTTGTAATGTTCTATCGGTGAGCGCAAGTTCATCGGGGGCACCGCCATCGCCACGGTCAACATCGGCTGCAAAGCGCAGGATCGCGATGGTGAATGGGACCATCGAAACCTGGTACCAAATTGCGGCAACAGATTCGGATGCATGTCCCATGTCAAAGCCCCACAGCGCGTAGGACATGACCACGGCAGTGGCAGACAGTGTCCATACGAAACGCAGGTACGTCGGGGTGTAGCCCTCCAGCGACTTACGGATCTTTGCGCCCGTGCGCTCGGCAAGAAGGATTTCGGCGTAGCGCTTGCCCGAGGCCATGAACAGCGAACCGAACGCCGCGACCAGCAGGAACCACTGGGAAAGCACGATTCCGGCAGCCACACCACCGGCCATGGTGCGCAGCATGAATCCAGAGGACACCAGCGCAATGTCGATGACCGGCTGATGCTTCCAACCGAAGCAGTAGCCAAGCTGCAGCGCAATATAGATAGCCACAACGATGGCAAGTGAACTACCGGACGTCGCCAGGAAGGACACACCAAGGGCCGCGATCATGAGGAAAACAGCCATGCAGTAGGCCAGGCCCACCGGCAGGACACCAGCGGCGATCGGGCGGAATCGCTTGGTTGGGTGAGCGCGGTCAGCCTCGACGTCACGGGCGTCGTTGATTAGGTAGATCGAGGATGCAGCCATGCAGAACGCGATGAAGGCGAAAGCAACGTCGATAAGCGTGCGTTGGTTGAACAAAGTCTCAGTGCCGGCCGCGAGAGGTGCGGCGACCACGAGCACGTTTTTGACCCACTGCTTGGGGCGCAGCGCCTTGACCATGCCGTCGGCGAGGTTCTTCGGCGGCTGGCGCTTCTTCATCGTGTCGATGCCCTCGGTGTGCGGCTCCGAGTCGCCGAAGCGCTGCTCCTTGCTCATGCATTCCTCTTTTCCAGCTTGTCCGCGATCAGCGCAGTCGATGCGCCGAGGATGGCGCCGGCCGCAACGTCCGTTGGGTAATGAACCCCCAAAACCATACGCGACAGCATCATTGCTGGCACGCCAACAAGTGGCAGTGGTGACCTAGTCAACATCGCCAGAGAGGTGAGAGCCGCGGTGGTGGACGTCGCATGCGACGACGGGAAACTCAGCTTACTCGGAGTTCCCACGCCGATCTGAATGCGCGGGTCAGTCGGGCGTGGACGTCGCACGATGCGCTTGATCACGACGGACGCAGCGTGGCTGGTGAACGCGGATGCAGTCAACGCGGCCCACTGCCGGCGCCGTGGCTTATCGACGGCCATGCCAAGCACACCCATCCCAAGCCAACCCGCAGCATGCTCACCAAACAGGCTCATCCCGCGCGCTACCTGGGTGTACGGCTCCTTGTACAGCCGATCCTGGATGGCAACCAGGACATCGGATTCATTAGTCATTAAAGATTTCTCCCCATGCCTCACGGCTGGTCAACGTCTTGTGCGCAGCGCGGTACTTGCCCTGCATTTCCTGGAAGCGCTCTGCCACTTCCTTCTGCAGGCGGCGGGACTCCATGAGCAGCTCCTTGGCCTGGTCACGGTCACGCTTGCGGTACACCACTCCCCGACCATCGGAGGTCGTGACGGTGGCGCCATCCATGCGGGACAGCGAGAACCAACGGGCATTGATCGGTGCCAGGTTGGCCTGTGGCACCTCGTGGTGACGCTTGTCTTCCTTCTGCAGCGTGTGGATGAGGCCCTTGAGAGCCCACACAGCCTTCTTTGGCTTTGCCAAGCGGCCGCCGATGTCGTTGATCGGAACGCCCGGCGCGCCAGAAGGCTTCGGCAGATCGGCTGCCGTTGGCATCACCACGGCGTCCGAGTAGGTCTTACGGATTGCATTGATGCGTGGCAGGGCGCTTTCCAGGATGTCGAAGAGGCGATCAGGTCCAGCCAGGAAGTCCTTCATGGCTTCATTCTGGATAGCAACCGTGGAGTACTCCATGCAGACGAGGTGCTTGATCGTCGCCTTCTGCATCGACTTGATGATGCCGTCCACTGGGCCAGTGTGCTGCAGGGCCGCCACGATGAGGCGGTTGCGCAGGTGGAAGTAGGCCTGCCAGTCGATGGCGTCATCCTTGTCAGACCAGGCCATGTGCCAGATCGCGATGCCTGGCCAGGTGGCCGTCGGGAAGCCATGATCGCCGGCGCGCAGGCCGAACTCAGCGTCGTCCCACTTGATGAACAGCGGCAGTGGCTGACCGATTTCCTCTGCGACGACGCGCGGGATCATCGTCATCCACCAGCCGTTGTAGTCCACGTCGATGCGACGGTGTAGGTCGCAGGAGTTGCGGGTGCCTGGCTTGTCCCCAGGGTTGCCACGGTCAGACAGTGGGTACTTGGCAAAGTCGTGGTCGTAGTGCACGTATGGTGCGGAGGTCCACATGAAGTCATGGCGACCGACAACCTCACCCATCGAGTGCAAGTGGCTGCGCTCCTGCAGGTTCAGCATCTGGCCACCGACCAGGATTGGGGACTTTGCGTAGCGGGCTGCTTGCAGCGCGCGGAGGATGGAATCCGGTTCGATGGCAATGTCATCGTCCATGTACAGGATGTATGGAGACTTCTTGGCGCCTGCGTCGCCAGTGCCATCAACGCCACCGAGGGCTTCGAACATGATGCGGGAGTAGCCGCCGGAACCGCCGAGGTTGCCCTGGCGGAACTCAAAGAAGCGATCGCCGAAGTGCTTGGTGGCAGCTTCGTAGCCTGGTTCGTCAGCGGGGTGCTTGTTGCCCTGGTCAGGCATGATGACGGTATCGATGACCGCGTCGACCTCTGGGTCCTCGGCCAGTGCTTCCAGAGCCTTGACCGCGTCGACGGGGCGGTTGAAGGTCGGGATGCCGACGGTCACGCGCTTGTCGAATGGGCCGACCTGCTCGCCGTTAGGCATGGTCTGTCGACCAGGTGCGACTGGCGCCCACCAGCCGGCCTTCTTGATCACGGTGTCAGTTTCGGCGGTGATGTCGAACCAGATCCAACCGCCGTCTTCGAATGGGGCGAGGGAAATCTCGAACTCGCCGGTGCCCTTGATGAGGTCGCCTTCAACCGCGATGCGGGAACCGTCGATCTTGGAGCGGTAAATGTCGACGCGGGCTTCGCCTTCCAGCTCGACCTTCAAGATCACAGAATCCAGCTGCGACCAGCGGCGCCAGTAGCTGGCAGCAAAGGCGTTGAAATAGGTTTGGAAGGAGATTTCAGCTCCGGCTGGAATGCTCAGAGAGTAGCGATCATTCCAGGTCGCACGCTCCTTGTTTTGCTCAGCTTCCAGCAAGTACAGGGTCCGCACGTCTTGTGGCTCACCACGTCGTGGAAGCAGGACCCGCTGCAATTGCTCTACTGCTTTGCTCTCGCTCATCTCCAGCCTTTCTACGTTTTTGGTGACTTCCAGCGTAGTTGTTTCGGGCGGGTTGCTGTTTCAGGGCACGCAAAAAGGGCGCCCAATCTTGGACGCCCTTCTTTTCAGTAACTAGACAGTTGCTGGAACTTGCAGCTTTGGCAACAGCTCGCGAATGCGCTCTTCGATGCTGTCCGCAATCTCACGAACCTTTTCGATCGGAGCACCTTCTGGATCCTCAATATCCCAGCGAACGTAGCGATCGCCTGGGACGCCTGGGATCTCGTTAATGCCGAGCAGAACAACTACGTCAGCGCGGTGAGAAACGCGTGGGGAAATCTCCTTCTGGTACAGGCCCTCGGTGCTAATTCCACGCTCTTCCAGAACCTTGAGCACGGTTGGATTAATGCCACCACGAGCCTTGATCCCCACAGACCGAACGAAAACATCATCGCCAGCGAGGTGGCGCATGATGGCGGATGCCAGCTGGGAACGGCCAGCATTGCGTTCGCAAGCAAAAAGCACTTCCTGGCGAGGATGCGCTTCCTTTCCAGCTAGCAGCTCCTCCAGCCTTTCGGACGCGATTCGCTCCACAAAGACTGGCAGAAAAGCAGTAAGCTTGGCAGTTGCGTTCTGCTCCACGATCGTATCGTTAACAATGGCGTCGATCTGGGCAGCGTCAACCATGTGGCCATAACGGCGGTGCAGATCTTCACGGACAATGTCGAAGTCGCGGGCGGACATGATTTCCTCTCTTCGGTTCCGTTCACTTTGGGGAACCCTTTTGTTAACCTGGAGTTAACCTTAGTCGTTTGGTAGCAACTTTTCAAGTTGTTGACAGGGTTTCGATTCAGGTGTTTCGCCTTCTGCTCAACAGTCCTTGGGGACCCTCGCTTTCTGCCGGGGAAACGTTGCCCGAGAGTCAAATTCCTCCGGGCTTTGGCGCCAAAACCCCAGGACAGGCCACCCAAAAACCGGAGAAATCTTGCCCAGAATCCCAAATTCCCCCGGCACCGCATAAGCCCCTACCCCCTCAGGCAATCAGCCTTCAACCCGCCGGGCAGGAATCCAGCACCCAGATCAAATTCCTCCGGGCTTTGGCGCCAAAACGCCAAGACAGGCCACCCAAAGACCGGAGGAATCTTGCCCAGGATGCCAAATCCCTCCGGCCAACACAGGCACCCCAAACACAAAGAAACCCGGCCGAGAAAACACTCGACCGGGCCAAAAGCTAAAAATTAGCCGCCGATATTGAACTGCCAGGTGATACCGAACTTGTCGATTACCTGACCGTACACAGCTCCCCACATCTGCTTCTCAAGAGGCATAACAACCTTACCCTCTTCAGCAAGCTTGTTGAACTGTGCGGTCTGCACCTCGAGCTGGTCGTCAGAACCAGCAATGGCGACGGTGATGCGTGGCGCACCGGAGGTGGAACCTGCGACCTCTTCGGAGTCGGCAGCCATGAGGAACCAGGACTCGTTGACGATGAGCTGGGAGTGCATCACGAAGTTAGGATTTGGAGCGAACTCGCCTGCGCCGCCCTGCTCGAAGGTCATGATTTGGAGTTCGCCGCCGAAAACGGACTGGTAGAAGGTCATTGCCTCGGCAGCGTTGCCTGCGAAGCCAAAGTATGGGTGCAAAGAGTTGGTCATGCCTGGGACACTACAGCGCAATTGCTGACGTGTCCCTATAAAGGGTAAAACCCCTGTACAAAACTACTTCAGCAGCTCTTCCAGCTTGTTGTCGAACATGGAGAGCGCAGAAGCGATCGCCATGTGCATGTCGAGGTACTGGTAGGTGCCGAGGCGACCACCAAAGAAGACGCCCTCTTCCTTTTCCGCCAGCTCGCGGTACTTGAGCAGCATCTCACGGTCGGCTGGAGTGTTGATTGGGTAGTACGGCTCGTCATTCTCGTCGGCAAAGCGGGAGAATTCCTTCATGATGACCGTCTTGTCGGTCGGGTACTTATCGGCGCGCTCTGGGTGGAAGTGGCGGAACTCGTGGATGCGGGTGAATGGGACATCGGCATCGTTGTAGTTCATGACCGGGGTGCCCTGGAAGTCGCCAACTTCAAGAACTTCCGTAGAGAAGTCCAGCGTGCGCCAGCCGAGCTTGCCTTCGGAGTAGTCGAAGTAGCGGTCGAGCGGGCCAGTGTAGACTACTGGAGCCTCCGGATTGGAAGCGCGAATTTCGTCCCGAACCTCGAACCAGTCAGTGTTCAGGCGAACCTCAATCAGGTCAGACTCGGCCATCTTCTCGAGCCACGCAGCGTAGCCGTCGACAGGCAGGCCTTCGTAGGTGTCGTTGAAGTAGCGGTTGTTGAAGGTGTAACGCACCGGCAGGCGAGTGATGTTGCCCGCTGGCAGTTCCTTCGGGTCGGTCTGCCACTGCTTGGCGGTGTAGTCGCGAATGAAGGCTTCGTACAGTGGGCGACCAATGAGGGAGATGGCCTTTTCCTCGAGGTTGGTGGCGTCTTCGGTGTTGATCTCAGCAGCCTGCTCTGCAATCAGCTCGCGCGCTTCAGTTGGCGAGTAGTACTTGCCAAAGAACTGGTTGATCAGACCCAGGCCCATTGGGAACTGGTATGCGGTGCCGTTGTGCATGGCGAACACGCGGTGCTGATAGTCGGTGAAGTCGGTGAACTGGTTGACGTAGTCCCACACGCGCTTGTTGGAGGTGTGGAACAGGTGCGCACCGTACTTATGGATCTCAATGCCGGTCTCCGGCTCAGCCTCCGAGTAAGCGTTACCACCCAAGTGTGCACGCTTTTCGACGATCAGCACCTTCTTACCCAGTCGACTTGCGGCTTGCTCTGCAACGGTCAATCCAAAAAGGCCGGAGCCCACAACAATGAGGTCATAAGTCATGTCTGTAGAGCGTAGCGCCCTTATCCCCCACTGGCCGGGTCTGCGACCGTGTTTCCCGACTTTTTTCAAAGCACATTCCCACTAGTAACAATAGGAAACTCAGGAAACTCTTATTCACTAGACTATCATTCGTCTCGATCTTGCACTAGCATATTCAACTGATAACTACTGTCACAGCTGCACCATTGTGCAAATACAGGGAGAACATAGTGCTGCAACGACGAACGATCCGCACCACGACCTCGCGCCCCGTGTGGGCGTTTCTGCTGTCTACCGCACTCGTAGCCTCGGCCGCCGTGGGCGTAAATAGCGGCATCCTCAACACCCAGACAGGTGGCATCGCCCCTGTTGCTGCGTCCATGGAGACCGCATCCTTCGACGATGGCGCCACCGTTGTGGTCAACGACCCAGCAGTATCCGCCCAGGGCGAGGCCGGTGGCCCTCGCGCCGTCAAGGAATTCTCGCGCGACAAGGAATTCTCCATGTTCGCCCTCACCTGGAACGGCAAGAAGGATGTTGCCGCCCACTTCCGTGGCCAGCGCGCCGACGGCACGTGGACCGAATGGTTCGAGGCTGAACCAGCTTCCGAGGTCCAGGCTGAGGGCAAGAACGGCACCGAGCTCGTCTACATCGAGCCAACCAAGCGCGTCCAGGTGTCCCTGGTCGGCATGGACCTCATGCCTGCCGAAGCTCCAGCAACGCCGGCAGCACCAGCTGCGCCAGCCCCAGCAGCCGCCTCAGAGAAAGCCCCAGAGCAGACCCCGGAAAAGGCGCCAGAGCAGGCACCAGCAACCCCGGCAGCTCCAGCGACCACAGCTGCGGCACCGGTCGTCGATAAGCCTGCCGGCCTGCCAAAGCTGCCGACCAACTACGGCGACATTAAGCCAGTCGCAGAGGCAACCACCACCGGCCTGCAGGCCGTCTTCATTGACGGTGGCACCAGCCAGGTGAGCCCAGGCATCGACCTGGCTGCGGACTCCGACGGCATGCCACGGATCATTTCTCGCGCGGGATGGGGCGCTGACGAGTCCATCCGCCAGAACTGCCAGCCAAATCCGGACTACTCGGACTCGGTGAGCGCAATTACCATTCACCACACCGCGGGCTCCAACAACTACTCCCAAGAGGAATCCGCAGGCATCGTGCGTGGCATTTACCAGTACCACGGCGTCAACCTCGGCTGGTGCGACGTCGGATACCACTCCCTCGTGGACAAGTACGGCAATATCTTTGAAGGCCGCTACGGCGGAATGAACAAGCCAGTCATGGGCGCACATGCAGGTGGCTTCAACGAAAACACCTGGGCAATCTCCATGATGGGCGACTACTCGAGCGTGCAGCCAAGCTCCGCACAGATCCAATCGGTGGGCGAGCTCGCAGGCTGGCGCCTGAAGGTCGCTGGCGTGAACCCTAAGGGTACGGACACCCACTACTCCGAGGGCACCAGCTACTCCAAGTACCCTTACGGCGCAGCGGTCACACTGCCGAACATCTTCGCGCACCGCGACGTCGGCACCACCACCTGCCCAGGTGACGCCGGCTAC
Source organism: Corynebacterium sp. H130 (assembly GCF_037572395.1). Taxonomy (NCBI): domain Bacteria; kingdom Bacillati; phylum Actinomycetota; class Actinomycetes; order Mycobacteriales; family Corynebacteriaceae; genus Corynebacterium; species Corynebacterium sp. H130. Next base: position 295,874 of record NZ_JBBHLA010000003.1, on the reverse strand, counting down.
GCCCAGATGGGCCGCATCCGCGACATCGCCATGAACAAGTACAACGGCATCGGCGGCACCGCACCGGCACCAAAGACCACCACCACCAAGGCACCAGTCGACAACAACCCTGCCCCAGCTCCAGCTCCGGCACCGGCGCCAGCTCCTGCACCAGTCGGCAACACCGTTGGTGACCTGCTGCAGACCCTGAGCTCTGCTCGCAACGGCGACCAGAATGCGATCATGAGCGTCGTCGGCACACTCGCTACGCTCGTGTTCACCTACCTGGCAAGCCAAGGCAAGCTGCCAGCCGGCATCACCTTCGACGGCGGCACCCCGAAGGTGGGCGGACTGAAGATCTCCGACCTGCCAGGCAAGATCGACCAGGCTCAGGCACTGTCCTCCGATCCTGATGTCCAGGCTGTAGCGAAGCTGATGAAGGACAACCTTGGCGAGTCCAAGGGCCCAGTCCAGTACGCAGCAGGCGCGCAGAACCCGGTCACCTTCGAAGCCTTTGAAAAGGGCGCCGTGGTCAAGTCCCCTGCCACGGGCACCCACGCTCTCTACGGCCCAATCGGCGACGCCTGGGTCCAGCAGGGCATGGACGCCGGCCCACTCGGACTGCCAACCTCAGACGAATACAGCGTCGGCGGGCTGAAGCGAGTCGACTTCCAGCACGGCCACATCACCCTGGACCCTGCGACGGGACAGACACAGATCCACATGTAACAACGAACTCCTACCTGGAAAACCAGGTAGGAGTTTTCTTTTTAGAACCAGTGCTCAAGCACGTCCGCTATGCCACCCTCGTTGTTTGAGCGAGTGATCTCATCGGCAACCGCTTTGAGCTCAGGCACAGCATTGGCCATGGCAACGCCGTGGCCTGCCCACTGCAGCATTTCAATATCGTTGGGCATATCGCCAAAGACGATGACGTCTGATGGGCCAGCGCCAATGCGCGAGGCAAGGAACTCCACTCCCCTAGCCTTGGTCACACCGGGCGCAGCGACTTCGATCAGCCCGTCCGGGACCGAGAAGGTCACGTGCGCCAGCTCTGGCGGGATGTGAGGTGCCACAAGCTCGTAGATGTCCGCCGAGCTGAGGTGCTCATTCCTGACGAGCAGCTTGATGGCGGGCTGTCCGATGAGCTCATCCAACGGAACCATGCCGTTATCCTCAGAGAACCATGCGGGGACGTACGTCGGGGATACCAGGAAGAGTTCTTTCTCGGGCGCCCAGGCCGACTCGCCAGCGCGTTCCACAGCAAAACCTGCGCCGCCATGCGCAGCCAAGGCAGCTTCGGCAATGCCGACGATGGTCTTCAGGTCCGCCGGGGACAGATTACATACGTCGAGCATCGTGTCCGTCGCCGCGTCGTAGACGATCGCGCCGTTGGCGCACACGCACACAGGCTTGAGCTCAAGTTGGCTGAGCACCGGATGGATCCACCGTGGTGGCCTGCCGGTAGCAAGCGCAAATACGGTTCCGGCGGAGACTGCGCGACGGATCGCATTGCGCACCTTGAGTGGGATGCGTTCGCGGTCGTCGATAAGCGTGCCGTCTACGTCGCTGGCAATGAGCAGCGGCGGGTTAGCGATCACGGCGTGCTTCCACCACAGCTGCGATTCGGGCCTTCATGCGGCCAAACCAGCCACGGGAACGCAGGATGTCCATCGCCTTGCGGTCAGCGCGAGCATCCAGGCGACGCAGCTTTTCGGCGCGCTGACGCTCCTTCTTTGCTTGTCGGCGCTCCCGTTCCTCCATCGCGAGCAGCTCGGCGCGCTTCGGGGTCGGCGCAGTGCCACCTAGGGAGTCTGGCAGCCAACGCTCACCCGTCGGGAACGGGCCAAAGTTGCGGGCGTAGGTGTGGCGGACCTCATCAAGCAAGGAAATCATGGCCTCACGCAGACGCTCGGTGTCCGCGTCAGGATCGCCAGAAAGCTCCAGCGGAGTGCCCACCTTGATCCACACCGGCACGTTCGGGTGGACGACGTCCTTTGGAATGTCCTTGGTCCAAATGCGCTGCGAGCCCCAAATGACCAGCGGAATCAGCGGGGCGTCGGCTTCCTTCGCGATGCGCACCGCGCCCGTCTTCAGCTCCTTGATCTCGAAGCTGCGGGAAATCGTCGCCTCAGGGAAGATGCCCACGAGGTTACCTTCACGCAGCTTCTCGACGGCAAGGTCCATCGATGCCGCGCCAGCAGAGCGATCCACACTGATGTGTCGCATCATGCGCATCATGGTGCCGACTACGGGCACGTCGAAGATTTCCTTCTTCGCCATGAAACGCACCAAGCGTCCGCCACGCGCCTTGGCGGGCACGCCACCAAGGATGAAATCGAAGTAGCCCGTGTGATTGATGGCGAAAAGGGCTGCTCCGTCGGCAGGGACGTTCTCGGCGCCTTCCACGTAGACTTTGATGCCCTGCATTTTGAGCATGCGCGCGACAAGCGAAGCAATCGTGCCGTAGAACGGCTCCGATTGCTCAGCGTGCCTAGCCGGACGAACAAAGTCTTTTGGCAGGTAGATTGCCCCGCGACGTCGGAAATCAGTCGTGTGCATTGCTGTGGTTACTTGATTGGCTCGAGAACTTCCTTACCAACAAATGGGCGCAGAGCTTCTGGGACCACAACGGAGCCGTCGGCCTGCTGGTTGTTTTCCAGGATGGCGACCAGCCAGCGGGTGGTAGCCAGGGTGCCGTTCAGGGTGGCGGCGATCTGTGGCTTGCCGTTTTCGTCGCGGTAGCGCACGGACAGGCGTCGGCCCTGGTAGGTGGTGCAGTTGGAGGTGGAGGTCAGCTCACGGTAGGTGTTCTGGGTTGGGATCCAGGCCTCCGTGTCGAACTTGCGAGCTGCGGAGGAACCGAGGTCGCCACCTGCGACGTCGATGATGCGGTAAGGAACTTCCACAGCAGCGAGCATCTCGCGCTCCATGTTCAGCAGCGCCTGGTGCTGCGCCTCAGCGTCTTCAGGCTTGCAGTAGACGAACATTTCCAGCTTGTCGAACTGGTGCACGCGCAGGATACCGCGGGTGTCCTTGCCGTAAGAGCCAGCTTCACGACGGAAGCAGCTGGACCAACCTGCGTAGCGCAGTGGGCCTTCGGAGAGGTCAATGATCTCGTCCTTGTGGTAGCCAGCCAGCGCCACCTCAGAGGTACCCACGAGGAACAAGTCGTCCTTCTCCAGGTAGTAAACCTCGTCGGAGTGCGCGCCAAGGAAGCCGGTGCCCTGCATGATCTCTGGGCGGACCAGCACTGGTGGGATCATCAGCTTGAAGCCGTTGGCGGTTGCCTTCTGGGCAGCCAGGTTCAGCATCGCCAGCTGCAGCAACGCGCCGTAGCCGGTGAGGAAGTAGAAACGGGCGCCGGAGATCTTGGTGCCGCGCTCGGTATCGATGAGGCCGAGGGTTTCACCCAGCTCGAGGTGATCCTTTGGCTCGAAGTCGAACTTGGTTGGCTCGCCAACGTGCTCGAGAACGACGAAGTCATCTTCGCCTCCTGGAGGGGCACCAACAACAACATTGTCGATCTGCATCTGCAGTTCGTTCACTGCGTCTTCTGCAGCCTTCTGATCTGCTTCTGCCTGCTTGACGGCAGCCTTGAGCTCCTCAGAGCCTGCCAGCAGCGCAGGGCGCTCCTCCGGTGATGCCTGACCAATCTTCTTGCCAAAGGCATTCTGCTCAGCACGAGCCTTGTCTGCAGCCAGGATCGCTTCGCGCCGGCGCTCGTCGGCTGCAATGAGCTGGTCGACGAGTGACGGGTCAGCGCCACGAGTGTTCTGGGAGGCACGTACGACGTCTGGGTTTTCACGGAGGAATTTGAGATCAATCACGTATTCCAGACTAGCGCAAAACACTATCAACCGGGCATATGTTTCCCCACGTGATCTTGCTCAACAACCGTGGAGTTCCGCACTGTGACTATCACCTCACCAGCGAAGCCGGTGGTCATAACCAGTAAGGCGTATGGTTGGAAGTATGACTGTCCTCAACAGTGCACCCGGCTTACCAGTCGTCGCACTCGACGACCCCTCAAAGCCCAAGCATGCCCAACTCCGGGAGATCCTCGAAGAGCTGTGCACGACTCAGCTCTCGCCTGGGGACATGCTGCCTGGAGAACGGGTCCTGGAAGAGACCTACGGCGTCTCACGCATCACGGTCCGCCGCGCCATCGGTGACCTCGTAGCCAGCGGAGTTCTCAAACGTGCCCGCGGCAAAGGCACTTTCGTTGCCCCTAGCCCGCTCGTATCACGCCTGCACCTGGCCTCCTTTTCCCAAGAGATGGAGGCGCAGCAGCTTGAGTCTTCCAGCAAGATTTTGCTGTCCGCCCGAGCCAGCGCCCCAGGAAGCATCGCGGAATTTTTCGGCAGCGCAGCCACGCACACTCACCTGCGCAGACTCCGCCTGGGCAATGGCGTCCCCTATGCCATCGACGACGCCTGGTACAACTCCCAATACGTCCCTGACCTGCTCGAAAACGACGTCTACAACTCGGTGTATTCCATTCTCGGCACCGAATACAACGTGCCCATCACCGATGCGATCCAAACCGCGACCGCTGTCAACGCCACCGCAGAAACCGCCGAGCTTCTCGACGTCGAACCCGGCACCGCACTCCTGAAGATTGTGCGCCAATCCCAGTCCAATGGCCTGCCCATTGAGTGGTGCAGTTCCCTCTACCGAACGGATCGATACACGCTAAAAACGCACGTCAGTCGCGCCGGACTATGACATTTGCCTGAAATTTAGGCACAATAGAGGCCTCATGACTAGATCAAATTCGTGGCGCAGCTCCCTGGCGGTTCGCTCTGCCCTCATCGCAGCGCTGGTGGCCGGTTCCGGAATCGGTGGCTATTCCTACCAGACTCAGGCCGCCACCGAAGGAGCTGGGAACGGTTCGTCGTCAAGCCAGGGCGATACCGCCGTGCAGGCAGCGCCGTTCACGACCGCTGACACGGGTAGCTGTTTGACCTGGGATGTCGCGGAGGATGGGTCGTTTAGCAACTTCGGCAAGACCGACTGCGCGGGCGCCCACCGCTACGAGGTGGCTTCCCGCGAAAACCTCGCAGCCTACCCTTCGTCCGAATTTGGCCCGAAGGCGCCGGCGCCGGACATTACTCGTCAGGCGCAGCTGCGCGAAGAGCTGTGTAAAGGCCCAACGATCGAATACCTGCAGGGCCAGTACGATCCGCTTGGCCGCTACTCCATCGCGCCGATCCTGCCGCCAGCTGAGGCGTGGAACGCCGGCGACCGCACGATGCTCTGTGGAGTCCAGGTCGCGGGCGAAAACGGCATCCCAATGACCACAACCGGTCGCGCCACCGAGCAGGACCAGTCGCGCGCCCACGAAGCAGGTGCTTGCGTGCTTGTCGACGCCGCTGGCTCCACTCGTACGGTCGACTGCGCGCAAGATCACTCGTTCGAGGTCACCAAGGTCGTTAACCTGAAGGAACACTTCCCAGAGGGCGTCCCGACGGTGGAAGATCAGGACAAATACCTGCAGGGCGAATGCACCGCGGCTGCCCAGGAATTCCTCGGTGGCGACGACGCACTCTACAACTCCACGCTGCAACCGTTCTGGACTTCCATCAACACCAACTCATGGATCGGTGGCTCCCACACCGTCAACTGTGCGCTGTTCAAGCCGAACCAGGCGGGATCTTTCTCCGTGCTGGCGGGCTCCGCAAAGGGCCAGTTCACCATCGATGGCGCTGCCCCACCACCACAACCGACCCGCAACCCACTGCGCACGCCAACGCCTACGCCATGATCGAGGTTTCGGACGAACGGTTTGAGGAGCTCGTGGATCTGGGCCTGGCGCAAGTCCCACCCGAGCTGCTGAATCGTTTGGAAAATGCGGTCATCCTCATCGAGGACTACCATCCCTCCGGACCGCACATCCTCGGGCTTTATGAAGGTGTTGCCCTCCCCGACCGCACCTTTGACTACTCGGGGCACCTGCCCGACGCCATCACCATCTACCGTGGCGCACTCCAGGATTTTTGCCGCACGGAGGAAGAGCTTGTGGAGCAGGTGAAGATCACGGTCATCCACGAAATCGGGCACTACTTCGGGCTCGATGACGACGAACTGCACAGGCTGGGCTGGGGTTAGGATCAGTCTGCGGAGCTGCCCGTTAAGCTATAACGCATGTTCGAGGAGTTCCACGCCAAAGTCACGGCCCTTAGCCCGGAGCAATCCGGGTTCGTGCACGTCGTCGACTCGGAGCCCGCGCTCACCGAAGGCCCACTGTCGGATCTCCTCATCCCGATCAAAGACTTGATGCCTGTCTCGGGCATGCCCACGACCTACGGATCAGTGCACCGCACCGTATTCGAACCCTCCGACCCATTCGTTAATGAATTGGTGCGCAAAGGCGCCCGAATCGTGGGCAAAACCGCCACCAGCGAACTCGGAATGATGGCCTATACCGAACCCGTGGGCATGCCCGCGGTAGATAATCCGCTCTGGCCAGGACACACTCCAGGTGGATCCTCCGGCGGGGCGGCCGTCGCAGTAGCCCGTGGGCTAGTAGAGGTAGCGCACGCCTCCGATGGCGGCGGATCAATTCGAGTGCCTGCAGCTGCCTGCGGGGTCGTGGGCTTCAAGCCAGTCCACGACAACCGGGGTGGCAAACTCACAGTTCAGGGCTTCATTACCCAGAGCGTTGCCATGCAAGCACGCATGCACGGGGTCCAATTGACCCCGCGCCCCTTGCGAATCGGAGTTCTGCTGGAGCCACTGCACGGAGACGGTACAGTCACCACGGAATGGGTGGCCGCCTGCCAGGAAGCGGCGACGGCACTGTCAGATCTCGGCCACGACGTCGTGGAAGTGGCCCCCGCCTACGACGCCTCCTACTTCCAGGCCTTCGAAACCATGCTCTCCGGAATGTGCCGGAAGATCGATGGCGAGGCCAGCGAAATCGTTTCGTGGCTTCGAGGAAAGGGACAGGCACTGTCAGCTGAGGAGCGGGCGGTAGCCGTCGATAAGTGCGCGTCATTGGGCGCTGTGGTGCGCGGGGCGTGGGACATCGACGTGCTACTCACGCCGACGCTCGCGTTCGATCCGCCGAAAATTGGGCATTTCTCGGCGCTTTCACCGCGGGAAGACTTTGACGAGCAAACCCGCTGGACGCCGTGGTGCACCCTATTTAACATCACCGGGTGGGCGGGAATTTCGATTCCGTTTGGTGGCCGGTCGGTACACCTGGGAGCGATCCGCTGCTCAGAGGGTGAATTGTTGGGGCTCGCGGAGGAATTGCATGGCTCGTAGGATTCGGTGGGAAATCGCGATCGTCCTGACCATCACGTTCGGGATGAGCGGGGTGCGTTCCCTGCTCCGTCTCATAGATTCCCTGTTCCAGGGGCCACTGAACGAGCAGTCGGTCACGCTGAACAAACCCGCTGCGACCGCGCTCTGGCTGGACTATGGTTTGCAGCTGTGTTCGGCGTTGGTGCTGGTCGGCTGGGGCCTATTGGCGCTGTTCCTGCTAGCGGGCGACGGCATTCACCTCGCGCGCTACCGCTGGCGCGATTGGGTCTCCGGCGCAGGACTCGCGGCAATCATCGGGTTGCCTGGCCTGGCGTTTTACTACGGGGCGCTGCATCTGGGACTCACAAAGGAAGTGATTCCCTCCGGTTTTGAATCCTGGTGGGGCGTGCCCGTGCTGTTGCTCTGGGCCTTTGCGAACGCATTTGGCGAGGAAGTAGTGGTCGTCGGCTGGCTAATGACCAGGCTGGAGCAACTGAAGTTTCCACTGTGGGCAGTGCTGGCATGCTCCGCAGTTCTGCGCGGTTCTTACCACCTCTACCAGGGCGTTTCCGCGGGATTCGGCAACATTGTCATGGGCCTGGTGTACGGCTGGTACTTCCATCGCTATGGCAAAGTCTGGCCGCTGGTGATCGGGCATTTCCTCATCGACGCCGTGGCGTTCGTCGGTTATCAATTTTTGTAGTTTCACAAAACTCTTGACAGCATATCGCTTTTCGATACAATGAAATTCGATACATCGAGAATCGATACACTCAAGGAGTGGTCGCAATGACCAAGAAAACCCGCTGGGACCTCAGCGCCAACACCTTCGGCTTCGCCTTTATCCTTTTCCTCACCGCCATTTCCCTGTTTCGCCTTATCGCCTGGCAGGAGATCAGCTCCCCGATCGGCCTGCTGATGCACGATGTCAACAGCATCCATGTTCCATTGGATAAGCTCACCGAAGACCAACCCACCATCTTCCTCATCACATACGCAGTAAAGACCATCTCCTCCGTCACGATGTGCGTCGCGCTTCTGAAAGCCACCCACAGCTTTATCAAGGGTGACTTCTTCACCTCCACCAACGTCCGGCTGCTGAAAGTATCTTCGGGGGCCGGGATAGCCTATATCGTCGGCCAATTCATCGAAGGAATGGGCAACAACTGGGTATCCGCCACCGAGGGCATCGACAACAACACGCTTCCCAATGGCATCGACGACCCGGGCTTTATCCCGATGTATATCCTGATGATGGTGCTGTCGATGATGTCCATCGCACTGAGCCGCGCCGTGAAAATGCAGGAAGACCAGGAAGGATTGATCTGAGTGGAGGTCTATTGCCACCTTGATCGTATCCTCGAAGAAAAGGGTATGACGCTCGCCGAGCTAGCCAAGCTTGTCGACGTCACAGCCGTCAACCTCTCCGTCCTGAAAAACAACCGCGCCAAGGCAGTCCGCTTCTCCACCCTCGTGGCCCTGTGCGAAGCCCTGGACTGCCAGCCAGGAGATCTGTTTAGCGTTCGCTAGAGCGTTCCAATTTCCCGCTGAGTTGTCCGGAGCCCATTCTACTATCTGGGGCCATGGAATACTTAGCAGCAATTGGCCTGAAGCCTTATCTCGCCGACACCTATCGCACCCAAGCGCGACCGCAGTCATTGATTCATGATCCGGTGGAAGTCACCTCTACTTTCCAGGGCCGGTTTGAAAACGACTTCGCGATGGTTTCTTTTTTCGGGGATCAGGTCATCCCCGCACTTAAAGCAGGCGAAACAACACAGCTTTCGGTGGTTCCTTTGGATCTTGAAAAAGGTGTCTTTCTCATGGGAAATAAGGAAATCCTCATCGCCGATCCACACAATTGGGATCCACTGAACGATAGTCCCGAGGTAACATTCACCCTCCTCTTCAAGGAGGCTGTGGTCGACAATTACTCATGGATGAGCAGCTGGCACAAGCTTCGTGGCAAAGAGTTTCGCGCTACGGGAAAGGTCGTCGATGCCACATACCACCGTGACTACTGGTTGCTGGCAGTTGAGTTCAGTGATTGCACCATCACAGCAGCCTGCCCTGGCGACGAACACTCCTTTGCGCCGGGCGACCATATCAGTGGCGATGCAATAGTCACTGGGTTTTTCAACCTCACTCCACCACCGTTCTTCCTCGATCCACAATTCGACATTGGCAACTCAGTGGAGTCCTATTGGGGCTCGGCACGCCATGACCACGGGGCTCACGTGATAGAGAATCACCTGTCTGCCATGGGTTTTACCTACGGTGGCACAACCGATTTGCAAGGAAGCCTGAATGCGGCGAATCCTGACTGGCTCAGCTGGAAAAACCACATCGATGACGCGGTCATTGAAGTTTCTGACTTCCAGAACAACACCATCATCTTCCCCACTTTGTCCCACGACTTCTACGTTTCCCCGCCGAACGCCGGCGACTGGGGTGGCGCACTGGCTGGCATCGACCTGATGTTCTACATCGACTACCAAGAAGCATCAAAGGACTTTGGCGCGACCATAAACGATCCTTTTGCGACTCGCGAGCCCGTTAGCTACCTCGAATCAGCGTTCATCATCGGCCGAGTGATAGACGTCGAGGAGATAGAAAATGATTTCTGCGAAACTACCTATCATTCTTTGACCGTTGACCTCGGCAACAAAGGCCAAACCACAGTCGCGATCAATTCCAGAGCACTCGAGTCAATTGGGATACACCCCGAGGGGACGATTGTCGCTGGCCGGGTGGAGAAGATCACCTCCGAACTGCACTACTTCAACGAACTACAAAGGGCGAGCTACCGTTGGGGTGGCAATGACAAGATCGAAGACGCCGCAAAACTGGTAAACGCGCGATTCCTTGCTGGAAAGGACCTGAACACCCTCGAGCTGTGCGCAGCGCTTCATTGCTCGCCGGCAACCCTGGAAAGACGGATAGCGGCGATTGGTCGCGTTGAAGAAGAACTTCCGGCGGACGTCGACAAGCATGAATACGCGTTTCCTTTGCTCATGCTCAGCCCGCAGTGCGCTCTACATATCGCCGCAGCCACGAAATGGCTGGAATTCTTAGGGGACTTCGCCAGCGCCGACTACACGGCAGCGATGCGGGAGCTGGTGGATCAGCTCGATCCAGAATCGGAGCGAAAGTCCACCCAACTGTTCCAAGAGCTCCTGTTGGAAGCGTTTGGGAAGATCAGCCACGACGTTCGTCAACGACCGATCTGTGCGGAAACCACTGAAGACATCATCCGGCAAACCTTTGCCGCGATCAGCGACCGGCGGCTGATGGAAATGCACGCGGACACCTCACTGGGCCACGAAGTGAAGATCATCGAACCCTACGACCTCGATCTGCGGGATGAAGGGATCCTCACCTACCGCGAGCATGTGACTGGTCGATGGTCCTGCGTGCACATCTACGACCTTGATTTCGCCATCTTTCTTGGCAGCCATTACCTGCCTGAAGACATCCCACCGCAACAGGCGTTACTCTAATAGCCATGACTCACGGCGACGACATTGCACGCGACCGCAACGGCAACCCGATTCTGGACCGTTACGGTCGTCCCGTGCGCAAGCGTCCGGGCACGCGCATGTCTCAGCCACCGCGCCGGCGGCCACGCACTGACCGTACAGAGGTGGATATGCCACGGGTGGGCCGCCAAGAACCTGAGCGCCCACGCCAGTACATTCCACCTGCTCAATCGGAGCGCCCGCGCCAGGAAACGCCACGCCCGCGATACGAACGCCCGCAGTACCAACCACGGCAGCAGCCACGCCAGAGCCAGAGTTACCGGCCACAGCAACCTGCGCCTCGCCCGGCCTATCGCCCTACCAAGCCACGACGCAATCCGGCAAAGGGCTGCATGCGTGGCGTCGGAGCACTACTGCTCATCACTTTCCTTTTGATCGGTGGCATCTTCCTGTGGGCGGACACCAAGCTCACCCGCGTGGAAGCCCTCCCCGACCAGCGCCTAGCCAATACAGCTGGAACGAACTGGCTGCTTGTCGGCTCGGATTCCCGGCAGGGTCTGAGCGAAGAAGAGATTGCCAAGCTCAACACCGGTGGCGACATCGGCATTGGCCGTACCGACACGATCATGTTGCTACACATCCCTTCCAATGGGCAGGCAACGCTTGTTTCGATCCCGCGTGACTCTTACGTCAATATTCCTGGCCATGGTGAGGACAAGATCAACTCTGCCTTCACCATCGGTGGCCCGCAGCTGCTCGCCCAGACTGTGGAGCAGTCCACAGGCCTGCGGATTGACCACTATGCGGAGATCGGCTTCGGCGGATTCTCCGGCATGGTCGATGCCGTCGGTGGCGTAGAAATCTGCGTGGACGAACCGATTGCCGATGACGTCATCAGCCTGTACCTCGATGCCGGGTGCCAGAAAATGGACGGCCCAACGGCGCTGAGTTACGTCCGTACGCGCGCCACCCCGATGGGCGACCTGGATCGCGTTGAGCGACAGCGTAAGTTCTTCGCCGCCTTGATGGATAAATCGACGTCACCTGCAACTATCGCAAATCCGTTCCGCACGATCCCGTTGATTTCCGAGACTGGTTCCGCGTTCATCGTCGGCGAGAAGGACCACACGTGGCACCTAGCCCGCGTGGCTCTCGCGCTGAAGGGCGGAGTGAAGACCGAAACAATTCCAGTGGGTGGTTTTGCCGATACCGCAGTCGGTTCCGTGGTGCTCTGGGACGAGGCCGGCACCGAGGCTCTCCTCGGCCCGCTGCGCTAAATGACCGGCACGGGCGCCGCGCAATTCTTTGGCCGCGGCACCCCGCTTAGCCCTTCCAGAACCAACGCATGTACCACCGGATCATAAGTAGCGTTGAGGTGCGTGGTCTGCCGACCTGGGCAATAGTCCTGCACCAGGCGATTATCGGAGCCTTCCAGGTACGAGTTCGAGTAAGGCAGCACGATCTGATCAAACTGCGTCGCGATGTTCATGTATTCCGCACGCACCGGCTCGCTGTACAGATCATTCATGAACTCCGAACCTGCCAGCTGTTGCGCTAGAGCCAACCCGTTTACTGCCGCGCCGAAGTTGTCAAAGTCGGCCCGCACTGCCGGGTTGCGCTGCGCATAGTCGTGCACCAACCAGAAATTCGTGCCGTGGTGCGAAGGCACAACGCCCACAACTTTGTGCACCTTTTCCGCCCCGCCGAGCTTATTGATGTAAAACACCGGCAGTGGCCCGCCACCCTGCGACCAACCCACCAGATCAACCTGCTCGGCGCCGGTGCTTTCGAGCACCTTGTCGACGACCGTCCCCAGCATCCGCGCCGAATCTGCAATATCGCCTGCAAAGCTCACCTGCGAGCTGAAGCCCAACGGATTGTGGTTGAAGGTGAACACGCACAGCCCCTCGCCCTTCAGTACCGGGGCCATCCCAGAGAAGGAGTTGAACGCGCTACCCGTCGTGCCAGGAATCAAAATCACCGGGCGCTGCCCCTTGGCTGGTTTGCAGGAGAAATCATTGGCACCAACCGGGGTGAGCCCGGGCTGGAATAGCTCTTGCAGCGCGGCGCCCGCCGGCATTGGGTGGATGCCACCGGTCCCGCCCGTCGGAAAGCCGTTGTCGGTCAGGGGCGTGGGCACCGCGTGGGCTGGGGCGGCACCGAAAAACAGGATCAGAGCAAGGATGAGCGCTTTCTTCACGCACTCAGCATAGCCCGTGGCGCCCTTAATGCTTCGGTATGCGGGATTCGATAAAGAAGTAGGCCATGAGGTAGCAGTAGCACACGCCGCCAGAAAGATTGCGGACGAAAGTCATAGTGGCGTAGGTGCCGATATCCAGCTGATCGACGCCGAGGGCGCGCACAATCGTGACGCCGATATAGATGAGGAAAATGGCCACAACGGGGATTGGGAAATAATGGGTGCGCCACAGCGCGTAGGCGAGCAAGGCAAAGGCGATACCAACCAGGATTTCCGCCAGCACCCAGGTGCCATCATGCACGTAAAAGGAACGGGAATCGACCCAATACTCGCCAAATCGGCTCAAACCCACTAGTCGGCTCATCACATAAGTTACGAAGGCGAGCGTTGCGGTAACCGGTACCCGGCGGGCAAACCACAGCAGAAAACACAGCCAGACGATTACCCCGCCAATAGTCATCGAGATGATCGCGATGGATCCTTTGTCGGACCAGGCAAAACCAATGGCGCGGGACAGCAAAAACACCACGAGAGCGATGGCAGTCACGGCGGAGAGCACGCGTTCATCGAGTTTTAGCACGCTGCTACCTCGTTTCCGCCGGTCATCAATGAGTGGACTAATTCTAAGCCGTCCAGAGGCTTGGTGCGGCCACTAAAGGCTTCACGCTTCTCGACGCCTAAAGATCTCAATCAGGAAGAAGACACCCAACCCGATGTAGGAAGCACCCCCGAACAAGTTCCTGGCGAAGGTCAGTGCAGTGTATTCACCAAGATGGGTGTAGCCTGCCAGCACGACGCGTGCGGTAGAAACTGCGCAGTAGAGTCCAACGACCCACAACAAGACGGGAGAAACTCGTCCACTTTTTGCCATGGCTACGGACAGCAATGCGAATGCGAGGATGACAAGCCATTGGGTGAGCGACCACTTCTGTGTCTGATGATAGAAAGAGTTCGCGTCATTCCAGGTAGAAACTGTTTCTCCGAAGCGCACCATTCGGCCAGCCAGGTAGGAGGCCATGGCCAACATTGCCACGATAGGCGCGTACTCCTTAAACCACAGCCACAGGCATACCCAGGTGAGCGAGCTGACGGCGGTCATGACCAGCAGCAACGGCGTACTGTCTAGCGCGATAGTGAACACCAGCGCTCGCGTGACGATCACTGCAACAATGGAAAAGACTGCTAGGTATGCGACAAGTTGATCCCTGCTTAAGGAGTGGGAGTTGCCTTGCATAAGCCCTGCCTACGGATATGTGAATGTAAAAAGGTAGCTTAGCTGACGCTTTGGAATTTAAGAGACATTCCTAGCCCTTTAGATTCACCCACATACCGACACCGAAGTGGGGTTTCCTTCCATTAGCAACCCCCACCCCCACAGCCAGCACCTGCTGACATCAACCAGTCACAAGTATAGATTCACCTTATGCAAGTTGTGAAGCCACACTAATGAATAACAAATAAGACCCAGCCCTTTTCAATGAGCTGGGTTCTACTTTTGGCGGAAGTGGAGGGATTTGAACCCCCGGATAGTTTCCCATCGCTGGTTTTCAAGACCAGTGCATTCGGCCGCTCTGCCACACTTCCATTGCCTCTTGGGAAGGCAATGGAAGAAATAATAACGTATCCACTTGCCGGAACGCCATTTTGCGTAGTGTTGGGCCCATGAGAGCTATTTCAATCGAACACGACCTTACAATCACCGATGTCCCAAAGCCCGAGCTGAAACCGGGAGAAGTCCTGGTCAAAGTACATGCCACCGGCGTCAACCGCGGCGATATCCTGCAGGCCGCCGGCCACTATCCACCACCTCCCGGCGCGAGCGAAATCATGGGACTCGAGTGCTCGGGCGAGATCGTGGATGCGGGCGATACTCGTCGCAAAGCGGGCGAGCAGGTGGCCTGCTTGTTGGCCGGCGGTGGCTACGCCGAGTACGTGGCTGTTCCGGAAGGACAACTGATGAGCCTGCCTGAGGGCTACTCGATGGCGGAGGCTGCATCGATCGTGGAGGTCGCCTGCACAGTGCATTCAAACATGCAGCTCGCTGGGCTGAAGCAGGGCGACACGTTGCTCATCCATGGTGGTGCAGGCGGAATTGGCACCTTTGCCATTCAGTACGCCAAGGCGCTCGGCTGCACCGTGGCCGTGACCGCTGGCAGCGCCGAGAAGCTGGAAGTGTGTAAGCAGCTCGGCGCGGACATCCTCATCAACTACAAGGAAGAGGACTTCGCGGAGGTCATGAAGAACAAGTGCGATGTCATCCTCGACATCATGGGAGCCAAGTACCTTGAGGCCAACGTCAAGGCGCTGGCGATGGACGGGCATTTGATCATCATCGGCATGCAGGGCGGTGTGAAGGGCGAGCTGAATATCGGCAGGCTACTGACCAAGCGTGGCAGCATTTCCGCCACTGCGCTGCGCGCCCGCGATCTTGCCGACAAGGCCCGAATTGTGAAGGACACGGAAAACACCGTGTGGCCACTTATCAAGGAAGGCAAGATCAAGCATCACCTGACCACCACACTCCCATTGGAAGAGGCTGCCAAGGCGCACCAAATGCTCAAGGAAGGCAGCGTGGCGGGCAAAATCGTCCTGACCGTCGCCTAATATCTAAGCCCGTGCCTTTCGTCGTTCTTATTGCCGGTTGGGCGCTGAGCCGATGGCTGATGGTAAAACAGACCTTCGGCCCGCAGCGCTGGATTTTTGGTGACGTCCACTATTACTTCAAGGAACTCGCCAAAGAGCGCAGCGGTGGCGTGGCGCTCAAGGAATACCCGGAGGCCAACCTGTGGCTGCTCCGCATGGTCGACCGCATCGCGCCAGACACCCAAGCCGGCATGGAACACACCTATGTGGCATTCATCCTCATCCTGGATTTCCTCTTCCTCGCGTTGCTGATCCACCGCAAGCACTATCTCGCAGGCGCATTTTGGGTGGCGTTTGGACTGGTCGTCGGCCCAATCTTCCTCACTCGCCTCGACCTCATCCCCGGCCTGCTTGTGGGCGTGTTCGCTTACCTGCTGGCCACGCACCCGCGGGCCTCTGCAGCAGTGCTCGCTGCGGCCACGATGATGAAGTTGTGGCCGGGCGTCCTCGCGGCGTCCTTGGTGGGCCACTTCAAGAGCAAGCAGTCCTGGATCCGCATCGCAGTCTTCGTGGGCACCATGGCGACGATGGCCGGGATCACGATCGTCACCCAGGGCCTTGACCGGCTTCTTTCGCCGCTTGATTACCAGGCGGAGCGCGGCTTGCAGATCGAATCCATCGCGGCCACCCCATTCATCGTTCTCGCTTCCCGTGGCGGCGGAGAGTACACGATCCGTTACGCGGAATCGAAGAGCTTTGAAATCACCGGCCCCGGCGTCGAGGTAGCCACCCATGTGGCCAGCGCAGCCCTGTACCTGACAGTATTGTGCGCAGCGATCGTGGTTCTTCGCCGCTTGCTGCGCAGCACCTGGCGCTCCCAGGAAGCAATCGGGCTGGCCATGGTGCTGATCATGGCGGTGCTCGTGACCAACAAGGTCTTTTCCCCGCAGTACATGGTGTGGCTCGCCCCAATCACGGCCGTCATTTTGTGTTTCAAGCCGACGCTGCTTGCCAAGATCAACGCCGCGCTAGTGCTGCTGATTGTGTGGCTGACCCAATACGTTTACCCAGGCCACTACGACAGCCTGATGACCAACGACCCAGATTTCCTGCCTACCTTAGCCCTGGCCAGCAGGAACCTGCTGATGTTCGTGCTGCTGCTTACCACCGTCATCTGGTGGCGACGCCTAATGGCTACGGCTACGCCAGCGACGCCAGCACGCGCGTGAGCTGATCGATATCGCTGAGAGTGTTGTACGGCGCGAGCGACACCGTAATCGCGCCACCTTCCTCGAAAGCACCCATTGCTTCGAGTAGCGGATCGCGCGGGCTCAGCTCCGTCACCAAACCATTGGTGAGTAGGCGCTTTTGCACAGTCGGCGCTGGCACACCCCGCACCATGAAGGACACACGCGGCACCCGATCAAGGTGCATCGCGTCAGCCCCAGCGGCATCGCCCGTGATGCCCAAAACATGCACACTCGGCAGCCCCAGCAAAGAATTAATCAGGTGACGAGTGATCTCCCGCGAATAGCGATTCAGATCGGTCATCGCCCGCCCCAGTCGCGTCGCCCGCGTGCCGCCCGGCGCGGCAAACCCCGCATAGTGATCGACGATCGCCGCCACGCCACCGGCCAGCCCAGGCGAAATAGCACCGAGCTCCAGCTTCTCCGCCTTATCGACGCCCCCTGCCGGGTTCACCGCCTTCAGGCGCGGGAACATCGAGGTGTCGCGGAATACCAAAGCCGCCAGGTGTGGCCCACCGAGCGGGGCGCACTCGACGACGAGGATGTCCGCACCCCAGTCGTCGATGGACACTGCCCTGTAGGGAGCGACCGCAGAAGCATCAACGAGCAGCCAGGCCCGGGAACGAGAACGCACGATATCGGAGATCGCAGCAACGTCAGTCACGGTGCCCGTGAGTTCGTGAGCTGCCGGGACAACGACCAGCCGGGTTGAGCCCTGAACAACGTGCTCGTATTGCCAAGCAGGAAGCTCACCGGTGCCCAGATCCGGTTCTGCCCAGGCCACGGTGGCGTCGCTGCGCAGGAAAGGCGCATTGGTGCTCTCCGGATCAATGCGATTGAGCACGACCTGGGTGGTGCGACGCAGTCGCGGCTTCATCGCGGCAGCCAGTGTTTCGAGCAATACCTGCTTGCTTGGGCCAAGAACGACCCGGTCCGGAGTTGCGCCAGTCAGGTCAGCGATCGCTGCCCTCGCAGAGGCAATGTGGCTCGCGCCGATGCTGGAAAACTGCTCCGGGGATCGGGAGTGGGATCCGGATGCTGGGCTGTGGACGTCGAAAAGCGGGCTGGTGCGGAATGCCGTGGCCACGGAGGCGGAAACCCGCTCAGGGATTTGCGCTTGGACATGGGCGTTTAGGTACGTCCAACCGTCGCTGAGAGAGGTGTAATGACCTCTCACATAGGCGACATCGAACATAAAAACTCCTTGGATTGGGCACCCGCTTACCCGAACCAGCATACAGCGACCGCTAGGCTCATAAGGGTGTCAGACAATGCAGCAATACTAGAGCGGATGACCCGCGTCGACGAAACCGATGCTCCAGCCTCCCGTTCCCAGACCTTTTCGGCAGCGTGGGCGGACCTCGTGCGCGGATTTAATCAGCATGAGTTGTGGTTGCAGCTCGGCTGGCAGGACATCAAGCAGCGCTACCGCCGCTCCGTCCTCGGCCCACTGTGGATCACCATCGCCACCGGCGTGATGGCCCTCGCCCTCGGTTTGCTGTACTCGCTGCTCTTCCGCATCCCGTTGGCAGAATTCCTGCCACACGTGACGGTGGGCCTGATCATGTGGGGTTTCATCTCCGGTGCGATCAAGGAAGGCGCGGACATCTTCATCGACAACGAAGGCCTGATTAAGCAGTTGCCTTCGGCGTTGTCGGTGCACGTGTACCGCCTGGTGTGGCGCCAGACCCTGTTCCTGCTGCACAACATGGTGATTTGGCTGGTTCTGATGCTGATCTTCCCACGCCCGCTGGGCTGGGATCTGCTGCTGGCCATCCCGGCGCTGCTGCTGCTCATTGTCAACGGCGTGTGGGTCGCGATGTTCTTCGGCATCGTGGCCACCCGCTATCGCGACGTCGCTCCTCTCCTCGAGGCGCTCGTCCAGTTGCTGTTCTACGTCACGCCAATCGTGTGGACCACCGCGACACTCAAGAGCGCAGGTCCGGAGATGCAAACCCGCGCCCGGATCGTTGAGCTCAACCCGCTGTACCACTACATGGAGGTCGTCCGCGCCCCCCTCATCGGCGCTCCCCTGCCGATGTACCACTGGTACGTTGTCCTCGGCTGCACCGTCGGCGGCCTGATCCTGGCGATGCTCGCAATGAAGAAGTGGCGCTACCGCGTCAGCTACTGGGTATAAGGAGAATTTCCCATGGTTTCTATCGATACCCACAACGCCTGCGTCGACTTCCCTATCTTCGACGCCAAGTCCCGCTCCATGAAGAAGGCCTTCCTCGGCGCTGCCGGTGGCGCTATCGGGCGTAATGCGCAGAACACTGTCGTCGTCGAGGCGCTCAAGGACATCAACCTGCACCTGCGCGAAGGCGACCGCGTCGGCCTCGTCGGCCACAACGGCGCCGGCAAGTCCACCCTGTTGCGCCTGCTCTCCGGCATCTACGAGCCAACCCGTGGCTCCGCGCACATCCGGGGCCGCGTCGCCCCAGTCTTCGACCTTGGCGTCGGCATGGACCCGGAAATCTCCGGCTACGAAAACATCATCATCCGAGGCCTATTCCTCGGCCAGACCCGCAAGCAGATGAAGGCGAAAATCGACGAGATCGCCGAATTCTCCGAGCTCGGCGAATACCTCGCCATGCCACTGCGCACCTACTCCACCGGTATGCGCATCCGCCTCGCGCTCGGCGTGGTCACCTCGATCGAGCCCGAAATTTTGCTTCTCGACGAAGGCATCGGCGCTGTCGACGCCGCGTTCATGGCTAAGGCTAGGACCCGTCTGCAGGAGCTCGTGAAGCGCTCCGGCATCCTCGTGTTTGCCTCCCACTCGAACGACTTCCTGGCCCAGCTCTGCGACACCGCGCTCTGGGTCGACCACGGCACCATTCGTCAGGCTGGCAGTGTTCCCGATGTCGTGGAAGCATACGAAGGTAAGGGTGCGGCCGATCATGTGCGTCGCCTGCTGAAGCGAATGGAAGAGGAATCCTAAATGCTGTCCAAGTCTGACCGCGTCGCCGCCGTCATCGTCACGCACAAGCGCGTCGAGATGTTGCGCGAATCCCTCGAAGTTGTTGCAGCTCAGACCCGCCCGGTCGAGTGGATCATCGTGGTGGACAACGGCTGCGAAGAGGCCGTGGCATCCCTGGTCTCCCAGGTATGCGGAGATCGTGGTGTCTACCTTGCTTCCCACACCAACCTCGGCGGCGCCGGCGGCTTTGCTTACGGATTCCTCACCGCTTTGGCGCTGGGCGCCGACGCCATCTGGTGCGCCGACGACGACGGTCGCCCAGAGGACGCTAATGTACTGGCTTCCCTGTACGACTGCGCTCTGAAACACGGGCTGGCGGAAGTATCCCCGGTAGTTGTGGACAAAGCTGCTCCGGAAAGTTTGGCATTCCCGCTGCGCCGTGGCCTGACCTGGCGACGCTCTCGTTCCGAACTCGGGTCCGGGTTCCTGCCAGGAATTGCCTCCCTGTTCAACGGCGCCTTGATTTCCGCATCCGCCATGGAACAGATCGGTGTCCCCGACTACCGCCTCTTCATCCGCGGCGACGAAGTCGAATACCACCGCCGCTTGGTCCGTTCCGGCCTCCCATTCGGCACCTGCCTGACCTGCGCCTACCTGCATCCAAACGGCTCCGACGAATTCAAGCCAATCCTCGGCGGGCGCATGCACACCCAATACCCATCGTCGGAATCCAAGCGCTTCTTCACCTACCGCAACCGCGGTTACCTCATGAACCAGCCAGGAATGCGCAAACTCCTGCCACAGGAATACGCGCGCTTCGCGTGGTTCTTCCTGGTGCAGGAGCGAGATTTTGCCGGTTTCAAGGAATGGTTCCGCCTGCACCGCCAAGGCAGGCTGGAGAGGTTTGAGCGGCCTTAGTTCTTAAAAATGAACATCCGCTGCGCGAAGAAATTGATCACCGTGGCGATGCCCTGAGCAAACACGAAGGCGATGGTCGCTGCAATGTACTTGTGCATGTTTGGCTCCAGGAAGTGGAAGCCGTTGCCGTACAGTGTCATGTTCAGCCAGCCAGTAATCGTGTAGAGCACGGCCACGTAAATGAGGCGCTTCCAGGAGTGATCGGCCTGGAAAGTCCAGCGACGATTGATGATGTAGGCCGTGATGGTGCCGAAAATGAAGCCCACCAGACGGGCCCTCGAGGCTGCCACTCCGAAGAGGAACTGCGTGAGCAGGGTAAAGCCGAAGTCGACCACAGCCGAAATCACGCCAGAAATGATGAAGCGGTAGCTTTGCGTTTTCATATCCACGTTGGTGTAGCCTACCGCTAAGCTCGGTCGGCCGGGATTTCCCCCGCGAAATTGTCAGAAACTAGCGAAATTCGGCAATCTCACGGGGGAAATCTCGCCAGGAAGAATCACTAGCCCGCCAACAGGTTCCGATAAATCTCCAGCCGGTCGACCGGAGATTTCGCCCGGCGCCCATATCCGCCGAGCGAGGCCAATCGAGCCAAGGACTCCGCGCACAGCGCCCTAATCGCCGGGGCTTTCAGTGGAGAGCCATCGTCCTCGACCCAACCAAGCTCGGCCATGGTGCCTTCCAGGAGTTGATCGGAAGTTGAAGGTTCGCTGAAACACGAGAGCACAAGTACCGTCACCCAAAAGGCGTCGCGTGCGGCCTGCGAACGCTCAACTGGAAGGCCAAGTGAGGATCCAAATGCTTGGCGCAGGTCGATGGCCTGCAGAAGTGGCACGAAGTCGTAGAGGGAGCCTCGTTCGATGAGGTCGCGAAGCTCCGGGTGGGCAAGGGAAAGGACAGCTGAGATGGTTTCCCTGCCGGTTAGTTCCGTGTTGACTGTGGCGAGGTCGAAGTCGTCGATAAGCGTGCCGGTGCCACCGATGCAGAGGGCGCGGGGTGTGCCTTCGTCGCGCGGGTAGGCGTCGATGATGCGGATGTCGACGGTCCACAGGCCCCACTCGTAGGTGAATACGTCCGGGATTAGGGAATCGGCATCGAGGCCGGGGAAGGTGGCGGGTTCGGCGGTGTCGAAGCCGAAGCAGACGTCGAGGACGTGGCGTAGCTCGCGGAGGCACATGGTGTCATTGACTCCGATATGCCGGTAAACATTGGTGCCTCGCACCCCGGCCCACAGAATCAAGGAACGCATAGGCCCCAGCGTAGTGAAGGATGCTAAGACCCGCCGAGGACCATCCGCAGGAATTCGCGGCGTGGCTTGGACAAAGCGCCACCAAGTACCAGGTCATCGCCCACAATCACCCCGAGCGCGCGGAGCACATCCATTGTTTGACGAGTGAGGGAATCCACCTCGGCAAGCGTCATTCGCTGTCCTGTCCAGGCCATGCCCTCGAGGATGAATGTCGTGGCGGCGCCGAACGGCATGGAGGAAATGAGGGCGATGAGGCGGAGCCATGCGGCATCGTTTCCACGGGTGTCTCGTTCGACGGGCAGGCGGTGGGCGATGTGGTGCCACTTGTCCAGGGCGGTGGTAAGGCCGAGGCGCTCGTCATCAAGGTCGAGCAGTTCCACCAGGCGGGTGTCGGCGAGCAGCGGGGCGATCATTTTCGCTGCTTCCGCTTCTGTCACCTCGGGTGGCGAATCGATGTTGAGGAACGCCACGAGCTGCGCGGTCTCCCACATGCCAGTGCGGAAGATCAAGTCCTGCAGGCTCGGCTTGACCTCGCTCATCTTGGCAAAGACCCAACGTTCGGCGTCGAGCTCGCGGTTCACGGACTTAATGTCAAAGGACTGCCCGTTGATGGCGCCTTCGCCATCGATGCAGAGCGTCTCCAGGCGTGGCGAGCGCTGCAGCTCAGACACCAGAGAAATGTCGATGACCAGCGGCTCGGAAAACTTCTCCACGAACCGCAGGTCAGCCACCCGCAGCAACTCTCCAAGCATCACGGTCTCAGAGGGAGTTCCGGCCGCGTCAAAGCGCACCAAAGTGGGCGCGGGCATGACGACGGGCGCACCTTGTTCCGAGCCATCTAGCTGCAAGAACGCGTGCTCGGCAGGCTCCACAACGTCAAAAGCGAGCTGCAGGATACGGGCGAAACGCTCCATTCCAATGTCGCTGGGGACGCGGAGGCGTCGCCAAGCAGAGCCACTGACCGCATGCACCAGCACAGCTTGGCCCGGCGTCGCAGGTTCGCGACGCAGCGGGCGCTGCTTGGTGGGATCAGAAACTGGAACGAAGCTCACGCTTCGAATGCTAAGCGCTAAGCGACACTTTGGCAGTACAAGTAAGTGGCGGTGCCCGTGACCAGGCCCGCAGCGACACGAGAAGGGGTCTTCTTCAAAACCTTTTGATCGATCTTCGCAAGACCAATCAAACCGAGAACAGCGCCGCCGATAATCGCCCAGGTGCGTACTGGGGAGCCCAGATCACCAGCTGGCATATCGGAGCTTGGGCCCGGCTCGTCGCCGATATCGCCGATGCGCTGACGCACGCGGTCGATGACCACAGCTGGGTCATTCGTTGGATCATCGTCAACGGAATTAATGACTGCGACGGCGCCAACACCAGCGGCCAGCGCACCCAATCGAGACCACGGCTTGCGCAGCGCAGTGGCAACGCCCACAGAAACACTCAAAATTAGATCGTCCATACCTACTAGTATGGCCTCATGTTCGGATTTATGAAGAAAAAAACCGCAACCGAACACACGGCTGCGGAAATGACCAACACACCGCTGAGCAATGAGCTCACGATGATGCTGGCCCAGGAACTACCTCTCCTTGATTCCGTGGCCCGCGTTCGGGTCTACGAAATCCTGGAAAGCTATGAAGGGCCCACGATCACCAAGCAGGAAGACCTGCCCAAGGAAATCCGGGACCTTCTAGACCTGTACTAGCTCTTACTTAGAGGAGCCCAGTGCAGAAGAGGTGTTGTCGAAGAGGTACTCAACGGTAGCGAAGATGCCCTCTGCAGAGCCGGTAGCTACCTCGAAGAGAGCCTTGACAGAGTTAACGATGCCATCAAACAGAAGTCCGAGATCCATGATGAATCCTTTCTTGTTGGTTGGTTGGAGTGCCCAGTGTTGCAGGACACGTCAGCAGGCTTCAAGCAACCCAGATTGATGGGATCTTATAACTTCTGCCGAAACTCCAGTTCAGCTCGAGAACCCAAAAATGTGAGCGACCCCCCATTTGTGGGGACAAGCGACCGGCGTCAAACGCGAGTAGCCTTGAGGTCGTGATTACTCAACAAGTACTGACAGGTTGGGGCCGCACTGCCCCTACAACTGCGCAGGTATTGTCCACGCCGGACGTGGAGCAGATCGTTCGCGCAGTCAAGGAAGCTGCAGAGAAGAACGACCGCGGCATCATTCCCCGCGGTATGGGCCGTTCCTACGGTGACCCAGCCCAAAACGCAGGTGGATTGGTTGTCGATATGCAGCCGGTTAACCAGATCCACTCCATTGACACCGAAACCGCCATTGTCGACGTCGACGGCGGTGTCACTCTTGACCAGCTGATGAAGGCAGCCCTGCCTTACGGCCTCTGGGTTCCGGTTCTGCCAGGCACCCGCCAGGTCACCATCGGCGGCGCAATCGGACCAGACATCCACGGCAAGAACCACCACTCTGCAGGTTCCTTCGGCGACCACGTCGTCTCCATGGAACTTCTGGTGGCCGACGGCCGCATCCTGCACCTGGAGCCAGAAGGCACCCCAGACGATCCAAAGGGTGAGCTCTTCTGGGCCACCGTCGGTGGCATGGGCCTTACCGGCATCATCCTGCGCGCCCGCATCAAGATGACCCGCACCGAGACCGCCTACTTCATCGCAGACGGCGATCTCACCGCAAACCTGGACGAAACCATCGAGTTCCACTCCGACGGCTCCGAGAAGAACTACACCTATTCTTCCGCCTGGTTCGACGCTATCTCCCCAGAGCCAAAGCTGGGTCGTGCAGCCATCTCCCGTGGCTCCCTGGCAACGCTCGCACAGCTGGAAGAGCTGAACCCGAAGCTGGCCAAGGATCCGCTGAAGTTCAACGCTCCACAGCTGGTCACTGTGCCAGACATCTTCCCAAGCTTCACCATGAACAAGCTGACCATGATCACCATCGGTGAGCTGTGGTGGATCAAGTCCGGCAAGTACAAGAACCAGGTCCAGAACCTGACGCAGTTCTACCAGCCACTTGACCTCATTGGTGAGTGGAACCGTGGCTACGGCAAGAAGGGCTTCCTGCAGTACCAGTTCGTGGTCCCACGCGAAGCTGTGGAGCCATTCAAGGAGATCGTCAAGGACATTCAGAAGTCCGGTCACTACTCCGCACTGAACGTGTTCAAGCTGTTCGGCGAGGGCAACAAGGCTCCACTGTCCTACCCAATGCCAGGCTGGAACGTCTGTGTCGACTTCCCAATCAAGCCGGGCCTCGGCAAGTTCCTCGACGACCTCGACAAGCGCGTCATGGAATTCGGCGGTCGCCTCTACCTGGCCAAGGAATCCCGCACCTCTGCGGAGAACTTCCACAAGATGTACCCAGGCATGGAAGGCTGGCTGAAGATCCGCAACGAGATCGACCCAACCGGCGTCTTCGCCTCCGACATGTCCCGACGCCTCGAACTGGGAGGAAAGTAAATGCTGAACGCAGTAGGCAAGCCACAACACATCCTGTTACTGGGTGGCAACTCTGACATCGGACTCGCAATCGTCGAAGAGTTCCTGTCCAAGGGCCCAGCCAAGGTCACGTTGGCTAACCGCACCAAGCCAGAAAGCGCAATCGCGGCCGTCGAAAAGCTCGGCGGTACGGCGGAGTTCCTCGAGTTCGACGCCACCGACTTTGATGCGCACCCAGCTTTGTTCGAGAAGATCGAGGGCGACATCGACGTTGCTATCGTCGCTTTCGGCGTGCTCGGCGACAACGAAGAGCAGTGGCAGAACCAGGCCAAGGCCGTGGAAGCCGCACAGATCAACTACACCGGCGCTGTGTCCGTGGGCGTGCTGCTCGCGGAGCGCATGAAGCAGCAGCAGCACGGCACGATCGTGGCGCTGAGCTCGGTCGCTGGCGTGAAGGTTCGCCGCTCCAACTTCGTCTACGGCTCCACCAAGGCGGGCTTCGACGGCTTCTACACCCAGCTCGGCGAGGCACTGCGCGAGTTCGGCATCAACGTTCTGGTTGTCCGTCCGGGCCAGGTGCGCACTAAGATGAGCGCAGGTGTGAAGGAAGCTCCGCTGACCGTCAACCGCGAAGACGTGGCCAAGGCAGTGGTGTCTGGTGTGCTTAACCGCAAGGAAGAGCTGTGGATTCACCCAGCATTCCAGCTGGTCATGCTCGCACTCCAGCACGTTCCTAAGCCAATTTTCCGAAAGTTGCCCATCTAATATGTAGAGAGAATATGAACGTCGACGAGAAATTCACCGCTGATCGACTCAGCTTCCGCTCCACCCTCCTCGCGATGTTCGCAGCCACCCTCGGTGGCTTCCTCTTCACGCTGGCATGCTGGTTCGTCATCAAGACGACCAACTTGCCAGCGTTTGGTGGTTCTTACGTCTCCCGCGCCTTATCGACGGCAGGAGTCGTCCTCATCCTCCTGGTCGTCGGCGTCCTCACATTTTTCTGGCTCCGCGACGGCCAGCTAGGGAAAGAAACCCCGCGCTGGCGAAAGATCCTCACCTACCTGGTGAGCTACCTTTCCCCGGCGGCGCTCGTGGTGGCAACCATCGCCCTGCCACTGTCCGCAACCCGCCTGTACCTCGACGGCGTGACCGTTGACCAGGGATTCCGCACCCAATTCCTCACCCGTACCACCGCGGAATTCGGGCTTGGGGACATGAACTACATGGGCCTGCCAACCTTCTACCCGGCCGGCTGGTTCTTCTTCGGTGGTCGCTTTGCCAACCTGTTGGGACTTACGGGCTGGGAGGCATATCAGCCTTGGGCGATCGTGTCCATCGCCATGATGGGCTGCGTGCTGGTGCCCGTATGGCAGCGACTAGCCGGTAGCCTGCCAGTGGCCGTCGGAATTGCGCTGGTCACGATGTCTATCTTCCTGGTGATGAGCCCAGAAGAGCCTTATGCCGGCATCGTGGCGATGGGCGTCCCTGCCGCCTCCGTGATGATGGCGCACGCCCTGGCAAACAAGTGGACCGGCGCTGCTGGCCTTGCGGTTTACCTCGGCCTTTCCGCCGCTACGTACACCATTTTCACGGCTGCCATTGCGCTCAGCGTCGTGGCGATCGCTATGCTGTACGCCGTCGTGGTTGAGCGTTCCTGGGGCCCGGTGATCAAGCTGTTCGTCGTTGGTATCAGCTCCATGGCCATTGCGGCGCTCGCGTGGGGCCCGTACCTGTGGAAGGTGCTCTCCGGCGCCCCAACCAGTGGCTCCAGCGCGACCCACTACCTGCCGTGGGAAGGCACTCAGGTGCCGATGCCGTTCTTTTCTTTCACGCTCATCGGTGGTTTGTGTCTCATCGGCCTGGCGTTCTTGATCTTCCACTTCGACCGTCATGACGTCCGTGCGATGGCGCTGACCTTGATCGTGGTGTACTGCTGGGTGATCGCTTCCATGGTGTTCACCTTGACCGGCAACACTCTTCTCGGCTTCCGCCTCGACATCCTAGTGGCCGTGATCATGGCTACCGCTGGCGTGCTCGGCATCGCTGAGTTCCGGCTCAATAATGCTTCTCGATTCCTTTCCGACCCAAGCGATGCGAAGCTGCAGCTGAAAATGACGGCGCTGATGCTGGTCGTCCTGCTGGCCGGAGGCATCGTCTACGCCCAGAAGATTCCAGACCGCAACAAGGTGGCCATTGACCTCGCGTACACCGACACCGACGGCAATGGCGAACGCGCTGACCGCTTCCCGGCTGATTCTGCAAAGTACTACCCGGAGATCGACGCCTTCATTAAGGAACAGGGCTACGAGCCGACCAAGACTGTCGTGCTGACGGACTCGAAAGACTTCTTCTCCTTCCACCCGTACTACGGTTTCCAGGCCTTCACGAGCCACTACGCCAACCCACTCGGAGAATTCGAGGTCCGCAACGACCTCATCGAACAGTGGGCGACCCGCTCCCACAAGGATTTGAAGGATCCGGCAGCGTTCCAGGCTGAGGTTGCCAAGGCGCCCTGGCCTGCCCCGCAGGTGTTCATCCTGCACGGTGATAGCACTGACCCGGAGAGCAAGTGGAAGTACGATCTCGCCGAAGATATCTACCCAAATAATCCGAATGTCCGCTCCCGCGGCGTGTACTTTAACCCGGAGGTTTTCGCCGGATGGGCTCTCAAGCAGGTAGGTCCATTTGTGGTGGTTGTTAAGCCAGTGACGTAGAGTAAATACTTGTGTCAAAAGCAGCCAACCTAGCCCCGAACTGGTTAAAGTCCACCGCAATCATTTCAGGCCTGGCCGGATTTCTTCTCTTCGTCCTCACGCCTTTCCTCCCGGTTAGTCAAACGCAGTCGTCGTTTGACTGGCCACAAAAGGGCTTGAACAGCGTCAATGCCCCACTGCTGTCCTATGCCCCGCAGGAGATCACTCTGAAGGTGCCGGTGAGCGCAGCCGATAAGCTCCCGGACCATGAGTGGATGGTGCTGGGCACTTTGCCTGCAGATTCCAAGGACGCCACCGCCCGTGGCATGTTCGTCCGCTCCACCGCGCAAGGTCTGGACGTCATCGTTCGTGACCGCGTCCCGCTCAGCGTCCCTAAAGACAAGATTCCTGCGGGTGGCGTACTGGAGGTTCACTCCACTGCCACGGAAACTACCGTCAAGCTTGGCGATAAGACGGAGGTCGTCGAAGGCGATGTCCGCCCGCAGCTCACGGGCATCTACACTGACCTGCCTAGCGAGGAGCACGTCGACGGCATCAACGCCCACGTCGAGATCAACTCCCGCTTCACGTCCAGCCCGAGCCTGATCAAGTACGCGGCCATGTTCCTGGGCGTGGCCTGCCTCATCGTCGCCCTGTGGTGCCTGCACCGCATGGACATTCTCGACGGCCGTCGCTCCCGCAACTTCTTCCCGCCGGAGTGGTGGAAGTTCAAGCCTCTCGACGGCCTCGTCGGCGGCATCCTCCTGCTGTGGCACTTCATCGGTGCCAACACTGCAGACGACGGCTACCTGCTCACCATGGCCCGCCTGTCCCACGACTCGGGCTACATGGCCAACTACTACCGTTGGTTCGGCGTCCCCGAGTCCCCATTCGGCGCGCCATACTATGACTTGCTCTCCGTGATGGCCCGCGTGTCCACCAGCTCGATTTGGATGCGTCTGCCTGCACTTCTTGCTGGCTGGATTGTGTGGTTGCTCATCACCCGCGAGGTGCTGCCTCGCCTGGGCACCCGCATTGGCGATCGTCGAGTAGCGCACTGGACTGCGGCGTTCTCCTTCCTGAGCTTCTGGATCGTCTACAACAACGGCACCCGCCCAGAGCCAGTGATCGCCCTCGGCGCGCTGCTGACCTGGGTGTGCATGGAGCGCGCCATCGCAACCTCCCGTCTGCTGCCAGCCGCCATCGCGGTCATCGTGGCCACCCTGTCGCTCGGCGCTGGCCCTACCGGCCTCATGGCTGTCGCCGCGCTGCTGGCTGGCCTTTCCAGCCTGATCCGCATCATTTATCGACGCCTGCCACTGCTGGGCGCCCCTCACGGTGGCAAGGGCACCTTCCCGGCTGCTATGGCCATGATCGCGCCGTTCCTGGCTGCAGGCACCGCTATTTTGCTCGCGGTGTTCGGCGACCAGACGCTCACCACCGTGGTGGAAGCCATCCGCGTCCGCGCGGACAAGGGTCCTGCCCTGGCGTGGTACATGGAATGGGTTCGCTACGAATCCCTCATGGGCCAGACGGTGGACGGCTCCTTCACGCGTCGTTTCGCCGTGATCATGGTGTTCGTCTCCGTCGCCCTGGTGCTTGCCTCCATGCTGCGCAACGGCCGCGTTCCAGGATCCGCGCAGGGGCCATCGCTGCGCCTGCTGCTCACCTTCCTGGGCACCCTATTCTTCATGATGTTCACCCCAACCAAGTGGACCCACCACTTCGGCGTGTGGGCAGGCATCGGCGCTGCCATGGCAGGCCTGGCAGCAGTAGCCCTGTCCCACATGGCGCTCAAGTCTGCGCGCTCCCGCACCCTGTTGTTCGGTGGCATTCTCTTCGTGCTGGCGTTCTGCCTCTCCGGCCCGAATGGTTGGTGGTACATCTCCAGTTTCGGCATCCCTTGGTACGACAAGACGGTCCAGCTCAAGGGCATCGAGGCCTCCAGCGTCATGCTGGGCATCTCGCTGCTGGTGCTGCTCATCGGCGTGGTGCAGTCCTTCATTTCCGACGTTCGCACCGCGCAGGCGGAAGCTGCGGGCGAGTTGGAGGAACTGCGGGCGTCGCAAAGCGCGCGTTTGCAGCGCTTCCAGGGACTGGCTGCGTCCCCAATCGCAGTGGTGTCCGCGCTGGTGCTTGTGTTCACTGTGGCTAGCCTCGGTAAGGGTTTCGTGTCCCAGTACCCGGCGTACTCGGTCGGCCTCGGCAACATCCGCGCGGCCGCGGGCGATCACTGCGCGCTGGCCAACGACGCCATGCTGGAGACCAACTCCAACGACTCCTTCCTCGAGACGGTCGACGGCACCCCGCTCGGTGAGTCTCTGGAAGCCAATGATCCGCGTGGCTTCGGAGCCAACAACATCCCAACCTCCATCAACGCGGAGGCCGTGGGCGTGGAGAAATCCGAAGGCACCATTGGCGGCGCGACCGCTAAGGAAGACACCACGGAAACCGGCGGCGGCCAGCAGACCGGTAACTCCGGTGGCGTCCGCGACGACCTCGGCGTCAACGGCTCCAAGGCCCAGTTGCCATTCGGCCTCGACCACACCAAGATCCCAGTGGTCGGTTCCTTCACCGAGGGCCCACAGTTCCCAGGTGAATTGACCAGCTCCTGGTACAAGCTGCCGCAGCGATCCGAAAAGACCCCACTGGTGGTCATCTCCGCTGCCGGCCGCATCTACCACCACGACATCAACGGCGTGGAGCAAAAGGGCCAGAAGCTGATCGTGGAGTACGCCACCGTCAACGGGTCCTCCGTCACCAATGTGGGCAAGTTCGAACCACTCGATATCGGACCAACCCCATCGTGGCGTAACCTGCGCGTCCCGATGTCTGCCATCCCAGAAGAGGCAAACGCGGTGCGCATCGTGGCCGAGGACAGCAACCTCGACCCAGAGCAGTGGCTCGCATTCCTGCCACCACGCGCGCCTGAACTCGAGTCGCTGAACGACGTCATCGGCTCCGAAGACCCAGGCCTGCTCGACTGGGCCGTTGCACTGCAGTTCCCTTGCCAGCGCACCTTCGGTCACTTCGCCGGCGTCGCAGAGCTGCCGAAGTTCCGCGTCGCCCCAGACCACCCAGGCAAGGTCACCCTGTCTCCAGTGATGGACTACGCAGGTGGCGGCGTGCTCGGCGTGACCGAAGCAGTCAACACCTCTGTTGAAATCCCTGGCTACCTGAAGGACGACTGGCACCGCGACTGGGGCTCCATCACCCGCTACACCCCGCGCACCAACACGCGAGGCGAAGCACCTGACGAGGCCGTCATCGACCACCGCGTGATCCAGCGCTCCGGCCTCTGGAACCCAGGACCGATGCAAACCGCAGAGTAATGATCAAGCAGACTGTAAGATTTTGCAGTCTGCTTTTTCTTTACCCCGAAAGGCTTGTTCCGTGGCCTACGCTGAATCCACTCTCCCGGTATCCATCGCCGGCTCTTTCCGATACGCCTTCACAACGAAGGGGCAGCTTAGGAAAGAAATTTTCGGTGGCCTGATCGTCGCCTTAGCCCTGATCCCGGAGTCGATTGCCTTTTCAGTTCTCGCGGGAGTGGATCCGGCGGTCGGCCTGTTTTCCAGCGTCATCATGGCAATCGTCATTTCCTTCACCGGCGGTCGCCCAGCAATGATCGCCGCCGCTACGGGTGCCGTGGCCGTGGTTATCGCCCCGGTCGCCCGGAATTACGGCCTGGACTACTTCCTCGCAACCGTGATCCTCGCCGGCGTTTTCCAGCTGGGTTTGGCGGCTTTAGGCGTCGCAAAGCTCATGCGCTTTTTGCCCCGCAGCGTGATGGTCGGCTTCGTTAACGCCCTCGCACTTGTGGTGTTAATGGCCCAGCTGCCCCACCTCATGAACGTGCCATGGCTGGTGTATCCGCTGGTTGCGGTGGGCGTCGCGCTGCTGCTGATCCTGCCACGCTTTTCGACGACCATCCCCGCCCCACTAGTAGTCGTTGTCCTACTCACGGTCCTGTGCAGCGTTTTCGACTGGTCCGTGCCAACGGTGGGAGACCAAGGGAAACTCCCGACCTCACTTCCCACGTTGCTCATACCTCAGGTGCCACTGACCTGGGAAACCTTCCGGATCATCGCACCCTATTCGCTGGGAATGGCACTGGTGGGGCTGATGGAATCGCTGCTCACGGCCAAGCTCATTGACGACATCACCGAATCTCACAGTTCCAAAGCGCGGGAAAGCGCAGGGCAAGGAGTGGCCAACATCGTGTCGGGCCTGTTCGGAGGCATGGGTGGCTGCACGATGATCGGGCAAACCCTGATCAACGTCAAGGAAGTCGGCGCCAGAACCAGGCTATCGACCCTGCTCGCCGGCACATTCCTGCTCGTGCTGCTGATGGCACTTCAAGACGTAGTGGGCCTCATCCCGATGGCAGCTCTGGTGGCCGTGATGTTGATCGTCGTGCTGCGATCTTTCGATTGGCATTCGGTGCGGCCCGCAACACTGAAGGCGATGCCACTATCCGAAACGCTGGTCATGGTTTGCACCGTGGCTGTCACTCTGGCCACACACAACCTGGCCATCGGCGTGGTTACCGGCGTCCTCGTCGCGATGGTAAATTTCGCGCGCCACGTCGCCCAAATGGTGTCCGTGACTCCCACCCCGACCGGATACCTGGTCTCCGGCCAGCTCTTCTTCGCATCCAGCAATGACCTGATCTACTTCTTCGACTACTCGCGACCACTATCGACCGTGGTCATCGACTTCTCCGACGCCACCATCTGGGACAGCTCAGCCGTGGCAACCCTCGACGCAATCGCCAGGAAATACGAAGACCGCGGAACCCACGTCGAATTCACCGGGCTAGACGAAGACAGCGCCAGCCGGTACCGCAGCCTGCGGGATGGTCTTCCTTCGTAGGGAGGGACGGCGCGGTGGGGCGGCGGCCGCCCCAACGATAATCCCCGTTAGATATTGGCCCTGTAGCACTTTTGAAGTGGTCAATATCTAACGGGGATTATCGCTGTCGCGGGTTCCGCGACTCCTTAAGGCGCCTTATGCCCTGCCGCATTCAGCAGCAAGAGGAGATCACCGATGGTGTAGTTACCCTGGGCCATGGCCTGCAGATCACCGACTGGCAGGTTGCCGCCGAGGTCCTTCACCAGGCCTCCGAGTGCGCCTGCCACGTCTCCTTGAAGGCCGGCTGCGCCACCGAGCTGTTGTGCGAGGGCGCCGGCCTGGTCAGCAGGCATGACTCCCATTGCGCCTGCTGCCGCGAGCAGCGCCAGAATGAGTTCCTTCGCGGATCCGCCAAGATCAAAGCCAGTTGCGACCTTTTCACCTGGGGCGAGGACTCCGCCGTAGCCGGAGAATCCGGCGAGCTGTCCTGGGGTTCCGTTGAACAGGTTCATGTCCACTGGGGTGTGGATGCCGCTGACGCGGCCATCGTCGGCACGCTGCCAAAAGGCCATCTGATCCCAGCCACCAGGGAGCTGACCTGGGACTTCGTTCTGGTAGGCGGCGAGCCACAGTGGGTAGCGCTTGAACTCGGTGGTGTTGCCCATGTCCTGCTGCCAGAAGTAGCGGTAGGTGTAGACGATTGGGGTGCGACCGGTGAGGCGTTCGGTTTCACCAAGGAAGGTGCGGGTCCAGGCCTGGAGTTCGGCTGGGCCGAGGCCGTCGGTTTGCTCGAGGTCCATGACCGGAGGCAGGTCCTGTGGGTGTGCGTTGTAGGCGGCCGCGAATTCGGCTGCCTGAGCTACTGGGTCCGTGCCCGGGCGCGCGTAGTGGTAGGCGCCGACGACGAGCCCGTTGTTGCGGGCTTGCTGGATGTCGTGGGTGTACTGCGGGTTCTGGTAGCCGATGCCCTCGGTGGCCTTGATGAAGGCGAAGTCCTGGGACTGGTTGACGGCAGACCAGTCAATGGCACCTTGCCAGCTGGCGACGTCAACGCCAGAAGGGGCGTTGTGGCCGGTGGCGATGGCTGATGGGGTCAGCAAGGTGGCGGACAGGAGCAGGGGAAGCAGTGCTCGAGAAATTCGCATGTCCCCAAATGTACACAACTTTCACATAAGTCACACTAGCAACACGTAAGAATTGTCCGATTTTTTCATTTTTACGGCGCGTATATAGACCCAAATGAAAGTCGGATAGATCAGCAGCGACATAACCACGTAATGCCCAATGAGTGCAGTCTCATGCGGAATCATGAGATTCCATAGGAAGTGCAGCACAAAGGCCAGGCCAACCCACCACAGCGCGACCAGAGATTTCGTTCGGAAGAGGGCAAGCCCAACGCCCCAACCCGCCAACGCGCTGAGCACAATATGCAGACCCGGACCAGCCATTAGGCGCATGCCCCACATCATGAGCGCACCTTCGGCATCACTGTTCGGATCCATCGTCGCCCCCATGGATCCGTACATGAGGTTCTCGTTCACTTCGAAGCCAAGGCCAACCAGTCCGCCGGTAACAAAGCCGTGCCATGGCCGGTTGAGCTTGCGGAATGCGTACAAAATCACCAGCACGCCCGCAGCCTTCGCGATCTCCTCGGGATACCCACCCGAAAACGACGCAGCAACTATGTCCCACCCCAACTTGTCCGTGATACTCATCCACGCCAAAGAGGCCGGAAAGACTAGGACCAACGACATGAGCGACCCCCACACCAGGCAGCTAGCCACGTACAGCTTGCCCGCCGACGGCCAAAGCGGACCTGCCCGGAACAACAAAATTCCCGCGACCAGCTCGATGGCCACAAACAGCAGTCCAATCGCCATGCCAGTTGGGGAAATGATCGTATTGAACGCCGAACTGATCAACCACCCAGGAAGACCCAGCGCGACCAGGACAATCATTGGCCAAGTGCGGTTCATGCCTTTGCCCCAATCTCACTCAGGTCTGGCAGTGGGCCGTCGCCACCCCGCATGTCATGCAAAATCACAGCCGAGTACGGGCGCTGCTTCTCACCGGTCACGACGGCAATCATCGTCTGTCCCTCAAAGTCCCCGGTCCCCTCCTGCGAAATCGCGATACCTTCATCGGTCTCAAACAGCAGAACTCCGTCATCGCGAACAAACTTGCCCTCGTTCGCCGGCACCATGAGGATCGAGCGCAT
This sequence comes from Corynebacterium sp. H130, assembly GCF_037572395.1. Lineage (NCBI taxonomy): Bacteria > Bacillati > Actinomycetota > Actinomycetes > Mycobacteriales > Corynebacteriaceae > Corynebacterium > Corynebacterium sp. H130. The sequence continues at coordinate 260,866 of NZ_JBBHLA010000003.1, read as the reverse complement.
CGCGCGCTTCAACGTGTTCTCCTCGTCCCGGCTCCCCTCGACCATCATCGCGTGAATCATCGTGCCGTCACAATCCCAGGCCGGCATCATTATGTCGCCGGCCTTCTTGCACACCAGCTCCCCGCCTTCCGGCCATTCGATGACGTTCTCCCACGGGTTCCCAGCGGCGCCGAGGGTGACGGGACTGTGGTCGTCGACAAGCCGCGGGGTGACCAGGTCGAGCAGCAACGGCGCCAGCAATAGAGCCGCCACCACCGCCCCGATGCGCCACAGGGGCAGGCGAGGTTTGAGTCGGAAGGAGGGCATAAGCCTTAGGATAGTTGGGTATGGACAACCTATATGAACATGTCAACGGTGGGTGGCTCGCCACCCACGTCATCCCCGAGGACCGCGCGGTCGACGGCACGTTCCACAAGCTTCGCGACGACGCCGAGGCAGCCGTCCACGAATTGGTGAAAGAACACCCGCTGTACACCGGCTTCATGGACACCGAAGTGTTGAATGAGCTGGGCGTAGCCCCACTCGAAGCGGACTTGGAGATGCTGAAACTGCCGGTGACGGAGGCGATCGGCAAGCTGTGGCGCACCGGAATTTCCGCACCTATCGGCGCGTACGTGGCCAAGGATTCCGCGTCGGAAGAGTCCCTGGTGTACCTCTACCAGGCAGGGCTCGGGCTGCCCGACGAGGCGTACTACCGCGAGCATCCTGACGTTTTGGCCGCCTACGAAGAGCACGTTGAGCGCATGCTCGGCTACCTGGACAAGGCGGACCTGGCGCCGGCTGTTCTGGAATTGGAAGTAAAGCTTGCCGCTGCGCACTGGAGCAACGTGGAAGCGCGCGACGCGCAAAAGACCTTCAACCCGTGTGCTTTCGAAGACCTGCCAGCTTCGGTGCAGGACCTGCTGCGCGCCGCAGATGTTCCGGAATACCGCGTGGTCAACATGATGCCATCGTTCACCACCGAGCTGGCGTCTTTGCTGGAGACCGAGGACTGGACGCCATGGCTCACCTGGCACATTCTCTGCGATCGCGCGGCCTACCTCAGCGAAGAGATCTCCCACGCCAACTGGGAGTTTTACGGCCGGACCCTGACCGGCGCCACCGAGCAACGCGACCGGTGGAAGCGCGCAGTCGGATTGGTGGAATCGCAGGTGGGCGAGGAGATCGGCAAGGCATACGTGGCCGAACACTTCCCGCCAACCCACAAGGAAGCCATGGATGCGTTGGTCGCCGCGCTGCTCAAGGCCTACGAGTCCCGCATTTCTCAGCTCGAGTGGATGACGCCTGCAACGCGCGAGAAGGCCTTGGAAAAGCTCGGCCTGTTCCGCGCGAAGATCGGCTACCCAGAGGAATGGCGCTCCTTTGAGGAGCTCACTTTTGGCGACTCGCTGCTGGACAACATCCGTGCAGCTTCCGCGTTCAACCATGACTATGAGCTGGGTAAAGTGGGCAAGCCTGCCGACCGCGACGAATGGGTCACCACCCCGCAGACCGTCAACGCTTTCTACAACCCAGTGGTCAACGACATCACCTTCCCAGCAGCCATTCTGCAGGCTCCGTTCTTCGATCCGACAGCCTCCGACGCCGCTAACTTCGGCGCCATCGGCGCCGTCATCGGCCACGAGATCGGGCACGGCTTCGACGACCAGGGCTCGCACTACGACGGCCACGGCAATTTGAACTCCTGGTGGACCGAGGAGGATCGCAAGGCTTTCACCGAGCTGACCTCCAAGTTGGTCAAGCAGTTCGACGGGCTGATCCCTTCTGTTCTGGCAGGTCGCCCAGGAATCAAGGGCGTGAATGGCGAATTTACGCTGGGTGAAAACATTGGTGACCTCGGCGGACTTGGCATCGCCGTCACCGCTTACCTCATGTCCGGCGGTTCCCGCGAGGAGTTGCCAGAGCTGTTCCTGTCCTGGGCACGGATCTGGCGCACCGCGATTCGTCCAGAGATGGCGGAGCAATACCTCGCGATCGACCCGCACTCCCCTGCCGAGTTCCGCTGCAACGTCATTGTCGCGAACATCGACGAGTTTTACGAGGCATTTGAGGTCGGCGAGATGGCCCTGCCAGCGTCCGAGCGAGTTCGGATCTGGTAGCTCTTTCGAGCTGTAGTCAATACTTATGCAATCAAGACAGCCACCACGACGGGCGCGATCAGTCCAGAGAAGAAATAACTAACGAGTTCCGGTGGAACGGACACTCCGATTCCATGATCGGAATAGGTCAAGGTCGTGATCCGTCGTGGTCTGCCTCGCCGGTAGGACCCCCAGGCCAAAGCAGCTGCGAGCAGCGCTAGTTTCCACCAGACCATTGGGATAAACACGAGGCAGATTGCGGCGCCGACCACGCTGTGAATCGCCAATACTGCAATTTCGGCTCGCTTGTTGCGCCTTAGTTTTCCGAGATCAGCACATCGGTACGCTTCGGCGCCAAGGACGGTCCAGCAGACCGCGAAGAGAATCACCACGTATTTTCCCAATAGATAGCTCGTGGCACTCGCATAGAGAAACAGCGCCACCGCCGCGAGGATCAGGTACGAACGCCTGAGGTAGCGTCGCAGGACAACTGGCCCTGGAAGTTGCTTCCAGTGCCGGATCCACTGGGCCGCAAGGACTTCCGACACCAGAGAGCTGTCTTGGACCATGCCAAATCCCCGCGTTCTACCTGCTTGCAGCAAATTGGCCAGGCTGCGCCTGCGCACCAATCCCGCCACCAAACGCGTGATCACTGCCGCGATCCCCAGCCCGGGATGCACAACGTTGAAAACCAAGAAGAACACCACTAGCTGGGCAACCGATACCCAATCGAATGTGCGCATCTGGTTCTTGGGACGCAACTTGTACACCCAACGCAGCTCAGAAAGCGCCCGCAGTGGCATCAATCGTTCAGCCAGGTAGCTCGTTATGAGCATTGCGGCACCGCCGGAGAGCAGGTCTAACACCGAAGGATTGAGAGCCAGAGTTAACTGTGGCACCGAGATGAATTGCCAGGCGAAGCCACCGATCATTCCAATCAGCACGATCGGGTAAAGGAAGCCGGAGATCTTCTCTAAAAAGCGCATCACAGCGTGATCAACTCGTCGCAGGCCTCGAGGATGATTGGTGAGTGGGAGGCGATCAACACGATGCGGTCCTGGGCCAGGCGCTGGAGTTCACTGGCCAAGAATGAAGTCCAATCTGCATCTAGGTGCCGTTCGGGTTCGTCGATGATCAGCACGTCTGCTGGGATTTCCAGTTGGGAAGCAAGGAAGACTCGTTGGCGCTGACCGCTTGAAAGCCAGATCGGTGGGAGGTCCGCAAGCTCTTCTAATTGCCAAAGGTCAACTATCTCCTCCACTGGGATGGGGAGCAGTTCCAGATGCTCGCGAACGCTGAGGTCAGGGTAGAAAATCGGGTCCCCGATGCGCACAATTGGACGCTGCCCTTCATGTGTAATCTCCCCTTCCAAAGGGGCTAACTCACCTGCGATGGTCAGCAGCAATGTTGATTTGCCGGATCCGTTTGGTCCTTGAAATCCGTAAATTTTGCCCATAACGAATGTTCGATCGATGTGGCCTAAGGGAAGCTTGTGGCCATAGATACAGTGCGCATGAAGCATGTTCAAATCCTATCAATCTATTGACTCCCCCTAACTTACCCGGTAACTTACTAAGTAAGTTGAAGAAGGGAGCCCAATGGCCATCACATACGCCCTGCTCAGCATCCTGGCCGATGCACCAATGGGATCCGCCCAGCTTCAGCACGAATTCCACGCTCGAACAAACAACACCTGGAAGCTCAACATCGGCCAGGTCTACCAAACCGTCAAACGCCTGCAGCGCGACAACCTCATTGAAGTCGTCGGCCGCGAGGGCAAGGCAGACATTTTCGCCCTCACCGAATCGGGTTTGGCCCAACTGCAGCAATGGCGGGAACAGGCCGTCGTTAAGCCCGCTGATGACCGCGATGAGCTCGTGATCAAGATGGCGTTCACACGGGAGCGCGACCAGCTCATCAAGGCGCAGCGGGAGGCGAACATGGCGCGGATGCGCGAGCTTGTGCGCAGTTCTGCCGAGGGCGCCGCCGATTTGCTCAAACAGCGTCAGATTTTCGATCTCGAAGCCGAGGCCCGCTGGCTCGACTACCTGGAGGAACAATCATGAAGCTCGACAACATCACCCACACCTACCAAGATGGCATGCACGAACGCACCGTGTTGAAGAATGTCACCCTGGAGGTCAGCCCCGGCGAGCTTGTCGCAGTGATGGGCCCATCCGGTGCCGGCAAAACCACTCTGCTGCGCATTGCCGGACTGCTGGAAACCCCGACGCATGGCCGCGTCATCATCGACGGCCAGGACTGCTCCACCCTGACCGCAAATCAGCGCGCTGACCTGCGGCGCGACCGCCTCGGATTCGTGTTCCAGGACTACAACTTGATCGATACGCTCACCATTGCTGAGAATGTTGCCCTGCCTCTGGAGTTGGCCCGGACTCCGCGCCCGCGGGATGCGGCCCTGCTGGAGTTGGAGAACCTCGGACTTCGAGCGGTAGCTGATCAGTTCCCTGCCGACGTCTCTGGCGGTGAGAAACAACGCGCGGCGATTGCGCGAGCTTTCATCGGCAAGCGCTCAGTCATTCTGGCTGACGAACCAACGGGCGCCCTGGATACCGCCAATTCCGACGCCGTCATGCGTCTCATTCGGGCCCGGGTAGACGAAGGCGCCTCCGGCCTCCTGGTCACCCACGAACCGAGACTTGCTGCCTACGCGGATCGAACCGTGCGCCTGAAGGATGGTGAGCTGCAATGATGCGCCTAGCCTGGCGAGATATCCGCAAACACTGGGGCCGATCCATCGCCGCTGTGTTACTCTTCGCCTTGCCGATTGTGCTCGTCACCAGCTTCTTCTCGATGATGTTCACCGCGATACGCTGGGAAGAGCACCCCACGAACACCATCACCAAGGTCCGAACCCTCGAAGACCCGGGTCCTGGGTTCTCGCCCCTCGAACAAAATATGGCCACCTTTGAAAACGGCAAGGTCAAGGCAGAAAATTGGCTGACCGCGCTCGAACCAAGAGTAGCCACCAAGGACCTGCATATTCCGCCAGCCGGAACCGTCGACCTGCCGCTCACTACCGCCCGAGCACTCGGCGTGAAGGAAGGCGACCGCGTAGTCGTTGCCGGGCGAGGCCTCACCGTCAACGACGTGATCCACTACCCGCAAGCGATTGCCAACTACGCCGATTTCCGCGAAGGTCTCAACCCCAACGACCACGGAAAATGGTGGGTTGTCCTGGACAAACCTCCAGCGGAATACGTAACGATCGATGTAGCGCAACCCCTGCCCACCAACTCGGGCCCCTTCCTCAAAGCCTTCTTCCGTTCGATCGGCGGAGCGGTGTTCATCGGCTCCTTCGTCGCAGTCCTCGTGATCGTATCCGCGGGCATGACAGCACCGCTCTTCGCAGTCGCCCATTCCCGCATGTCCCGCACCGTCGAACTACTCTCCCAGGTCGGCGCGCGCCACGGCTTCATCCGCAGAGTCTTCGCCGCCGAAGGCCTCCTCCTTGGCCTCGGTGCCACCCTGGTCGGACTGCCCTTTTCCTGGCTGCTTGCCGATGCCGTTATGCGCTTCATCACGGGCCAGCCCGTGCGTTGGGACTGGATCCTCGGCCTCACCACCTCGGGACTCGCCATCCTCTCCGCCGTCGTCTCCTCGCAGATCCCATTGCTCTTCACAGGACACAAGAAACAACGCACCTGGCTGACATTTCCCGGCCCGCTGCTCCTCGCATTGGGTGCCTTCCTGATGTCAATGCCGAAATCGAACCCCTTCCTCCCACTTCCACTCATTGCACTCGGCGGGGCGATGTGCGGCTGGACTGTGGTGGCGCTTCTCCCGGTCGTCGCTAAGCTGCTGGCCCCTGTGCCGAGCATGGCGCTTCGCGACGCCCACCGGAACCATCTCCGCAGTTCAGGTGCTATCGGGGCGATCATTCTCGCTACGATCGCAGTTGCTTTACTCGGCTTGTTCGCGGGCACCACGGCGCCGAAAGATGAGGCTTTTGTCGCGGGCACGCAGGCGAGGACTACGGGCATTGTGAATTCCCCGGCTGGATTTGAAGAGCAATTGCAGCAGTTGGAATCCGAGTATGGAACTCGAGTTGATGTGTATGCACCAGTTGACGGCACAACCGACTCTTACGATGGTCAATTGGCTTGGTATCCGCTCGACGTATTCACATACGAGCTGGTGGCCGAGCCTGAGATCCTCGACTTCATCACACTGGATGATGCCACCCGCGAGGCAGCCCGCGCCCAGCTTCTCGCGGGTAATGCTGTCACTGAAAAGGAGCTTGGCCTGCCTAATCCGGGAAAGTTGATTACTCCTGCGATGGCCAGGGACCGCAACTTGTATTACAAGGGATCATTGTTCCCAGGCGAGCCGGGTATGGTGCAGACGATTGAGCTGCATCGCATGAGCCAAACATCGGGGCTAGAGATCGCCCCAGTCTCCGACGGGCCAGTATTTATGCTGGTGGCGGTCGTGCTAACCGTCCTCAGTATCGCGTTCGTGGCCGCGGTGTTGGGCCTCATCGTGGCGCTTACCCAACAGGAATCCCGACGCCAACACGAGCAGCTGGAAGCTGTCGGGGCGGGACGACGCACCTTGAGGCGCTACCGGCTGTACCAAGTACTTGACGTTGCTGTTCCGGGAGTCTGCATCGGGATGGCGATTGTGCTTGGGTTTAGTCTGTTGCCCCTCTAGAGGTCGCGCCAGATCAGCTCGGCAACGACGAGTGGCTCGTCGGAGCCGGGCAGCGTGCCGGTGATGTTGCGTGGCGATGGCACTCGCGAGGCGCGGAGGTATTTCACCGGCAGCAGTCGCCGTGGCAGGCGCAGTTCGAAGGAGCGGGTCACACCATTGATTTTTGCAGTCGCGAGGGTGCGTTCTTCGCTGGCGTCCTCGATGATTACCTCGGTGATTTCCGTGGTGGGGGTTTGGCCGGTGCCTTGGATGTGTAGGTGGGCCGGCTGGCCGTCGCTACGCTCGGCTTCGGTGTCGCCGGCGAGGATGACGCGCACGAACTCGCCGACTGCCACGGGATCGTGGGTGGCTTTGGTGACGTGGCGGGTGCCGAGGACGCTGTGCTCCATGGTGCCGACCTGCCCGGTTTTGAGGGCGTCGCTGCGGTATGTGAGTGGGAGTTGGAGGGTGCGGGTGCCGTCGTCGGTGCCGATCAGCACTTCAATGCCCACTTCCCCGGCGGGATCTACCAGGCGGAATGCGCCTTCTTGACGAAATCGCGGCCACCACCCGGCCACGACTTCTTCCTTGCTGGGGGTTAGTTCTGCTTGAAGGATTTCTGCGACGCCACTCATGGCTGCAAGTGTAGGCCTTCTAGCTGCAACAGGTGTCGTTTCGCGTCCAAACCACCCAGATATCCCCCCAATCCGTTCTTGGCCACGACGCGGTGGCACGGCACGAGGATCGGCAGCGGGTTTTTGGCGCACGCCGTGCCGACGGCCCGGGCTGGGCCCAGCTCGGCGTAGGTTTTGGTCTCGCCGTAGCTTATCGACGCCATTTTCCGCCACACTTCTTGCCGAAACGTCGTGGTGGCCGGCGGATCGAGGGGCACCGTAAAGGTCTTTCGTGTGCCGGCGAGGTATTCCAAAATTTGTTCTTTGGCTTGTTCTTCCAGGGCGGTCGGCTCGGAGGCTCCGCGGGTGAAGTTCACGTGGGTTATGCCCTTTTCGGAGGCGATGACGGTGAGGGGCCCGATGGCGGTGTCGAAGGACAACATATACTTGATTATCGTGGATGATTTCGTTGTTGGTGGCCAGGATCGTGAGCTGAGCCCGCAGGAGCAGCTCGACCAGATTAAGTCGTACGTGGAGGAGCATTATCCGGTATCTGATCTGGAGGAGTGGCTGGCGCGACTTCCTGATCGTTTGACGCATGCTGCGATGATGCAGCTGGGTACGGCTGCTGATCATGAGATGCCTGGCGTGTTGTTTTCCGAGGGCATTAAGTTGTCTGAGCATGGGCTTGGGGTGTTGTTCACTCCGTCGAAGCCGTCTGGGCTGACCGCTGTGGCGTCGTGGGGCCGTCCTGATGGTCCTGCTACGGATAATTATTGGCATCCGTTGGTGGCTGCTGCTGCGCAGCTTTCGGGCACGACAATTCTGGTGACCAATAAGGTGGCGGAGGCTAAGTCCTTCGCGTCGATTGGTTGGGGTTTGGCTGATGGTTGTCCGCTCGTTGAGGACGCCGGTTTTGATCACTACTTGCTGACCAGGCCTAATGGCGATTGGATTCAGACGCCGAAGGCTGCTCGTGAGGAGATTCAGGCCGTGGCGGAGTTTCTAAATCTGTTTTAGGTCGACACCGTTTTCTGTTAGTGGCAGCCCGTCCTCGATCCAGTGGGGGCGGGCTTTGTCGGCGATGGCGCTGGTTCCGTCGGCGCGGATGACTCGCCACCAGCAGGTGAGTGCGCCGTAGTCGCGCATGATCCGCCCCACTTGGCGTGGGCCACAGCCTACGGCTTCGCCTATCTCACCGTAGGTGGCTACGTGTCCACGTGGGATGGTGGACACGTAGTCGATGACTGCTTCTTCGAGTGGGGTCACAGTCCGAATTGGCTGAGGTCGAAGCCCTCGAGTGGGTCTTCTTCGCGGCCTTCTTCGATTGGTTCTGGCACCTGGGCGAGGGTGAAGGTCGCGCCAGTGGAGTCTGCGATGAGGGCCATGCGACCGAAGTCGGAGTCCCATGGTTCGCGGATGACGGTGCCTCCGAGGTCAGCCACCTTGGCAACGGTCTCATCGACGTTCAGGACACCAAGGTAGGTCTGCCAGAAGCTTGGAATTTGTGGCGGGAATTGGCCGGCTGCATCCCACATTCCGAGGAATGGTGCGCCTTCTTCGAGGGCGGTGGTGTAGTTGAAGCTGTGGTCGTCGTTGGTCATTGCGCTGGTTGACCACCCGAAGAGCTCTTCGTAGAATTCGACGGCCCGTTCATAGTTGTTGGTTGCGGTGAGTTCGTACCAAGCGCAGGTGCCTGGTTCGCCACCAGCGACGAAGAGTTCCTCGGTGGTCATGAGGCCGAAGAGTGCGCCCGAGGTGTCGGCACAGATTGAGATGGTGCCACGGGTGACTTCTGTTGGCTCGATGAGTACTCGGCCACCAAGCTCTGCTACTCGAACGAGAGTGTTCTCAATGTTTTCGGTGTAGAAATAGGTGATCCAGGTGTCTGGCATGGAGGATTCAGCCTGGGCTACGAATCCGGCCACTGGCAGGCCCTGGGAGCGAGCCATGCGGAATTCTTCACCGTCGGCGACTTCCCAGCCCATGATTTCGCTGTAGAAGTGGGAGGTTTTGCGGATGTCGGAGGTGGACAGTTCCACCCAGATCGGCATTCCGTGTCGTGCTTCAAAGGCTGGCATGGCTACATGTTCCTCCACTTTTCGTAGTCGAAATCATCATTGGCGGTGGCTTCATCGAAGTAGTCATCTTCATCTTCGTCCGCTGCGGTTACTCGCGCGCAGCTTTCTCCGATGCAGACGACATCTCCGTGCCGGAGTGTCTTGCCTCGGCGGGTGTCTACTTCACCATTGACGGTGACTTGACCTGCAGCGATGACCTCTTTGGCCTCGCCACCTGTTTCCACCAGGTTGGCCAGTTTGATGAACTGGCCAAGCTTGATGGATTCGTCTTTGATTCCGACGTCGTACATGAGGAATCAGCTTACGCCAGTTTCACTGCAGTGCCGGTGGCACTCACCATGAGCATGTTGTTCGCCTGCCCCATCGTGGAGTAATCAAGGGCGACACCGACGATCGCATCCGCACCGAGCTCTAGGCCACGCTCCACCATTTCGGCGAGAGCGCTATCACGTGCTGCCTTGGCTTCGCCTTCGTATGCTTCGGCGCGACCGCCAACGATATTGCGCAACCCTGCTGTGAAGTCTTTGAACACATTGATGCCGACGATCGTCTCGCCAGCGACAACGCGCAAGTACTGGGAGATTTCTCGCCCCTCGACAGAGTTTGTAGTTGTGACAATCACAGTTGATCCCTCGGCTTGATGGTCATGTTCTCAATGTTCATATGAGCTGGTAGTGACGCAACCCAGCGGATGGACTCAGCGATGTCCGCCGCGGTCAGGTTCAGTTTATCTGCATAGACGGCATTCGCCTTGTCCTCATCGCCCTTGAATCGGATCAGAGAGAAGTCGGTCTTTACGCGTCCTGGGTCGATTTCCGTAATACGCAGTGGTTTTCCTTCCATTTCCTGGCGGAGAACCGTGGTCATTGCGCGGACGCCGAACTTCGCTGCGTTGTAGCCGGCACCACCCTTGTACGGAGTAAATGCTGCGATAGAGCCAATGTTGATGATGGTTCCTTCTGCTGCGAGTAGCTTGTCCAGGAGTGCCCTGGTGACGTTGAGCGTGCCGAGGACGTTGGTTTCGTACATCCAGCGCCAGTCGTCAACATTGGCGTCGGCGATGGAATCGAGGCCCTTGGCTCCGCCCGCATTGTTAACCAGCAGGTCAAGGCGGTCGAACTGCTGTGCCATGTTGGCCACTGCCTCAGCGTCCGTGACGTCGAGTTCAATTGCAGTGCCACCAATTCGGTTGGCAAGGTCTGTGAGGCGGTCGATGCGGCGGGCTGCGACGAAAACATCCCAGCCGTCGCGGGCGAGGGCCTCGGCGGTTGCTTCGCCGATACCGCTGGAAGCTCCTGTTACGAGTGCTGTTTTCTTCATACTGCCCACTCTAGATCGGATGCGCCGACCACGCGGTTGTCTATGAGCCCTGTGGCTTCCATCAGGGCGAAACAGGTGGTGGGCCCCACAAACTTAAATCCATGCTTCTTCAGTGCTTTAGACATTGCAGTGGATTCCTCGCTTTGAGTTTTCGCCGTTGCCAAAGACGCTGGTCGTTTCCAGGTCGTCGGCGCGAAGGAGGCGAGGAAGGCGATCAGCCCGCCGTGTTCACGTAGCTTTTGGGTTGCTTTCGCATTGTTGATGGTGGCGCGAATCTTATTTCCGTTGCGGATGATTGCCGGGTTTTCCAGCAGACGTGTGATGTCTGCGTCATTAAATTCAGCGACCGTGTCCACATCAAAGTCGGCGAAGGCCTTCCTGAAGGCGTCGCGCTTCTTCAGCACGGTTTCCCACGAAAGTCCAGCCTGAAAGCACTCCAAACTCAGGCGCTCAAATGCTTCCCGTTCCGTCATGAGAGGTCTTCCCCACTCGTTGTCGTAGTAGGTTCTCAAGAGGTCAGATGTGGTTGCCCACACTGGGCGAACTCGCCCATCTTCGCAGATAACAAGGCCTTTATTGATCAGATTTTCATTCATGGTTGCAAGTGTAATTGCGACAACGGACACCACCTTTCCTTCTTCGAACAACTGTTCCTAGATCGAAAGTAGCGAATGTGCCATACAATCTTGATAAGACAACCAAACGAAAGGCATCACAATGGGAATCTTCGATAAGATCAAGGACTTCGCAGAGCAGAACCCCGAGAAGGCAGACCAGGTCATCGATAAGGCTGGCGACATGATCGACGCCAAGACCGACGGCAAGTACGCAGACAAGGTTGACCAGGCCCAGAAACTGGCAAAGGAAAAACTGCACGGCGGCCAGGCAGCTCAGCCAGAGGAAGCTCCTGCAGAAGAGAACCTCTAAAACAACAATGCCGCGAGAGATCGCGGCTTTTTCATGCCTTCATTCATCACGGTTGGACATCAATCACATATCAACCAATAGCAAAACCGCAGGTCGCGCGTCAGCCCCGCCACTATCGACAACAATTTCCTTTGCTTTGCCCCTACCGTGGGAAACGCACCAGACAATTACTTGACTTAAGGAGAATCAACATGGGCATTTTCGATAAGGCTAAGGAAGCTGCTGCTAACAACCCAGAGAAGGCAGACATGGTCGTCGATAAGGCGGGCAACGCTATCGACGCCAAGACCGGCAACCAGCACGAGCAGCACGTTGACCGCGCACAGGACATGGCTAAGGATCACCTCAAGGGCCAGTAACCTGCCGAATCGTGAGGTTTAGGCGCCCGCGCGCCAGACCGCAACCTTCCGGAAGCGTGCCATCCAGCACCTTTGGCACGCCGTGATATGCCCGGCGATGATCTCCGCCAAAAACGAGGAGATCGCCCGAGTGCAGCTGCACATCACGCCACGGACGGTTGCGGTTTTCTGCATTTCCCAGGCGAAACACCGCTGAGTCTCCGATGGAAATTGAGACGATGGGCGCGCTGGACTGCTCGCCAGCATCCTGATGCATGCCCATCGTGGCGCCGGGCGGATAGAAATTGATCAGCAACATTTGCGGACAAAAATCCCTTTTGAGCTCCGGCGCCACCCTGACGGCTTCCCGCAAACCACAGCATCCAAGATCGATCGCCCACTGCGGCATCGGCGCAGCCGACGGCCCAAAAGTACTGCGCCCCAGCGACTGCATAAACACACTCATCTCGCCCGACTTAAGGCGGGGCCGAGCCATGCCCCGCGACACCCCACGAGACAACTCAACCAAGTTCTTTTGCTGGTCAAGCGACAAAAATTCGGGTACGTAAGCTACCCCGCTCGCTATTCGACGCGGCTCCAAAGGCAATGAGTTGAAGAGAGTGGGCACAGTGCTAGAATTTTTTGTTAAAACGTCAACAACTTGGAGTGATTATGAATATCGCAATCGTACTGGGTTCCGTCCGTGAAGGCCGTCTGGGCAAGCAAATCGCGGACTGGGCAGTGGAGAATGTGGAAGGCGCAGAGCTCGTCGACCTCAAGGAATTCAACCTGCCACTGTTTACTTCCCCAGTCCCACCGATGATGGCCAAGGGCAAGTACGACGTCCCTGAGCAGCAGGCATGGGGCGATGCGATGGCCAAGTACGACGCATACATCTTCGTCACCGGCGAGTACAACCGTGGCATCCCAGGTGCCCTGAAGAACGCCATCGACTCCCTCGGCATAGAGATCGCAGGCAAGAAGGCCGGCTTCATCGGCTACTCCTACGACGGCGCCATCCGCGCGGTCGACCAGCTGCGCACCGTCCTCGGCAACTTCTCCATGCGCACCACCCGCGCACAGGTATCCATCAACATGAACACCGAAGTTGTCGACGGTACCTTCACCCCTGGCGCACACCAGGCAGGCACCCTCGCACAGGTCGTGGAGCAGCTGCAGGCCTAATATCCTGGGACTATCATCTTCTAGAAACCAGGAGCCACAAGCGTGCCACCTCTGATTCCGCTGAGCGTCGCCATTGCCACGGAAGTGGTCGCCACTTTGTGCCTGGAGCCCGCCCTCACCCAGCCATTGCTATGGCCTGTGGTGATCGCGGGCTATTTCTTTGCCTTCTTTTTCTTAAGCAAAACCCTGAAAGCCGGCATGGGACTGGGGATGGCTTATGGGCTCTGGTCCGCCATCGGAGTAGCACTCACCGCCACCCTGGCGACCGTCCTTTTCCACGATCCCTTCCCTATTCTCGGGATCGCATTCATCGTCGCTGGCGTCTACTTGGTGCAGAAATGATCTACCTAGCTGGCGCAATCATTTCGGAAGTCATCGCGACGCTGCTACTGCGCGTCGCCACGTTCGGGAGCAAGCTCATTTGGATCCCGGTCGCAGCCCTGTACGTCACGTCCTACGTGATGCTCGCACTCACCTTGAAACACGGCGTCCCCGTCGGCATCGCCTACGCGCTGTGGGCGGCCATCGGGCTGACAATCACTACGATCTGTTCCCGCGTTTTCTTCAAGGAGCGCATCAGCGACCGGCAGGCGCTTGGCCTGCTGCTCATCATCATCGGCGTCGCAATAATCGAGCTATAGGCACACGCCGGTCGCGTGCACCGGGCAGTAACCGCCAGGATTCTTGTGCAAGTACTGCTGGTGCTCCTCTTCGGCTAGGTAGAACGGCTGCATCTCGCGCACTTCCGTGGTGATCGGCGGGTAGCCGTGCTCTGCGAGCTTGCGCCCGTAGGCCTCCACAATGGGGCGCACGGTCTCCACGGCGTGCGTATAGAACACCGACCGGTATTGCGTGCCGACGTCATTGCCCTGGCGATTGCCCTGCGTCGGATCGTGGTTCTCAAGCGCCGCCTTCACCACGCTCTCGAGTGGGCAATCAAAAACAACGCGCACGACTTCCGCATGCCCGGTACGACCAGTGCACACCTCACGGTAGGTCGGATTCGGCGTCACACCGCCCGCGTAGCCCACGGACGTGCACAGCACACCCGGCATCTGCCAGAACATCTTTTCTGCGCCCCAGAAACAACCCATACCGACCAGAATCTCGTCGCCCGGCAGGTCCAGTGGCACACCCAACACAGCGTGTGGCGCGGGCGTTGGATTGACTGGCATTGAGCCACCCCTGAGAGCGGCACCTGTTTCGAAGAGAAATCCCATATACGCCATCATATCGTTGCGAAAATCGAAAACGCGCCTATCATGGGGGGCACACCGCTTTACGGAAGGAAAATTCATGGCTAAGTACGAACTCCCTCAGCTCGATTACGCATACGATGCTCTCGAGCCACACATCTCCGCTGAGATCATGGAGCTGCACCACACCAAGCACCACCAGAACTACGTCAACGGTGCTAACGCTGCTCTCGAGAAGCTCGAGGACGCACGCAAGCAGGGCTACATCGGCGTTGCCGTCACCGCACTTTCCAAGGACCTGGCATTCAACCTCGGTGGCCACACCAACCACTCCCTGTTCTGGAAGAACTTGGCTCCTAACGCTGGCGGCCAGCCAACCGGCGAGCTTGCCGACGCCATCGTCCGCGACTTCGGTTCCTTCGAAGCTTTCCAGGCACACTTCGAGGCTGCTGCTCTCGGCCTGCAGGGCTCCGGCTGGGCAGTTCTTGCTTATGACAAGCTCGGCGAGCGCCTCGTCATCGAGCAGATGACCGACCAGCAGGGCAACCTCTCCATCGACCTCGCTCCACTGCTTCTCCTGGACATGTGGGAGCACGCTTTCTACCTCCAGTACAAGAACGTGAAGGCTGACTACGTCAAGGCAGTCTGGAACGTTTACAACTGGGATGAAGTTGCAAAGCGCTACGCTGCAGCTAAGTAATTCCTTGTGATGAACCGCCCCCTAGGGGGCGGTTTTTTCATGCCCCATACAGGACAAATCTGCGGAACAGCTCGACTGGTGGCGCTTCCGCCAGCCCGGATCGCCACACCATCCCGATTTCCCTTTCATAAGGCGGGGCCAGCGGGACAAAGCTCACGCCCTCAACATCTCCGACGGGAAGCAGCGCCACGCCGAGTCCGGAAGCAACGAGTCCTGCGACGGTCGTCATTTCCTCAGTGCGGAAGGCAATTTTCGGCTCGAAACCAGCGCCAGCCGCAAGACGATCGAGAATGATCTGAATGCCGTAGTCCCGCTTCATGCCGATGAAAGACTCTTGGGCAGCTTCTTCCAACGCGACTTCCTTGCGATCAGCAAGTGGATGCCCTTCGGGCACTGCCAACACAAGGGGTTGCATGTGCATCACAGCCCAGGACAGGTCCGGGGAGGACGGGGCGGGGCTGACGAAGGCGAGGTCGATGTCGTCGTTAAGCACTGCTTCTTCGAGCTGGCGGGCGGGCCCTTGGCGCAGCTCGAATTGGACGTGTGGGTAGCGGTTGCGGTACTCGCGGAGCAGGGAGGGGATGAGCCAGGTGCCGAGGGAATGCATGAACCCGATGCGGACCGTACCGGATTCGGGGTTCATCAGGCGGGCGATTTCGCGGGCCCCAGCGTCGGCGGCGGCGACCATGTCACGCGCATAGGTTTGGAAGGCGCGGCCACGGGCGTTCAGCTGCAGGGAGCGGCCGACGCGGTCGAAGAGGGTGGCGCCGAGCTCGTCCTCAAGGCGGGCGATGCGGCGGGACAGGGTTGGCTGAGGAACGCCCAGCTCAGCAGCCGACTCGGTGAGGTGGCCCGACTCGGCGACAGCTAGGAAGCTTCGTAGATCAACGGTAGAAATATTCAATTCATTCTCCGTATTGTTTTTCTGACTAAGTATACACTGGAAGCATGAGACGTGGGGAGAGGAGCTATCAGCGGGCGACGCTCGCAATGCTCGCCGTCGGCCTGGCAACATTCAACGGCCTGTACTGCACCCAAGCCCTGCTACCAACCCTGAGCAGCGTCTTTCACATTCCGCCGACAACCGCCGCGCTGACCATCTCCGCGACCACCGGCATGCTCGCGCTGTGTGTCGTGCCCGCGTCAATTCTGTCCGAAAGGTTCGGGCGCGGGCGAGTGCTCATTGCATCCTTGCTAGCTGCCTGCCTGCTTGGGCTCACCATCCCATTCGTCTCCAACCCCATCACACTCATTGCTATTCGCGCACTGCAAGGCATGTTTTTCGCGGGGACGCCAGCCGTGGCGATGACGTGGCTGTCCGAGGAGATCGATCGGGAAGATTTGGCGCACGCGATGGGACTGTACATTGCGGGAAACAGCGTCGGCGGACTGATTGGGCGTCTAATCCCCGCTGGGGTCATTGAGATCGCCAGTTGGCGGTGGGCGATGGGCATCAATGCCCTCTTCGCGCTGGCCATGGCCATCGCCGTCCTGATGCTGCTGCCGAAACAGAGAAATTTTCACGCCAAGGACCTGCATTTTCGCAGCGAACTGCAGGCGATGGCTGGACATTGGCGCAATCCGCAACTGGCAATCCTCTTTCTAGTGCCATTCCTTGCGATGGGCACATTCGTATCGGTGTACAACTATTTGGGATTCCGCCTGATATCCACATTCGGGCTATCCGAAGGCCTGGTCGGACTGCTGTTCATCATGTACCTTTCCGGAACATGGTCATCCGCGCGCGCGGGAAAGATGATTCGACGATTTGGCCGGAGACCAGTACTGACCTGCTCCGCGCTGCTGATGTTGGCGCCCCTGCCACTCCTGGGACTGAAGTCCCTCTTCCCCGTCTTGCTGGCACTGCTTGCGTTTACCGCTGGCTTTTTCGCCCTGCATTCCACGGCGTCCAGCTGGGTTGGCTTGCTAGCGAAGTCACATAAGGCTGAGGCATCGAGCACATACATTTTGAGCTACTACCTGGGAAGTTCGATTATCGGCTGGCTGTCCGGTTACATGATGCATTTCGGCTGGTGGCACTTCATCGGCTGGCTGGCAGTGCTGGGCGGACTGGTCACCCTGCTATCGACCCAAATGAGCCGTAAGTAAGAGCTCCCGCTCCTGCCTAGACGGCCGGTAGGGCCCAAAAGGCTCCAATCATGTATATTATTTACATGATTAAGTCCCGCAGGCCTGCCACCTGGCATAGCAAGGCCAGTAAGTTCGTCACCTGGTGGCTGGTTCTTCTCGTGATCGCGGGACTCGTCCACCCAATCCTGCCGAATTACCGTTGGGTGCTCATTCACCTGTTCACGCTAGGCGCGCTCACAAACTCGATCATGTTGTGGAGCAGCCATTTCACGGACAAGTGGCTGCACACCACCCCGCGACATTCCCCCAACAGGTTCTATTTGCTCAACGCAGGCATCCTGGCTACGGTCCTCGGACAGCTCTTTAACCTTGATTACGTGACTGCCCTCGGCGCCAGCGGGGTCACCGGCGCGTTGCTGTGGCAGCTTGTATTTCTGTTCCGTCAGTACCGCTCAGACCAGCGTTTTTCCCACTCAGTTCTTGCCTATCTCCTCTCTGCTGTCTCCCTCATCATGAGTGCCGTGGTCGGCGCAGCCATGGCCTTTAGCCCCGATCCGCATCTCTTACGCATCCACCTTTTGCTGAATTTTGGTGGCTTCGTCGGGCTAGCCGCGCTGGGCAGCCTGGCGGTGCTCTTCCCAGCAATGTGGCGCACCAAAATTGTCCGCGACTTCACCAAACCCGCACTGCTCATTTGCACCGTCGGCCTTGCCCTGAGCATGGTGAACCAGAAGTACGGCATCTTCCTTTACGCTCTCGGCTGGGCACTCGCACTCGGCGGCTTCCTGACCTGCTCCCTGAAGAAGCCTTCCTTTCCCGCGATCTCTGCCTTGCTCAGCATGGTGTGGCTCATCGGTTCGCTCATCAAGTTCGGCGTGACAGATTCTCTCCCCACCTTGGGTCTCCTGGTCGGTTTCGCGGCACAACTCTTAATCGGCACGATGAGCTATCTGCTCCCAACCACGATTGGTGGTGGCCCGGCCGCGGTTCGCGCGGGTTTGCATCGCATGAACGAGGGCGGATTGTTCCGCACTACCCTGATCAATGGTGGCCTGTTGGTCTGGATTTTCAGCGATAATTCCTGGCTGAAGGTGGCTGCTTCTTTGCTGGTCTGTGCGTCGCTGGGCTGGCTGCTGGTGGCGATGCCTCGCGCAGTCAAGGACCAGAAGGCAAAACGCCCCGTGCCCGAACCCGAAGCAAAGTGGCACCAGGTCACCGCGGGCATTGCGACGCTCACTGCCATCGCAGTCCTCCTCGGCGGCACCCCAACCCCAGTTACGCCCACGGCTGGAACGGGCCACACCACGACGGTTGACGTGATGATTCACGGCATGGACTTTGTCCCCCAAGTGATCGACGTTCCGAAGGGCGATCGCTTGGTGCTCAATGTGACAAATCATGGCGATCAAGTGCACGACCTGACCTTCGCAAATGGGGCCACCACCAGCCGAATTGAGCCCGGCGCGACCGCGACTGTGGACGCGGGCGTCATCGCGGAGTCACAGGAGGCGTGGTGTTCGATTGCTGGACATCGGATGCAGGGCATGACATTGCAGATCAATACGGATGATTCGGCGCCTACTCAAAGTGGGCCAGAGGTCGTCGCTAAGCAGAAACCGGTTGCGCCGGATCATTCCTTGGTACCTGCGGAGCTGTCGGCAGCACCAACGGGCACGATTCATGACGTCACCATTGATGTGCAGGAATTGGAGATCAATGACCGTGGCCGGTGGACGTTTAACGGTGGTCTCCAAGGGCCGGTGCTTCGGGGCAAGGTCGGCGATGAGTTTCGCGTAACCTTTACCAATTCTGGCTCGATGGCCCATTCGATCGATTTCCATGCGGGGCAGGTCTCCCCTGACGAAGTCATGCGAAGCATCAACCCGGGCGAGACCTTGCAGTACAACTTCCGAGCAAACTACGCCGGGATTTGGCTGTACCACTGTGGCACGATGCCGATGTCTATGCACGTGGCGGCGGGAATGTACGGCGCGGTGATCATCGATCCGCCGAATCTGGCACCTGTGGATCAGGAGTTCTTGATCGTCCAGTCGGAGGTTTATGGCCTGGATGGTACGGCCACGAACCCGGTGGATGCTGCCAAGCTTGCAGCGGGCGAGCCGGATGCCGTGGTATTCAACGGCTGGGAGGACCAGTATGTAGCAACACCCCTGCAGCTAAAGGCGGGGCAGACGGCGCGATTCTGGCTGCTCAATGCGGGGCCAAATAGGTCTTTGAGCTTCCATATTGTCGGGTCGCAATTCCACACGATGTACAAGGAAGGCGCCTACACGCTGAAGAACACTGCTGAGGGTGGTGGCCAGGCGCTGGATTTGTTGGCTGCCCAGGGTGGTTTTGTGGAGGCCTCGTTCCCCGAGGCAGGAACGTACACCATGGTCAACCACCAATTCATTGACGCTGAACGTGGCGCCCGCGGAAAGATCGTGGTCCGCTAGTTCAGGTTGAGCACCTGCTGCATTTGCTGGAAGGGCCCGGGGACGATCTCATGAGTGACCGTGCGCCCTTCTCGTTTTTTGCGCAACAGGCCCGCCTCCGTGAGCAGCTTGAGATGATGGGAGACTGTGGGCTGTGACAGTGATGTCCGCGCGACCAAATCATTGACGGTCAGTGGCCCGCAGCCTGCAGCTTCGATTTCGGAGATGAGTTTGAGGCGCACCGGATCCGAAAGCACTTTGAACAGCGCAGCGTACATCACAGACTCCGCTTCGGAGAGGGGGCCATTGCACAGCGAGCAGCATTCCATGACCCAACTATATATTGACAGTGGTCAATAAGTCACATATTGTATTGATGAACGTCAATACAAAAGGATCTTTCATGTCATTCCTCGACCGCTTCCTTCCCCTGTGGATCATCCTCGCGATGGCCCTCGGCCTCGTCCTGGGCAACACGGTCCCCGGCCTCGCGGGCGCCCTGAACTCTTACCACATCGGTAGCGTCAGCATCCCGATCGCGATCGGCCTACTCGTGATGATGTACCCGCCGCTCGCCAAAGTTCGCTACGACAAAACCAAAGAGATCACGGCCGACCGCCGTCTCATGACGGTCTCTTTGATCCTGAACTGGCTGGTCGGCCCACTCTTTATGTTCACCCTCGCCTGGGTGTTCGTCCCTGACCTTCCCGAACTCCGCACCGGCCTCATCATCGTCGGCCTTGCCCGCTGCATCGCGATGATCCTCGTCTGGTCCGACTTGGCCTGTGGCGACGCTGAAGCCACCGCTGTCCTCGTCGCGGTCAACTCGATTTTCCAGGTCCTGATGTTCGGCGTGCTCGGCTGGTTTTACCTGCAAGTTCTGCCCGGCTGGCTGGGCTTGCCGACGACCTCTGCCGAATTCTCCTTTTGGGCGATTGTTAGCTCGGTACTGATCTTCCTGGGCATCCCACTGCTGCTTGGCGCGTTGTCCCGCATCATCGGTGAACGAGCCAAGGGGCGCGACTGGTACCAGGACAAGTTCATTCCAGTCATTTCTCCGCTGGCACTTATTGGCCTGCTGTACACGATCGTGCTGCTGTTTGCCCTGCAAGGCGAACACATCGCGCAGAACCCCTGGGCAGTCGTGCGCCTGGCAATCCCGCTCGTGGCGTACTTCTTTGGCATGTTCTTTATCGCCACTTTCGTCTCGTGGAAGTCCGGCATGGGCTATGCCCAGTCTGCGTCGGTTGCATTCACGGCAGCAGGCAATAACTTTGAACTTGCCATCGCCGTTGCTATCGGCACCTTTGGCGCGGCCTCCGGCCAAGCATTGGCTGGCACCATCGGCCCACTCATTGAAGTCCCCGTCCTTGTCTCCCTCGTCTACGTCATGCGTTGGCTTCGCCCGCGCCTATTTTCCAAGGAGTCCTAAACTGTGAAGAAGATCCTGTTTATTTGCCAAGGCAATGGCGGCAAATCCCAGATGGCAGCCGCGCTCGCGGAAAAGCACGCTGGTGATCGCTTCGAGATCCACTCCGCCGGCACCAAACCAGGCACCAAACTCAACCAGGAGTCAGTTGAGGCCATCGCGGAAGTGGGCGCCGACATGTCCCAGGGCGTCCCGAAGCCAATCGACCCGGAATTACTGAAGACCGCCGACAAAGTCATCGTCCTGGGTGAAGACGCCCAGCTGGACGGTGAATTCGACCGCTGGATCACCGTTGAGCCGTCAAAAGAAGGCATCACCGGCATGGAGCGCATGCGCCTAGTGCGAGACGATATCGATGCCCGCGTCAGGAACCTCATCCGTGAAATAGATCCCCGCGTGTAGCTTGCACCCCGGGTTGAAGCGAGCGCCACACGAGGGGCACGAATCCGCATAAGAATGCCCGGTCATCTCGTGCCCACACACGCCACACATGACCGCGAGTTCGGAAAGTGGCATGGGCCCGAACTCGTGCCCAGCGCTGGAATGGCACTGGTAGCAAGCCCAATATTCCCGGCAGACGCTGCATTTGTTAGCCACCACATCGAGGGGTGAGTGGTAGTGGATGCAGCGCCCTTGGCCGTCGATAAGCTCACCGCGGATCATGGAACACCACCGGTTCCCGTGGCAGCGCGGCGGGATCGAATTGTTCCAGCAGGCCTGCGGGCGAGGCGGGCTGCAGGCCGATTGATCGCGCGAGTTCGTCTCGCACGAAATCCAGGGGCAGATCGCGCAGCGTGACGGCACCATCGCGCTTGGCCAGGCGCTGCCCCGAAGCGTTGAGCACCAGGGGGACGTGCACGTATTCCACGGGAGGAAGTCCCAGCAGAGAGGCGAGGTAGGCCTGGCGCGGGGCGGAAGAGAGCAGGTCATCGCCGCGCACGACCTGGGTGACGCCCTGGAAGGCGTCGTCGACGACGACGGCCAGGTTGTACGCCCAGTCCCCGTCGCCGCGGCGCAGGATCATGTCGTCCACTTCGCCGGTGTAGACGCCCGCGAAAAAATCCTGCACAGTGAACGAAGAGACGGTTGCGCGCAGGCGGGTGGACGGAGCTTTGCCCTCCTTGAATGTCCCGCCGTTTCGGCAGGTCCCGGGGTAGGAACCGGGCACGGCATGCGGGGCGCGGGACGCCTCCAGGATTTCCTTGCGGGAGCAGTAGCACGGGTAGGTGTCCAGCGATGCTAACGCCGCAGCGTAGGCATCGGACCTGGTGGATTGGTACAGCGGATCGCCGTCCCAGTCGAGGCCGATAGCCGCCAAATCCTCGAGCTGCCTTTCCGCCGATGCCATGGAGGAGCGGGCGGTGTCGACATCTTCGACTCGGAGGACGAAGCCCCCGCCGTCGTGACGCGCAAACAGCCAGGACAGCAGGGCTGTCCTCAGGTTTCCGAAGTGGAGGTCACCGCTTGGGCTAGGTGCGTAGCGTCCAATCATGATATTCAATCCTAGTGAACTCGCCTCGCCACATTCCCGTCCAGCGATCCTTCTACCCAGTACTGCTCGCCCTGTTCGTGGCGATTTTCATCATCTCCAATATCACCGCCCAAAAGGGCGTGGCCTTCGGCCCCGTCATTACCGACGGCGCCTTCTTCCTCTTCCCCGCCGCCTACGTCATCGGCGACGTCCTTTCCGAGTGCTACGGATTCAAAGCCACCCGGAATGCGATCTGGACCGGATTCGCCGGCATGATCCTGGCCGTCATTGCCTTCTACATAGCTATTGGCCTGCCGGGTGCGGATTTCTATGAAGGCCAGGAAGCCTTCGCGGGCGTGCTGGGCCTCGTGCCACAAATCGTGCTCGCCTCCCTCGCAGGCTATCTGGTTGGCCAGCTCCTCAACGCATTTACGCTGGTCAAGATCAAGGAAAAGACCGGGGAGAAATCGCTGTGGGCACGTCTGCTGGGGTCCACCGTGATCGGCGAATTCGGCGACACTTTGATCTTCTGCCTCATCGCAGCGCCGGTCATCGGAATCACGTCTTTCGGGGACACCGTGAACTACACGATCGTCGGCTTTGTGTGGAAGACCGCCGTGGAGATCTGCATGATGCCGGTGACCTATGCCGTGATCACTTGGGTGAAGAAGCGGGAAAACTACTAGTTAAGTAATCGAGCACGGTGGCGGTGGCCCGGCAATCGTCCTCGTTGTATTGCAACAGCTCCTCGCGGGCTCCGGCGAGGAAGAGGTTCACTGAGGCTTCACCGTCAACGTCGCCGGTGTAATTGAATCCGGCCTCGGGCGCCACCGTTTTCAACCCCAATCCGAATGGGCCAATAAATTGGCTTTTGACCAGGCGGAAGACGTCGATCCAGTAGGGAGCGTTGATGAATTCTTCCACCTCCTGCTGCCCCTTTTCGTCCAGGAAACGGGCTGCGGAGCGGCGCAGCCACAGGTTTTCGCCGTGGTTGGAATAGCAGTAGGCGCCAAAGGAACTAGCCGAGTCCCGCACTGACGTCACGTAGGACCAGAAGGCCCGGAAAGCATCGCCTTCATCCTCCAACGACCACGCGGTGAAGGCATGATACGAGCTGCCATCAAACACGCCCCACAGGTATACGCCCTGGTCTAGGTAGGCTTCCATGTCGATGAACAGCTCGACATCAAAGCGAGGCGCGGTCACGGGCCCACGGGGCACCAGGACTGAGCCCGAGCGGTAGGCTTCGGCCAGCTGGGAGGCTTCGCCGAGATCGGCGTCGATAAGCCCTTGCACGGTGGTGATGCCGCGTTCGCGGTAGGTGCGGGCGCGATCGCCGGGCAGGAGGAGGGAGATGTCGTCGGCGGCTTCAAGTTCGCGGGAGCACAGGGGCCAGAACCTGCAGGAATCGCATTCTTTGACGCGTCGGGGGCCGTCGGGGACGGGGACGGCGAGGGCGCGGGCAAGGGATTCGTCGAGTGGGCCGAGGGGTTCAAGGAAGGCGCGGGTGCGGTCCTGACCGATGCGGGCACCGAATCCGCAGCTTAAGTCCATGTCGTCGAGGGCGCGGCCGGCGATGGCGAGTCGATAGGAATCAAGAGCGTGGTGCCGGATCCGGTATTCGCCGGTGAGCACCTGCCCGAGGCCGAGGCGGGGCACGGACAGGAATTGGGCCTTCTTGCCCGGGGCGGGTCGGGCGGCGCGGTGATTGCTGATGATGACCGGCAGGTAACCTCCGCCCATGGCCACGAGCATGTCCACATCGACGCAGAGGTCGCCGATCTCCAGGCGGGCGTCGGTGATGAGGGTGTCGCCGGCCGCGATGGCTTCCAGGGTGTCGAAAAAGGATCCCCCGGCGTCGCCACGACGAAAATAGCCACGATCTCCGGTCGCCGGTCGGGTAGGCAACGAGGCGAACACCACCGCGCGCGCCGCCTCCACGCGATTTAGCCGGGCCTGCGCCGCCTCGGTTGGCGGAACTTCAGGGTACGCTTCGTGCTGAACAGCGCGGAACCTGCAGCCCACCAGATCGCTCGGAGAAATCACAACCTATACTCTGCCACGAAAATCGGTAGTGTTGAGCGCATGGGTGTTTTTGAGAAGGTTCGTAAGGCACGCGCAAAGACCAAGGCCGAGGTGAAGGCCGCCAAGGCGCGTGCAAAGGCAGAGGTCAAGGCTGCAGCTAAGACGAAGAATCGTCAGGCGAAGCTGCTCGCGCAGCAGGAGCACAAGCTGCTCAAGGCTGAGCAAAAGGGTCTGAAGGCGAAGCGGAAGCAGGAGCTGAAGCTGGCCAAGACCGAGCTCGAGCGCATTAAGGCTGGCAAGCTGAACAAGGCGAAGGTGCAGCGTTACCTGGGCGTGGCTCGCATGGTGACCCCTGTGCTGCTCCCACTGATCTACAAGGGCATGACTGCTGGCCAGGAAGTGCTGACCAAGCAGCGCGCACAGAAGCACGGCCTGACCACTGCTGAGATGAGCCAGTTCGCCGGTTATGGCGCTGCCCTCAAGGCTCGCATTGCAGGCGCCCGCAAGCATGGTGACCTGAAGTTCAGCGTTCGCGAGCGACTGGATGAGCTGGACAAGGCCGTCGATAATGCGGAGTACATGACCCCTGAGCAGCGCAAGCGCGCACACCGCTCCATCTCCGCTGACTTGGACGCGCTCCTTTCCAAGCTTGTTTAACCTCGCTGAGATCGGCGCGGGGCTGCCTGTCGCCGCGTCGCTCGACGCGCTTATCGACGCCCATAAGGCCGTCATCCAAGCACCGCCCGGCACGGGTAAAACGACCCTGGTGCCGCCGGCGGTGTGCAATATTTTCGGCGGGTGTGTCATCGTGGTGGCGCCCCGTCGCGTTGCCGTGCGCGCTGCCGCCGCGCGCCTGGAGGCGCTATCCGGGTTGCCCATTGGATATGCCATCCGTGGATCCTCAAAGCCTTCTGACCTGGTTGAATTCGTCACCCCGGGCGTACTGTTGCGGCGCTTGATCAAGGACCCGTTCCTGGAGGGCGTCTCCGCCGTCATCGTGGACGAGGTGCACGAGCGCGGGCTGGATACTGATCTGGTGCTCGGCATGCTCGTGGAGCTCGCCAGCGTGCGTGACCTGCCCCTTTACGCCATGTCCGCGACGGTTGATGCCGAGCGCTTCTCTGAGCTGCTGGGCGCCCCGATCATTTCTACGCCGGCGGTCACCCATCCGCTGGACATTCGCTACCAGCCTCTTCCTGGGCGCATCGCCGGGGAGCGGTCCTTCTACAAGGAAGTGGCCCGCCTTGCCGCCTCCCAGCTCAGTGACCACTCCGTGTTGGTGTTTGTGCCTGGCATTCGCGAGGTGTCGCTGATCTGCGAGGAAATCGATGCGTTTCCGTTGCACGGTCGCCTGAGCGTGGCGGAGCAGGATGCGGCGCTGTATACCTCTAGGTCGCGCGTCATTGTTGCTACGAACGTCGCCGAGTCCTCCGTCACCGTACCTGGCGTGCGCACTGTGATCGATACGGGCCTGGCCCGCGAACCGCGCCTGGATCGCTCGCGGGGACTCACCGGGTTGGTCACCGTTTCCACGTCCAAGTCCTCGGCCGACCAGCGTGCAGGCCGCGCCGGACGTGAAGGACCGGGCACCGTCATCAGGTGTTATTCGCAGGCCGAGTACCAGGCATTTCAGCCGTTCGGAACCCCGGAGATCCTCACGAGCGACCTCACCCAAGCGCTGCTGTTCATGCGCTGCTGGGGTTCGGACGAGTTGCCACTCCTCGATCAACCACCGGCCGCTTCCCTCTCCCAGGCTGCTGCCGTGCTCGATAATTTGGATTCCCCACTAGAACAGCTCGCCGAGTTGCCACTGCCACCGCGACTCGGCAACGCCCTGCTGATCACGCGGGACGTGGATACCGTCGCAAAGCTTGCCGACGACCGCCCCTCGCGCCTTTCTCGCTTCATTAAGCCGGGCCCCGTTCGACCCGGTTTCACCACGGCCGTTGCCTTCCCGGAGTGGGTGGCCCGGCGCGTCGGCCCCGGTGAGTACTTGTTGGCCTCCGGGAGCCGAGCTAGCTGCGACATGCATGATGAGTGGCTAGCCTGCTCTGAAGTGAGTTTGCACAGCTCACGAGCAGTTATTCGGGCCGCTTTTCCCTTGACCGAGGAGGAGGCGCTGACCGTTATCCCGGTGACTTCGGAAGTGTCCGCGGATGTGGTGGATGGCAAAGTTCAGGGTCGCCAGGTGCGCCGAGCCGGTGCGATCGAGCTGTCCTCCACCCCGATTTCCCTGTCCCCTGACCAGGTGTCGGAGGCATTGACCAACGCTGTGCGCACGCGGGGCGATTCGATCCTGCGCTATTCCCCCGCCTACATTTCCTTGAAGCAACGCCTGGATTTCCTGCACGCGCAGCTCGGCGATCCATGGCCACTGGTCCAGGCGTCGAATCTCGTTTTCACCTCGCTGGACGTGGGCGTCGATGCCCTCCAACCGTTGCTGCCCTGGCCAGAGGCTGCGCGTATCGACGAGCTGGCGCCCGCCTCCCTAGAGGTGCCGAGCGGCCGCAAGCATGCGCTGGACTACTCAACGGGGCGTCCGGTGTGCAGCGTTAAGCTGCAGGAATGCTTCGGGCTCGCCGAGTCTCCGGTCTTCGCTGGAGTCCGCGTGCAGTTCCACCTGCTCTCCCCTGCCGGCCGACCACTCGCTGTCACAGATAACCTCGCCAGCTTCTGGAATGGCCCCTACCAGGGGGTTCGCAAAGACATGCGTGGCCGGTACCCGAAGCACCCGTGGCCGGAGGATCCGTGGACGGCGCCAGCGACCGCGCGTACCAAAAAGAAAATGTAAAGGACACTTGACGTAAAGCGAGCTTTACATTTATAGTGTAGCCATGAGCAACACATCGCGCTTTGGGCGCTCCAAGTTTGGAGGCTCCCAAACAACCCTCCTGATCATCTCGGCCATCATTGGATGCGCTATCGCAGCAGCTTGTGGCATCGCTTTTGCGATTTTCAATCACACCGAACTGCGATTTGTGGTGAAGTTTCTCATCGCTTTTGGCTGCATGTGGCCCACCGCAGCAATACTCGCCTGGGCTCTCCTCGTTGACCGCAACACAATTCGCGGCGCCATCAAGGATCCAGAGAAGTCGATTGAAAGCCACTGGTTCGACCAAGCCGCATCAGCAACGCTCGTCGACACCATGGCACTCACCGGCATCGCCCTGACATTTTTCAGCATCGCCGAATGGCAGATTACCGGCACAAACGCCCTGGCAGGATGCTTCATCTTCATGATGATCGACTTAGGACTCCGCTACCTCATCAGCAGCAAACGAGGATAGACACCAGTGCGCAACAACCTGCCCACCGCCCGCAAACAACGAGGCCTATCCCAGCAAGCGCTTGCCGACGCCCTCGGTGTCTCCCGCCAAACCATCATCTCGATCGAAAAGGGCCGCTTCGATCCATCTCTCCCTCTCGCTTTTGAGCTAGCGAAGTTCTTTGACTGCCAGATCGAGGATCTGTTTATTCCGGATTAGCCCCACTGCTGCCAAGCAAGATAAGAACTCATAACTACCACCATCGCGAGCAGCAGCATTCGGATCAGCTTGGTGCCACCACCGAGCACAGTGCGGGCTCCAATCTGGGCACCGACGACATTGGCAACGGCAAGAGTTAGCCCGAGTTGCCACCAAATATGACCGCCGATTGCGAACACCGCGAGGGCACCGAGGTTCGTCGCGGTATTAACCACCTTCGTGAGCGCCGTCGATGCCAAGAAATCCTGGGACAAAATACCGGTGAAGACCATGATCAAGAACATGCCGGTGCCTGGGCCAAAGATTCCATCATAAAAGGCGATAGCAGCTACGCCGAGCAGCGAGGCGAGGCGTCGCCACAGCGCTGGATTAGAGTCGGACTCGGTCTGTCCGAAGGATGGTCGAAGGGCAACGATGCTGCCGACGACGAGCATCAGCACGATAACCAGAGGCCGCATGACGTCCTTGGAGATCATCGCCGCGACCAGCGCACCAAAGCCGGAGGCAACCATCGCCAAGGGGATATACGCAAGGGCGAGCTTGCGAGGAACAGGTACCTTTTTCACGTAGGTCACTGCCGCTGATGCCGTTCCAGTCACCGCGGCAACCTTGTTCGTAGCCACTACCGACGCCGGAGCCATCCCGGGCATCACCGCCATGATGAGCGGGATCAGGATGAGACCGCCTCCGCCGATCATCGCATCCACCCACCCAGCCACGGCGGAACCCGCGATCAAGATGGCCCATCCACTAAGCGCTAGTTCCACGGCGTATGCTCCTAACGTAGTAACGACAACAATTCTATTGGAGGCATGTGTGGCTGTGCGCTGGCTCATCGCGATCGCGACGACCTTCGCCTGCGGCTTCGCCTTCGATTACTTAAACGTACCCGCTGCCTGGATTTTGGCAGCAATTGTCGGATCTGCCAGCGTTGCGCTGTACACAGGCCAAGACCTCCCGGTCCATCCGCTGATCAAACGCGTTGGCCGCAGCCTCATCGCCATCATGGCGGCAGCCCCGATCGTCGCGGCTAACCCTCGCGAGCTAGCACATTTTATTCTTCCCGGCTTAGTGGTTTCCTTCATTACGATCGGCATCGGCATCCTCGGTGGCCTCATGCTCGCGCGCTCTGAGAAGGAAATCTCCCGCGAAACCGGAGTGCTATCGATGCTGGCCGGAGGCGCGTCGGTAATGCCAATGCTGGCGCAAGACCTGGGCGCTGACTATCGCTACGTCACGCTCACCCAATACCTGCGCCTGTTGACGGTCACGATTTCCCTGCCACTGCTGGTGCCCCTCATGGATGTCCCACAAGGCCAGGTCGAACACCACACCGTGACCTACCACCTGGTGCCGATCCTGGCGATCATCGTGATCGTGATCATTGGCGAGCCGCTCGGCCGATTCCTCCGGCTGCCCGCGCCTACAATCCTGGGCCCACTGCTGCTGACCATCCTGGCCGCCCAGTTCATCCCCGGCATTGCTCTACCTGCCGAACTGAAGATCGCCACCTTTGTTTCCATCGGCTGGATCGCCGGCGGCGCACTATCAATTCCAGCACTGAAGCTATTCGCACGGCAACTACCTGCGACTTTTACCTTCATCTTCTTCCTGCTCGGCGCCTGCGCCATCACCGCCATCGGCCTCATGTGGTGGCTCGACCTCACCTACTTTGAGGCTTATCTCGCCTCGAGCCCAGGCGCTCTCGAAACGGTGCTCGCGCTTACCGACGAATTCGGCGCTGGCCCTGCCATCGCCGCCATCCAAGTCATCCGACTGATCGCGATCCTGCTCGTGGCGGGCTATCTGCCGAAGCTGTTGAAGCGGCTTCCGCCCCAGCGATAATCTCCGTTAGATAGGTCGCCTGTAGAACTTTTGAAGTGGCCATTATCTAATGGGGATTATCGTTGGGGCGGAACGCCCCTCCCCCTAGAACTGCTCCTTCAGCAACCCCAATGGAATAGACCCGTAGGACAAAGCTTGAGAGTGGAACTCGTCCAGCGGCAATCCCGAATTATCCCGAATCTCTTCCCATAGTCGCTGGCCCAGCGCGTAGGACGGCGCTTGTCCTGGCCAGCCAAGGTATCGGTTGATCTCGAATTCCATTGAGGCTGGCGACATGGTGCAGTTCTCGCGGAGGAAGTTCCGCGCGTACGCGGCGTCCCAGTTCTTTTTGCCAAGGTGGACCCCGATATCCAGGACTACGCGAGCGGCGCGGAGCCTTTGGGCGTCGAGAAGCCCCATGCGGGTGGCGGGTTCGTGGTCGATGAGGTTTTCGGCGTACAGTGCCCAGCCTTCGCCATGGCCGGAGTTCCAGCAGGCCACGCGGCGCCACAGGTTCAGGGGTGCGGCCATGGCGGCGGTGATTTGCATGTGGTGGCCGGGCGCGCCTTCGTGGTAGACGGTGGTGAGTTCCTGCCACTTGTAGAAGGTGTCTTCACCTGGGGCGACGGACCACCACATGCGGCCGAGGCGGGAGCCGTCTTCGGCGGGTGGGGTGTAGAAGATGCCGCCGGTGCCGGCGGGGTCGATGCAGCATTCGATAGGTGGGGTTCCGTAGGTTGCTACGGCGGAGTCGGCGATGCCTTGCATCCATTTTTTGAGCTCGGAGACACCGTGGATGACGTGTTCCTTGTTGAGGCGCGCCTTGGCCTCTTCGACACCACAGCCGTAGAGTTCGCGGGCGAGGGCTTCTTGTTCGGAGACAATGCGCTCGAGTTCGTCGAGACCCCAGGAGTAGGCCTCGTCGAGGTCAACGGTGGCGCCGAGGAAGTGGCGGGAGAACAGTTCGTAGCGTTCGCGGCCGACACCGTCGCAAGTAGGCGCGTTTCCGGCAAGCTGCTCGGATAGCCAGGTCGCGAGCTCCATGTGGGCACGTTTGACGGCCTCCACTTCAGTGGCCGGCGCTTCCAGCGTGTCCCAGAAGGACGTGTCGTTGCATTCGTTGATGAGTAGTTCAACCTGGCGCTGCGCCGCGATCCGGCCTTGCCCTGCTGCGAGGGCCAGGGATTCGCGGTAGCCGGAGAGCGCGGCTGGGACGCGGGATAGGCGCGCGCGAATGACGTCAGGATCACTCATTAAAGAAAACGAATCGCGGATCGTTTGCACCGGCGACGCGATATTGTTGAGTTGTCCGTAAGTTTCGGCGCGGTGATGGAGGTCGAGTTCGATGCCGAGGCGATCGCGAAGGATGGCAGCGGTGAGTTCGTCTTCTGGTGTGAAGTCGTCTTCGAGGGCGTCGACATCGGCAAGCATGTTGCGCGCGAGGTCGGCGAGGCCGTCCCAGTACGCGGGCGAGAAGTCCTGGAGCTCGCCGTCGTGCCCGGGGATCCCCCAAGCGGTGGCGTCGGTGGGCGAATGCTTAGCGACGTCCAGGACGTAGGCCTCACAGGTTGCATCGAGAAGGGATGAACTCATAAGCGACAAGTGTAACGGTGCGACGCACAACACGCTCCATTCGCGTGGCTAAGAAATCGCTGATGTTATAAAATCGTCCCAGTCGGTATGCATTTTCCCAGTAAGCGATCTATTTCAGCAGTTCACGAAGCGTACGCTTTCAAGTACCACCGACCGAGAATGAACAAGGCGGAGTTTAAAAATTCACATGCAGCTCGAGTTTGGCCAGATTTTTGAAAAGCCGGCGACCCCCGCCGCGCAGGTTTTTTGCCACGTTCGCAAGCACCCACTCATTGGGCGTGGCGACTTGGTAAAGGTCACTGGTTTGTCTCAACCAACCATCACGCGCGCCGTGACGGCCCTGGCAGATGCTGGTTTGCTTCGCGAACGACGCGACCTCATTAATACGTCCCGCCCCGGCCGCCCGGTTGTTCCGCTTGAGCTCGATACTTGGCAGGGGCTGCTGATCGGTGTCGCTTTGGACCGCGATGACGCTATGGTCGGCTGCTACGACTCCAAGGGCCGTTTGCTGCGCGAGATCGTGGTGAGTGAATTCGCGAAGGATCACGTGTGCGCAGACACACTCGAGTACATCATCGCCGCGATTTACCGCATCAAGGGCGATATGCGCGTCCCGCTGAAGGCGATTGCGCTGGGTGCATCGTCGATTCACTGGAATGACTTCACGGCAATCTCTAAACGCCTCGAGTTCGAATTCAAGGTTCCCGCCATCGCCACGAACGCTGCTGCCTCTATCGCGCTCGCCGAAATCCAGCAGGACCCTTCCCAAGAAGACGTGTTCGTCCTGTTTTCCGAGAACGTCACCTCTGGCGCCTTCATCACTGCGGATGGCGTCAGCGTCGCACCTAATCAGCTGACCGTTGAAGAATGGCTCGACTACCTCATCGAGCTCCGCCCGAAGCAGATCGTTTTCTCCGGCGCGTACTTCACCGACACCGACAACCGCAACCGCATCAGGGCGCAGCTTAACGACGCCTTCCAGGGCACCGTCATCCTCAGAATGCTTCGCCCTGAGCTGGAAACCATGCGCACCATCACGCATGCCCTGGCGCTAGCGGAGATTAATGCCCGCCCGCTCGAGCTCGCTCGCAGTTAGCTTCGACAGCTCCACGTAACGACCGGCATGAGTGATGAACTCCCGGTCGTTTTCTCGTTTCACCTTCGCCGGGATGCCCGCGGCCAGCAAGTTCGCTGGGATTTCCTGGCCTTCCAGCACCACGGCTCCCGCGGCAATCAGGCAGTTATCGCCAATCGTGGACCTGCTGAGCAGCGCCGACTTCATCCCGACCAGGGTGCCGTTGCCGACCGTGGTGCCGTGGACTAGCGCCATGTGGCCTACTGTGACGTCGTCGCCAAGCGTGCACGGCGCGTCGGCATCGACGTGCAGCACGGCGCCGTCCTGGACGTTTGTGCGGGCGCCGATGCGAATCTTATTGACATCCGCGCGGATGACCACGTTGTACCAAATGTTCGCGTCCGGGCCGATCTCTACGTCGCCGATGATCGTCGCGTTCGGCGCCACAAACGCGCTCGGGTGGATCTGCGGGGTCTTTCCCTGAAATTCGATGATCACTTCAACACCTCAATCCCGGTAAACAGCGTCGCGTTGATGCCGAGCTCCTTCGCTGCCTGCACGTTTGCCTCGTTATCGTCGAAGAAGTGGGTCTCCTCTGGCTTGGCTTTGAGGCGCTGCAACGCGATCTCATACGCCTCCCGCTGCGGCTTCTCGACGCCAATCTCACAAGACATGGCAATCGCATCGAAATCCTGCAACCACGTGTGCTTTTCCAACACCTTCTTGGCCAGGCCCTCCGGGATGTTGCTGAGCAACCCCTTCGGCTTGAGGGTTTTGACGCGCTCAACCATCTCCTCGTCGGCCTCGAGCCAGCCGGCGTAATCCACCTCGATCGCCTTTTGCACATCGAACGGCTCGAGATCCAGCTTTGCGCGGACGAGCTCCCAATACTCCTCCTCGCTCACGCGACCGGCATCAAAATCCGGGCGATATTCCCAGTACACCGGCCACAGACTCTCATCCGTGTTCAGCACACTCTCGAGGTCGCGGAGCGCCTGGTCGCTCTGCGTTTTCAGCAGGACGCCGTAGAGGTCAAAGAGGTAGGTCATGGGGTCCAGAGTACTCGCGTCGGATTTGGTTATGCAGACTGTAGAAATTCCCCGAAAACGTCAGTTTGCTTTACCAAATCCAGAAGTTTTGTCTAAAACGGAACCTTCCGGACGACTTCGTCCGTCTAACTAAGTGTGACTACTTTTCAAATTCCAATCGCTGCTTCCAATGTCCGTCTATCTGAAATCCGCAATGGTCGTGTGCTCAAGCATTCTTATGGACTCTATTCAGCTCCAGGTGGAGTGAAGGATTCCGCTTTCCACGCTCGCGCTGCTCACTTGCGTTTTCCTTCGGGCGCTATTGGCGGCTTCGCCGCGTTGGCGTTTCATGGTGTGCCGTTTTGGTGGGATGTTCCGCTCACTACTGTTCATACTCCCGCGCGGGGGATCCGAGAACAGGATGGATTTCACCTCATTAAGTCCGTCAATTATGAACCTCATTTCGAGCTCGACCAGCATTTTCCTGACCTGGTGTGCGTCGACCCGGCGACGGCCACAATCGATTGCCTGATCTATGTCCTCCGCAAGCGCATCCGCTTCTGGACTCCGAAAGTTACCGGCATTTGGCTGCATGAACTACGCGCCATCCAAATCATTGACGCTGCCCTGCGCTACACCTCAGTCACCAAAAGTGAACTCCGCGAGGCCGCGAAAAGGCGCCTGTGCAAACGCACTCTCAACAGGTTGCTCAAGCTTGCCGACGCCGAATGCGATTCCCCGCCCGAAACGTCACTCCGCCTCATCCTCAGCCGCTTGCACCCAGAGTTGGAGACTCAAGTTGCGATTTGGGAGGGCGACCGCCTGATTACCCGGATCGACTTCGCGTGGCCAGAATACAAAGTTGCGGTGTACTACGACGGCGCTGACCACAATGAGCAACGGAACACCGATCGTGACAATGAAATCACTGCATACCTCGAAGATCGCGGGTGGACGGTGCTGCGAGTTTCGAAAGGGATGATTCGTCGGGAGGGAGTCCTCATCAGGCGGGTTGTCCGGCGGCTTCAAGAGAAAGGCGCGGTGGATTTGGTAAAGCAAACTGTAGAAAACGACTCAAAAGGTCGGTTTGCATAACCAAATCCGGCACCCCTATCTAAACGGCACCTCGCCAATCGTCCTGCGCAGCTTGCGCGTCCGAAGTCGAGAGGGGTCGGCTGCTAGGGCTTCGACGGCCCGGACGGCGCACATGACGTGCGCCTCCTTAGACGAGCGATAGAAAGACTGCGCTCCGGCCGGGAGTTTCGGCACGGCGTGTAGTGGCAGGTCAGACACTGAAAGTAGGGTTCCGTAGGGCACTCGATACCTATAGCCATTAGCCGCCAAAGCCGAGGATTCCATGTCTACTGCCACCGCGGTGGAGCCCCGCAAGGCCTCCCAGAGTACGGATGGCGTGTGCCATTCCCAGTTGCGGTCGTCGGTGGAGAGGACTGTGCCGGTGCGCATGAGTTCGGCGGAGTCGCCGTAGACGGCGCGCACGGATTTCTCTAGGGCTCGTTGGACTTCGGGGACGGCGGGGATGGGGACGCTGCCGGGGAGGTGGCCATCGAGGACGTGGTCGTGGCGCTGGTAGGCGTTTCCTAGGATCAGGTCGCCGATACGCATGCGTCCGTCGAGGCCGGCGCAATGTCCGATCATCACCCAGCATTCCGGGCGCAGCACGGCCAGGCAGTCGGTGATGGTTTTGGCATTGGATGGGCCGACGCCGATGTTGATCATCGTGATGCCATCACCGTCGGGCGTGCACAGGTCGTAGCGTGGCATTTGCACGCCTTCGCGTGGGATTTCCAGCGACGTGTATCGGCCTCCCGCGTGGCGCCCGAAGCTGACGAACTCGGTGGTGTGCATCTGGTAGTTCGTGAACAGGATGAATTTCTGCACGGTCTCGACTGGCAGGCCCGTGTAGTGTTCGATGCGTTTGCAGGCGATGTCGAAGCGCTGTGGCGTGAAGTGGAACAGGGGTAGTTCTTCGCCGTGGAAGGCGTGCCATTCGCCGTCGATAATGGCGTCATCTACGGCGTCGAGGCTGGGGCGCGGCAAGCTTGACGACGGCGAACGCTCGATGATCGGGGCGTCGTCGATGTATTCGGGTGGGATTTGTTCCTCGGAAGGGCCGACGAAAATGTCGCACGGATAGTTGGTGGTGAGCCGTTCGAGCATTTCGAGGAGGTAGGTCCGCATGATCGCCGGGCGGGAGAGCGTGGCGGAATAGCGGCCGGGGCGGTCGACGTAGCCGAAGGGTTCGGTGCGGTCGATGGGATGCCAGTCGAGGACATCGACGATGAGTTTCGGGTAGACGACGCGGTCGTAGCCGTCGGCGCTGTCATGCTCGAGGAGCTGAATGCCGAGGGTGGTGGCATCTTCATAGAGAGAGATGAGCCGGTCGACGGCCTGGCCGGGATCCTGCATCTTTTCCATGTCTCGAGCCTAGTTGGAACCCTGATATTGTGCCGGGGCCGAAAGAAAACCCTGTAACCCCTGTGGCGAAAGTGGCAAAAGTATGGAACACTGCTGGGCATGCACCTTAACTTCCGCAATCTGACCACCGCTGCCCTGACCGTGACTCTGCTCAGCGCCCCAGCCGTTGCACAGGCGGACGCTATCGATGACGCCCTCGCAAAGCTGCCTTCCGGCCCAATCTCTTGCGAGCAGGCGTCCCGCTACTGGACCAACGAGGCCGACTACAACGACAAGGTCGCCCAGGCCAACATGCTCGCCATGGTTGATTCCCGTGGCCCACAGATCCGCGAGGCTCTCGCGCGTATCGACGAAGCCGCGAACCGCTGTGGCCTCAAGGGTGGTGGCGCCGCACCGGCTCCTGCCCCAGCTCCAGCACCAGCTCCGGCTCCTGGCGACAACGCACCTGCGCCTGCACCTGCACCGGCACCAGCTCCAGGTGGCAACGCTCCAGCTCCAGCTCCAGCTGGCGCAATCAACTCCTCCGCCCCAGGCCTGCCTTCCATCAACGTTCAGCTGCCGGGTGGCCAGTGGATCACCCTGCCTAACCTGCAGCAGATCGTGAAGGATTTCCTGGCTAAGTACGGCGTGCATATCTAGTAGTCATCCTTCAAGCATCCAACCGGCGTCATCTGGCGCCGGTTTTTTGCTGTCTCCTAGGTTCCCATCTCCTATATAACCGGCTAACCTTATTAGCGGTCTTACTTCCCTACTCAAAAGAATTGCGGAATTCTGTTGCAATTCTCGGAACATAGGATAAATTAACAATCATGCACACTAGTCACATCAGTCACACGCGTAACAAATGGATGCGCGTCATCGTTGCTGCTATCACCGCTCTGACGCTAGCTTTCATGGTCACGCCTGCCGCTAAGGCTGACAATCGTGGCTGGCTGCGCCCAGGTTGCTCTTGGGCACCACAGGGCTACTACATTCAGGCTTGCGAAGTCTGGTCGCCTTCCAACAACCGCAACATGCTGGTCTACATCCAGCCTGCTAGCGCTGGCGGTAACGGTGGCCTGTACCTTCTCGACGGCGCACAGGTCGGTGCCCGCGACTCTAACTGGGCGTCTTACTCCACCACCCCTGCTGACTACGTGAATGAGAATGTCACTCTGGTCATGCCTGCAGGCGGCGCCGGCCAGTTTTACGCAGACTGGGCAGCTCCTGCTACCAGCAGCCTGTCTTCCGGACCTCAGCGTCCAATGTGGGAGTCCTTCCTCGCATACGAGCTCCCAGGCTACCTTCAGGAACATTTCGGCGTTTCCCCTAACCGAAACGCTATCGCTGGTGTTTCCATGGGCGCGATTCCTGCACTCACCCTGGCAGCTCACCACCCAGACCAGTTCCGTCAGGCTCACGCCATCTCCGGTTTCATTGACCCAGCAATGGCCACCCACGTTGGCATGATTGCCGGCTTCAGCGTTGCCATGCTGCTCCACAGCGGCGCATTCATCTGGGACTGGTGGAGCTGGAACCCACTCGAGGCCAGCGCCCGCGCCCTGCACGCTGACCCAGTCGCCAATGCACACAAGCTTCGCGACGGTGGAGTCGACGTTCACGTCTGGTCCGGAAATTCCCATCCAGGCGCCGGCGAGTCCTACCCAGGTTCCCTTGGTCCAGATGCTATCTCTATCCATGGAGAGACCCTGATCAACATGTCCACCGAGTCTTTCGTCAACAAGGCTCGCAATCAAGGCCTGAACGTTCACCGCCACTTTGGCGCCGGACTACACACCTGGCAGCCATGGGGGCGCTACATGAACGACCACAAGGGCGATGTTCTGTGGGCTATTGGCTAACTAGCCTCCGTTAGACACCCACCGCTTACCCCTATATTGGGGTGAGCGGTTTTTCTAAGCCCAATTTAAGCTTCAAAACAGCGTAAAGATTGCTGTGAACGAGCCCGTAACGCACCCCATGCCTATTTCCTGGGAGTTTTCTATACGCAAGCCTTTTTATTCATCAAAGGCAACACGTTTGACCTCCGCACAACAATGGCAAAGTAGCAGACTTGCGGCCCGTATTGAAGTTAATTCGACATCAGCAGGCGACTTTTACCACTTCTTGCCCTAGAATTACTCGCTGTAGGTTGCAAACATGCAGCCGAAGGTGCAAGCAAGCACACTAACCGTATTTCTTTTTATGAAGGGTTACTTCATGCGTAAGTTCGTTAACGCCACCATCGCTGGCGCCACCGCCGTTGCACTGACCTTCGGCGCTGCTTCCGTTGCAAATGCTTCCCTCTCTTCCGAGGTTGGCCAGGACTGGAACGCTGACACCGCTGTACCAGGCGAGGACATCTGGGGCTCCTCCACCAAGACTGACGACGAGCTCAAGGACGGCGGCGCTGACTGGGCTGCCAACATGCGCGCCATCACCTACGCTGGCATCGGCGCTGCTGTGTTCTCCCTGATCATCGCTCCTGCCTACAACTTCCTGGCATACAACAACATCCTCCCACTCCCTAAGTGGTAATCAACCCCTTCTTCACTAATTAACCCGAATGGGTTGAAAGGAAACCAAAATGCGTAAGTTCAAGAACGCTGCAGTTGCCTCCGTTGCTGCTGTTGCACTCACCATCTCTGGCACCGCTGTTGCTAACGCCCAGACCGCTGAGTACCCAACCGCTCCTTCCCAGAACGACGTCTCTTCCTCCGAGTTCATCGCTGGCTCCTCCGAGTGGGGCAAGTTGCTGAACGCTGACGAAGCTGCTACCGGCGAGCAGGGCTTCGGCGACAAGCTCGACTCCGAGGCTCCAGCTTGGATCAAGGCTTGGAACATCGGCCTGTACACCCTGGCTGGCGGCATCATCGGTGGCGCTGTTCTGGCTGGCTTCAACTGGCTCAAGCACGAGGGCTTCATCATCTAATTGATGTTCTAGAAATTGTTTAAAAATAGTGGGTTCCTGTATCGGAACCCACTTTTTTAACGCCCAATTTTGTTGTTGACAAAACTAAAATAGAAGCGTCCCACAATCAATTCTGAAAGTTGAAGATGTCTGCTCCAAAAGTGATGACGGTTTACGGCACGCGTCCGGAGGCCATTAAAGTTGCCCCAGTAATTAAGGCTCTGGAAGCCGATCCTAGGTTCGAGTCGATCGCCGTTACCACCGGCCAACACCGTCAGATGTTGGACCAAGTTAATACCCAATTTGGCATCACTCCAGCCTTTGACCTCGACATCATGCGTCCAGGCCAAACCCTGAATGGCATTGTCGCTCGCGCCATTGCTGGCCTGGATGAAGTAATCGAGAAGGTTCAGCCCGACGTCATCATCTCTCAGGGAGATACTTCCACCGCTATGGCAGCAGCCATCGCAGGATTTAACCGTGGGGTGAAGATTGTCCACCTGGAGGCAGGCCTGCGCACCGGCAATATTCTGTCGCCTTTCCCCGAGGAAGCCAATCGTCGCATCATCGGCCAGGTAGCTTCGCTGCATCTAGCTCCAACAAATGAGTCGAAGCGTAACCTGCAGCGTGAGGACTTCCGCTCCGCAGACATTGTGGTCGCAGGCAATTCCGTCATTGACGCTCTATTGGAAGCTACAACGTGGAACACGACTTTCACCGATGAGCGCCTGCAGCAAGCTGCCGAATCCGATGCACGAATTGTACTGTTCACGACGCACCGTCGCGAGAATCTCGATGCCATGAGCAACATCGGTAAGGCTATGGCTCGTCTCGCAACTGAATACCCTGAAATCGTCTTTGTGCTCCCGGCTCACCTTAATCCTAAGGTTCGCGCCGCAGTCTTCCCTGAAATTGAAGGATGCGAAAACATC
This sequence comes from Corynebacterium sp. H130, assembly GCF_037572395.1. Lineage (NCBI taxonomy): Bacteria > Bacillati > Actinomycetota > Actinomycetes > Mycobacteriales > Corynebacteriaceae > Corynebacterium > Corynebacterium sp. H130. The sequence continues at coordinate 221,060 of NZ_JBBHLA010000003.1, read as the reverse complement.
CTGGTGACCGACCCGCTGCCATACAACGAGTTCACCAAGCTGATGGCTCGAGCTCACATTGTGTTGACCGACTCCGGCGGAGTGCAGGAAGAGGCGCCTGCACTTGGAAAGCCAGTGCTCGTTATGCGCGAGAATACCGAACGCCCAGAAGCCGTCACTGCCGGCACGGTGCGACTGATCGGTACCGATGAAGATCGCATTGTTTCTGAGGCAATGACGTTGCTAGATACCCCAGCCGTGTATGAGGCCATGGCTAACGCGGTAAACCCATACGGTGACGGCAAGGCCGCAGCACGTACGGTGGCAGCCATTGCAGAGCTACTCGGTTTCGGCGAGCGGCTGCCAGATTTTAATCCCGTAGAAATGCAGTCCTAAACTACATACTATTTATATAGGGGTTCCAATGTTTTCGCGTCCTAACTCGGGCGATGTTTTTCGCTTTGCTTCGGTTACTTCCCAGTCCTCGGAAGTCCCGAATATCAACCCAGATTCGTTCCGTTGCATTGCGTTTTCCGGCACAATGGTGAGCAGCGAACGAATCATCATTCAGGATTGCTCTATTGAGCACAATTCGGTCGGCATTGTTGAAGCGCTGAATTCTTCCGGCGAGTGGGTGGCAGTTTTCCAAAACTTCCGTAGCCCTGACCAATACATCATTCTTGCCGATCCGTTCTGCTATCAGACTGTGTTTTACACGCTGTCTGCTCAGGACGGACTTTTGGTCACGCCAAGCTTCCGTGCCATCAATGGTGCATTGGCAAAGGCCGGCGAGACCGCAGAAATTGATTGGCATCGTGCTGCAGGTGCTTTGGGCACGGACCATAGCTGGGCGATCACGGTCAACTCGGACGAGACGTTTGCCGAAGGTGTCAAGAACCTGCATCCAGGTCAATTCATCTTCGTCAGTGGCTCGAACTACCACGTCCTAGACACTGAACTTTTGGACCCTATCGATCACTTGTCATACGAGGTGCTGCTCAACCGCGGTCTCGAAACAGCCAGCAAGCAAATCGAAGTGCTTTCTAACGCTGATATCGCACAGCGCCGTATCTACATGTCCGGCGGCAAGGATTCCCGTGTGATGCTCGCTTTGATTACGGGTGGCGGTCACCAAAATAAGTGGCAAATGAAGTCAGTCGATCCGTCCACATGGCCAGATCGTGCTGCACGGAAGGGACTCACCCAGGACCTCTTGCTTGCCGACGCCATGCGCCGTCGTTATAGCATGGCGTGGGCGACTGAAGGCCCAATGAGCGTACAACCTATTTCGTTGTATGAATCGCTCGACTATTGGCAACATTTCCGATCTGCCAAGAACTACCGTTTCACCACTAATTACCAAATGCAGTGGTCCGAGGATCCATACTTCGAACTGCGCGGAGCTGGTGGCGAAACCTACCGCTATTTCTGGCGCTACTACCTCAAGGCTTTGCCTTCCTTTGCATCGTTGGGATTGAACCCGGAGTCGTTTGAATCGGACGCGGCGAAGCTGGCACACGATATTTATCGTCTAGACCAGCACGAAGAAGCCATGGCGAATACGATCAGGCAACAATTCTTGGAATCGCTCCAGGCAACTGGCCGAAACACCATTCTTGAAGCGGTCGACGTTCACTTCAATCTGTACCGCAACCGCGGCCACTTCGGGCATGTCAGCCAATCAAATGCAATTGGTGCTATTCCGTTTTTCCCGCCAAGCCAGCGTGCGTGGACGAAGGCTGGAGAGAAGATTACCGAGGAGCAGCGCGTTTCGGGTCAAATGTTCTTCGACATTATCGAAACGTTGAATCCCGAACTCAATGACTTGCGCTTTGATTCTGACCACTGGCCTGACGAGTTTTACGAAAAGCGACACAATCCTGCTCGACGCGATTGGGATATCGCTACCTCGGCAAGCGAAGTTTCCGGCTTCCAAATCAATCTTGAGCAGGCGCAGCGGCGTCGAAAGGAAGCGCTCGCTAAGGTGCCGGCTGATCGAATGAAGATTGTCCAGTACCCTCGTCCTGAGTTTCTTGAGCATGAAACTCGCGAAGTGATTCGTGAACTTTCAACTTTGAATGGTTCGCAATCATTGCTGACCCCTGCAATGAAGCGGCACCTCAATTCTGTGTCCTTGCTTGGTGGCCTGAAGCCGTCGATGCAGCTTGCTAAGCTCCACACGCTACGAGACATTGTCATGCCGGTCGAACATGTGGAAGTGCACGCACTGCAAAGTGCAGAGCCAACGACGAGCGCTCGAGAAATGGCGGCGAAGCGGATGGTGAAGCAGTCTGGAATTACCTCGGCATTCCGAACAAATCTTTCTACGATTTCGTTCAATACCAATGTGGAGGAAATCAACAAACGACAGTTCATTGTATCCGCTATTCCGATGTCGACTAACGAGTCCCCAGTGGAATGGGCGTTCACCCTTCTGGTGGATGGAAAGAAAACTGCCGAACATTGGTACAGCGACAAGACCTATGGCGTGTTTGACACCCCAGAAGCTGCCACCAACGTTGTGGTGAAAGTGTTCGCTCGTTACAAGGACGACCAGCGCATCGTGTTCTGGAAGGATGCAAACGTTTTGAGTGACTAACCGGATTTGGAAGAGCCCACCATTTGGTGCGGCCCTTCCAATATTTTTCGTTAGGATCCGGAAATCTTCTTGAACCCCAAACTCTTCATTTCTTCCACGACATCTGGGGAAATGCTTGCTTCGAGCACCGAACTAAAGAGCTCTTTCGGTGCTTGAGTGTGCCCAGGGCCCCAATAGTCAAGAAGGAGATACACCTCATTCGTTGGCAACAACTCATCAAAGAATGGCAGCATATGCCATTTGATGTGCAATGCATCTTGGTCATTTTGCATGTAGAAGACAGTGCAATTGACTCGATTTGCATATATGGATCGAACTTCTGAAGTGACTTCTGACGGAAATTCCGAAACAGGATATTTAGTACCTTTCGGGATTCCAAATGCAATATTTGCGTACCGTTCGATTGGCCAGTCGTAGAACTTTGAGATGTCTGTCTGCGCGTTGCATGGGATCACAATCGAGCCATCAAAACGAGATCCTTGAACAAGGCTTGCATACCCACCGCCAGAGATTCCGTGGAAGATTGGCACCTTAACATTCAACAACTCCAAAATTTTACGGATGATCTTTGTATGAATGTCTTGCAAGTTTGGCACCCGATAATTTCCAGCATGCCACGAAAGCGTCAAACCTCCGTCAATTTCTTTATCACCCGATATGGTAAGTGAAGGATCGGAAAAGAAGATTCTATGACAATTCACATTCGCCGAAACGCCACCGCCCTGAAACACTGGAAGCGTGAATTTAATATCCACGGCACCATGATAAATAAACAAGGCTTGATCGGATTTCGCCACTGGGCGATACAAAAAGTCGATCGGCAATCCGTTGTGAACTACTGTAATTACACCCTCACTGAGAGAGTCCGAAACCAAAAACTCCGCGAGCGATTGAAATACCGTGTTGTTTTTCGAGTATCGACTTCGGTCTATATCGCGACCTGCCATTAGTCCTGTTCCCCAATTTCTAATGCGAGCGCAAGCGGAGTGTCCACCGATGAATACACAAAAGAGCGATCCAACTTCTCGAAACCCAAGTCCTCAAGATACTTTGGCTGAGCACCATCAACCGCGGCCTGCAGCACTGCAGTAAACAATTCCTTCGGCGCCTGGGCATGCCTTGGCCCCCAATAGTCCAGAAGCAAATACGCCTCATTTGTTGGGAAAAGTCGCGCAGCAAATGGTTTCAAGTGTTCTTCAATATGAAGTTCATCGTCACTGTTCTGCATAAACAGAACTTTGCCGTTTACTGGAACGGCATACAACGGAGCAACGTTGGTAACGATATGCCGAGGGACTTGCCGAAGTGGATCCTCAGCATTGATATCAACGCCAAATGCCACGTTAGCCCAGCGAGCAACTGCCCAATCAAGATAATGTTTAATATCTGTTTGTGGATTGCACGGCACGATCACGGAATCATAGAACTGGGCCCCGTAATATAATGCCGCGAAACCTCCACCCGAAATCCCATGAAAAACAGGCTTCTTTACGTCAAGTAGCTCGAATAGCTTCTTGATAATCTTGGTGATCGTATCTTGAAGATTTGGCTGTCGGTAATTTCCTGCATGCCAACCAAGTGTAAGGCCGCCGCCATCGAATTGATTATCGCCTGCGATAGCTAGCGTTGGGTCCGAAATAAAAATTCGGTTCGTCTTAATCGGCGAAGTGACCCCTCCTCCCTGAAAAACAGGAAGCGTAAACTTAGGGTCAATAGCCCCATGGAAGAGCACCAATCCTGTGTGAGAACCGGGAGATGGGTGAACCAATATGTCAATCGGAATACCGTTGTCAACAACGGTTACCAATCCATTGGGCTTGACTTCCGTTTGCAGAAATTCTGTAAGTGAATCAAACTTGGTTTGATTCACCTTGTATCGACTTCGCTCGATTTTTCTACCGCTCATTTGTTTCATCACCCATTTCTTGAGAATTCATTTTGACCAATTTGTCTCGAAGTTTAGTAAAAGTCAATGATTTTGAATCATTTGTTCGCAAGCTGATCCATTCTGTTGCAATTTCATATTCAGATGTTTCAGGCGAGCTGCTTATGATCAAAAAGTCTGCGACTTCAACATTCTCGGAATGGTAGCGATCGAGAGCATGCAGAGATATTGCCGATTCATTCGTTTTGAAAACGATGACGTCTCCAAGAGCTTGTACGATGTCTAGGTTTTTGAATTCTTCTACTTCTTGTTCACTCCGATCAACCAACACAAGCCCGATTCGTTCCATTGGTGGAAATGCCTCAACAAATTCCTCGGCGCTCTCGTCAAGGAAGAGATCGCGACAGCCGTCATCAAATTCAATTGACATTTCTTCTTGTTTCATGACGGTCGTTCCAGCCAAGAGAGCAGCTTCCAACAAATTCGACCTGTCAGGTACCACAATGCCGTACCGAGCAGAAAGCGGATTGAGCTCAAACAGACGTCGCATGCCAATTTCAGAAGCAAACACCACGGTGTCGGCCTTGCGTGCCGTTGCCTGGTAGTTCTTCGGGACCGGAGCGCTGCGCTTGTACACGAAGATGGTTTTGATTCCGAGTGCACGGGCGCGGTCCATCAACTTCGCTGCAGTCGTGGCACCTTGATCCTTGTTGAAGGAAATCAGGTTTTTCCAAGGACCCGCGACATTTGCTTCGATGTCCACGATCACCGCATCCATGGCGGGATCGAGTTGTGCCTCAAAGTATTCTGGGTCGAGGTCGGTGATCTGCGCACCGGTTTCCCGGACAGCTGCACCAAATTCTCTTCCAGCAACGACGCCGAAATGCAGCTCAGCCATTTGCTTTTCAAGCTCAGCATCAGACTTTGACATCCGCTGGCTCTCAGCACTCAGCAGGGCTTCAGGAGTATCGGCAACTCGCCATTTTTGGATGCCATGGGATTCCCCCTTGAAGTCAGGATTCAAAACACCAGAAACTGACCATCGAGCCGCGGTGTCGCCAACAATTTCGGGGTCTGTGACAAATCGGAAGTCCATTCGCTCGAACGCCAAGGTAGTGAGCTGTGCAATCGCATCAGTACTTGATCGACGATTCGTAACAAGGTCGACATCAGTGAAGACCGTTGGCTTGTCGATGAGCCAAGCACAACGCAACCCCAGTTGATCAGCAGCCTTCGCCACTGGGATTGCCAACCACCATGGGCCCGTAGCGAGAACAACTCGCACCGAGGTATCGCGCAGTCGTTCGATCAGCGCGGACTTTACGAATTCAAACCAACGATCAAGACGCAAGTCTTCAGTCGCCGTAATATCGGCTGATTGTGCGGCGTCGTCAAGCGAACGAAGTTGCAAGTAGTTTGGCGGAGCAACTTTTACCAAGTTGCGGGTCAATGCATATCGCAGAGCGATTTCATTGTCGTCGCCATTCGGCTGCACGGTCAAAATGGCATCGGTGAGCGCATCGAAATCAGGCAACTTCGCGAACTCTGGCCAATCTGGTTCCGGCAGGAACATGTCAAAGCGTCGTGAATCGGCCTCGCCAATACCGCGTACATACAATTCAAGATCCTTGAGTGGACCTCGGTGATGTGCAGTCAGGCGGATATTTTCATCCAAAGTTGCCAACGCACCTTCAAAGTCCTTTTCTTCGAGGAGGCCTTCAACCTTCTCAAAGACTTCAAGGCGTGCTGGATCGGTGTTGATCATTTGCTGCGCTTCGACAGACGCATCTGCGCCAGTTCCGTCAAGGTGCGCAAAAATCTCCTCAAGCCACAATGCCCGGACATTTGCAGAGTTGTACCGTTGTGCATGCTCGCGCGCTGCAGCACTGAGCTGCAGGTATTCAGACTCAGAACGGTTCGCTTCCACGACTCGTTGAATTGCTTCTGCCGTCGAGGACACGTTGAAGGCCTCGCCGATGATTTCGCGCGAACCCTCTCGTTCCCATGCAATTGGCACAGCACCACTGGTCGCGCCCTCAATTGCCGCCATGTGGAAGGTCTCACGAGTCGAAGTGGACAGCAGCCAACCGATCTTGCGGAGCCAGTTGCCCATGTCCGGGCCAAATGGCTCAAAGGAAATGTGACGGCGCAGTCGAGCGTTCTCGCTGATACGGCGGTAGAACGTCCGATAAGCATCCTGGTGCGCTGCCTTCTGCCACTCCCACGTGTAATTCCACGGCGCGTGGCCACGAATGTGGAGGGTGTACCGAGGGTCCTCCTCGATTAAGGCTTCCAGAAGATCCAACGCACGATCTGGGCGCTTCAAAATTGGAACGATACCGACCAGTCCGATGTGGAATCGGGCGTCGTCAAGCTTCGGTCGATACAGGTCGTCGACGTTGACACTGTTTGGAATGACCTTGACGGTTTGCTCCGGCCAGCCACGCATTTCAATCGCCTTTTGACGATAGAACTCCGAAGCGACGATGATCGCAGCACATCGGTCAACGCGCAGCTCTTCAATCCAATCCTGGAGCAGCTCAAAACCGTGCAGGTGCACCAACAAGCGCTGGTGCTTGCCAACGTTTTTCGAATACCAAATCGCGTTGTAGGAAGAAAACTCGGCAATGATGACGTCTGCCCAGAGCAGATACGGCATGCTTTTTTCTGGCTGCGGGCGAGAGTTATGTTCGAAAACGTCGATACGCAGGTCAATATCCGGACGCTGGAGCAGGGTCTCCACAATTTCGCCGGCAAACTTGAAGTCGGAACCCGCCAACACGACTCGAACCGTTTCGTCACGACGCGGTGTCTGCTTCAAATCTGCGAAATCTCGTGCAAAGAATGGTTCCAACGAAGCAGCAACTGGGGCCCCCTCTGGAACATTGGACGCGTTGCCTTCTTCGTGCGACAAGATTGTCGCGTATTTGGCTTGGCAACCAAGGCGCTGCGCCATCTGCAGCGCATAAGCCAACTTCGAGCCAGTCATCGACCGCGGCAAGAGCAACTTCGCTCCGGCAATCGACTTGCCGGCCTCGATGAATTGCTTCTCAATGAACACCACACCAGGCAGGTATTCCACCTCGAGCTGCTTTATGAGCGCGGCATGCTCGTCGCGATTACCAAAGACCACAAAACGCGGTGGCGCAAAACTTGCCCGAAGGGTCTCCGCATCGTTGCCAAAGAAGTACGGAGCTTCATTACGCCACATCCCCAAATCGATGGCGTAGTCGCAAGACTGCGTGAGGTCCTCGATGCTGTTTTCCGCAAAGTCCGCTAAGTCGAGCGCAAGAACCGGAAGCACAATGGTCTTCGACGTCGCTTGCGGACACCGCGAATCCACGACAGATCGCTGGGACTCAGAAGAGACCACAATCTTGCGCGAACCTTCCGCAATCTTTTGGAAACGGTTGATCTGTGGCGGGGTAAACAATGCATTAGTGACTGGGTGGTCATCAATAAACGACCACAGCACTCGTTGCAATTTCTGCGGGCCGGCACAGTAATTAGCTAGGTCAAATCCTTGCACCAGCACCACGTCATATAGTCTGCCAATTTGTACGATTTGGCGAGCGCGATACCGCGGCAGCACGCCTGTTTCGTCCTCAGACCCAGCATCCTCGTAACGCTTTACCTCAATGAGGTTCGCGCCGAGAGCGCTGAACTTAGCGTGATGATCCGGTGCATCAACAGCTCGGGCGAGCACACTGACTTCGTTGCCGTCAGCGACAAGCGTTTGCACCAAACTTTGTGCCCAAGCGAAACCGAGTGCATTGTGTACATAGTCAATGTCAAGGGCAACGAGAATTCGCTTGCCACGCAATTCGGTATCAATCATGCTTGCTTCCTAGTTTTGGTTTTCGACGTAGCGCACCAGCAGATCCCACACAGCGGACTGCGGTGCCTGTTCTTCCATATCGACTTCCGGAATATCATGGAGTCGCACGGTGAAGGTGCTTTGGATGTAGGCGTAATCGGCACCCTCGAAATGGTTTTTGTCTCGCACCATAAACACATTGCGACCAGTCGCCCGCATCACTCGGCCAGCTTCAAAGAGTTCCTCTGCCAGCGCACGTGCGACACCATTGTCTGCCCCAAGCCACTGCCCTTCATCAAATGCACCAGTCTCAATGATGAGCGCATCAAATTGACGCTCACCTGCCAGCTCAGCCAGCAAACCTGGTGTGCCAGGAACGAAATCAGCGCGCTCTCCCACAAAATCCCAAAAGCTATTGGAACCCACGACTAAGTAGCGTCCCTGAGTCAGCTGTTCCTGGTTCAGCGGAATGAGTTGCCCGAGAGTAATTCCAAACTTGCTTTGCTTGACGGTGGGCGTGGAAGCGCGACCAAGGTTGGCCAAGACGCTGCTGATGTTTGATTCTGGGCCATTAGACATGGCGACCAAACTCCTCTTCAAATTCTGGGAACTTAGCTACCACCATGTTCCACAAATCCTGTCGAGCTGCCCATGCATCGCCACGCGGGGTCTTGATATGCACTGGCTTCGTCGAAAGAATCGAGCCTTCCTCGACAAATCCCCATGATTTTGCCGAGGAGCCTGCGTAATCGCTCCACTTTGATGGCAGGTAAGGATTCACCTCATGATGCTCGCCGGAACGGGCATCATTGACGATGAGATAGTCCATCTTCATGGTCGTAGCAAGGAACTTCAGATAAGGCAGCGAAGCGTTCAATCGAATGCGATGCTCAATTCCTTGGGAACCAATGCCATCGTGCGCGCGCTGCACCAACAGATCGAATTGTCGCTTCGAGAAACCACGTGGACGTCGATTGCCGTCACCGGCCGGAATGTAGTTGGTGAAGACGTGCAAGACCACCTTTTCCGCCAGTGGCTCGGGCAACGAACGCATCGCAGCGGACACTTCGGTAATGCCGCGACTGGAATAAAACTCACCGAAGTAAGCAAGATTCAGCTTGTCATCGTCCACCTCGTAATCGGTGGATTCAATGCGGTAGTACTCGCTTGGCAGAGTCGGGTGATTCGAAACAATGGATCGTGCTTGAATCGATGCCCGCAGCTCATCATTTTCGATGGATTCCAGCATGGTGAGCTGCTGATTTGAATTGGTGAACATGATCTTGTCTGCATATGCGTAGACCATGTATTCGCCAAGACCAAAGGTGGTCTTCTTTTCTTCCGGAATTGGGCCAACCTTGGCTTCAATCTTTTCAATCCACCATGCCGCAGCTTCCGTATCCGGCAACTTCGACCCACGAGGCAGGCCTTCGACGTCCAAGCTCAGGGGATCAGAAAATTCAGCGATCCATTCGACTGCTGGGTGCTCAAACTTGAACAATGCGCCAGCATACAGCGAGGCCACCCACATCGCGCGGGTGTAGATGAACTCGTAACCGCCATTGGTTTCCATGAACTTGGTTGCCAATGTCGATGCTTGATACGCAAATGCACGGATCGGGTCCCACGACTCCCAACTTGCATTGAGAGGTAGGAAATGGCGACGGTTGATGTACGGTGCCGCGATCTTTTCAATCGTCGGATCCTGCTTTTTCTTATTCAGGAACGAACAAGCGATGACATCAACGCTGACTTCCATGTCGCGAATTCGCTTGGAAGCTACGGTTGCGCCAGTGTCTTGGAACGGCGAAAAGTTGTACAGCAGCGCCAAACCGCGAGACTTTGGACGTACCCACTCCCAAGGGAATACCCCATCATAATCAGCTTGAATCAGGTCTGAAACGTGCTTACGACGATCAGGGTACGCAGCAAAGTATTCCGGCAACCACCCAGCAGATTCCCGTGCGAGTGCTTCGAATGCATCATGCGCTTCACGAGTAGGTGCGTGCACTGCCAGAGCCCGCAGGGCACCAAGCAGTTCGCAATATTGTGCCGTGAATTCGCCCAAGTTATCCGAGCTTGGCTGCGGAATATTTCCTGCAGTCACGGAGCTGCCATCGACGATCGCCCGCGCTTGCTTGGCGATCGACCCAAAGTTCGCGTTAGCACGGAAGCCATCGACAATTGCGATGGCTTCGGCATAGTTTTGAGGACTCACGAATCTCCTCAGAGTTCATCCTGGCGCAGCGCAAGCTTCGAGGAAATCAATCGCACCATTCGCGCTTCACGACGAATATCCGTGATCGCTTGTGCAAGGGACTCTTCAGAGATCGCAGTTTTGGTTCCTGCGTTCCGTGAGAGCTCAGCAACGTCCTTCGAAAATGACTCCGAAACCTTCTCCATCGCCCGTACTTGGGACTCAATACCGCCCATGATCGCCGGCGCATTTTGAAATTGACTACCAGTGACATTGCGCAATGCAGCCAGCATGCGACGCATGCGCAGATGATGCAGAGCAGGTGTAATTGCAATGGCGAACCCTATCACTGCAATGGCAAGGGAGTCTTGGCCTACTAGCGCCAAAACTGCTCCGGCGAAAGCAAGCAGTGAAACGCCAGCCATCGCGCCGATATAAAAATTCTTCATACTGCCCTCCCTATTGCAAATGCGAAATTAACGCCACAGTCCCTTGGTGTCAACGACAGTCTTACCTGCGAGCTTGGTCGCAGGCACGTCAAAGAATTCCTTGTGATCGACGAGTACGACGATGACGTCAGCCTGCTCAAGAGCGTCGTCAAGATTGGTCAGCTCGATGTTTCCGGTACCCACGAGGCTGGATGGCAACTCGACGACGTTGGGTTCAACGGCAAGAATCTTGGTGCTCGGCATATCAGATGCGAGCTGCTTAGTAATGTTCAGCGCTGGGGACTCACGAAGGTCGTCGATGTTGGCTTTAAATGCCAGTCCCAAGGTTGCCACCACGGAATCATCTTTGACAGCTTCGCGGACTTTGTTGATCACCCAATTTGGCTTACGGTCGTTGACTTCACGAGCGGTACGGATCAGATTAGAGTTTTCGCGGTCAGAGGAGACAATGAACCACGGATCCACTGCGATGCAGTGCCCCCCTACACCAGGTCCAGGCTGCAGGATGTTCACACGTGGGTGATGGTTAGCCAGCTCAATAAGCTCCCAAACATCGACTCCCAATTTGTCGCAAATCAGGGACAGCTCGTTGGCGAATGCGATGTTTACGTCACGGAAAGAATTTTCAGTTAGCTTTGCAAGTTCAGCAGTTGTTGCAGTGGTACCAAGCAGTTCGCCCTTGCAGAACGAGCGGTAGACCTCAGTCGCACGTCGCGTAGCCTCTTCGGACATGCCACCGATGATGCGATCATTGGTAATGAGCTCTTCCATTGCGTATCCAGGCAAGATTCTCTCGGGGCAGTGTGCGAAATAAACAACTGGCTTCTCAGAAGTCTCACCGTCGCGGTGAGCAGCTAGATCTGGGCGCAGCTCAAGGATCTTTGCTGCCATCTTTTCGGTGGTCAGCGGTGGGCTTGTAGATTCCAAGATCACGAGTTCATCGCCCTGCAGCTGTGGCGCAATGTTCGAGGCCGCAGACATGATGTAGGAAAGGTCACCCTCGTGATCTTCCTTGAATGGGGTGGGCACGGCGATAATGTAGACATCCGCATGAATCATCTCGGTGGTAGCAGTCAGGTTACCGTTATCCACCACTTCCTTCAGAGCTTCTTCCAGACCCGGCTCAACGATGGTGACTTTGCCCTCGTTGACTCGATCCACCGTGTTCTGATTTACGTCCACACCAGTGACTTTTACCCCGTGCTTTGCCATGGTGACGGCGGTGGGAAGTCCGATATATCCCAAACCAACAAACGCGACGTGAGCGCTACTCATAGTGAGGTGCCTTTCTGAAGCCTGACCGAAAAGGGTTTAACCCCATTATCGTAGCGTTTTTCACCGAATTTCACCTCTCGTAATCGAACCGATTTAATTGCACATTAAAACCATTTCCCTTGGCTGCAGCTAATTAATCACAATCAAAGGCTTTTCATATGAATCTATTACCTCCTTGAGGTAATCGTGGGCTGGTTTCTTATCCTCCTTCCCCAGACGCCGAGCCCACTCGTGATACTTTGGCGCTACCTCCTTAGTGGGACCATCAGCGATGATTTGACCTTTACTGATCCAAAGACAACGTTCGCAGTTCTCCTCAATTTGGCCGATGGCGTGCGAAACCAAGAAGAGATTTCCAGCACGGTCCAACATTTCGCGCATGCGGGTTTTCGCCTTTGCACCAAAGGCAGCGTCACCAGTCGCTAGAGCTTCATCGATCATCAAAATATCCGGCTGAATTGCCGTTGAAATTGCAAAGATTAACCTGGCCGACATACCTGAAGAATAGGTACTCATTGGACGCTCAATCGCATCTCCCAGCTCGGTCCACTCTGCAATGATCGGAACTTGCTCACGAGCTTCTTCGGGAGTCATTCCAAGTGCTAAACAACCTAAGTAGACGTTTTGGCGCCCAGATAAGTTGCGTTGCAATGCAGCCGAGACTCCCATCAGCGTTGGTTTCGATCTCGTCAATATGGTTCCAGAAGTTGGCGCCAATGACCCGGAAATCATGCTCAACAGAGTCGACTTACCCGATCCGTTGAGTCCTATGAGTCCAATCGACTCCCCAGGATAGGCCACCAAGGAGGCATCGGTAATGGCGTCCACCACGGTTGACTTCTTGCCAATTCGTCGGGTCGATGCATCATCTGATCGGCTCTGACTGATTACGTATTGCTTGGAAACGTTGGAAACAATGACGTTAGCTTCCTCGACCACCTTGACCTTTAAATTATCCATGAGCTTCTCCTTAGGCGATCCGAATGTACTTTTCTTCAGCTGCCCAAAAGAAGATGAAACCAAGTAGAAATACTGAGGCGGACCAGACGAACAATTGAATCCAGACGTCGAATGTAGGAGCCTGACCGTAAATCGTCGTATCTCGCACAGCAGTTAAGAACGTGTGAGCAGGGTTCAACATCATTATTTCCTTGACAGTCGGGTTGGAGTTGAACCGTTCGAGAGAAAACATCACGCCAGAAAGGAAGAACCATGCCTGGCTAATCAAAGGCACAACTACTTTGACGTCCGAAATCTCAGCAGTAATGCGAGCAAGGATCATCATCAAGCCAGTACCAAAAATATGCATCAGCACAAATAGCGGAATTACCAATAGAGTTGTCCAAGTAGGTAGTTTCCCCCACTGCAACAAGAATGCGGCGACTAGTGCAACGACGCCCGGAACCGTATTATCGATAGATTGTCGCAATGCCGAAGAAAAGACCACGGAAACCCGTGGGAAATGAAACGTTCGAATCATTGCACGATTGCTTGTTAGCAGGCCGCTGCCGGAGGTGAATAGGCTTACGAGCATGCGCATGTAAATGATGCCGATAAAGAGCCAGCCAATAAAGTTATCGATGCCTCGGGATGTCTTGAACAGAAATCCGAAGAGAAATCCGTAGAGGACTACGTCGAAAAGCGGGTTAACAACGAGCCACAACCGCCACAATCGATAATCGCGCGTGCTGCGAAGGGCTTTGGCTTTGGCATCTTCTAAAATGAAATGCCGACGCTGCCAGAGCTGACGACAATAGTTAATGAGTGAAGGGCGCGAAGAGAGCTCGCTGAGCCCAGCACCGGAAACTACCAGCACAGGACCCGAGTGCTGCCGGAGCCTCGATTCCAGGCTCGGAATTGCGTCTACTTTCGACCTATGGCGGGACAATTCACACTGCCTTTCATCGATTGAATTCTCGAGGCTATCCTACTTCCCCGAGTCCAAGAGATCCCTGAGAACGTTCGTTGCCTGCTCTACGTTTCCGAGTTCGCTTCTATAATCCAAGTCCAACTGAGACAACGGCGAACCCTCCGTCACGAGCCCCCACACGGGAGTACCAGAACCCTTGTAATCGGCATATTTGGACGGAAGGAAGGGATTCACGGAAAACGCTGCATCCTGCATCGTCGTATCTGGGACTATGAGGACGTCGCACTTTTGAGCTAGGCGCAAAAACTTCAGGTAGGGTTCATATCCATTCACCTTGAGTAAGCCACGTTGGATGAGGTCAAAATGCTGCGCACGTACCTCGGTCGGCTTACTGGTAAACACATGAAGCGTGATCCGCTGGGCATTTTCGGTACTTAGGGAAGCAAGCGCGTTCGCCACGTCACCAATTCCACGTTCCTTATAGAAATTGCCGAAGTAGCCGAGGTTAAGGCGGTCTTTTGGCAGCTGATAGTCTGACTCCCCCAATGAATACAATTCGGGAGCAGGAACCGGATGATGACGAATCACCGATTTGTCCATTACCAACTCTCGAACCGGCAACGGATACCGCTCAAGCATGACGGTGCGCTGGTTGTGATTGGTGAAAATAACACTATCTGCGCACACTAATGTGGCTAGCTCCGTGAGTTCAAAATGCGATAACACAGCGATACTGTCGAAGTTCTTCTGCTTCAGCATCGCACGCAACAACAAAGTGGTTCGATTCAGCGTGAGTTTGCCGGCACGAGGCCTGCCATCGATCCCCACTGCCATTGGGTCGGAAAACTCTGCCTCCCAATGAACCCACGGATTCTTGTGCTTGTGAATCAACGCTGCCACATGGGAACCCGACCACAATGCACGCGAGTAAATCTCGTCATATGTGCCCGTTTCCCGCTGGCGTCGCGCTGCAGCACGATACGCTTTTCGCGCATAGTCGCAAATCAAATTCCAGTCAGTAAACGACGGCTGCGTCTTCGTCCGCACAGAATGAACCACATAAGGCTCCACAATGAGCTGCACAGATTCGTCCAGACGACGCACTCGGTCCATGTTTGCGAAATAAACATCCACTAACTCGCCACGCTGCCGAATGTACTTCGCCACGACATTAGCCGAAGGATCCGCATACGGCGGGAAGCAATAGGAATAGACTGCCGTGCTGGCCTTATCACGGCGTAGCTCCTGCCACGGAAGCCCAGGAAGTCGCAGTTCCACTGCACGATCGATAGCGTCTGTGACCTCATCTGGATGCTGTGAAAGGTAGTCACGCACAAACGCAAACTGAGCAGACTCGAGTGAATCGATTGCCCGGCGCGCAGCATTTGCAGTTGGAATTGCGCGAAGATGCGCAATGCATTCGAGACGTTGGACAACGTTGAAATCAAAACTGGCTTCCTTGCGTGAAACCGAGTCTGCCCGCACGGTACGGACGTATGCCTGGTCAGACCGCACCGCTGCAACGCTCACAGCAAGACGAGGCTGGGCCATAACCTGCGCAAAATAAGCAACGTCCTCCCCCGAGCGAAGATCAGTGGGAAAATGCGCACTGCGGGCCATCGAAGTCGGAATGACCTTGCATGCATTGAAGCCAAAAGCCCATGGGACCGCATGCGCTGGAACAGTTTGCCCTTGGAAGGACTTAATGCGCACGTTCAGTGAATTGTGCTCGTTGCGCCTCTCTCCTTCCAAATCAACGATCGGCAGCAACACACACGTGTTGGGTCCTGTAAGTGGGAATGCAGACAACAGAAAGTTCGTTTCCAAAACGTCATCATCGTCCAGGAATGTCACGTACTCTCTGCGCACAGCAGCAAGTCCCAAATTGCGCGCGCGACCAGCTCCAGGCTGTGCGGTTCGAATGATACGAACCGAAAGTCCAGCAGGTACATCAACCTGGGTTTCGAGCGCCCCGACGCCGTTGACGACCACTACAACATCAAAAAGCTGTGGCGATAGCGACTGCCGAGCCAAAGAATCCAACGCTCGGGCAAGCGACTCCCCCGCATTCACAGTGGGAATAACAACAGTAATTCCAGGCTCGAGCGCAGTCATCGGATCCTATCCAAAAGCTTGTACAAGCCCACGACAACACGAGTGGGCAGATACCGTTTGAAGGGCTTAGCGTACGGCACCACCGCGGCAATCAACGCTGCCCGCACTGAAGGCTGCGTCAGCTCAGGCACATCCGTATCAGTGCTCCCAGCACAATCCTTCGCGTCGGCAATAGCCAGTCCAAGGCGAAAATCCGCGGAATTTCTGTCTGTCGGAGATTCTTTGCTTACCAACAAACGAACCCAATGTTCGCTGGTCACACAGCCAGACACTGACAAAGGAACGTCGGCACTGAGCAGGTGAAGGATTGGGCCCCGACTAGCAAGCGACCCCCATACCTCGATCTGACCATGCCACTGCTGACATGCCTCGATTAAAGTTCCCACGGCAGGGTCGACCAGCACTAGGGTGAGACTGTGGTCGTCGACAAGCGCGGAGAGGTCGTCACACACAACAACGTCATCGACAGGCTCATCAAAGACTAAGTCAACGCCCTCAGTCACGACGATCGTGAACCCACGTGTGGTTGCCTCAAACGGCTCGAGCGAACGAATTTTCATTGTGGTCGCTCCACAACAACAGCCTCAACTATGCCCAAGAAGGCCTCCGGGACAATTTCGTTGCGCTGGTGTTCTACCCATTTGCGCCCCTCGGAGGTCACGTGCAATAGCGAACGATCCGTTACTAATTGTTCCCACAGGTCAGCCAAAGCGGCTGGGTCTTCTGGAGCAACCACGTGACCGGCATGTAGTTCCTCAATTAGTCGTGCCGCTTCCCCTTCCACGACACCACAAATGTGGATGCCCAGTGACATCAATTCATAGGCCTTCGAAGGAATGGTCCGTGCGAGTGGCGCCCAGTCAGTGAGATGAACAAGTGCGGTATCAGCCCAGTCATAATGCTGGTACAGGTCATCAGCTGGGAGCCGATGCTCAATGCTCACCTCAAAATCAAGTTCTGAAATCTGCTGTTGCAGGTTGAGCCAAGAAGCGCCGTCGCCGACAAAACGCAAATTGACCTTCAAACCTCGTTCCCAGGCTATCTTTGCAGCAGCGATAGCATTGTCCAGCTTCTGAGCTCGACCAATTGTGCCGGCGTACAACACATTAAGTTCAGGAGAAACCCGTGCCTTCTTGTCCACTGGGAAGAATTCTGTCTTCGGGGGGAACACATTACGCACCGTCGCAAACCGCTGTGATGTTTTTGAGGAATCAAAAATCTCCTGCAAGTGCAATTGAAGATCCTGAGATGTAGTAATGATTCCGTCCGCCTGACGCAGCGTACGCCAAATTGAGATTTCCGTGACCTTTACCAAGGCCTGAAGTGGACCCAGCGACGCAATTTTCTCTCGGAATGAACGCTTTCCAACTCCTGCATTCCAATCACCGCTGTTGTACAACAGTTCAGGCCAGGCATCACGAAGATCGATGATGTAGGGTGCTCTCAAACGCGCTGCTACGAGTTTTGTAATTACGGCCGTGGGTAGTGCAGGAACAGTACCAATGACTACGTCAGGGCGATAGTCGCGCAGCTCCGGAAAACGGCCCAATCGGGTGGTCACCATGGATGCTGCAACAACAGCTTGGTTAACAATGCGGGAAGTCAGCGCACGTCCAGCTGGCATGAATCCAGATCGAACAATGCGTTCACCTGAAGTACCTGCTTCAATCTCTGCTGAACCCCGAAGTTGCCTCAGCCACCTCTTCTTGTCCACTTTCCGCAGGTAATGAGGTGGCGGAGCAATAACGAGGACCTCATGTCCGGCGTCGACCAGCAATTTTGTCAGCCAACTCCAGCGGCGCTGCGGAACACCATTTTCCGGTGCCCAATACTGCGAAAGAACCAGGATTTTCACTTAGTTCATTCCACCTTCTAGCTTCTTTTGGGTACCGCCGGAGACGGTCACAGCACACTCGACAAAATGCAATAGCAATATTATTACAAGCGTAGTCGCGAACGTTTATTGACGCATTCACCGATTGAGTACAATTCCGAATATGCCAATCCGAAGAAACTACTCGCGTTATCCGGCAGATCTGACTGTTTACTCTGATATTAAAGATTTCCTGTCGGTACCAACCTCCGATGGTCTCCACGCCATTGGTTTCGACGGTAGTTTTCTCGACATTATGGTCGAAAATCGTAGTGCTTCCACAACCATTGTCATTTTTCATGGGGCAGTAAATCCAAACGAGACGTCCCTCCCGCTTTTTGTTGGAAAGAATACTGTTGCAGATGTGGATGCCAATGTTGTCTACGTGTGTGAGCCAGCATTGGAGCGCGGTTCCTCGATTGGCTGGTATGCCGGAATTGAAGGAACCACACTGCAAGATGACCTTGTACGTATCATTGCGCATGTTCAAGATTCGATACCAAACGCCAAACACTTGGTCTTCTTTGGCCCGTCGGCAGGTGGTTTTGCAGCTTTGTACTACTCCCACTGCTTCCCGGGATCACTGGCTGTGGTTGGAAACCCTCAAACCAATATCAACCGGTACTACGCAAATGCAGTAAAGATGTACCGCGATGCGTGCTGGTCAGGCAATGAATTAGCTGATTCGAACTGCACCTTTGATCTGACGGAGTTGTATGCGCAGTCCTTCCCCAATTTTGTTGCGTATTTCCAAAACCAAGACGACGACTTCCACATTGCCAATCACCTAAATCCATGGCGTGACGCTGTGGCCAACCACGACGACCGCTGGAAACTCGTCCTGGGTGACTGGGGAGAAGGGCACTCACCTGTACCACGGATGCTACTAATGGGAATCCTGGGATTTGCCGCTGCCGTTGACGGAAATTGGGCGGAGTTTTTCGCCGACGAGCTGTTCGAAAACTAGAGCTTTGAAACATGAGAATGTTTAATAGAAGGCGCCACTGGCTCACCATTTTTGTGTGGTTGAGCCTGCTCAGTGGACTAATTTTGCTCGCTAGTTCAGGTTTTCTTTATTTCCGCCCCGCGCCCCTGTACAAGTCTGTCGCTGCCGTTGGCTTCGCAGGAATAGTGCTTGGTCTTGGTTTGCTTCAGTACAGGCGCCGATGGGTTCGCGCGGAGGCAATCCACGGAGCATCTATCCGCGACTACGCATATGTCCGGTCATTGCTTTCTCCAGATGACCGCTCCAAGCTCGATTCCACTCCCGGCCCTAAGCTGAAGAAGCCGAACGCAACGGTATTAGCGCCGTACGTCGTGCTGTGCATCGTATGTTTGGTAGCTGCCTTCATCCTTTTGCCACACGGCCACAACAAGTTGAAGGGCATCAAGAACTACCCGGCACCGATGACACCTACTAAGTCTGTCGAGTCAACACCGATTTTCACCACTTCAGAAACTCCATCGCCTTCTCCGAGCACGGAACCTACGGCTCCCGAAGTGACTACCTCTAGCTTTCAGCAGCGGACCACTGTGACATCTCAATACCAACCGGTGCCCGCATACACACCGCCTTCTCAAGCACAAACCACTGACCTGCAGTATCAAGGAGGGGTGACCTCCACTCCTGGAAATGAGCCCGGGGGTGCCGATGAACGAACTCCTACCCCACCTGTTGGCGTTGCAAACGCATCCCCCACCGTCGCCGAGCCTTAAGAAGGACGATTAATGAGTACAATCCTTTCATTTCACCCTGTGGTTTGGACTGACCGAAAAATTGTGCTCAGGACTAACTTGTCCACTGAACGTCTATCCCCATCTCGAATTTTTCAGCCATTCATTCGTTTACTCCCTGAAAAGCCGATATCGATCACGTTTGAATTCAATAAAGACGTAAAAGTGTCAGGCAATTCATTGGCCAACGCCTTATCCACCCTGGCTGGTCAAGCATTCGATCGTATCCACTTTGACTTCGGTGTCTCTGCCGAGATCAATTCGCGGATTTCTGACTGGACGAAGGCAGAAGTATCCTCATCAGAAACAGAGAAACTCACCGAAATTTCACGACACGGAGCCATCCTCAATTTCTCGGGTGGCCTGGATTCTATGGCGGCACGCCACCTGCTTCCTGCTGATACGCAATTAGTGTCTATGGACCTCGGCGGGACGTTCTCACGTGAACGAGTGTTTTTTGAAAAGTACGACCCGTTCATCGTGTCCACCAACATCATTGACACACCGCTCCGCACCAATTCTTGGTCTTTTTTGGGTATTGCTTCACTACTCTCATCTGAAGCTTTCCAGCGGGAATACATGTCTTTTGGCTCGATCATCGAGGCTACAGAGCTGAAATCAAACTCTGTCTACGCCAAGAACAAAACCTTCCCGCCTTTTGCGATTGCTGGCTACCAAAATGCCCCAGTTGTTCAGGGACTTTCGGAAGCTGGAACCATATTGATCGTCGATCATTTCGAGCGCGAGAACCTGCAGTCCTCCTTGCTTTCCGTAGCTAACCCGAAGGAAGAAAAGCTGTTCAGGAAGTGGGCCATTGCAGTGGCCACCCTTCAATATGCGGGAAAACCCTTTAACTTGGGCAATGTTTCCGCTCCGATGCGACCACACTATGCCCTCGGTGAAAATTTCGTGGTGGACTTGAGCGCGTTATTGGTTTGCTGGCTCGGAAGGCCCGATCTCGCCCAACAAATGGTTAGAGGCTTGGAAGACAGCATCATTCGCGATGCACAAGCGATGGACCTATCTTTCCTGATCAAAGCCGATCCAGAGCTCTATCAGAACCTGCCGGCTGGTGTTCGCCCATCATTGGAATCAGGACTGCAAAACGCAGGCATCGAATGGTACAGCCCCGCAGATAACGACCATAAGACCGAGCTGCGACAATACATCACAGCTAGCTACACCCGCTAGGTGCCATTCTCCGGCAGAATTGAAGAGACCCTTTAATTCTTCAAGGAATCCCATGCATTTGCGCCTAGTTACTGCCACGGTGGTGAGCTGTCTGGCCCTCACTGCCTGCTCCAAAACGCCAGAAGAGGCACCCGAAAAGACGCCGGAAACCACTCCCCAAGCAACCACATCGGTTACCCCGACCCCAACAAAGACTCAACCAACCACATCCGAGCAGGTCATCGCCCCAAACCCAGCCCCTGAACACCAGCCTCAACCAGTGCCTACGAGCATCGAACAACCGCCGAAGGAGCAACCAGTTCCTGCTCCACTTCCAATTGGTCGCGAGGATCCGCCTCCGCGGACGGATCAAGGTGCTCCTACTGCGGAGATGACGAAGGTCCGCCCACCTCAGCGATTCCCGTAATGAGGATTAGACCACTACCCCGGCAACCCAGTCGCCGATCCAGCCGCCGAGCAGCCAGCCGACCGCAAAGGCTGGAATGACCAACACGATGAGTTCGACTGCCAGCATGGTGAATCGTCCTGCGCTACCCACGCCGATGGCGCTCAGTAGCGATAGGTCTTGGCGTCGTTCTCGGACCATCAGGATCACGGTGTTCACGGCACCCACCAGGGCGACGAGCAACGCCACGATGGACATCAGCGTGGAGAGAGTGAGCACGCGGGCGGTCATGTCGGCAATGTCCTGACGCGCACTGAAAGCCTCCTGGAAGGACACCTCTTCGGCGGAGCCAGCGGCCACTCTGCGCAAGTCCTTCAAAACAGGCGAGTCCGCCTTCTGATCCGTGTCGCCCTCCAGGCGCAGCAGCACGAATGGCCTAGGCATGCGAGTATCCACTCCCGGACGGACCACCGCTGGCAGCATCGGGGTGGTTACTGGGTCGATGAAGGTTTCCAGGCCGTCGTTGTAGCGGACGGTCAGGTCATGCTCAAGGCCACGCACGGAGATGGTGGCCTGTTGGCCGTCGCTAAGCGTGCTGCGCAGCGGCGAGTTGGTGCCGAGGACGAGCTCGCCGGGGCGGGCACCCGTGACGGGGCCGCGGAGGACGGGGGCGCCTTCGGTGTCGAGGAGCGCAAGCGCCGAATCGGAGGCACCGCCAAAGCTGACGGGCAGTGCGGTGGGGGCAACGCCGGCGGCGACGCCTGGGGTGGCGAGGAGGGCGTCGATGAGCTCTTGCTCCGCCGTGTTATCCAGCGCCCGCACGGCGACATCCACCGCGCCCTTATTCGTGGCCGTGGACAGCAGGTGGGTTTCGATGCGCTGCTGGCCAGACAGCACCGCGGCGACGAGCGCCGAACCGGCGAGGACGATCGCGACGAGGGCCCCGGCGCGCAGGCGCTGCCTACCCACAAACGCCATGCCGAGCTGCAGCGATGGCAGGGCTGAAAGCAGGCGGGAGATGGCGAAGATGAGCCACGGGAGCACCACGGCGAGCAGCAGCACGGCACCGAAGACGATGAGCCCGGCGACGCCGATGGCATCGATGATTCCGTTGGCGCGCGGCATGTACCACCAGCCACCGGCCACGAGCGCGGCGCCCAGCACCAGCACGACTGGGCCCCATAGGGTGGCGCGCGGAGCACTGGCACTCAAGGACGAGACCAGCGGAGAACGGATGGCGCCACTGGCCGCCGGGAGGGCGGAGAGCACGCACACGGCAATGCCGGCGAGAGCGATGGCCACGGCCCATAGGGGGTCGATGGAGACGTCGGTGAGGGGCACGCGGATACCGAAGCGGCCCGCATTCGTACCGGCCCACTTCGCCGCCCACATGCCCGCGGGAGCGCCCAACACGCCGGCGATGCCACCCAGAATCAGGGCTTCCAGCACGGCGGAACCTTGCAGCTGCGGGGCGGACGCACCGACGGCGCGCAGCAGGGCGTATTCGCGACGACGCTCCGCGGCGATCACGGAGTAGCTGGAGAAGATCACCAGCATGGCCACCACAGCGACCACCGCCATGAACGCGCTGAGCAGCAGGAAGTACTGGCCGCGCTTGGCTAGGTATTTATCAGCAAGTTTTTGAGTGTGCTTCTGGGCGGAGGTGATGTCCGTGATGCCCTGCTGTTTCTCAATCGGCTTTGGGGAGCGCAGCTCGCCCACCGTGGTGGTGCCCGCCCATTCCTTGATGGTCGCGGGATCGGCGAAGAGGGTGCGTGCGCCGTTCAGCTGCTCCTGTGCGCTCTGCTCTACGCGGCCAACCACCGTCACGGGGCCGGATTTCAGCTGGTAGACGGTGCCGAGCGGGGTGTCATCGGACACGGCGATTTCGCCAGGGCCATGCGGCAAGTGCCCCTCCTGAATGGCACGCCACTGCAAGGGGCCCTCCGCGATGGAACGCGCGGTGACCTGGTCATACAGATTGCCGTCGACCTTCACCGACACCGACGTCTGCTGCTCCAGCACAGCGCCCTCCGGGATCGTCAGCGGCTCCGAGCTGCGCACCTGCGCCACCTGGGCGACGCCGGCATACGGCTTATCAAACAGGCCACCCACCGTAGATTGCAGCGACTGCACGATCGCCACCGTGCCAGTGGTGAGCGCGACCGCGGCGAACACTGCGAAGAAGAGGGACAGGTAGCGCGCGAAGCGGTGCCTGAGCTGCCCTAATGCCAGCTTTAGCATGCGACCACCTTGCCGTCATGCATGGTGATCAGGTGATCTCCGCGCTCAGCGGCTGCCGGATCGTGGGTCACCACGGCGAGGGTTTGGGCGTAGTCGTCGACAAGCGTGCGGAACAGCTCCAGCACCTGCGCGCCCGCCTCGGAATCGAGGTTGCCTGTTGGTTCGTCGGCGAAGATGATCGCGGGGCGTGGCAGGAGGGCGCGGGCAATGGCGACGCGCTGGCGCTGGCCACCGGAAAGCTCGTGAGGTAGGTGCTTCAGGCGGCCGCCGAGGCCAAGTCGTTCAACAATTTCCTCGTACCACTGCTTGTCGATCTTCTGGTGCGCGAGCCGCAGCGGCAGCTTGATGTTGTCCTGCACGCTCAGCACGGGAACGAGGTTGAACTCCTGAAAAATCACGCCGATTTTAGTGCGACGTAGCTTCGCGCGTTGGTTTTCATTCAGGCGAGTGAGGTCTGTGCCGTCGAGAAGCACGCGCCCGCGATCGGGGACGCTCAGCCCCGCGAGGGTGTGCAGCAGCGTCGTTTTGCCGGAACCTGAGGGGCCCATTATCGACGTCCATTGCCCCCGGGGGATATCCACACTGACATCATTTAGCGCGGTCACCTGGGCATCCGCGCGACCGAAGGTGTGCTGGAGATGGCGAGCTGAAATCACAGATTCGGTCATGGGGGCTTCCTTGTCGACGCGGTCAGGACTCCTCCAGTGTAGTGAGTCGGCCCAACTCAGCCTTTCTTAACGAAGCGCTCTACCATTTTTATTGTTACGGTTACATAACAGCGATACAATCCTTTAAGAACTATCATTTCCTTCTCGAGGTAGCGCAATGCCCCTTGTCAACGAACCTGGCCGTGGACCCCTTTTCGGCGTGGCCTCATTTAGCGTGTTCGGCAACAGCAGCCCCCTGTGCTACTCCGAAAACGCCTACGAAAACACCATCGAAGAAGCCATCTGCGCAGAACAGAGCGGCATCGACTTCTTCGGCGTCAGCGAAGGCTACTCCCGCTCCGTCCTCGGCCTCGACCCCTTCGACGTCGTCCTCGACATCGGCAAGCGCACCACCACCCTCAACATGTGCACCTCCATCGGCAAAATCGCCACCGAGGACCTCGAACCACGCCACGAACAACTGCACACGCTTATCGACGCCACCGACGGCCGCGTCGAACTAGTCCTGGACCGCGATCGCTTCATCATCGGCAACCACACCGACGTCACCGAAACCGACCCAGAATTCAACTCCAACCTCGACGAATGGTGCCGCATCACCGCCGACTGCCACATCCAACCCACCTGGATCGAAGTCAGCGGCCGCTCCGACGCCATCCTCCAGGCCGTCCGCTACCGCATCCCAATCATGCTCCAGGTCAACAGCGGCGACCCCCTCGAACAAAAACCATTCACCGACCTCTACCGCATGGCCAACACCAGATTCGGCCAAGCCCACAACCCACTCGGCCTCCTCGCCCCAGGCATCATCGCCCCCACCGACGAAGAAGCACGCTCCCGCGCCTTCGACCCCTGGTCCCACAACCTCGGAAGCACAACCAGCGACCGCGAAAAATACGACCGCTTCCTCCACGAAGTCGAAGACGGCGCCCTCTTCGTCGGCTCCCCCGAAACCGTCGCCCGCAAAATCGCCACCACCGTAGAAACACTCGGCCTCGACCGGTTCTACCTGCGCTACACCTGCGGACTCCACCCACACGAAGACTCCCTGGAATGCATCCGGTTGTACGGCACCGAGGTCATTCCGCGGGTGCGGCAGCTACTCGGGGTCTGAGGAAATCTTTCCCGCCTTTAGGATGCTTTCCTGGCGTTTCCCCAGGTCGGCCTGCCTAATTGGGGGATGTTTTTGGTCGTCGGGGAAATCTTTCCCGTCTTTAGACAGGCCATCCTGGGGTTTTGCCGAAAATCCGTCCCAAGCACGGGAAAGATTTCGCCCCGGAAGAAAAACCTCCCCTCTTTGGACAGGTTGTCCTGGGAAAACGTCAGGAATCCGTCCCTAAGAGGGGAAAGATTTCCTCAGTTGCGGCGGTTGAGGATGTTGGCTAGGCGGCGTCGCAAAGCCCGTGCGTCTTTGAGCTGCTCTTTTGTTACCCGGAAGGGATACCAGCCGGCTTCGAGGAGCTTCTGGTCCACGAGTTTGTCATGGGCGATCTGGGCTGGTTCGTTGTGGTGGTGACCATCGTAGAAGGCAGCGACACGGTGGCGCGTGGAGACAAAATCGGCGACGGTGTACTGATAACCAGTGGCGTCATGGAAGGGCTGCTGTGGGGTCCATTGGGCGAGGTCGCGGATGGTAAGTCGAAGGATCGTCTCCCAAGGAGACTGCGCGTTCGCGCAGCTCTGACGCCAATAGTCCTCCAGGACTTCCCGGTCAAAGCGATGATGAGCCGCTGCCAACAATCGAGCCTTGGAAACCTTCTGGATGTTCCGGAAGGCGTCGATAAGCTGGATCGACATGACCTGCTTCGGCGACAGCCCCTCCACGGCCGGCACCCACCACGCGTGGGCGCCATCGCGGATGTCGACGAGGCAATCAATCAGCGCCTGCTCAAAAAGGACATAACGCACCGTCTCCGTCCGCGCCCACAAATCCCGAACCAAAAAATGATGACGCACCTTCAGATCGCGCACCTCCCCCAACGAACGCGACCGCGAATGCACATTCACCGGCGCCCCCTCCAAGAAAAACCGCAGGCCCCAATACTGGGCCGCCGCCCAACCCCCAATAATCGAACTCGGGAAACGCAAGAAACACGCAAACGCGCGCGTGCCCACCGACAACCCCATCAACCCAGCCGGCGGTATCGACGCCCGCGGCAGGTACACGCCCCTAGTGACACGACAAAAATCCTCCCCAAATTGTTTCCTAGAAACACCAGACGACAGAATCTCAGACCTTAATTTTGGTAAATGCTCCATACTTACTTGGACTGATGGAACAGGCCAAAAGGTTCCATTTGGGGAAAAACATCCCGTATTTGGGACGGATTTCTGGCGTTTGCCCAGGAGGGGTGGATCAAATGGGGGATGGATTTCCGGGGTGGGGAAATCTTTCCCGTCTTTGGACTGGATTTTCGGCAAAAGCCCAGGACAGGGCGTCCGATTGGGGGAAAGATTTCCGGCGGAGACAAAAACATCCCCCATTCGGACAAGCCGACCTGGGAAAACACCAGGCAGGCAGTCCTAATGGGGGAAAGATTTCGTTAGGCGTAGATGGCGAATCGCTTGAACGGCCGCCAAATGGTCCATGCGGTGAGGAAGAGGTATCCGGCGTCGCGCGCCAGGGTCTTGAGGTAGTCCATGGTTTGGTCGTCGGAAAGGCCTTCGACGTTGAAGCAGCCGCAGTCGATGGCGAGGCCACGGGCCCAGGCTTGGCCGATGCCGATCATGAAGAGGATGAGGACGACGGCTGCGACTTTGGAGGAGTGGCGCAGGAAGATGCCGAGGAGTAGGAGGACGCCGCCGGCGATTTCGAGGGGTCCGATGAGTTGTGCCAGGTAGGAGGACCATTCTGGGGTGAAGATTTTGTATGCGGTGATGGCCTGCGTCATCGCCATGTGCTTACCAAGCTTCGCGATGCCCGCGTGGATCCACACGTATGCCATGTAAAAGCGGGCGATGGCGGAGATGATATCGAGGACCTTTGACATGGTTGGAAGTATATTGCAGCTATGTCCCCAATAGTGAAGTCAACGAATCTCGCTCCGCAAACTCCTGGCCGTGTCACGGGTATCTCCAAGGAGCCCGTCGCTTACCTGGATGTGTTCGCCCCGGGCCCGAATTATGGCGATGGATCGGGCGTGCGCGGCGATTTTGTTGGCGACAGCAAACACCACGGCGGCGCCAACAAGGCGGTGTACGCCTATGAGCGTGAGGAGCTGGACTACTGGGGTTCGCTGCTTGGCGACGTCTTCCCCGACGGCCACTTTGGGGAGAATCTCACCACCGTTGATCTGGATCTTTCCGGCCTGGTGTTGGGGCAGCGGGTAGCCGTCGATAAGGCGGTGCTGGAAGTTTCGGTTCCGCGCACGCCGTGCCGCACCTTCGCGCAGTGGCTCGGTGTGCAGGGCTGGGCGCGGACATTCTCGGAGCGAGGGCGGGCTGGCGCGTACTTCCGGGTGGTGGAGCCGGGGCGGATCTCGGCGGGGTCAGTGCTGGAGTTGGGTGAGGCGCCGGACCACGGGATCACCATGGTCGATGCGTTCGCCGCGCACATGGGATCGGAGGAGGCCATGCGCCGAATCGTTGAATTTAATGCCCTGCCGGAGATGTACCTGCAGCGCTACCGCGCCCGACTTTTCGGGTAGGTTGAACAACACGCACGACGAAGGGAAGGCGAAACCATGCGAGAGTTCATTGCACCTGTCATCGCTGTCGCCATCGTGGCGCCGGCACCCGCATACGCCCAGGACATTCAGTCGCTAGTCGGCGGACCATACAGCGTTCCAGCAGGTCAAACCACCACTATCGACCTCGGGATCCCCGTGACCGCCAACTACAGCGGCGGTGGTTGGCAAGTATCGTCCCAGGGCAGCTCCGTCACCGTGACCGCGCCCGAGTCGGGCAGTGTGAGCGTCCCTGTGTCCGCGCAGGGCTACAACGCCACCGTCACGCTAATCGCGGAGGAAGGGGCGAAGGTACCGGAAGTGCCAGCTATTCCTGCAATTCCTGAGGCATCCGAGGAGAACCCGCAGCCTTCCAAAGCAAATAATGAACCCGACCGCGCGGAGGCGGAACAGATCCACCTCGACGCGAAGATTGAGGGCAACACGATCGTGGCCAAGCTGGGACTATCCGAGGCGATGAGCCTGCAAAGCAAGTTCGGCGGGACCGCCACCGAGGGCGTGAAGCTGCGCTACCTGGACGTCAACGGCAAGGAAATCAAGGGCGTAAAGCGGGATATCAACAAGAGTGCCCGCACCCTGACGCTGACCTACCCAGAG
The DNA here is from genome assembly GCF_037572395.1 of Corynebacterium sp. H130. Classification (NCBI taxonomy): domain Bacteria; kingdom Bacillati; phylum Actinomycetota; class Actinomycetes; order Mycobacteriales; family Corynebacteriaceae; genus Corynebacterium; species Corynebacterium sp. H130. The sequence goes on along the minus strand of NZ_JBBHLA010000003.1, from coordinate 192,496 downwards.
GGCCAGACGCCGGATAATCCGTTCATCATGGAGGCCGTGAAGGACGGCAAGTCCATCGCGGTTGTCACGCTCACGGACTCTTCGCAGCCAGCGGCCACCCCGACCGATGCGGCGAAAAGCCCGAGCCAGCCGTCGACCATGAACACGAAGGAATCACCAACCAAGAAGTACGGGCTGTACGCCGTAGCGGGCGTGCTGGCGCTGCTCCTGCTCACGGGGCTAGTGACCGCTGTGACAAAACGTCGCTAGCGCTGCGTTTTCGCACCAATGCACTATCCAATGGGTGAGTGTTTTTGCCTGAAAAAATAGCGGGCGTACAGTTTTCCTATGGCATACGACCTCGCGATTATTGGTGGTGGAGTCGCAGGACTCTCCGCAGCCCGGCGCGCCCATGAACTGGGGCTGGCGGTTGTGGTCGTCGATAGGCATGGGCGGGGTTTCCCCGGCGCCGCCACGCATTACGCGCAGGGCGGACTCGCCGTGGTGGGGCTGCCCGATCAGCCCGCTGAACTGCATGATTCCCCACAGTTGCATGTTGAGGACACCGTTCGTGCGGGTGTGTTTCATAACGATGTCCCGGCGACCGCGGACATCATCGGCGCGGCGGCGGATGCCGTGGCATGGCTCATCGGCAACGGTGCCGTTTTTGATTCAAGCGGCGGGGTGTACAACCGGACGCTGGAGGGCGGGCATTCGCGCCGGCGCATCATCCACGCCAACGGGGACGCGACCGGTGCCGAAATTGAGCGCGCGCTGATCGCCGCGGTCACCGAGGTTGAGGTGCTGCTTGGCGACGTCCTAGCCATCACTCCCACTGGCCTGCTGACGTCCGTTGGAGAGGTTGAGGCAAGGAATGTGCTGGTCGCCACGGGCGGCTGCGGTCAGCTTTTCGAGGCGACCACTGCGCCCCGCGGAGCGACCGGCGAAGGGATGGCCTTGGCGCTGGATGCTGGTGCAACGCTTAAAGACATGGAGTTCATCCAGTTCCACCCCACTGTGCTGCGCACCCCTGGCAATGGGCAGAAACCGCTGCTCACGGAAGCATTGCGCGGTGAGGGCGCGCATCTGGTGGATCGTTCTGGGAACCGACTGACCGAAAATGACCTCGCCCCGCGTGACGTGGTCTCCCGGGCGATCTTCGGACGCGAGGCGTTCCTTGATGCCCGTTCCATCCCGGAGGTGACCTCGCGCTTTCCTACCGTGACCAAGGGTGCAGCGACGATCGGCCTGGATCCTTCAAAGGACCTGCTGCCGGTCGCGCCTGCCGCACACTACACCTGTGGTGGCATTGCCGTGGACGCGCATGGTCGCACCAGCGTGACCGGGCTGTACGCCGCGGGTGAATGCAGCTGCACCGGTTTGCACGGTGCCAACCGTCTCGCCTCCAACTCCCTGTTGGAGGGGCTCGTTGTGGGTAAGCGCGTGGCGGAAGATGTGGCAGCCGGTGGCATTGCGGGCAGCGCTCGCCTCTCAGGCGTTGTCCGCCCGCAGCTCAGCGATGCCGAATGGGCCATGCTCCGCAACGCGATGACCAGGGGCGTTGGCATCATGCGCACCTTTGACGGGCTGCGCGATGCCCTCTCGGTCTTGGAAGAGCTACCCGAGGCCGGGGCCGTCGTGGTGGCCAAGCAGATCGCCTTGGCCGCGATGAAGCGACCCCAGACGCTCGGCTGCCACAGCTTCGACCCGGCGGGCTAGGCCGTTACTGCTTTTACGCGCACACCGGTGGTTGGGCGGGTCAGCATCTTGGTCCAGGAGAAGGTGGTGTCCTCCTGGTCATCGGAGATCTGCACCTCTGGGCGGCACAGCGCCGCGATGGTGACGGACAGCGCTGTCACGGCGATCTTCTCGCCTGGGCAGCGGTGACCGGTGTAGACGTCGCCACCACCCTGCGGGATGAAGGTGTCGATGGATTCGCCGTCCACGCCCAGGAAGCGGGACGGGTCAAAGGTGCCAGGCTTGTCCCAGTCGGAGCCGGTGTTGGTGTTCAGGATGTCGATGAGGACGCGCTGGCCCTTCTTAATTGGGCAACCGGATACCTCGCCGTCCTGGGTAGCCGTTGCCGGGAGCATCGGAACGAAAGGCTTGGTACGGCGCACTTCTTGGGCAAAGGCGATGGCTTCTGGGACGTCGATAAGCTGCCCGTTTGCGGCGGTGCGGATGCGCTCGATCCAGTCCTGGTTCTCCACGAGGGCCGCGGCGGCGAAGGCAGCGAAGCGGGAGACCGCGACGGTCGGGCGCGTTAGGTTTTGTAGTTCGATGCCGGCGGTGGTGTCGTCGAGGTCGGAGGCGGCGATGTGCGCGGTGACGGAGTCCTCGTCGACGGGGGTTTCGCCGGAGCGGACCTTCGCGATGACCTCGGCAAAGTAGGCGTCGAGGCTGCGACGCTCGCGCCAGGACACGATGTTGGTCAGCGGGCTGCCAAAGGTGTCCAGCAGGCGGGAGTACTGGGTGGCCTTTTCTTCCATCTCGGCGTCGGACATTGGCACGCCGGCCCAGCGGAATGCGGCGCGACCATAGGCGATGGCGGCATCGTCGTACACGTTGCCTTCCTTCTCGCGCCACTTGCTCACCATGGTTTCGACCTCTTCAGCGACGAGCTGCTTGAACTTCTCCACGCGCGCATCGTCGTAGGCCATGTCGGCCATCATCTTCTTGCGCTCAAGGTGCGCGTCGCCATCCAGGCCGTGCACCGCACCATTGCCGAACAGCGGGGTGGAAATGAACTTCGGCATCGCGTTTTCGCGCTTGACCTTGGTGGTGTCGTAGAAATATCGCACGCCCTCCTTGCCGCGCAAAAGCACCGTTGGGGTGCCGAGGAGGTTAAAGGTCACCGGCTGGTTGCTGTCCGGGGCAAAGCCCGCTTTGCGACGCACCCTGCCCGCAAACAGGTAGCCCTGCGAAATGAAATTGGCTGCTTCATCTTTGATCATGTTCTTGAGTTCCATGTCTCCTATTGTCCGAATTCTTGGCAGCACTCGGGCTACTGCGAGGTAACGGCGCTAGCGTTTCGCGTCGTTGTTGTGAGTATTCGCTGGTCGAATGGTTATGGAATCGTGACCGGGGTTATGGCTACGCTGGGGTTCATGGCACTTTCTGATATTGCTCGTTCGGTAGAAAAGACAATCAATCGCGTCGGTAAGCAGCGTGCGGTGAAGGCCGGGTGGCGGCCCGCGGTAACCAGCTATTACGGCTACGGTGACCAGGATCGGGTGCGTGTGCTAGCGCGTGTGTTGATGCAGGGCGATGAGCCTTCTTCCGAAGCGCAGCGTGGTTTCCGCCAGTTCTTCACGGTCCAGGTTGCTGATGTGCCGGTGACGATCACGGCCGGTTCGCAGACCGTGCACGCCCGCACCAACGACAACGGCTACATCGACGTTCCCGTTTTGGATCACGGGTTGGAGCCTGGCTGGCAGCAGGTGAAGCTCGAGATTGAGGGTGGCGATCCGGCCTACGCCGACGTCCTCGTCCTGGAGCGCGGCGTGCGCTACGGATTGATTTCCGACATTGACGACACGGTCATGGTCACCATGCTCCCCCGCGCCCTCCATGCCGCATATAACTCCTGGTACCTGCGTACCAATGCTCGTAAGGCCGTTCCTGGCATGGCTTCGTTCTACGAGGCTTTGCGGGAGCGCTTCGGCGAGAACATGCCGGTGTTTTACCTGTCTACCGGCGCGTGGAATACCTTCCCGGCACTGGATACCTTCCTGAAGGAAAACCGCTTCCCACGTGGACCGATGCTGCTCACCGACTGGGGCCCAACCGCAACCGGCATGTTCCGTTCCGGCCAGGAGCACAAGAAGGTTCAGCTGCGCAACCTGGTCATCGATTTCCCGGATATCCACTGGATCCTCGTCGGCGACGACGGCCAGCACGACCCGCTGATCTACGGAAATTTCGTATCCGAGCACCCGGACCGCGTCACCATGGTTGCGATTCGCCAGCTCACCCCAGGCGAACACGTCCTGGCTCACGGCACCGCCACTCCAATAGAATCCGGCACCAACTACACCCCGGTGCCATGGATCGAGGGCAGCGATGGCGCGGCGTTGCGCCTGGAATCCGCCAAGCTGAACGATCACGATTAGGCAACACTTAGGGCCAGGAGGCGGAACATTTGTGATCACTTTCCCCTACTGTGGAGTCACACACTCATCGAGGTTAGGAGAGCTATGAATCACGACGTACCGGGAGTACCGACCTCCACCCCAGCTCAGAAGGCAGAGCCAACGGATCCGCGTGGGCCGATCCCTCCTAAGCCAGACCAGGGCAGCCCGAAGCCACACACCCCGACGGGTTGCCCGGTTCACGCCAACCCGGCCGACTTCGGCGAGCAGGGCGCTTTCCACACCACCCAGCAGGGCGCTCGCATCAATGACACGGACCACTCCCTGAAGGCTGGCCGTCGCGGCCCACTGCTCATGCAGGATCACCACTTCCGCGAGAAGATCACTCACTTTGACCACGAGCGCATCCCGGAGCGTGCAGTTCACGCCCGTGGCGCTGGTGCCCATGGTGTGTTCAAGGCCAATGGGGCGGCGGCGAAGCTGACCCAGGCCGGGTTCCTTGCCAAGGACGTGGAAACCCCTGTTTTCGTGCGCTTTTCCACTGTATTGGGCTCCCGCGGCTCCGCAGACACCGTGCGCGATACCCGAGGCTTTGCCACCAAGTTCTACACGTCCGAGGGAACCTTCGACCTGGTGGGCAACAACATGCCGATCTTCTTTATCCAGGACGCGATCAAGTTCCCGGATCTCATTCACGCAGGTAAGCCGCACGCTGACCGCGAAATTCCGCAGGCCCAGAGCGCGCACGATACGTTCTGGGACTTCGTCACGCTCCACACCGAGGCCACCGCGCACACCCTGTGGAACATGTCCGACCGAGGCATTCCGCGTTCGCTCCGCATGATGGAAGGCTTCGGCATCCACACCTTCCGCCTGATCAACGACTCCGGCGAGACGTGCCTGGTGAAGTTCCACTGGAAGCCGAAGCTCGGCGTGCACTCCATGGTGTGGGAGGAAGCGCAGCTCACCGGCGGCATGGACCCGGACTTCCACCGCCGCGACCTTGCCGACGCCATCGAAGCTGGCGCCTTCCCGGAGTGGGACCTCGGCGTGCAGGTATTCCCTGACACCCCGGAGGAAACCTTCGAGGGCATCGACCTCCTCGACCCAACCAAGTTCGTTCCAGAGGAACTCGCTCCCGTCCAGATCATCGGCACGATGACCCTGAACGCGAACCCGACGAACTACTTCGCCGAAACCGAGCAGGTCGCCTTCCACCCTGGTCACCTGGTGCCGGGCATCGACCTCACCAACGACCCACTGCTCCAGGGCCGACTCTTCTCCTACCTGGACACCCAGCTGTCCCGCCTGGGTGGCCCGAACTTCTCCCAGCTGCCGATCAACCGTCCGCACGCGCCAGTCAACGACAACTTCCGCGACGGCATGCACCAAACCGCGATCCACGGCGGCGCCCCGTACAACCCGAACTCCCTCGGCGCGGGCTGCCCGTTCATTGCAGGCGAGGCAACGCTCATCGACGTCCCGCAGGACGTCTCCGGTACCTTCACCCGCGAAAAGCCGGCCTCCTTTGATGACCATTTCTCGCAGGCCACCCTGTTCTTCGAATCCCTCACCCCGGTCGAGCAGGATCACGTCGCTTCCGCCTACGCGTTCGAATTGGGCAAGTGCTACGAGAAGGCCATCAAGGAACGCGCCCTCACGGTCCTGGCCCGCATTTCCCCGAAGCTGTGCTCCGCTGTCGCTGCCGAACTCGGCCTGAAGGCACCGACCTCCGACGAAGTCGCCAAGGTCACCCCTTCCAAGGCGCTATCCCAGCTGGGTAAGACCTGGCCTATCGACGGCCGCACCGTCGGCATCCTCACCGCCGACGGCCACGCCGACGACCAGGTCGCAGCCCTCAAGGATGCGGGTGTGACACCGCTCGTGATCGCCAAGACTGGTGGCGACGGCATCAACCGCACCTACTCCACCACCCGGTCCACCGAGTTCGATGCCCTGGTGATTGTGGAGCAGCCGGATCTGCCGGAGGTAGCACTGCTCGTCGAGGAAGCAAAGCGCCACTTCAAGCCAGTATCCGAGTCTGTCGAAGAAGTGCTTGGCCAGCTGCCGAAGCACCGCACCTGGGGCTAGCGGAGCCACGTGGTGCTAGCGGAGCACCTCCTCCGTTAGCACCTCAAACGGTTGGGTAAGGACGTCCCTTTACGAGGGCACCCTGATGCAGCTGAGGTCGATGGGGCGTCGATAAGCGTGCTGGCCCACACTGTGGCGCGGAACCTCAAATGGAGGCGACCTTGGGGGATTCGATGGGATATCTGAATCAATTTCGGTGGTTTACTCCTGGCGGGGAGCAGGAGCCTGTGCCTAACCAGGGATTCAACTCGCTCGAAATCGTGGGTCCAGCTGCGATTGGCCTCAAGCATCTGCGGTTTATGAGATTCGCGCGCAGGTTTGGGCAATCACTTTCGCGCCCACGGTCATTCAAGACAGCAATGTACACTTCATCATCTTGACCTGCTCTTTTAAGAAGTAGAACAAGGCTCCTACCGATGAGCTCAAAAGAGCACGCTAACGTTAACTCTGGACTTTCTGAAGCTCTGAAACCGATTTACAGCCCATTTCAAGCTCATTGGCGCTGGTCGGATGGGGTGCGACCGTCCAGACCCATGCGCGCGTCATCACAGGTTCGCTGTCCGTTACCCGGGTAAATGGTGGCCGCGTTCAATCGGATTCAACGGGACGAGCGATCGCAATTGGCAGCCTGGTGTCGTTAGTGCCGGCGGGCGTGCTTATCGCCCGGGCCGCTGGTTCGGCAAGCTCGAAACGGGAACTCCTGGCGCTCCGTCTTTTAGGTATTGCATTCCTGGGGAACACATTGCCGCAGCTCATGGGCACCGAATTTGAGCGCAAGTTCATGACCCCTACCGCCCTCGCGCTGGACATGGGGTGTCTGGGGCTCGGTTATAAAACCTCCTCATCAACGACCTCAAACGGTTGAGTGAGATATTCGTTGAGCGCATAGCTCAGCGAATCGAGCGCGTCTTCGCCAGAACTTTCTACTTGTACGAGTCCGCCATCCAGCGGAGTCAATGTGACGCCGCCGAGGTCGCGCTGGGTTATTGTCTGCGCGGTCCGCACGGTTACTCGGAAACGCTTCTTTCGAGCCAAGTGCCATTTTTGCGGGGGTTTCCAGGTGGTCATGATTTTAGGGTAGTTGGTTTGGCCGTGCTTTCGGTCCGCTTGTTGCTTGCTTTCGGTCCGCTTGTTGCTTGCTTTCGGTCCGCTTGGGGGGCCGCTTGTCGACGCCTAAAGTTCGCATACTGTTAACCCGTTGTTTGTTTACCTGGGACGCATATCTGTTCTAATATGGAGTCATAACCGAGGCCAAGAGTTACATGCTTGAAGGGGGTGACCTCGGTGGACCTAAAGTACGTTGTTGAACGAATTCGACATGATCTCGAATTGTTGGAACACCAGTTCGCCACGCCGTCCGCTGAGGCCTTTGAGCAACACCACGAAGCGATCGAGCTCCTAGAGCACGCGCTCCACATCAAAACCCAGCTCGACGCCTCCTTTACCTACTCCGCCATGGCTGCCGGATCAGGTTCAAAGGTTGGCTCCGCGAAGACACTGGACTACCTCACCAAACGCCTCGGCCTTTCTCGAGCTGAAGCGATGCACCGCATGGACCTAGCCAACAGGCTCCACCGCGCCGGCGACCCTATCGCTGCCGAATGCCAGGCGGCCATAGCCCAACAATCGATATCCAGCGAAACCGCACGCATTATCGATAGAGAACTGAAGAAGCTCGACCACTCACTCAAGAGCCACACCCCAGAACTCATCTCCACTGCCCTGAAAGCTGTCAGCCCCGATGAAACCCGCAGGTTGTTACGTAACCGGGTAAACGAACTCAATAATCAACTCGATCCTGATCCGACCCGCGCCCGTCGTAAACGCTCATTCCGCATGGGAGCCCAAGACCGCGACGGCGGAGTCGAATTCTCCGGCTACGCACCCGCCGCCGACGCTGCAATGCTCGAAGCCGCACTAGCCAACAGCATCCGCGGTGGCGCAGCAGCTCAAAACAACGAAAACCGCACCTTTACCCAGAAGCGCTACGACGCACTCATGGGCATCATCCGCCAGCACGAACGCCTACTGTCCAGCACCAACCGCAAAGGCCTCGGCACCATCGTCCTGTCCCTCACCGAAAACGATTTACTGAACCTCAACAACACAACCCAGATCCGGACCAACACCTCCTACAGCCTCACCCCATACGAACTCCTCGCACTGGGAATCACCAGCAAGGGCATGAGCCTGCTCCACGGCCCCGAAGGAGACCCCATCGCAGCGGCCACCCACTCGCGGCACGCCACAATCGAACAAAAAATCATCCTCGCAGTCACCGAAGGGGTCTGCACACACCCCGGATGCGACCAAGCCGCCATCTGGTGCGACTCCCACCACATCACAGCCTGGATCCAAGGCGGACACACCGACCTCAGCAACCTCACCCTGCTCTGCAGACACCACCACACCAGCAACGATGACACCAAACGAAGACCCGACCGGGGCCACGCCGAACGCTGCCCCAATACAAAACGCGTCGGCTACCACGAACAACCCGGCGCGCCCCCACAATTCAATGACTCCTACCCCGCCAACCAATCAGCCGGGGCCCAACTCCGGGCATAGTAAAAGCCCCGGCCTATCAAGACCGGGGCTCTACCTTCTGTGGGCGAAGGGGGACTTGAACCCCCACGTCCTTGCGGACACTGGCACCTGAAGCCAGCGCGTCTGCCATTCCGCCACTCGCCCGAGCAACATCAATTGCGACTCCAATAACTTAGCACGTACCACCTGCAAATCTACAAATCCGCAGCTAATGCCCCTATACTGGACACGTTAAAATCGAAGGAGGTGTGCTCGTGGGATTGATGGATCGTTTCGCAAGGCTCGACTCAGCAATGCAACGTGGACTCGATAATGGGCTGGCCCGAGTATTCGGCGGCAACGTTGTACCCGCAGAAATCGAAGAAGCGCTCAAACAACAAGCCGAAGACGGACGCGTCCATACCTATGAAGGAACGGTCGAAGCGCCCAACATCTACGACGTCTTCGTCTCCCGCCAAGACCGCGACAACCTCGCCGAGCAGCACCCACGCCTCGAAGAAGACCTCGCCGACCTCATGACGCGCCACCTCCGCAACCAAGGCTGGGTCGCCGTCGGCCCCATCACAGTTCGCATCCAAGCCAGCGAATCCCTCAAAACCGGCCAGCTAAAACTGAATTCCAGCAGCGACGAAAATTCCAGCATCGATGAAGTGGAAGAAAAGCCAGTGACGCAACACCTCAACCTCCTCCTGCAAGACGGCTCCAGCCGCACCTACACAGTGAGGGAAGGATCCAACATCATCGGCCGCGGCACCGAAGCTGACCTCCGTCTCCCCGACACCGGCGTCTCCCGCGAACACGCCGAAATCACCTGGAACGGCGAAGACGCAGTTCTCACCGACCTGCAAAGTACCAATGGAACCACTGTGAATGACATGCCAGTTGATAACTGGATGCTCGCCGACGGCGATGTCATTACCATGGGGCACTCGCGCATCGAAGTCAGAATCACGAAGGGATAGCAGATGGACATCGGAATTTTGCTCATCTTCCGCATCGGCCTCCTCGCGCTGCTGTGGCTCTTCATCCTCGTGATCGTGCGCACCATCCGCAAAGACCTCGGCCAAGCAGCCGGCCCCGCCACCAAGCCGACCTTCAAAGCCAAAGGCCAGCCCCGCCTCCTGACAATTGTGGACGGCCCACTCACCGGCTCCCACCTCGACATTTCCACCCTGCAGGAAATAACCATGGGCCGCAGCAACGACGCAGACTTCACCGTCGGTGACGACTACGCTTCCGGCCGCCACGCCCGCCTCTTCCGCCGCGGCCACGACTGGTTCGTCGAAGACCTCGCCTCCCGCAACGGCACCTACCTCGGCGGCATGCGCATCGACCAGCCAGAAAAAGTCCAGGTCGGCAGCGACATCAAAATTGGACGGACCACCGTCAGGTTGGAGCCATAAATGAAACTCAACTTCACCGTCGCCTCCGACCGCGGCCTCGTCCGAGGCAATAACGAAGACTCCGCGTACGCCGGCCCCCGCCTCCTCGCGCTCGCCGACGGCATGGGCGGCCACGCAGCAGGCGAAGTCGCCTCCCAAATCATGATCAACCACCTGCGGGTCCTCGACGCCGACCCCGCAGACAACGACATCCTCGCCCTCCTCGGCACCGTCGCCGACGACGCCAACGTCGCCATCGCCGAAGAAGCCGACAAGCACCCCGAAAACGCCGGCATGGGCACCACCTGCACCACCCTGCTTTTCGACGGCGAACGCTTCGGACTCCTCCACGTCGGCGACTCCCGCGGCTACCGACTCCGCGACGGCAAGCTGGAACGCATCACCAGGGACGACACCTACGTCCAGTCACTCGTCGATGAGGGCGAGTTGGACGCGGAAGACGTATCCACGCACCCACAACGCTCCCTGATCCTGAAGGCCTACACGGGCCAGCCAGTTGAGCCAACGCTGCAATTCCTGGACGCACAGATCGGTGACCGCCTCCTACTGTGCTCCGACGGCCTCTCCGATCCCGTCACACACAGCACCATTGAGACCGCACTGAAGGAAGGCACCCCACACGACGCAGCAGTTCGCCTGATCGAACTCGCACTGCGTTCCGGAGGCCCAGACAACGTAACTGTAGTAATTGCGGATGTGGTTTCGGGCGATGACGAAGTGCCCGAGCTTCCCGTGACCGCGGGAGCGCTTAATACCGGGGAACCAGAACAGCCACGGCCGGACACCTCCGCTGGACGCGCAGCCGCCATGGTGGACAAATCGCGCCAGCCAGTAGAAATCCCAGCAGCCGCTAAGAAGCGTCGCCCCTGGCTCGGACTCGTGGTCGCCGTCGTAGTGATTAGCCTGCTCGCCGGCCTCGGCTACTTGGCCATGCAGAAACGCAAGGACACTTTCTTCGTCGCCACCAAAGACGACCAGATCGTCATTGAGCAAGGCTTCAACAAAACCATCTTCGGGAAGGACCTGCACCAGACTTACCAGCAGGCATGCCTGGAGGAGGGGAAGCTGAAGGTCGTCGATAAGGGCGATTGCACCCCCTTCACCGTCCAGGACATCAAGCCCGACGCACGCGGTTCCGTTGCGGCGATGCCGGCTGGTTCCTATGACGAAGTGATGCAGCAGGTCACCAGGCTGTCTGAGCAGCTGTTGCCTGAGTGTGTGACACATGAGGGCGAGAAGAAGGACGAGACGACGCCGGGTGATTTGACCACGCCGGGCGTGAACTGCCGGGAGGTACGCAAGTGACCTGGCGACGCACAGAATTCTTCCTACTCCTATTCGCAGCGCTACTTACCGGGCTGGCCATGGTCAACCTGGAGGTGGCGCTCGGTAATCCGCTGACCCACGACATGTTCTACGTCATCGGCGGATTCATCGTGGTGTTCACCATCGCGCACCTGGCGCTATGTTTCCTGGCGCCCAACGCCGACCAGTTCATGCTGCCCGTCGCGGCACTACTGAACGGCCTAGGCCTGATCATGATTTCCAGGCTCGATGCAGCGCTCGGGAATGCGATGGCCAGTAGGCAGGTGATGTGGTCGCTGGTGGGCGTTGTGCTGATGGTGCTCGTGCTCGTGTTCGTGCGCGATCACAAAGTGCTCAGCCGGTATTCCTACCTGCTCGGCCTGGTGGGATTGATTCTGCTGGCGCTGCCGATGGTGTGGCCAATCCAGCCCGAGACGGCAGCAGACGCCAAGATTTGGCTGACCCTCGGCCCGTTTTCCATCCAGCCGGGCGAGTTCTCCAAGATCCTCCTGCTGCTGTTCTTTGCGCAGCTGCTGGTTAATAAGCGCGCTTTGTTTACGGTGGCCGGATACCGGATCCTGGGCATGGACTTCCCTCGCCTGAGGGACCTCGCCCCGATCCTGCTGGTGTGGGCCATCGCCCTGTTCATCATGGCCGGCGAGAACGACTTCGGCCCGGCGCTGCTGCTGTTCGCAACGGTGCTCGGCATGCTGTACCTGGCCACCAACCGCGCCTCCTGGCTGCTCATTGGTGTGGTCCTCGTGGCGATCGGTGGCTTCGGAATTTACCAAATCTCCGACAAGATCCAGGCTCGCTTTGCGAACTTCCAAGATCCAATCGGCAACTACGAAACCAGCTACCAGCTAGCGCAGGCCCTCTTCGGCATGTCCTGGGGCGGCATCACGGGCACCGGCCTCGGCCAGGGCTACCCGCACATCGTGCCTGTCGCCTGGTCCGACTTCATCCTCTCCTCCGTGGGCGAGGAGCTGGGCCTCGTCGGCCTGGCGGCTGTGCTGGTGCTGTTCATGGTGTTCATCTCCCGTGGCATGGACGCCGCCCTCAAGGTGAAGGACGCCTACGGCAAGCTCGTCGCCGCCGGCCTGTCCCTCACCCTGGCGATCCAGATCTTTGTGGTGACCGCCGGTATCTCCGCCATGATGCCAATGACGGGTCTTACCACCCCGTTCATGTCGGCCGGTGGCTCCTCGCTGATGGCTAACTACATCCTGCTGGGGCTGATCCTCCGCATTTCCGACCAGGCCAGGAGGACCGCATGAACCGCTCCATCCGAAACACCGCGATCTTCGCCATCATCATCATCCTGGCGCTCCTGGTGAACCTCAGCATCGTGCAGGTGTTCAAGGACAAGGACTACGCGAAGAGCGACCTCAACCGCCGCGGTCTCTATGAGATGAAGTCCACCCCGCGCGGACAAATCTCCGCAGGCGGCCAAGTCCTCGCGCAATCCGTAATCGGCCAAGACGGTTTCTACTACCGCCAGTACCCGAACGACGTGAAGGCCTACGGCCCAACCCTGGGCTACCTGTCCGACACCTACGGCGCATCGGGCCTGGAAAGCTCCTACAACGGCGTACTGAACGGCACCGATGCTTCCCTGTTCGCCTCCCGCTGGTGGGACACCATCACGGGCAAGGAAAAGACCGGTGCTTCCCTGCGCCTGACCATCAACCCGGCTGTCCAACAGGTCGCCTACGAAGGCCTGGCCAGCCGCGGTTATGAGGGCGCCGTGGTAGCGATCAACCCGAAGACCGGCGAAATCCTCGCGATGGCCTCCACGCCTTCCTACGATCCAGCGAGCATCGAGGAGAACTGGAATCAGCTGCAAACCCAAGAGGGCGCGCCAATGCTGAACCACGCCACCCAGGAAACGCTGCCTCCGGGCTCGACGTTCAAGGTGGTCACCACCGCAGCTGGCCTGGCCAACGGCTACACCCCGGACTCCAGCGTCACCGGTGCCCGCCAGATCACCCTGCCTGGTACCAACACCACCCTGGAGAACTACGGTGGCCAGTCCTGTGGTGGCACCACGACCACCCTGCGTGATGCCTTCGCCAAGTCCTGCAACACTGCGTTCGTGGAAATGGGCGTGAAGGTCGGCGACGACGCCATGACCAAGGCAGCCAAGGAATTCGGCCTGGGCGAAACCTACGACCTCGGCCTGCCAATGAGCGCCGGCGCGATCGGCGACCTTTCCGACGACGCAGCCCGCGGCCAGTCCGCCATTGGCCAGCGCGACATCTCCATGTCGGTGCTGCAGAACGCCGTGGTGGCAGCGACCGTGGCAAACAAGGGCAAGCGCATGGAGCCACACCTGGTAGCCGAGGTGTTGGGCTCGGACCTGCGTTCCCTGAAGAAGACGAAGCCGAAGGAGCTAAACCAAGCGATCAGCGCGGAGCAGGCGAAGACCCTGACCGAGTTGATGAAGGGCTCCGAGCGCATGACCGTGGGGGCAACGGGGGCAGATATTGCCTCCAAAACGGGTACTGCGGAACATGGCGAGGACTCTCGGAACTCTAATCCACACGCGTGGTACATCGCTTTCGGACCATCTGCTGACGCTGACGTCGCTGTGGCTGTCGTCGTGAAGAACGGCGGCGACGCAGGGCAGGCAGCAACAGGCGGTTCGGTGGCAGCCCCAATTGGCCGCGCCGTCATCGACGCAGCGCTGCGGAGCACGCGCTAAGGAAAGGACGAGCATGGATCTTCAAGCACTGATTGGACCCGATTACACCCTGCAGTGGGAAATCGGCCAGGGAGGCATGTCCACCGTCTGGCTTGCCGACGACAACCGCGCGAACCGCGAAGTCGCCATCAAGGTACTGCGCCCCGAATTTTCCGACAACCAGGAATTCCTCAGCCGCTTCCGCAACGAGGCACGCACCGCTGAGCAGATTCAGCACCCCAACGTTGTTGCTACCTACGACTACCGCGAGCTTGTCGACGACCGAGGCCGCAATTTCTGTTTCATCGTCATGGAGTTCGTGCGTGGCGAATCGCTAGCGGACCTGATCGCCCGCGAGGGCAAGCTGCCGGAAGAACGGGCACTCGGGATCCTGGAGCAGGCCGCCCACGGCCTTGCGACGATCCACTCGATGGGACTGGTGCACCGCGACATCAAGCCGGGCAACATTCTGATCACCCCGGAAGACCGGGTGAAGATCACTGACTTTGGCATTGCGAAGGCAGCGGCAGCCGTGCCACTGACCCGCACCGGCATGGTGGTGGGCACCGCCCAGTACGTCTCCCCGGAGCAGGCGCAGGGCCACGATGTGTCCGCCGCATCCGATATTTATTCCCTGGGCGTGGTGGGCTACGAGCTGCTGTCCGGCCAGCGACCATTCAACGGGGATTCCTCCGTGTCCGTGGCGATTTCCCACATCAAGGACGCCGCCCCGCCACTGGACGTGTCGATTTCCGCCCCGGCGCGCGAACTGATCGCTATTGCGCTGCGCAAGGATCCAAGGCGCAGGTTCGCCGATGGCCGCGCATTCGCCGGTGCGATTTCGCAGGTCCGCCTCGGTAGCCAGCCTGCAGACCCGAGCCCGCACGCCCCGCAGCAGCCTCATTATGCGCCAACTGGTGCTCAGACGACTGTCATGCCGGTGCGCACCCCTGCGCAGGTGCTGGAGCAGGCAGCCCCAGAGAAGAAGAAGTCCAGCGCTGGCTGGATTGCAGCTGGCGTGATCGCCGCACTGCTCGCGCTGGGAGGCGGAGCCTTCGCTTTCATGTCGATGCAGGAGGGTGGCGAAGAACTGCCAACTCCAACGGCCCCGCCGGCCACGACGGTGACGAGCCAGGTGACGTCGACAAGCGTGCAGGCACCGAAGCCGACGCCAACGAAGACGAGCACGCCGAAGCCGTCGCCAACGACGATCTACGAAACGCCGGAGCTAACGCCGACGCCTACGTTGACGACGCAGCAGCAACCTACTCCGACGCGCACGAAGACGAAGACCCCGACGCCACCAAGCATTGAATTACCTAACTTAGGTGATTTAATAACTAATGCACCTGTCAACTAAGGAAGGAGGATCGGCGCATGCCCCTACATTCACTCGGTAAACGCTACGAGCTGGGTGACATGATCGGTACCGGTGGCATGTCGGATGTGTACAGCGCAACCGACACGCTGCTTGGTCGTGAAGTCGCGGTGAAGATCATGCGCGCCGATCTGGCCCGCGACGAAGGTTTCCGCGAACGTTTCCGCAAGGAAGCGCAAAATGGCGGCAGCCTGAATCACCCCGCGATCGTGGCCGTGTACGACACCGGCGACACCGAAATCCATGGCGTCACCGTTCCGTACATCGTGATGGAGCTGGTGCGTGGCAAGACGCTGCGCACTATCATCCGCGAACAAGCGCCGATCGCCCCTTCCGATGCGGCAAAGATGCTGGTCCCAGTGTGCGAAGCGCTGCAGGTCAGCCACGACGCCGGCATCATTCACCGCGACATCAAGCCGGCCAACATCATGATCACCCCGACCGGGGATGTGAAGGTGATGGACTTCGGCATCGCCCGCGCGCTTGGCGACGCCACCTCGGCCATGACCGCCACCGCCGCCGTGATCGGCACCGCCCAGTACCTGTCTCCTGAGCAGGCGCGAGGCAAGAGCGCCGATGCGCGTTCGGATATCTATGCCCTGGGCTGCGTGTTCTATGAGCTCCTGACCGGCAAAGCACCGTTTTCTGGTGATTCCCCGCTGGCGATCGCGTACCAGCACGTGCAGGAAGAACCGACCCCACCGTCGGAGTACATCCCAAGCCTGTCCCCTACGGTGAGTGTGAACGTGGACTCCGTGTGCCTGACCGCCATGGCCAAGCACCCGGGTGACCGCTACCAAACTGCCGCCGAATTCGCCGAGGACCTGCGCCGCATTGAGCGCAACTCCGTGGCGATGGCTGCCCGCAATCACCTCAACACGGACCCTGATCCGACCCCACAGCCATACGATCCGCCGACGGTTGTCACCGAGCCCGTGACCTACATTCCGCCAGCGGAAAAACGGAAGTCGCCGTGGGGCACCGTCGTCGCAACCCTCGCAGTCCTCGCCCTGCTGGGCGGAGGCGGATACTACGCCTACACGCAGCTAGGCGACGACACCAAGAAGACCGGCGCGTCCAACGTGACGATTCCGAACGTTGCTGGCCAGCAGGAAGCTGCAGCGATGGCTCAGCTGACGCAGATGGGTCTGAAGGTGGAGCGTCGCGAGGAAGCCAGCCCGACCGTTCCGAAGGGCACCGTGATCGCCACGAACCCGGCCGCCGGTTCGCAGATCCGCAACGGAGCCGTGGTGAACCTAGTAGTTTCCTCTGGCAAGGAAGTCGTGGAAGTTCCTGAGCTGGAGAAAATGACAGTTGAGGACGCCTCCAAGGCGCTCGCCGAAATCGGTCTCCAGCTGGACCCTGCGGTGAAGAAGGAAGCCTCCGACACCGTCCCAGAAGGACAGATCCTGGAGCAGTCCCCTGGCGCAGGTGCGCAGGTGTCAAAGGGTTCGCGCGTGTCCATCAAGGTCTCCTCCGGCGTGGAGGAAGTGCGCGTCCCAGCCATCGACGGCATGCAGTGGGAAACCGCCGAGAAGAACCTCACCTCCCTGGGCTTCGTCCCCGAGGTGAAAATCATCGACTCCGACCTGCCAAAGGGAACCGTGATCTCACTGGAACAGGCAGGTCAGAAGATGCCGAAGGGTTCCGTGGTGAACGTGACGGTATCCAACGGTTCGTCGATTAGCACCCCAACCATCACGGGCATGACCGTGCCGCAGGCGGTGCGGGCGCTTCGCGACGCCGGTTGGACCGCACCCGAGACGTCGCTGCAGCAACGACGAGTGCCAACGAACGCGCTTGTGGACCAAGGCAAGATTGCCAAGCAAGACCCGCAAGCGGGTGAGCCACTGCCAAAGGACTCCCTGGTGTACGTTGACGTGTACGAATTCCAGCTGCTGCCAGCTGCCCCGTAATTGCTCAGCAGGTCCACAGCTGGCACAATGAAGTCCAATTAACAACGTATTAAGGGTGAAAGATGCCTAAAGCAAAAGTTTCCAAGAACGCAGTACCAGTAAGCCCGGCCAACCGCACCCCGGTGAAGATTAGCTCCTCCGGCACCCCAGTGTGGTACAAGGTCATCATGTTCGGCTTCATGCTTGCCGGACTGCTCTGGCTGGTAGTGAACTACCTGGCTGGCCAGGACATTACCTTCATGCGTGAGCTGGGACCATGGAACTACGGCATCGGCTTCGGCCTGTTCATCATGGGTCTGCTCATGACCATGGGATGGCGCTAGTTAGAGTCTTTATTCCCCAGCCTGGTTATCCACAGGCTGGGGAATTTTTTGTGCATATAGCGTTATCCACACCTGTGGATAACCGTGTGGAGTACTTATCCACCTTCGCGCTTTTGTTCTATTTTCTAGGTAAAACTCCTGGAAACGGCGAACTGTTCGAAGAGCAGATTCGTAAATTACAAGAATGTAGTTATCCACAGTGTGGATAACTTTTGTGGATAACTAGCGCTTGGGGATAACTTGTGGATCAAAAGAGCCAGCCACTGTGAAAAGAACTGATTCGCCACAACAACCCTGCAATGAAGAACGCACCGACGAGCACCACCCACAAAGCGCGGGAGCGAGGCAGCAACGCCAAAGACAACAGCAGGCCTGCGAGCAGTCCGCCGAGGTGGCCCCAGAGCGACACGGTGGGAGTCATGAAGGTGTAGGCAATGTTGGCCAGGATCAGCACGATCGGTCCGCGTAGGTCCCCGCCTCGCTTGGCCACGATGAACGCGAAGATGACCATCAGCGCGTAGCCCACGCCGGAGGCGCCAGCCGTCGCGACCAAGGGATCCATCCACACGGACACAGTGCTCGCTCCAATTGCGGCCACGACCCACACCAGCAAATACAGCCGGGACCCATAGCTACCTTCCACTTCCCTGCCGAGCAGGAAGAGCAGCAGCAAATTCAGCAGCAGGTGCGCCGGCCCGATGTGCATAAAGGCTGCCGTGATGGCGCGCATCGGTCCCCACGGCTCGTTCATCACCGGCAGATACAGCACTGAGTGATCCGCCAACCAGCTTTCCGGGAGGTTGTCGAGGAGGGACAACGATTGGGTGGCCGTGATGAGGTAACACAGGATCATGAGGCCGCAGAGGGCGACGGTGACGGGCGCTTGGCGCCACCAGGTTTTCAGCATTAATGTGCTCCGAAATGACAAAAGCCTGCCGGCCGACGGTCGTCGACAAGCAGGCGTGGGCGAAAACTTTAGGAAATCGTGATCGAATTGATGACGACGTCCTCAATTGGACGGTCCATGGCGCCGGTCGCGGTGGTAGCGATCGCGTCGACGACCTTCTGGGATGCCTCGTCGGTGACTTCGCCGAAAATGGTGTGGTTGCCGTTCAGCCATGGGGTAGCTGCGACGGTGATGAAGAACTGGGAGCCGTTGGTGCCTGGGCCAGCGTTAGCCATGGCAAGCAGGTAGGAACGGTCAAAGCGCAGCTCAGGGTGGATTTCGTCGCCGAACTTGTAGCCTGGGCCACCCATGCCGGTGCCGGTTGGGTCGCCACCCTGGATCATGAAGCCGTCGATGACGCGGTGGAAGATCGCACCGTCGTAGAACGGACCTTCGTTGGTGCCGGAGGCGTTGGCGGTCTTGTATTCCTTGGTGCCCTGAGCCAGGCCAACGAAGTTAGCGACGGTCTCAGGTGCGTGGTTGCCAAACAGTTCAATGACGATGTCACCACGGTTGGTGTGCAGCGTCGCAGTAGCGGTCTTTTGAGTCATGAGCACCATGTTACCGACATGATTGCCGTAATGTCGCTACGCTTGGTTATCAAGAAGCCATTTAAGTTACAGGAATTGAGGTTTAACTATGAATAACGTCCGCCTCGCTGTTAACACCACGCGAGCCGCCATCAACGCGATCAACGACTACCGCGAGCGCAAGGCCGCTGAAGCTTACGAGGCCCTCGCCGATGTTGCGGAGAACTACACCATCGCTGAGCTCGCCGAACAGGGCAAGGAAAAGGGCAAGGCGCTTCTCGACGAGCGTCGCGATAATGCTGCGAAGGTCGCTGAGAATGCTCGTGTCCGCCTGGAGAAGGCTCGTGAGGCCTCCGCTTCCGCTTCCAAGGAGCTGGCTAAGAAGGCTGACAAGAAGGCCATCGACCTTGGCATTAAGGAAAAGCCAAAGAAGAAGGGCAAGGCTGGCCTTGTCGCTCTGATCCTTGCGCTGCTCGGTGCCGTCGGCGCTGCTGTTTACTGGTTCATTTTCCGCGAGGAGAAGCCAAGCACCGTTCCACCGCGTGTGGAGGAGCAGGAAGGCTCCCGCCTGGTGTACTCGACTGTGACCCCAACCGAGTCTGAGGTTTCCCCAGAGTTCCTGGAGGACCTGGACAAGCAGCTGGCTGAGCACAAGGCTCAGGACACTGAGGTTGCGCAGCAGGCACAGGCTATCAACGACGGCGAGTTCGCTGACGAAGCCATTGATGAAGCCATCGACGAGGCTAACGTTTCCGAGCTGGACTCCCTGGAGGACCAGGCTGAGGACGCCGAGAGGAAGTTCGACGGCCGCTAATCTTTAGCTTTCTAGCCCCGGTTCGCCGGGGCTTTTTCTATGACCCCCACATCTGGCGTTGGCAACGCCGCTGGCAGCACGACCACCTGGCCTTCCACCTCGTGAACTCCCACCGAAATTCCGAAAACGTCTTGGATGAGCTCACTAGTGACCACTTCGGCTGGGCCGCCCTCAGCCACCACTTTGCCATCCTTCATCACGACTAGATGATCCGCGTATCGAATCGCTTGTTGCAGGTCATGCAGCACTGCCACTACCGTTCGATCTAACTGCGTGACCAGCGCCTTTGCTAGTTCGAGCAGCGAGTATTGATGCGAAATATCCAGATAGGTCGTCGGCTCATCCAGCAACAACACCGGCGTGTTTTGCGCCAACACCATTGCGAGCCAGACGCGCTGGCGCTGCCCACCCGACAACTCTGCAACTCGCTCCTCAGCGAGCCCCGCGACCTGCGCCGCCACCATCGCTGCCTCCACCGCACGCGCGTCTTCAGCCGACCACGGCTTCAACAAGCTCTGGTGCGGGTAGCGACCGCGCCGCACCAACTCCTCCACCGAAATGTCTGCCGGCGTCACCGTCGACTGAGGCAACAGCGCCAATTGCTTTGCGACGTCCCTGCTAGCCATCCCGTTGACGTCAGCTTCCCCCAGAAACACTGCTCCCTGCGACGGTTTCAGGATCCTCGCGAAACTCTTGAGCAGCGTGGACTTACCACAACCGTTTGGCCCAATAATCGCTGTGAACGCTCCGGAAGGTATCTCGACCGACAGATCGGATGAAATGACATTCTTCTCCCAGGCCAGAGTGGCATTTTCGGTGTGCAATGCAGTCATGAATTCTTCCTAGCAGTACGAGAGATATAGAACAGCAGGTAAAGGCCACCGATGACGACAGTCACCAAGCCAACCGGCACCTGAACAGGGTGAAAAAGGCGTTGCGCGAGGACATCCGAAACCAACAGGAGGAGTGCACCCACCAGCGCTGTAGACAGCAGCGGGCTGCGCTTTGCTCGAGTCAATCCCTGAGCGACGTGCGGTGCAGCCAGCGCCACAAAGGAAATCGGTCCTGCTACCGCTGTCGCTGCAGCTACCAAGATGATTCCCACCATGAGCAGGATAAACTTGAGCTGATTCACCCTGAGGCCAAGCCCAATTGCTGTGTCATCACCCAAGCTGAGAATGTCTAAATGCCTGCGCAGCAACAACGAGGCGGCAACGACCCCAGTGAGTACCACACAGCTTGGTAGCGCGACCGTCCATCTGATGCCATTGAGAGAACCCGCTCCCCAGCTCGCCGCTGACATCATCGTCTCCAGGTCGCCGCGAGAGATCAGCCACCGGTTGAGAGCGGACAGCATGGCGGAAATGCCAAGTCCCACGAGAATGATGCGGAGGCCGTCGATACGCGCCCGCACCGACAGCGCCAGTACGATCAGCGCGGTCACAACCCCGCCAGCGAGCGCCCCAACAACCTGTTGGGCGAAGCCGCTCATCCCAAGCAACAATGTGGCAATCACACCGGTGTAGGCGCCGGAGGAGAATCCGATGATGTCCGGAGATCCCAGGGGGTTGCGGGTCAGGGCCTGGAACAATGCACCGCTTAAGGCGAGTCCGGCGCCCACAGCTACTGCGGTGAGCACGCGAGGGGCTCGCCACTGAAAGACGACGGTACGGGCCAGGCCAACCTCGGTGCCTGACAGTGCACCCCACGCCTTCCCCATGGTCATTCCCGCGCCAGGAAGCACCAGGGCGATGATGGCGATGGCGAAGATCGCGACGCACAACGTTAGCGGAACCATTCGAGCTCGCATCAAATTCCCTTCTGTCGTTGCTGGGCATAAGCGATGAGGAACGGCGCACCGACAAAAGACACCACTACGCCAGCAGGGAATTCCCCTGGCAACAGCAATCTGCCGCACACATCGGCAGTGACCAAGACAAGCGGACCCAGCAGGGAGGATAGTGCGAGAATTCGCCCGAATGACGGTCCCACCAGCCATCTGGCAATGTGTGGCACCAGCAATCCGAGGAACACAATCACGCCTGCCGTGGCTGTGGCCACTGCCGCCAAAACCAAAATCGCGGCAAATGCCATCATTCTGGTCCGTGCCAATTGCGCTCCGAGTGCAGTCGCCATTTCCTGTCCGAGCTGCAATGCGCCCAATCCTCGGATCGAGGCCGCTGCTGGGATCAGACCAATAACAAGCCCGATGACACCTAGGTATACCGGCTGGTAGGAGCCCACATCGACGTGACCAACCATCCAGGCGTGAAGGCGATCAAAAGCTTGGGGATTGACGAGCGCAAGTCCGTCGCCAATGCCTCCCAAAATCGCACTGATGGCGACGCCGACCAGTACAAGGCGCACCGGGTCGGCCCCAGATCCTTTACCGCGACTTAGCAGGTACACGCCAAGTCCAGTCACCCCCGCACCGAGGAGGGCGAGGCCAAACAGCATCAAGGAAGTGTCGGGGAGCCCCAGGGCCAAACCTGCGACGATGGCGAACGCAGCGCCGGAATTGATTCCCAACACACCAGTGTCTGCCAGTGGGTTCCTCGTCAACGCCTGTACCAAGGCACCAGCGATTCCGAGACAAATTCCCGCAATGAGCGCCACAAGCGTGCGCGGTATCCTTCGATCCCAGACGATGGTGGACACAGGATTCGATGATGGCTCCATGAGCGCATGCCAGACTTCGCTCGCGGGAATCGCACGGGCTCCTGTGGTGAGGGAAAGGAGCGTCGCAAAGCACAGGGCGCAGGTTGCGAGCAGGATGGCCCCGGTTAGTGGCAGGCGAGGTGAAGAAAACACCGGTCTAGACTACCCGAGACAAGAAGGTTAGGCTAACCTATCTTTTCATGACTAACGTTATGAAACTCACGGCGTTACTAGTGACCGCCGCGCTTACAATCACTGGCTGCAATGCACCTGAAAACAACAGCTCAGGAACTGGCAACCAAGAGGTCGCCGTAGGTGGCGCAAAGTTCAAAACCGCCGACGCAGAAACCGCGAAGCTTGGCAGCGATGCACAACCTGGCCAATTCCCACGCACGATTACCCACGCGGCTGGAACTACAGAAATCAAGCAAAAGCCACAGCGAATTGTCGTGCTCGAAAGCGGCGAACTCGACGCGGTCGTGTCACTGGGACTGACCCCAGTGGGAATGACCACCACCAAGGGTGAGAATCCGATCCCGTCCTACTTGGCTGACAAGGTGAAGGACGTGAAGACTGTTGGCACCATCAACGAAGTCAATGTGGAAGCAATCGCCGCATTGCAACCAGATCTCATCCTCGGCAACCAATTGCGGGCAGACAAGCTCTACCCGCAACTTTCAGAAATCGCACCAACTGTGTTTTCCATCCGACCCGGCTTCCCATGGAAGGAAAACTTCCTGCTGGTGGGAGAGGCACTCGGCATGGAGAAGGAAGCTGAGGCCAAACTCAACGAATACTCTGAATCTGTATCTGAACTCGGCAAGTCTGTTCCGGAAGGGACCACAGTTTCCACTGTGCGTTTCATGCCAGGCAAACTACGCCTTTATGGTCGCAAGTCCTTGATCGGTGTGATTTTGCAAGACGCCGGCCTGGCTCGTCCAGCTGAACAAGATGTCGACGATCTAGCCGTGGAAATCTCTCCGGAGACCATCGACAAGGCTGCCGGCTCCGTCATCTTCTACTCTTCCTACGGGTCGCCGGATGCTACTGGAGAGACAGCCGTGGTTAACAGTGCTTCATGGAAAGCACTGCCAGCGGTTTCCGGTGGCAACGCAAAGCGAGTCAACGACGATGTTTGGTTCCTGGGCCTCGGGCCAACTGGTGCGATGCAGATTGTGAAGGATCTGGAGCAGCAGCTTCCGAAAAAGGCATGATAGCGACCCCATAAAGAAAGGCTCCTGGATTTTCATCCAGGAGCCTTCTTTCTTTGCCCCACCCCACCAGATAGGCAGGGCAAGTCTATTTTCCTTAGTAGGTACCGCGCATCGTGACGTAGTAACCACCAGTTGCGTGGTTCTTTACGATGCCAACGCCGATGGTCTTAGCGTATGGGTTCAGGATGTTGTCGCGGTGTGCAGGAGAGTTCATCCAGCCAGGAACTGCGTCGTAAGGGCTGTTGTGCATAACAGCGACGTTTTCCATGTCAGCAAGCTGCAGCGCCATTGGGTCGTGAGACAGGGTGGCGCGGCTTGCGCAGGTTGCGGACCAGGAGCGGGAGATATCAGCCATGTACTGGCTCCAAGCCAGTGGTGCAAGGCCGTGCTGCACGCGGATCTGGTTGATCTGGTCGGCGATGGCGCCTTCAGCGGAGGTCAGGTTCTCCTGTGCAACGAATGGCAGTGGGAGTGCCTGTGCGGCTGGAGCTCCGAGGGTAACTGCGATTGCGGCGGTTGCTGTGGCGATGAACTTCTTCATGATGGTGGGCCTTTTCTTTTTCTGGTGTGGTGTCGTTCCCGACAACATCAACAAAAGCCCAGGTAGCGAAGGTTTCAGCCAGAATATTGACAAGGTAACCCAAAACTTTTACCCCCAGTTTCATGGGGTTTCTGAGCGCCAATCCAAGCCTGATGTGGCATTTAACTGTGCGAGCACTACCCCCCATCTCAGATTATTGACAGGTTCTAGGCAGCCGCACTCAGGGGAATTGTGAGGATTTAGGTTTTGCACGCCCCTCGCCTGCCATTTTTACGCTTCTCTTATTGTTGATTAATCATCTTTACCTGAGACGGTTGACGCGTCCCCATTCTGAGGGATGCTTAATTAAGCAATTGTTCAACACAGATTCTTAAATTTCTGAGCCTTCCTTTTAGCTTCCGATTCGTTTTTGCAGGTGAAAGCATCGGCATTGAATACAACAGGCAACAGAACTGCAACCTGCCATTTTCAATAGGGTATGCTTTATTGAAAATAAAGGAGGGGCATGTCCGAGCATCACCACCATCACCACACCAGTTCCAACCGCACCCGCCTAGGAATTGCGCTGGTCATCACCGCCACCATCCTCATCGCTGAAATCATTGGAGCATGGTGGACAAACAGCCTGGCCCTCATCGCGGACGCCGGGCACATGGCCGTCGATACGGCGGGCCTCATCATGGCATTCACCGCTGCCAACCTGGTCCTCCGCCCAGCAAGCAACACCTACACCTGGGGGCTGCGGCGCGCTGAAGTCATTTCCTCCGCCCTGCAAGCACTCCTACTCGGTGGCGTGGGGCTGTACACCGTGGTCGAAGGCGTGCGCCGCCTGATTTCGCCCATCGACGTCCACTCCCCCGGACTCCTCCTCATCGGGATCATCGGTTTGCTCGGAAACGTGGCCTCCTTCCTGGGTTTAAGCGGAGGCGAACACGAAAACCTCAATATGAAGGCCGCAACCCTGGAGGTCCTAAACGACGCCCTGGGTTCGGTAGCTGTCATCGTCAGCGCCGTCGTGGTCATGTTCACCGGATTCGCGCGTGCCGACGCTATCGCCTCGCTGCTCATCGCCGTATTGATCCTTCCTCGCGCGCTGCATATTCTCCGCGAAGCTGGAACAATCTTGCTGGAATCCACCCCGCCCGGGCTGGATTTGGATCAGGTGCGCACCCACATTCTGGACGTGCCTGGCATCAAAGGCGTTCATGATCTGCACGCCTCCCGCATTTCCAGCGGCTTGCCAGTGCTCACTGCCCACGTCATCTTAAGCGACGAGTGTTTCCGCAACGGTGAGATGCCCGCCATCCTGTCCCAGTTGCAAAGCTGCGTCGCCGAGCATTTTGAAATTTCAGTTGAGCACAGCACGTTCCAATTCGAACCGGCCGGCTTCGAAGACCACTGCAGCTGTATATAGAGGTATCGACAATTTCATAACGCTCCGGTCTCCTCTTCCAAGCATTTTCACGCTCTGACCTGGACTTATTCCCAAAAGGGCCGTTTAGCTCGTTCGCTACCGTGGAAGAAGTTCAACAGTTCCTTGGAAAGGAGACCTTTTTGCTGCGCCGCGCTATTGCCGAGTTTGTGGTGCTTCTTGCCACCTTCTTTGTCAGCGCCATGCTGCTGTTAGGCGCCATTGATATCTTCGGCGGTGGCATGTCCGATGAGATCGGCGGCACCGTCGCGATGATTGCCGCGCTGCCAGCGATCTGGTTGGCCTGCCTCGTGGGACGCCGGACATTCCGAGACCTTGTCGGCCATCCGCCCTACGGTATTTGGCGTGCCCTCGCGGTGACGGTCCCCGTGGGTGCTCTCTCCGTCGCGGCTGCCATGTACTTTCGTGACTGGCACTGGCAGGGCGCCTCAATATTCCATTTGGCAATGATCCCGATCATGGCCTGGGTGGAGGAACTGCTCTTCCGCGGCTGGTTTCCGCAGTTCCTCGGCGGGAAGCTTTACTCCTATCTCCTCCCCATCCCCATCTTCGCGGCCATCCATGCCCCGAGCAGCTCGCTTGGTTGGATCGCTTATCTGGTCTCCGGCACCTGCTTCGCGCTCGTTGCGTGGCGAACCCGTGGCATCGGCATGTCCACGGTTTTCCACGCCGTGTCCAACTACACGATCTACATCATCATGATGGGCACCCACCACGGCGACGTGCTTCTCATCGCCAAGATTCTCATGTTCGCAGCCGTCACCGCGCTGTTGCTGGTGACGGCTCCGCGCAAGCTTGTCGACGCCCCTTAGCCTCGCGTGTAAATGAGGACCGTGTATGGCGCGATCGACAGGTTGCCGTGACGCGGCTGGCCGTCGACGCTGCCTTCGTAGGATTCCATGTCGTAGGACGTGAAATCACCAAACAGGGAGCTGTAAGCCCTGGAATCGCTGTTGAAACGCAGGGTCCACTTCTCCGTGCCAGCTGGCAATCCGATGTCGACCTTGTGGCGTTCCTCGCTGTCCAGGTTGACCACGACGATGACGTCGTCGCCCACACCGCCATTTTCCCAACGGTGGAAGACCAGGAAGTTGGCCTCGTCGTCAGCCTTGAGGATGGCGGTGTTTTGTCCCGTCAATCCGCGAGCCGTTTGGCTGCGGTTGAGTCGCAGGTTGATCAGGTCGCGGTAGAGCTTGGCGATGCCCGCGTAGTTCTCATCGCGCGACCAGTCCAGTGGCACGTTGTCTCGGAACCAGGCACCCTCAAGGAATTCCTGGCCCTGGAACAGCATTGGGATGCCCGGTGAGGTGAGGGCGAGTGCGGCACCCAGGGTGGACAGCTTCTGAGCAACCCATCCGGATGGATCGTTTGGGTTGACCTCTTGTGGGACGCGTGCCTTGCCGTTGGCCACTTCGTCGTGGCTCTCGGTGTAGATGACGCGGGCAAAAGCGTCACCGTAGTCGGTGGTGACTGCTTCTACAACTGCTGGGATCGAACGCCAAGCGTCGTCGATTTCGGTGATCACGTCACGAACTGGGTGGACGAAGTGGCTGTCCCACTGAGAGTGGAAGCCGGCGCCATCAGGGTCCGTGGAGGTCACCAGCGCGTTGCCGTGCAGATCCTCGGCGATAAGAATCCGGCCCGGGTACTCGGCGCGAACAGTATCTGCGATCCAGCGCATCATGGACCAACCCTCAGGGATGTCCATTCCGGATCCGTCCTTGGAACGCATGTATGGCGTCATGTCCAAGCGCAGGCCGTCCATGCGGTAGTCCCGCAGCCACATCATGGCGTTGTCGTGGATGAAGCGGCGCACTTCTTCGCGGCCATAATCTGGGCGGGTATCTCCCCATGGGGTCTCCGACTTCCAGTCCTGATAGAAGTAAATGCCGCCCTTGCCGTTTTCGCTCCAACCGTCGAATTGCCACAGGTCGAGGTCGGATGGGCCGAAGTGGTTGTAAACCACGTCTTGAATAACAGCCAGGCCCATCTGGTGGGCCTTCTTCACAAACTGCTTCAGGGCGTCCGGGCCGCCGTAGGCAGACTCCACAGCGAACGGATCAGCCGGGTTGTAGCCCCAGCTCATGTCACCAGCAAACTCTGCGACCGGCATCAGTTGCACAGTGTTGGCGCCAAGTTCAACAACATGGTCCAGACGTGCCATCGCATCGGTCAGGTCGGCCACCCCGCCGTCTTGAGAGTTGAAGGTGCCCACGTGCATTTCGTAGATGACCATTTCATTGAAAGGTGGGCAGTGGGCCTGCACGCCTTCCCAATCAAAAGCGCCGTGGTCGTAGATCACCGAGTTGCCCACAGAGTTGGTGACCAAGTAGCTGTACGGATCGCGCTTGGAGAGCACCTGCTCGCCATTGGTGATGACGTACTTGTACTCGTCGCCAACCTTCGCTTCTGGAACGAGGGCGTACCAGTAACCGTTGCCCTCAGACTCGAGCGGATTAGCGGAATCATTCCACTTGTTGAAGTCGCCCGTCACGGCCACGGTGTCAGCGTTTGGGGCCCACACTCGAAATGCGACGCCACCGTCACCGACGATCGCACCCATTCCATTCCAGCGCTCAGTAGTACTTGTCATCGGTTCCTCTGCAATCTGTATAAGGGGCTCGGGGTTCCGGCCACCATACAGGCAACCTTAGACAAAGGTTTGAGGGTGCGCATGAGTGAAGCAAACAAAAAGACTCCCGGCCTTACGACCGGGAGTCTAACTGTGGAGCATAGGAGAATCGAACTCCTGACCTTCTGCTTGCAAAGCAGATGCTCTACCAATTGAGCTAATGCCCCATTGTTCCTTGTGGGCCTAGCAAGAATCGAACTTGCGACCTCATCGTTATCAGCGATGCGCTCTAACCGACTGAGCTATAGGCCCTGGGAACGAAATAGAACTTTACCCACCGTTTAACTGGAAACCAAATCGGCAGGTAAAGCCCTATTTTTAACCCTCGTTCAGCGTGATTTCCACACCACCAAACAGGTCAACCGTTGCGTTGTAGACCAGGGCGACCAGTGGGGCGAGCACTGCGACGAGGATCGCGGTGATCGCGCCCATGAGGCCCGCGAGGGACATGACGACGCCAAAGGTGACAGTTCCTTCTCCACCGGCACCACCGATGACGGAGTTGAGGTTGTCCCAGACTCCGGCGGCTGCCATGCCGGCGTAGAGCAGGGCCACGCAGATCATCCACGCCACTAGGCCCGCGAGCGCCAAGACGAGTGCCGTCTTGAAAGCGGACAGTGGGGAGATGTTACGTACTGTCACTTGTCGTTCTGCCATGCGTTAGTCCTCTTCCTGTGGGACGCCTGAGGCGTCGAGTGGCTTGTCGCTGGACTCTACTACGGTTTCGAGGGTCTCGGTTGCAGCTGGAGCGGTGTCAGTTGGCGCTGGTGCCTTGCCGGTTGCCACTGCTTCGGCTTCTTCTTCGCCTTCAGCTTCAACATTCTTGTCGATCGCCAGCAGGTCAACACCGGATGGCAGGTCGACGAGGCGGACGCCCATCGTCGCGCGGGAGGTTGGGCGGATCTGTGCCACCTCGGTGCGGATGACGCCGCCACCGGAGGTGATTGCGAAGATCTCATCGTCCTCATCCACGGCGATGGCGCTGATCAGCTTGCCGCGCTTGGCGTTGTACTTGAAGGTCACCACGCCAAGGCCGCCACGGCCCTGGACGGAGTATTCCTCCATGTGGGTGCGCTTACCGTAGCCGCCGGAGGTGGCGACCATGAGGAATTCGCCGTCGCGGACGACGCACATGGCCAGCAACTGGTCGTCGCCACGGAAGCGCATGCCCTTCACGCCGGCGGTGGCGCGGCCCATTGGGCGCAGCGTTTCATCGTCGGACTTGAAGCGGATGGACTGGCCTTCTTCGGAAACCAGCAGCAGCTCGTCCTCGGAGGAGCACAGGGCTGCGCCGATGAGGGTGTCGCCTTCGTTCAGGTTGATGGCGATGAGGCCACCGGAACGTGCGGTTTCGTAGTCCAGGAGGCGGGACTTCTTCACGCGGCCCTGCTGGGTTGCCAGGACCAGGTATGGTGCGTCCTCGTAGGTCTGGAGCTGGATGACCTGGGCGATCTTCTCACCTGGCTGGAACTCCATGAGGTTTGCCACGTGCTGGCCGCGCGCGGTGCGGGATGCTTCCGGCAGCTCGTAGGCCTTGAGGCGGTAGACGCGGCCGTAGTTGGTGAAGAACAGGATCCAGTCGTGCGTGGAGCAGACGAAGAAGTGGCGAACGACGTCGTCCTGCTTCAGCTCGGCACCGCGTACGCCCTTGCCGCCGCGTCGCTGGGACTTGTAGGCGTCGACCTTGGTGCGCTTGGCGTAACCGGTGGAGGTGATGGTGACCACGACGTTCTCGCGCGCGATCAGGTCCTCTTCGGTGACGTCGCCGGTAGCGGCCACGATCTGAGTGCGACGCTCGTCGCCATGCTTGTCGACGATTTCCTTCAGCTCATCCTTCACGATGGCACGCTGACGCTCTGGGCGGGCCAGGATGTCCTTCAGATCAGCAATCTCGAGTTCGATTTCAGCGAGCTGATCGACAATCTTCTGGCGCTCCAGAGCTGCCAGGCGACGCAGCTGCATTTCGAGGATGGCGTTGGCCTGGATCTCGTCGACGTCGAGAAGCTGCATGAGACCGGTGCGGGCCTCGTCCACCGTTGGGGAACGGCGGATGAGGGCGATGACCTCGTCGAGCATGTCCAGGGCCTTGACCAGGCCGCGGAGGATGTGGGCGCGCTTTTCAGCTTCGTCCAGGCGGTACTGGGTGCGTCGGATGATGACTTCGATCTGGTGATCGGTGTACAGGCGCACCATCTGGTCAATGCGCAGGGTGCGTGGCACGCCGTCGACGATGGACAGCATGTTGGCGCCGAAGTTGGTCTGCAGCTGAGAGTGCTTGTACAGGTTGTTCAGCACCACGCGAGGCACAGCGTCGCGCTTCAAGGTGACCACGATGCGCATGCCCACGCGGTCGGAGGATTCGTCCTCGATGCGGGAGATGCCAGCGAGCTTGCCGGAGGTGACCTGCTCCGCGATGTTGGAGATCAGGTTATCCGGGTTGACCTGGTACGGAAGCTCCGTGATGACGATGGTCTGGCGGTTGCCTTCCTCTTCGATGGAGGTCACGCCACGCATGCGGATGGAACCGCGACCGGTGGTGTAGGCATCCTTGATGCCGTCGGTGCCGACGATCAGGCCTGCGGTTGGGAAGTCAGGGCCCTTGATGCGCTCCATGCAGGCTTCGAGCTGCTCGGCTTCGGTGGCCTCGTGGTTGTCCAGCATCCAGTAGATGGCCTCGGCAACCTCGTTCAGGTTGTGTGGCGGGATGTTGGTGGCCATACCAACGGCGATACCGCCGGAGCCGTTCATCAGCAGGTTTGGCACGCGGGACGGCAGGATGGTTGGTTCCTGGGTCTTGCCGTCGTAGTTAGGGATGAAGTCGACGGTGTTTTCGCGGATGTCGCGGACCATTTCCATGGCCAGCGGCGTCATGCGGGACTCGGTGTAACGCATTGCTGCCGGGCCGTCGTTGCCTCGGGAGCCGAAGTTGCCTTGGCCGTCGACAAGCGGGTAGCGCATGTTCCATGGCTGGGCCATGCGAACGAGGGTGTCGTAGATGGCGACGTCGCCGTGTGGGTGGTAGTTACCCATGGTCTCAGCGACAGGCTTTGCGGACTTCACATAGGAGCGGTCCGGGCGGAAGCCGTTGTCGAACATCGCGTAGAGGATGCGGCGGTGGACCGGCTTGAGGCCATCGCGGACCTCGGGCAGCGCGCGGCCGACAATGACGGACATGGCGTAGTCGATGTAGCTCGACTGCATCTCCTCATTGATGTCAATCGGTCGCACGCGATCAAAGAGATTCTCGTCGCTCACTTTTTAACCTTTTCTTCGTTGGGATCCCCTATATCCTACGTTTTCCGGGCCAATCGCGTCGGAAGTGGTATCGTGGCGATACCATGGCATTCACTTTAAGACTCTCTCCCGCCGAGGACGCAGCCCTCTCGCTCCTTGCCTCATCCCTGGGCGTATCCAAGCAGGAGGCTGCTCGCCAGGCGATCGTCGAATCCGCTGCCCGGCGGGTACGCACGGCTGAGCTGCAGGATCTCGCCCGCCGCTCCGTGGCTTCCTACAACGCGCTGCGCGGAAGGGTGCGACGTGGACGCTGAGGACCTCCTCGCGCTTGCCGACGCCATAGCCTCCGAAATCGGGGCGACCGTGCGATCACTGGGAGCAATCGTTGCCCTATCGGCGCTGGTGAAGCCACATATCGCCGGAATTGCTGTGTTCTCATCAGTGGCGGATCACTGCTCATATATAACGTCCGCCTGCCTGTCTTTGGAGCCTCTTTCGGCCGGCAATGAGATTCTTGCCCAAGCAATGTGCTCATATATTGTCGACAATTCGTGAACCTGTGTTACAGTTGTTAACTGTTGTGACTGCAGTGGCTTAGCGAGACCGCTGTGGCGGAAGAGTTGCGACGCTACGTACGATCCCCCTCAGGGAGCCTGAGGGGGATTCTTTTTGGGGTGTTTCTCCGAGAACTGCGGGATTACGTGTCCGGGGATTCCTGGATGTCGGTCGTTTTCAATAACTGACAACTGGGATACCCGGGCAACCCGCAACCCATCTGAGCACACGACAACAAACCCACACATTCACAGAAGAACAAACGCATAGATTGCCCGGTTGTGCCCGATTTCACCCGCTTTTCATACTGCATCGATCCAGTTTCGGACGCATAATGAGGTTGAACGGGAAGCAACCGGGAAGGCAAACGATATGAAGCAAACTGTTGGAAACAAGGTCGTTCTTATCGGCGCCGGTGACGTCGGAGTCGCATACGCGTACGCGCTGGTCAATCAAGGTACCTGCGATCATCTCGCCATCATTGACATCGATGAGAAGAAGCTCGAAGGCAACGTCATGGACCTGAACCATGGCGTCGTGTGGGCGCATTCGCGCACGCAGGTAACCAAGGGCACCTACGCGGACTGCGAAGATGCCGCTATTGTGGTGATCTGCGCGGGCGCTGCTCAGAAGCCTGGTGAAACTCGCCTGCAGCTGGTGGACAAGAACATGAAGATCATGAAGTCCATCGTCGATCAGGTGATGGCTAATGGCTTCGATGGCATCATTGTGGTCGCATCCAACCCGGTCGATATCCTCTCCTACGCTGCTTGGAAGTTCTCCGGCCTGCCAGCGGAGCGCGTCATCGGCTCCGGAACGATCCTGGATTCGGCTCGTTTCCGCTACATGCTGGGCGAACTCTACGAGGTCTCCCCTACCTCCGTCCACGCCTACATCATCGGCGAGCACGGCGACACCGAACTTCCAGTGCTTTCCTCTGCCACGATCGCCGGCGTCTCCATGCGCAAGCAGCTGGAGAAGGACTCTACGTTGGAGCCAAAGCTGGAGAAGATCTTCCAGGACACCCGCGACGCCGCGTACCACATCATCGACGCCAAGGGCTCTACCTCTTATGGCATTGGCATGGGCCTGGCCCGCATCACCCGCGCGATCCTGCAAAACCAGGACGTCGCGCTCCCGGTATCCGCCCTACTGCGTGGCG
Organism: Corynebacterium sp. H130; assembly: GCF_037572395.1. Classification (NCBI taxonomy): domain Bacteria; kingdom Bacillati; phylum Actinomycetota; class Actinomycetes; order Mycobacteriales; family Corynebacteriaceae; genus Corynebacterium; species Corynebacterium sp. H130. The sequence goes on along the minus strand of NZ_JBBHLA010000003.1, from coordinate 159,062 downwards.
AGTACGGCCAGGAAGACATTTACATTGGCACCCCAGCCATCGTGAATCGTGGTGGCATCCGTCGCGTGGTTGAGCTGGAAATTTCCGAGCACGAGATGGAGCGTTTCACGCACTCCGCCGACACCCTTCGCGCCATCCAGCGCGAGTTCTTTAGCTAAAATGGCTGCATGATCACAATTTCCAATCGCCCAGCCCTCATCGCCGACCTCGCCGAGTTCGCCCGCACCACCATCTCCAGCCAGACCGGCATCACCGGCATGGCCCTCAAAGGCGGACTCGTCGCGGCCACGAAGGCGAAGCCGAACATCATGGAAGTTGTCCTCGAGCACGCGCTTGACGACGTCATCAGCGTCCTCACCCCGTACTGGAATTCCAAGCCAGAAGGCACCGCTTTCGGTGCGCAGCTTGAGGCAAACAAGGATCGCGTCGCCGACGAGCTTCTCCAGGTTGCCGACAGCAAGTCAAATTCTGTCAGCAACCAGTCCCTGGTCAAGGTGTACAACTCCCTGCGCGGAAAAGCCGTGAAGGTCGTCGCAGAGAACGTGGGCGGCCTTGGCGAGATCGTCGAAAAGCACGCTAGCTAACCCTTCTACTCGGGGACTCGACGTGAATCTTGGTGGCAGATCGACCCTCTCCTGCGCACGGCGATAGCCACGGCGACGCTGCTGTGCGCGGCTTAGTGGTTGCGTCTCTAGTGGATTACTGCTTGATCCATCTGTTTCTCGAACTCCTGGATCAGTGCCGTATCCTCCGGGCTGATCGGGTAGGGCTGGCCGAGTTCCATCTTGAGCTGGATCAACGATGCGGCTACCGCTCTCCGCTTCGGTGCTTCCATTCCCCAGACGTTGATGCTCGCTTCCATCGCTTCGTTCGATGCGTTGATTTCCGGCCATTCGGTTGGCCATGTCTCGGGATTGTCCACGACTTTCTGGTGTGGTGGACGGTCGTCCTCCAGCTCCGCCGCTAGCTCCGCTGCCCGTTCGGTGTAGGGCTGTATCCAGTCCTGTTGGATCTGATCCCACGCCAGTTGGTCGGCTTGGTTGAGAATCTGGCCGAAGGTCATTCCGTCCGGCCACATCCCGTACTTGTTCTTGTAACCCTGCTTGGCTCGTTCCGAGTACTGGTTGCGTAAGTTCTCCCACGCGGCTTGGAGTTGGTCGTACTGGTTGTCCAGTTCCTCGGGTGTTGGATTCTCCCCGGCTGCTCGCATTGCTTGCTCCAGGTCGGTCTTGAAGATCATGTCAAGGTCCTATCGTGTTGTGGGCAAGAAAGACAATTCAACGGTAACAATGGCCGTGGACACAACTGCTAGCAAGAAGATCATACGTTCGAATTCCAGCTATTTTCCTGCGCTTTTGCCTCAAACGCGATAGTAGAATTTAAGACAATTTTCCATCCAGACTTGCAATCAGAATCTCGCAATTGAGAGGGGACTTCACGTGGCGGACAATTTTTCGTTTCTCGATGAAGCGTTTCCGTCGCTCGCCAATTTGGGGCGACTGGCGTCGTTACACACCTCGGTTGTTTCAGCGGCTTTGGCTGGACGACTCGCCTAACCCTACTTGAAATATTTCAAGTAGACTAGAATCCGCAGGTCAGACTAGAAATCTACTGGAAACACGTAGTTTCCAGTAGCTAGCGCAGCGGTGGTTTTGCCAACCACCGGGCGCGGGGGTCTCGGGGTGATTTACCTTCCCACAGGACGAGGTCAGCGCCCTTTAGTTCGTTGAGAATGCCGCGTGCGACGGGGCGGGAGACCCCCAATCGCGTGGCAATTTCCCCGGTTCCAAGGCCAGCCGGTTCCACCTGCAACAGGGCAAGAATTTGCTCAGTCTGCTTCGGTAGCCCAACAAGGACGCTGTTGCTGATGCGCTGCACCGCCCTCAAAAGGAGGATGACGGAACCGTTGGTCTGCACATATTCCGGATCCAGGAAGCCTACCCTGCGGATTTCTGCGAAGATGCGGCGGATTCCTTCCCCAAGTTCCTGTCCGATTCCGAGGTCTGTCATAACCCTGGCGATGTGCGGGTTGCGAGCGAACCGGGAAATGCTCTCTGGTTCCCGCGGGTCGGCGAGTCCAGGGAACCGGCCAGGTGAACTGATTTCAATACGGCTTGGGAAAATCTCCACCCGAATGTTGTCGCCCATCATGCTGTAGGAGCGGTGAATCACGGCGTTGACCAGTCCCTCCAGCCAAGCATCATCCGGGATTCTCGTGTCGGAGGCGAACAGGCCATCGGTTCCCAGGCGGGAGACCCGTGGAAGAATTTCACGAATCAGTTCGGCGGCACCTTTGATTTGATCCGGGAGAGGGCCGGTGAATCGGCGATCAACTTCGAGTTGCTGCTGCGCGCCGGCTCCGCGTTGATCATCAAGGTACTTCAGCACGCGAACCTCCGCGTTGGGCAGAAGGTCCTGCGGACTTTTACCGAAGAGCAGAATCGCCGCCACGGTCGGCTGGCCGTCTCGGGTGACAAGCCTTCGCGCACGTAGTGCATCCTCAGCAGTGCTGGAACCGATTCCTTCGGCGTACGCAGCCACTTTTTCCATATCTAGATCTGCCAGGTCGGCGCCGCGAAGGCCGGTGGCGTCGAAAAGCTGTTCTCCCTTTGAATAGCGGAGTTCTTGTTGTTGTTGCGCGTCCAGTTTCACGGACTTATCACCCAGCCTGAGGTAGCAGTTGGCATCGCGGGTGTAGTGAACGCGCTCGCCGGGCTCGACTTCGAAGACGAGCACGTCATCAAGCTTGGTGATGCGAAGTCGGACTGCAGGATCAGTGTGCTCGTGCGCCGCAACGCGCAGCATGTTTTCCCGCTCCGGGGTCAACTCGTGTTCAATGACTCCGTCATCGCTGATGCCAACAGCCACAACGCCGCCCTCGGCGTTCGCAAAGGCAACGAGGGTCTTGGCCAAATCCTTGCCAGCAATGCGCGAGGACTTCCGGTCAAACCACTGGTCCTCAGGACGGGTGGCAAGATCTGCAAACTGGAAGCTAGTCATAGAAAAAAGTCTACTTGAAATATTTCAAGTAGACTAGAATCCGCAGGTCAGACTAGAAATCTACTGGAAACAAGTAGTTTCCAGTAGCTAGCGCAAGGCCCTCGCGGCAAGAATCAGGGCTCCCAGAGCAAAGAGAACCACTATCCCCATGTCGCGCCAAAAGTCACCGGAGAGCTCGGCAGAAACGAGCAGGTCACGCAGCGTGTCAATGACGTAGGACAGTGGCAAGAAATTCGAGATGACGTGCAGCACTGAATTCATCTGGTCGCGTGGCACGAGCACGCCACCCAGGAAGAATTGCGGGCCAAAGAACACGGGCATGAATTGCACGGCTTGGAACTCGTTCTCGGCAAAGGCACTGGCCAGCAGGCCAAATGATCCGCCGACAATGCCCGCCAGTGGCGCTACCAGGAAAATCCAGCCAATCGACACACTTGTGGTCACCCCGAGGAAGAAATACGCCATCGCGACCAGCACCAACGCCTGGACCAGCGCAAACAGGCTGAACGCGATGCCGTAGGACAGCAGCAGCTGCACAGTGGTCAGGCGCGTTGTCATGAGGCGCTCCAGGGTGCCGGACTTACGCTCGCGCTGCATCGTCACGGACGCCACGATAAACATCAGCAGCATCGGGAATACCCCGAGCATCATCACGGCCACGGAATTGAACAACTTCGACCCGTCATAAACGAAGTACAGCAGCGTGAGCAGCAGCGACGGCACCGCCATGATGAGGGCAACCGTGCGCTTGTCACCAGTTATTTCGCGCAGAATGCGTTGGACTGTTGCTTGGATCATTGCTGCGCCTTTCGGATCAAGTTCAAAAACGCCTCATCCAAATTCTTAGCCCCCGCCGTCTTGAGCAGGTCGCTCGGCGAAGAGTGAGCGAGCACTGCGCCGTCGCGAAGCAGCAAAATACTGTCGCACCGCGCCGCCTCATCCATGACATGGCTGGACACCAAAATGCTGGTTCCGAGGGAGCGCAGGTGAGACCAGATGTTTTCGCGGGTCAGAGGGTCGAGGCCGACGGTGGGTTCGTCCAGCACCAACAACGCAGGCTTGCCGACGAGCGCAGCTCCCAAACTCACTCGGTTGCGTTGTCCGCCGGAGAGTGTGCTTACTTTTTGGTCGCGTTGCTGGGTGAGCCCCAGGAATTCGATAATGGTGTCCGTTGTATCTTTTGCCCCGGTGAGCTGGGAAAAGTAGCTGAGGTTTTGGCGAACGGTGAGGCCCTCGTAGACGCTGGCGCTTTGGGTCATGTAACCGATACGCCCGCGATTCTCCTTCGCGCCGGCGGGATGACCAAGAACTTCCAGGACGCCGCTGTACTCCTGGACGCCAACGATCGCCCTCAGGAGGGTCGTTTTGCCCGATCCTGAGGGGCCGATGATGCCCGTGATCGAGCCTTCGCGCAAGGTGAAGGTGAGGTCGTGAAGAATGTGATTTTTGTTGCGCGTGATGTTGAGGTTCTCCGCGCGAAGGAGTGTGTTCACACCTTTAATTGTAGTTTCGCCGGGTCGCTTTCCGGGAGCGGTGAGTTTAGGAACCCGAGTTTCGGGGGCGCGGGGCTACTTTTGCCACCAAATCCCCGAAAATCTACCCTAAACTCGGGTTCCTAAACTCGGCTTTTGCGAAGCAACAAGCGAGCCCGCTGCTACTTACAGGCCGAACTTCTTCAGCTCTGCGCGAATATCGATGCCCGGGATGTGCAGGAGGCTGTTCAGCGCTGCCCACACGGTGCCGCCAATACCTGCGATCAAAGCGAGCAGGCCGGCCAGTGCACCGAAGGAGGAAGAGGAACCGTCGGCAGGTGGCTCAACGACGCTTGGCTGGTTCTTGACCAGGGTGAAGGAGTCAACTTCACCCATGGTGGCGACGTCCTTGACTACAACCTTCAGCTCGTTCGCGGAGACCTGGATGTCGGTGTAGTTAGGGCTGTACTGCTGATCCCAGTAGGCGGTGTATGGCTGGGTCAGGCCCCACTTGTCTGCGTCTTCGCGGGTGATGCCTGGGTAGTCGCCTTCTGGGGAGTAGAAGTCGTAGAACTTGGTGCCCGTGGCGGAATTGGCCGTGATGAACATGGTCTCCTTGTCGCCCTGAACGTAGACGTCGCCAGGAGCGGCCTTCTTCTCAGGAATAACAGGCTGGCCGTCCTTGATCATGTGGGAGCGGGTGTAGATGTGATCGTGCCCGGAAAGGACCAGGTCAACACCCATCTCGTTGAGCTTTGGAACGAGGTGTGCGCGCATGTACTTGATGTTGTCGTCGATCTGGTGCCATGCCTGGGAGTATGGCGGGTGGTGGAAGGTGACGATGGTCCAGTCCTTGTCACCACCGTGCGCGGCGATGGTGTCCTGGACGAACTGTGCGTCCGCATCGAGGTCGTCGAAGACGTGGTTAGAGTCCAGGGAAACCACGAGGACGTTGTTGTACTCGTAGAAGTAGTTGCGGCCGTCCTGGGTGACGTTCGGACGGTTGTAGAAGGCCTGGTAGGACTCGAAGTCGTAGTTGTCGTGATTGCCGTTCAGTGGCGCGAATGGGATGGACTGCATTTCGCCAGCAGCGGTAAGTCCGGTGTGCTCGTCCAGGTTGCCCAGGTTGGTCTGGTCGCCAGCGGACTGGATGAAGGATGCGTTCGGGGAATCAGTAGTGATCTTTGCCAGCGCGTCCTTCCACATTGCTTCGCTTTCTGCGGTGCTGAAACCGGTGCCCAGCTGTGGGTCGCCCAGGAAGAGGAAGTTCCAATCGCGATCGAAGTCTTCAGTGGTGAAAGTCTTGACCTCGGACCAGCCGGTCTCCTCGGATCCGACGCGGTAAATGTACTCGGTGTTTGCTTCCAAACCAGTCATCGTTGCTGCGTGACGCCCCATATCCTTGGAAGTCGCAGCGTTCTTCTCCCGAACTTCCTGACGTGTCATGCCAGTAGCAATGTTGGCGACGGTGGAGGTGGCATCCACAGTGATGCCGTGGGTGGTGAGAGTATCGGCCGTAACTTCAGAAGCCTTGGCAAATTGCACCTTCTGGCCGGTCGATTGGGTATCGGTCAGCCAAACGACATTGGCCTGGGTTTCATCGGAGCCCACGCCCAAAACGATGTTCTGAGCTGGGGCGATATCCTGGGCGAGAGCTGGGGTGAGTGGGGACAAGGTAGACAGTGCGGCGACCAGCGCTGCAAGATGCTTTTGTGAGGCACGCATTGACATCAAAACTCCTGGAAAGTTAGCAAATCAACGAGAGATCACAAATAGGTTAAGACTCGATTGCAACTTCCGCAGGGCAAGGCTAAACGCCCTGATCAAGTCCATCTAATTGGCCGCTTGGCCAGTCCACATTGTTCGCCAAGGGAATCTGGTGCGAGGCGCTCTCTAGGATGTGCATGAAATACCCAGCAGTGTTCGGAATCGCGATAATATCGCCCGGTTTCACTCCATGCGGGAATCGGATACGACGGCGCAGGATGATTTCATCTTCAATGCAGTAGGCACCGACGAGGAACGCTTCCACTTCAGGCCCAGGTTCATTACCGGGCGCACGGATGAGAAGCGGATCCACGGTGTAGTCGTCAGAGGTAGTACGACATTGCGTGCGATTTATCGCCAGGCCAACAAGGGGCAGTCCGTCACTGCGGGTCTTGACGAATTCCACTTGGGCCAGAATGAGGCCACAGCCGTCGAGAAGCGATCGACCCGGCTCCAAGTGCAGCCGCAGGCCCCGGCTGCGCAGGCCCTCTGCGATGCCGTCGGCGGAGAGGATCTCACCAAGCCACGTCCCGCGCGTCGGGGTTTGCCAATACGGGTAGATCGTGTTCAGCGGGTCGTTTTTCCAGGTAAACGGCGCTAGGTGTGGGTGCGCACGCATGGCCTGAAAGCGCTGCCACTGCGCGGGATCGGCGAGGTAGCTCATGGGCACACCACCGCCGAGGTCAATGAATTCGGTGGGGTGTGGCAGCGCATCGATCAATTGGAAGACCTCATTTAGGGCGGTGACCCTGTCGGAGGCGCTGTAGCCGTGCAAGTGGACATGGACGCCAACTACCGACACCTCGTGGAGATCGATGCTGGTCAGCGCCTGGATCCAGGTGGTGCTGCGCTCACCAAAGCGGGTCGGCGGCAGGCGTTTCGGATTCGGGGCCAGCCGTGGTGCGACGCGGACCGGTCGATCCGCCAGTGCAATGATGCGCTGCAGCTCGGTCACATTGTCTACGCTGATCGTGACGTTGTTTTCGACCGCTAAGCGCAGCAACTCATCGGACTTGATCGCGGCGCTCAAGATGATGTTCTCTCCTGCGATCCCGCGCCCCAACACTTGCTGCAGCTCGCGGAAGCTCGCTACGTCTACTCCGTGCCCGGCCTCGTGGATAGCATCGACAAATGTAAGACCCTTGTTTGCTTTGCGAGCAAAGAACACGCGGACATCTACGTCGTGATCTTGACCAGCATCCACCAATTCCTGCGCGTTTCGCAGCATCGGCTCAGAGTTCAGGATATTGACCGGGCTGCCGTAGGTGTCAATGAGGTGGCGGGCATCAGAATAGGAACCAGTAAGCTGCTTCGCCCACGGCTCCAGCCGAGCACGCATTGGTGGCAAGCCGTGAACAACTTGTGGTGAGTGTGCAGCCACAACCCGGCGCGCCCAGCGAGGGATGACGTCGTGATAGTCACGCGAAAGAGTGTCATTCCCCAATACCCACAGTTCGGTTGCCCGTCCGATCACCGCTAGATTGTCAGAACCAGGCAAGAATCCAGCCCTATCAGTGCGTACTGGCGGGTGAGGCGGCGGTGCTTGCACCGCATCGATCACAAAGTCTGCAGCGGGAATGTCCCCGGTGTGAGGAGCAGTGATTAATCCGGCGTCTATGAGCGCAAGTACCTTTTGAGCATTACAAGATGGTGGGCCGAATGCAACCGGCTCAAGAATGCGGGTCAGTTCCCTAAAACCCGGCAATGGTTCCTGAAAAGAAACGCGCTGAACTAGTTGGGGATACAACGCTCGAAACGCGACTCCCACTGCACCGCGCGCATCTAATGGTTGCTCTCCAACGGCGATAGCAAGGCTCGTGCGCAGCTCAGCGACGCCATCGTCCGGCATGTCAGTTCCTGCAAGCACCGCCGCGATGTGATCAGCGCTGTCCTCGGTCAATAGGGCTGCAGCGCTGTGCAGGGCGGTCACGATTTCCTCGGTCGACCTGGCAGCCAATATAGCGGGTCCAAATTGATCTTCCAGCTGATCGGTTCGCGGTCCACGGTCCGGCTTAACGTTCATGAACCTACCTGTGCGATTCACCGGGATGATTCGCTCCGGCTCCGATCCAGAGCGATGGTATTTCCCATCATCGAAACGGCCTCCGCGACCAATCGTCAGATCCAGAACTGCATCTATGAAGGTCAGGGCGGTGCCCCGGATCGCGACAGTGCTACCTGGGGACACATTATCCAAGGACCCATGTGGGTAGACCTTTAGTGCGTCGTCAAGCTGGCCTGGCCAGGTTGCATCATGACCAGTGACATCGAGCACCTGGTCATACTCTGATGTGAGAACTTGCGGGTCAGTGATTTCTTGAGCAACGTGTGTCAGGGTACAGCGTGGTGGGATGGGCAATTGGGCCCAGGATTCGGCGAAGAACTCACCCACGCGGGCTCGTGGCGGATAAGTATCGGTGTTCCCGGTGTATTCGTTAAATGATCCAAGTGTCGTGGATTGCACAATCTCAGCGGTGACGTTGAGCAGCCAATAGTCTGGCTGGCTTGGATCGTAGGCCCGCACTCCCCCACCATCGAACACCGTGACGTGAAGCGTGAGATCTCGCTGCCACGCCATATTCATGAGCTCTTCAGCAGCCCACAACCCACGTGGTCCACCGCCTACAATCGCGATCTTCATCGCAACGTCGCCTCCACCCACTGATCATTGTAAATAGTATCCAGGTAAAAATTGCCGCTATCGTGAATAACCACCACCGCCTCGGCTGGCTCCGTCAACTCACAATCAAGTTGCTGCAGCGCCGCAATCACCGCACCACCAGAGGCGCCGGGCACAATCGCCGTGGTGCGCGCCAATTCTCGCGCTGCGCTTATCGACGCCCGATCCGCGATTCGCATCACCCGATCCGGGCTCACCTGCTTTGACAACTCCGGAATAACGCCTGCGCCGAAGCCGGGAAGATGGCGCGTGTCGCGTTGCCCGCCAAAAAGTACTGAACCTTTGGCATCGACCGCAATAAGTTTGGTACCCAGCCCGTGTTCTTGCACGTACTGCTGGCAGCCACCGATCGTGCCCGTGGTTGAAACAGCTACCAGCAAGAAATCCGGTGCATGTCCAAGTTGTTCATGGATTTCACGCATGGTTCCTTGCGCATGCGCACCGAAAGCCGCCGTGTTCGAATACTGATCCAAATTGAGAGCATCCGGGTTGTCTTTGAGCAGCTCGGCGACCTTTTTGCGACGGGCCACGAGCCAATCCCCCGTCTCCGGATCTGGCTCGGTGAGAGCGTGCACGGTGGCGCCCATGGCCTTTATGTAATTAATGGTGGCCGTGTTCGCGCGAGGGTCGACCACGCAGTGAAAATTCCAGCCGCCCAACGCAGCTTCGCGGGATAGTGCGAGCCCCAGATTTCCCGAGCTGGATTCAATAACCATTGTTCCGGGTGCGATATCCGCTGCTTCCACAAGTGCCCGCGCCGTTCGATCTTTGGCACTGCCGCCTGGGTTGAACTGCTCTAATTTGGCCCAGGCGGTGAGATTACTCAATCCAAGCTTCTTGAGATTAACGAGTGGAGTGTTGCCGAGGGCATCAGAAACACTTGCACAGGGACGAGGTGCATGATTCATTGTCCCGATTATAGGCCGATTTCTGCCTGATTTCTGGCTTACTCTAACCGCTAAGTGGTCAAAGCGAGCCAGAAATCCTCGTCGTTTTACACGTCGAGGAAGCGAACGTCCTTCGCGTTTCGGGTGATGAAGGAACGACGAGCTGCGACGTCGTCACCCATGAGAATGGAGAACAGTTCGTCGGCACGCTGCGCGTCCTCGAGGTCGACGCGGCGCAGAATGCGGACGGTTGGGTCCATGGTGGTTTCCCACAGCTCGTTGGCGTTCATCTCGCCCAGACCCTTGTAGCGCTGGATGCCGTCGTCGGTGTTGATCTTGCGGCCCTTTTCCAACCCCTCAGCCAGCAGCTCATCGCGCTCGGCGTCGGAGTACGCGAAGCCCGGCTCGCCCTTGGCCCACTTGAGCTTGTACAGCGGTGGCTGCGCCAGGTACACGTGGCCCTGGTTGATCAGCTCTGGCATGAAGCGGAACAGCAGGGTGAGCAGCAGCGTTGCGATGTGCTGGCCGTCGACGTCGGCGTCGGCCATGAGCACGATCTTGTGGTAGCGCAGCTTGGCGATATCGAACTCGTCGTTGATGCCGGTGCCCAGCGCCGTGATGATGGCCTGAACTTCGTTGTTCTTCAGCACCTTGTCCAGACGCGCCTTTTCGACGTTCAGGATCTTGCCACGCAGCGGCAGGATGGCCTGGTACATGGAGTCACGGCCGGACTTTGCGGAGCCACCTGCGGAGTCGCCCTCCACGATGTAAAGTTCGGACTTCTCTGGGTCCTTGGAACGGCAGTCAGCGAGCTTGCCTGGGAGGCCACCGAGGTCGGTGGCGGACTTGCGACGGATCAGGTCGCGGGCCTTGCGGGCAGCCTGACGTGCCTGGGACGAGGACACAGCCTTGGAGATAATGACCTTGGCCTCGGCAGGGTTGGCATCGAACCAGTCAGCGAGGTGCTCGTTCGTGGACTTCTGCACGAAGGAACGAACCTCAGTGTTGCCCAGCTTGGTCTTGGTCTGGCCTTCGAACTGTGGGTCGGCAACGCGGACGGACACCACTGCGGCGAGGCCTTCGCGGCAGTCCTCACCGGTGAGGTTTGGTTCCTTGTCCTTGAGCAGCTTGTGCTCGCGGGCGTACTTGTTCATCAGGGAGGTCAGCGCCGCGCGGAAACCTTCCTCGTGCGTGCCACCCTCGTGGGTGTTAATCGTGTTGGCGAAGGTGTGTACGGACTCCGAGTAGCCGGAGTTCCACTGCATAGCCACCTCAACCTCGTGGCCCTCGCCCTTACCTTCGTAAGTGATGATCGTTGGGTGAACGGCCGTCTTCGTCTTGTTGATGGACGTGACGTAGTCCTTCAGACCATCCGGGTAGTGGAAGACCTGCTTCTTTTCCTTCTTCTTAGCAGGCGCATTATCGACGGCATCGAGCGAGACAGCCTCGTCGCCGGATTCTGCGAGAGCTTCCAGCTCGAGCTCTTCCTCGGTGACGCGCTTGTCAATGAGGGTGATGGTCAGGCCCTTGTTCAGGAAGGCCATCTCCTGCAGACGCTTAGCGATGATGTCCCACTTGAAAGTGGTGGTTTCAAAGATTTCGGCATCTGGCCAGAAACGGATGGTGGTACCGGTGCCACGGCAGTTGCCACCCTCCTCCAGAGGTTCTGGAACAGCATTGGTGAAGCGCTGGTACCAGTGCTTCCCGTCGCGCTTGATGTCGGCTTCAACGCGCGTCGACAAGGCATTCACCACGGAAATACCGACGCCGTGCAGACCACCGGAGACCGCGTAGGACTCGGAGTCGAACTTGCCGCCGGCGTGCAGCTGGGTCATAACAACCTGGACGGTAGGAGCACCGGATGGGTGCATGTCCACCGGGATGCCACGACCATCGTCGATGACCTCGACGCCGCCATCCTCGAGCAAAGTAACGGTTACCGCAGACGCGAAGCCTGCCATCGCCTCGTCCACGGAGTTGTCAACGACCTCCCACACCAGGTGGTGCAGGCCGCGTTCGCCGGTGGAGCCGATGTACATGCCAGGGCGCTTGCGGACAGCCTCAAGACCCTCCAGGATGGTGATCGATGAAGCGTCGTATTCATGTTGCGCAGCCACGGGTCGCTAGCACTCCTTGCTCTAATTGCCGATAGACCCCTCCATATTACACTGTGGGCTCCCCTACGTGGCTTAGGCAGCAAGCTGGGAGAAGGGAAATTAGAGCGGTTTCTCACAAAGGTGTCGCTGGAAAATAAGAAAAGACGCCCTGCCGTTTGTGACAAGGCGCTGATCAAAACTTAGTGGGACTTGTTCTAGTTTTTCGGACGACGCAGGTAGGTTCCAATCCCATAGACAATCTGCGAGCCAATCAGAATGACCACCGCTAACTGCCATCCTGAGAACATAGCGTTACTCCTGGTGTCTCAAGGTGCGTATTTCGTCCCGGAGCTTCCGATTCTCTCTTCCCAACCAAAAACAACCGATAATGAAAATAACATCAGTGATCAACATCCCGATAAAGAAACCTGACAAGGCTCTTACCCGCTTTCTAGATACAGATGTTCTTTGGCCAATCAGTATGATCTGCCCAGTACAATAAACCATCACCGCCTAGAACCCCGGCCGCTCCGATAGCTTCTATGACAACTCCGGCCGGTAATCCCAAGATAGAGCCATTAACTACTGCTCCGGTGAGCGCTCCCACCACACCACCAGCCTTCAAATGCCAAGCATAAGCAACCACAGCCCACTTGGGAATCGAGGCGCAACCAAATCCCTGCGCGGTCACATCCGTGCCCCCCGGCATCTGATTGGTCGTGATGGCCCCAGTGGTACGAAGCTCCTCATAGGCCCTCATTGCTGCAGCATATTCTTCTGGAGTAGCAGTCTGCCGATACTGTTCTTGAGCCTCGCGAACAGCAGCTTCATTCGACTGGACTTGCACCTCGGCGACGGGTTGCGACTCCGCCAATGCGTTAGGCGCGGCGATTCCTGAAAGCGCTGTCATGCAGGCAATGACTAGGGCCGCTTTTTTTCCGAACATGTCTTCCTCTATGAAAATGTGGGGGTCGGACACCCTCATCATCGGTCAAAAGACAACAATTTTCATTAGGAAATGCAAATAGTTACCAATTCTTAATGAAAGCTATCCGTAGGTATCCCTTGGTCCTCGACCTTTCACATGTAGTGGCCCCTTGCGCCAGCTCGGTACGTTTGGCCCGAAGATCTTCAGCTCAGCTACCACATTTGGGCCGACCTGCTTCGCAATCTCCTGCAGAATTTGTCGCTGCATGAGTCGTAGATTCGTTGCCCAGGCGGTGGAATCACACTGAATGAATAGCGCTTTGTCTTTGAGCATTTGCGGGCGAGTGTGCTGAGCGATTTTGTCTCCGACCAGCAGATGCCAGTGGGAAAACACCCAACCACCAGCGATGTCCTTTTGCCATCCCCGGCGGCCAATTTCCCGCTTCAACACATCTCCGAGGGCGCTGACATTGTTAGGCCTTGGCAATCTGCGTCCATCAAGGCCAGTCGGAATACCACGCTGTTTAGGCAGCTTGGGTCCCGGCTCCTGGCGACGCCTCTCCCCTTGCCTACTGAGGTCCGGCACCTTGCCAGTCTTGAGTTTTGCCTGCTTACGGACGTTGGCAAACATCTCCTGGATGAGGTCATCAGACTCACTCATGATCCATCCTTGAGATTCGGCCCAGTTCCGCGTCATCAACCGCAGTGACGTAGTGGGTGTGGGTTTCTTCGAGGTTATGCGGCAGGTCGCCATCGACGGCGGCGGTGATCAGCACCTGCTCCACGTTTGCAGCAACTTCCACGAGGCGAGTGCGACGCTTGGCATCAAGTTCGGCAAAAACATCGTCAAGAATGAGGATCGGATCAGATCCTGTGCCCTTGACCAGGTGAAACTCCGCGATACGCAATGACAGCGCGTACGACCAAGTCTCACCATGGCTGGCAAAACCCTTGGCAGGGTCGGTGCCCAAGATGAGCTCGAGATCATCGCGATGCGGCCCCACCAAACACATGCCACGATCGATTTCTCGTTGTCGTTTCGCCCCGAGCTCGGCCAGCATGGCAGCCTCGATAACCTCGGGCTCCCCAACAGCAGGAACAGTCGAGCGGTATTCAACGTGCGCCGGACGCGATTCTGGTGCGATGGTTGAGTAGGCCTCCGGCACCGCTTCTTGCAATTCGGCGACGAGCTGCAGGCGGTGATAAATCAGCTGAGCTCCCAACGAGGACAGCTGGGAATCCCACACATCGAGTGTGGACAGTGCGGCTGCACCATCGGCGTCATCGTAGCCTTTGCGCAGCGCCCCACCAGCAGTTTTTAGCAGTGCTGCGCGCTGTTTGAGCACGCGATCGTAATCCGCCTTGAGTCCGGCGAGACGTGGCTGGCGAGTAGCCAGGATCGTATCGAGGTACTTGCGACGCTCCGCTGGCTCACCCTTAATGAGCGCCAAATCTTCCGGCGCAAACAACACGGTTTTCACCACACCGAGAACTTCGCGGGGGCTCTTCAGCTTCGTGCGGTTGATCTGGGCCTGATTCGCCCGGTGGGAATTAATCAGGACATGAGCTGTCAGTTCCCGACCGTCGTTGACCGCCGTCGCTGAAATCAGCGCATTGTCCTGGCCGGATCGAACCAACGGCGCATCTTGAGCCACCCGGTGGGAGGACAGGTGCGCGACGTAGCCGATGGCCTCCACGATGTTTGTCTTGCCATGGCCATTTCGGCCGACAAACACCGTAACCCCGGGCTCGAGCTCAAGCTCGAGCGACGGCCAGGAACGAAAATCGCGTAATTTCAGGGAGCGAAGATACATTTAGCCTGGTAGGCGAACTGGCATCAGCAGGTAGGTGAAGTCCGTCTCCGGGGTTGGGAACTCACCATTCGCGTTTGCCTCCGGCAGCTCCTCTGGCTCCGGAATCATGATCGCTGGGCGCGAAGGCTGGGTGAAGCCGAACACCACACGATTCGTGCGAATTACACCAAGGCCGTCCTTCAAGTAGCCAGGGTTGAATGCGATATGCAGTGGCTCGCCTGCGAAAGCACAAGGAAGAACCTCCTCAGCGTGGCCGGAATCGGTGCCGCCTGCATCGAGAACGACCTGGCCTTCGCTGAAGTTCATGCGGATCTGCGCGTTACGGTCGGCGACCAGGGAGACGCGGCGGATGGCGTCGAGAAGCGGGGCGATCTCCACGCTCGCGATGGAGGTGTGGGACTTTGGCAGCAGCGGGCGGAAATTCGGGAAGTCCGCGTCGAGCATGCGGGTGGTGGTTTGGCGGGTGTCGGCGTGGACGCCGAAGAGGCCGTCGGAGCCGATCTGCTCGTCGTTGCCGACCGCGATTTCGACTGGATCATTGAGCGAAGTGTCCAGGCTGCGGGCGTTTTCCAGGAGGGTCTTTGCTGGGATCAGCAGCTTGGCTTCGACCTGCGGATTGCGTGGAATCCAATTGAAGCTGCGGACAGCGAGGCGGAAGCGGTCGGTGGCGGCCAGCAGAACCTCTTCGCCGTGAATCTCAAGATGCACGCCGGTGAGCATAGGCAGGGTCTCATCGCGACCAGCGGCGGTTGCTACCTGGGTGACAGCTTCGGTGAAGAGCTTAGGATCGATCGCGCCGGTGACCTCGGGCAATGCTGGAAGCTGCGGGTAGTCATCGAGCGGAATGCTTGGAAGTTCGAAGCGAGACGCACCACAAGAAAGCAGGACTTTGGAGCCGTCGACGGTGACGTCAACCGGCTTGTTTGGCAGCGTTGCGACGATCTCTGCAATGAGCTTGCCAGCGACGGCGATCAAACCTGGCTGGGAAACCTCAGCGGAAATGCGCTGCTTAGTGGACACTTCGTAGTCAAAGCCAGCGAGTTCAAGGCCTTCGTCGTCGGCAGTGATCAGCATGCCGCGAAGCACCGGCTGCGTTGGCTTCGCCGGCAAACTACGTGCTACCCATGCCACCGCATTGGCCAAATCGTCCTTGGCAACGCGGAAGGAAACCGACGTCGAATCCATAGCTCGCTACACTCCTTCGAATTTTTCTAATTACACATAAACGTACCTGGGTGCGTGCTCGCACGGTAGTTAAAGGGTTGTCATTGTCTTCTTCGAAGCCAATGAACCTTGAACTATCCCCACGCCCTCTTTCTTTTGTTTTAGTTCCAAGTAAAAGAGTGGTAACTACAGTAAGTCCTGTGCACACTGTGGATAAGTTGTCATTTCCACAGCTCCAGGGGCTCATTCTAACGTGTGGAGCGTGTGTGGAAACTGTGTGTACAACTCGGGCCGGGTGGGGATGAAAATCGGGGTGCCGAGTTATCCACAATCTATCCACTGATCTGTGCACAACTTTCAAAGTAGTTGTCCACATGGGGTTTTGTGATTGGATTCACCAAGTTACACACATGTAATTACACAGGTGTGGATAACTTCTGTGGACAACTTGGATAGCAAAAAAGCCCCGATAAAAATCGGGGCCGTGCCAGCGCTATTTCGGTTTCTTAATCGCCTGCGTAAGCGCCTGAATCTGATCGTAAGTATCGCGTTTTTCTGTGATTTCCTTGTTGATCTTCTTCACCGCGTACATCACCGTCGTGTGGTCTTTGCCGCCGAAATGCTCACCGATGCGCGGCAGCGAAAGCTCGGTGAGTTCACGGCACAGGTACATCGCAATCTGGCGAGCATGCGCGACCGCACGCGTCTTGCCGACGCCAGTGAGCGCGTCAACAGAAATATCAAAATATGCTGCTGCCTGCTCGATGATGTGATCGGCGCTGATGTCGATATCGTCCGGATCCGGCATGATGTCACGCAGCGCGATCTCCGCCATCTTTAGGTCGATTGGTTCCTTGATCAGCGAAGAATACGCGGTGACGCGGATGAGCGCGCCCTCGAGTTCACGGATCGAGGTTTCGAAGCGTGACGCGATCAGCTCGAGCACATCGTGATCCACAACGGTGCCTTCGGACTGCGCCTTCTTCGACAAAATCGCCATGCGAGTTTCCAGGTCAGGCGGCTGAATATCCGTGATCAGACCAGCCTTGAATCGCGTGCGCAGGCGATCGGTCAGCGTGGTCAGCTCCTTCGGTGGCCGGTCGGAGCTAAGCACAATCTGCTTATCTGCCTGGTGCAGTGCGTTGAAGGTGTGGAAGAACTCCTCCTGAGTGCCTTCCTTGCCCTCGAGGAACTGGATGTCATCGACCATCAGCACATCCAGGTTGCGGTAATTACGCTTGAACTTTTCCTGACGGTCATCGCGGACCGAGTTGATGTAGTCGTTGGTGAACTCCTCAGAGGACACGTACTTCACGCGCAGCCCCGGTTGCAGCACCTTCGCGTAATTACCAATCGCGTGCAGCAAGTGCGTCTTGCCCAGGCCCGAGCCACCCCAAATGAACAGTGGGTTGTAGGCCTGCGCCAGCGACTCGGACACCGCGACCGCCGCCGCCACAGGGAAGCGATTGGAGCTACCGATCACAAAATTTTCAAACGTGTACTTCGGGTTCAGTGACAGTTCGCGCTTGTCCGCCGAAGGCATGTCCCGGCGGAAGCGTTGTGGTTCCGGAGCAGGTGGCGTCTCGACGACCACTTCCTGCCATTCCGATTCCGCAGCCTGCAGCTGGTCCAATTCTTCCCGCGACGGCATCGAAGTCGTCGTGGTCAGCGGAAGTTCCCGCTGGTCAGGGTTTTCCGGTTCGACGGAGACGGCGAGGGAAAAAGGTTGACCCATTTGCTGCTGGAGTACCAGGCGGATGGCGTCGCCGAGATCGTTTTCAATGACGTCGCGAGCCATGTTGTGTGGGGTCGAAATGACGGCGTAACCAGGGACAAAGGTGATTGGCTTGACCAGTTTGAGGAAGCCGCGCTGCTTGGGGGTCAGCGGGGCGACACTGGAGGCGGGATCTTCCGCCAGCCGGGAAAGTTCTGAGACGATCACTTGCCAGGTCGACTGGAGGTCATCAGAAATTTGAGTCACGAAGTGTCCTTTTAGCTACATAATGGCCGTCCCGGGTGCGGGGGTAAGTGCACTCGGGTTGGCCACCAGAGACTCAAGTGGTGAGTCCCTTTTTACGTCTTTCAGTAATTTGTCATTTTTTGTGCCGGTGGATGAACTTTCCACAGCTCTAAAAAGGGCAATGGCCTGTACTTCCACAGATGTATCCACACCTGTGGATAACTTTTTCCACCGAAGTTATACACAGGATACGGGACAGCCTGTGGATAAATTTCTTTGGGTTATGTAATGCTCTGACCTGGACTTTCTTTAAACAAACTTCAAAGTTTGAAGTTTCAGTTGAGAGTTATACACATTTTGACTTGCCCACAGGCTGTGGGTAAATCAGCTACATCAATCTTTACTCGGATTGACAGTGCCCTGTCCACAGGGGAATTCCAGGTTCTCGGCCGGGGCGACCGCCGCATGTGGATAACCGTGCGAAAACGTCGCTAAGCAGGGCGTAAATTACAAAAATGTCATTCAAGGGGTACCCGATCACCCCGGCGTGTCGATTTGGTTTGCGCACCTAAGTTGGCGTAGGCTGGCTCCTGTCTGTCACATCACGTTCGTTTTGGTGTGCTTTTCGCCCGGTCTGCTTCGACGTAGACCTGGCGGCTCGGAGGCTCGTCGGCCTGACTTAATTGCATCCGAGTTTTAACAATCATCCATTAAGTGGGTGACGCGAGGCCGCAACCTACAACCCCATGGTTTTCCTGGGGTTGATGTCGCAGCTTCATATCACCCATATGAAAACTTTAGGAGTGTAACCGTGGCAAAGGGCAAGCGGACGTTCCAGCCGAACAACCGTCGTCGTGCACGTGTTCACGGCTTCCGTACTCGTATGCGCACCCGTGCTGGTCGCGCAATCGTGTCGGCTCGTCGTAGCAAGGGCCGTGCAAAGCTGACCGCGTAATTTTCGCGAAGGTCAGGCGTGCTTCCTGCTCAGTACAAGCTGAACTCTGCGGAGTTTCGGCGCGTCACACGCAAAGGACGCCGCACGGGAACCAAAACGGTTGTCGTGCACCTCGCACACGCGGACAGCAGTGAGCTAGTCCGTTTCGGCGGACCTCACTTCGGTCTCATCGTTTCCAAAGCCGTCGGTAATTCGGTCGTTAGACACCGAACCTACCGGCGGCTTCGGCATGTCTGCAGCGAGTTAGCGGGAACTATCCCGACGGGCTGCGACGTTGTCATTAGGGCGCTTCCGCGCGCCGGCGAGGCAACCAGCAAGGAGCTCATGGACGATGTGCGCTACGCGCTCGGGAAACTCACCGGCAACTAGGCTGCTGCTGCGGCTCGTGTTGCTTTACCAAAATTACCTCTCACCGCTTAAGATGGGTTCGACCTGTCGTTTCGAGCCAACGTGCAGCGCCTACGCGCTGGACGCGCTGCGGGAGCATGGCGCCATCACAGGGGTCGTGCTTACTTTAGTGCGGCTTGCCAAATGTGGGCCCTGGCATCCGGGCGGATTTGATCCCGTCCGCCCACGCAAAAACAAAAGGAGTTAAGACTCACAGTGCTCAATTTTGTCTACTGGCCGATCTCGGTCGTCCTCTGGTTCTGGCACAAGGTGTTCTCCCTCGTGCTCAGCCCAGATTCGGGAATCACCTGGGTTCTTGCCATTATCTTCCTCACCTTCACCATCCGTATCCTCCTGGTCAAGCCGACCATGGATCAGATGCGCTCGGGCCGCAAGATGCAGGAAATGCAGCCCCTGATGCAGGAAATCCGTGAGAAGTACAAGAACGATCAGCAAAAGATGATGGAGGAATCGCGCAAGCTCCAAAAGGAGATGGGCGTGAACCCTCTCGCAGGCTGCCTGCCGATCCTCATCCAGATGCCTGTGTTCATCGGCCTGTTCCACGTGCTGCGCTCCTTCAACCGTACGGGTACCGGCACCGGCCAGCTGGGCCTTTCGATTGAAGAGAACGCGAACACCGCGAACTACTTCTTCAAGCCGGAAGACGTGCAGTCCTTCCTGGGTGCCCGCCTCTTCGGCGTTCCACTGTCCTCTTACATCTCCATGCCTACTGAGATGTACCAGGCGTTCCAGCCAGTGGACTTCACCAAGATGAACATCATCTTCGTCGCAGCTCCACTGATCGTGTTGACCGTGCTGGCCACGCACTTCAACGCCCGCATGTCCCTGGATCGCCAGAAGGCGCGCATCGCCTCCGGCAAGCAGAAGGCCCCACAGAACGAGATGATGGCCTCCCAGATGGACATGATGAACAAGATGATGCTCTGGTTCATGCCAGCCACCATTCTGTTTACCGGTGTGCTCTGGCACATCGGTCTCCTGTGCTACATGGGCGCCAACAACATCTGGACCTTCTTCCAGATGAAGTACATCTTTGACAAGATGGACAAGGAAGAAGAAGCCGAGATTGAGGCCAAGAAGGCCGCTAAGCGCGCTTCCGCTCCGAAGCCGGGTGTTCGCCCGGATAACCCGAAGAAGAAGCGTAAGTAAGTTTCTTGTTCACACCGCCCTCCTTTTTGGAAGGGCGGTTTTTTGTTGGGTAGGCGCGTGTGTGCGTACTGAGGACGTAGTACTACTACGAACTTGGGTCCAAAAGGATCAATTTCTCGGCTGGGAACGTAGTAGTACTACATCCTGAGTACCCATCGGCACCCAAACACCGGCACTCACCGCCTCCGACTAGAGTGAGAGGCAACAGAAAGGTGAGTTTCACGTGAAACCAGAGGATTATTTCGGCGACCGCTTCGAGCTCGCGCAGCAATACCACGAGCTTCTTGCAACGGATGGTTCCACCCGCGGATTCATCGGACCCCGCGAGGTGCCACGGTTGTGGGAGCGCCACATCCTCAACTGCGCAGTGGCAGAAGAAGCGATCCCGGCGGGCGCCAAAGTTGCGGACATCGGGTCTGGCGCTGGTCTCCCAGGCATCCCTCTTGCAATCAAGCGTCCTGACCTCAACATCACACTGATTGAACCGCTGCTGAAGCGTTCGGTATTCCTGCAAGAAGTCGTCGACAAGCTCGGCCTCAGCAACGTCACCGTTATCCGCGGCCGCGCTGAAGAGAAGACGGTGCGGGCCGAAGTAGGGCTTGTCGACGTCGTGACCTCCCGCGCCGTGGCGCCACTGGGAAGACTGTCCGGCTGGTCTCTGCCACTGGTGAGAAAGGGTGGCAAGATGATCGCGCTCAAGGGTTCTTCCGTGGCGGAAGAGCTGGAGCGGGATCAGAAGGAGATCAAAAAGGCCGGTGGCGGCCTCGCCGAGATTCGCTTGGTGGGCGAAGGTGTGGCGGAGGAACCTACAACGCTGATCATTATTCCGCGGATCAAGTAGGATGAGATAGCTTAACTTTTGGAAGGGATAGGTGCATGGACGAGCAGATGTGGGATGACACTCCCATTGCGGCTGCAGCTCGGCGAGCTGCGAAGGTGATGACGCCAAACGCGCTCTCGCTCCCCCGTCCGGAGACGCCACGCAAGATCACGATCGCTAACCAAAAAGGTGGCGTTGGCAAGACGACGTCCTCGGTGAATCTCGCCGCTGGCCTCGCGCTTCACGGCCTGAAAGTCCTGGTCGTGGACCTCGATCCGCAGGGCAACGCCTCCACTGCCCTGGGTGCAGAACACCACTCCGGCGTCCTGTCTTCCTACGAGATGCTCATCGGTGAGTGCAGCGCCCGTGAAGCTATTCAGACGTCGACGTTCAACGACAATCTTTTCTGCATCCCGGCCACCATTGACCTTGCCGGCGCGGAAATCGAGCTGGTCTCCATGGTGCGTCGCGAGTACCGCCTGGCGGATTCGTTGGACCAGCTTTCAGACGAGGGTTTCGACTACATCATCATCGACTGCCCGCCGTCGTTAGGCCTGCTCACCATCAACGCCATGACCGCGGTGACCGAGGTGATCATCCCTATCCAGGCAGAGTACTACGCGCTGGAGGGCGTGGGTCAGCTACTGAAGAACATTTCCATGATCCGTGAGCACCTCAACCCCGAGCTGCACATCAGCGCCATCTTGCTGACCATGTACGACGGCCGTACCAAGCTCGCAGAGCAGGTCGCCTCCGAGGTCCGCGGGCACTTTGGCGACGTGGTCCTGCGCAACATGATTCCTCGTTCCGTGAAGGTGTCCGAGGCCCCTGGTTTCGGCCAGACCGTGCTCCAATACGACCCGGGTTCCCGCGGCGCACTCGCC
The DNA here is from genome assembly GCF_037572395.1 of Corynebacterium sp. H130. Taxonomy (NCBI): domain Bacteria; kingdom Bacillati; phylum Actinomycetota; class Actinomycetes; order Mycobacteriales; family Corynebacteriaceae; genus Corynebacterium; species Corynebacterium sp. H130. The sequence goes on along the minus strand of NZ_JBBHLA010000003.1, from coordinate 137,079 downwards.
TACCTTGACGCAGCGAAGGAGCTCGCTGAGCGCGGCGATTATCTACCAACAGCAGAAAGTGGCCCGATCGGGCAGGCACCGGAAGGAAAGGATAAGTAGTGGCTAACGAAACTCGTCGAGGTGGACTCGGTCGCGGCCTGTCCGCACTCATCCCGAGCGCCCCTGAGCAGAAGCCACGCCTGACCAACGGCGCAGCCGACATCATCCTCGGTGGCGGCGAAAAGGCCACCCCGAAGCCGACCGTGCTGCAGAAGGCGGAGAAGGCTGCGCACAACGAATTCGGCGCGACCTACCGCGAGATCCCGATCAACGCGATCCGCCCGAACCCTCGCCAGCCTCGCCAGGTCTTCGACCCTGAGGCCCTCGCAGAGCTCGTGCACTCGATCAAGGAATTCGGCCTCATGCAGCCGATCGTCGTCCGCGAGAAGGACGGCGGCTACGAACTGATCATGGGTGAGCGTCGTTGGCGCGCCTCCGGCAAAGCAGGCCTCAAAACCATCCCTGCCATCGTCCGCGAAACTGACGACGGCGACATGCTTCGCGACGCCCTGCTGGAAAACATCCACCGCGCCCAGCTGAACCCGCTCGAAGAGGCAGCCGCCTACCAGCAGCTCCTCGACGAATTCGGTGTCACCCAGGCAGAACTGGCCGACAAAATTGGCCGCTCCCGCCCAGTGATCACCAACATGATCCGCCTCCTCGCACTCCCTGTTCCAGTCCAGCGCAAGGTGGCAGCCGGAGTCCTTTCCGCAGGCCACGCCCGCGCCCTGCTCGGCCTGAAGGCGGGCGCACAGGCGCAGGAAGAACTCGCGACCCGCATCGTCGCTGAGGGCCTGTCTGTCCGCGCCACCGAAGAAGCCGTCACCCTGTTGAACCGCGGTGATGCACCGGCGCCCGCACCGCGCCAGAAGGCCGTTCAGCCAGCGTTCGCCACCGAGGCCGCCAGCCGCCTCGGCGACCGCTTCGACACCCGCGTGCAGGTCCAGGTCGGTAAGAAGAAGGGCAAGATCGTCCTCGAATTCGCAGGTCCTGAGGACTTCGAGCGGATCATGGGCCTGTTGGAGGGCTAAGTGCACATTGAGCCGGTCACGTTAGAAAACGTGCATCCGGCGTGCCTGCGCACGGCCTTCTGGGAGGCCGGCCCGTCCGCCACTGACATCCGCTTGGCCAAGGAAATGTGGCTGACCTCCACCCTCCTCGAGTACGGCACCTGTGGCTTTTCCATCCAGGACGTCGCCACTATCCTCTTCGCTCCCCCATCGCTTGTGCCAGGCGCTAGTTTAATGAGCGCCGGCCCCGTCTCCCCCGACGCCACCCTCATCACGTCGCTGTTTACCAGCCGCATTTCGGAGGGCGTCAGCGCCGTGCTTATCGACGCCGTTCTGGCGCATCTTTTGGCCACCGATGTTACGGCGGTTGAGGCTTTCGGCTGGCGCTCCGGCACCTTTGGTCCCATCGGGCTCATCCCGGAAAAATACCTGCTCAGCGCGGGTTTTTCCGTAATACGTGAGGATGACGAGGTGCCACTGTACCGGTTAGAGCTGCCTCCTGAAAGTGGGTTGCTTGCCGACGCTTTCGAGCGCATCGAGGTTGGGGCACTGGCGTAGGCTGCGCCGTTGAAACCCGAGTTTAGGAACCCGAGTTTCGAGGCGATTTAGCCCAGTAGCAGATGTGCTGGGCCCGAAACTCGGGTTCCTAAACTCAGGCTTCGGGCGAAAATGCTGCTAGAACAGCGACGAGAAAACCCCTACTGCCCCTCGGCTTCGAGGAGTTCGGCGAACTTGAATGTGCCGGTTGGGTTGTCGTCGTTTTCCAGCAGGTAGAGACGCTTGACTGCGACCACGACGGCCTCAGCGATAGCATCGCGCTTGTTTGGATCCGTCAGGATGGACACGTCGACCGGGTTGGTGAGGTAGCCACACACAAGCTCGACGGTTGGCATCTTGGTCATGCGCAGGATTTCCCAGGTACGGGCGTGGTTGCCACAGTTGACCAATCCGGTGCGGGCGACAACTTCGCGCTGAATGTAGCCGGACAGCATCTCACCGGTCAGTGAGGTTGCTCCGATGTCCGAGCCGAAGTAGAACGTTGCTGCTCCGCCGGCCTTTTCATTCGGGTAGGAGTCGCACTGCAGGGCGATCAGCAGGTCAGCGCCGAAGGCATTAGCGATGTCGGCGCGCTGTTTGATCGACGGGTCGGACAGGCGTGGGCGAGACAGGATTGCCTCCATGCCTGCCGCGATCATGCGACCTTCGATGCGGGTGGCCAAATCCCAGAGGATTTCCTCCTCGGAAATCGGGCCGAACTTGCCCTGGACGATCATGCCCTTGTTGCTGCCGCCCAGGTGAGGGTCGATGACGACGCGCTTGCCGGCCAGCTTTGGCCCAGCCTTGCGCACCTGTTCGCGCTCGCTGATGGCCTGTCGAGATCCGCCCTTAATGCGACGTCCGAGAAGTCCCAGTGCCCGAACCGTGTTGGGACCAGTAATGCCGTCCTCGTTCAGGCCGTAGTTGAGCTGATAGTTCTTCACCGCGCTGTAGGTGGCTTCGCCGTATTGGCCGTCGACACGGTGCGCGTAGAAGCCGAGCTCCTGCAGCTGGGTTTGGAGCTGGACGACGTCGTCGCCCACCATCACGTTGCCCGGCTGGAAGATCAGGACGCGGTTGCCGAGTTTGTAGGAGGCCTCGCGGAGAATGCGCAGCACTTTGTCGCCGATGACGCCGTCGGCAAGGATGCCACGGCTCTGCTGGAATGCGCGGAGGGCACCGGCCAGTTCTTCGTCGAAGTATGCGTCGTTGCCCGAGAACTTATTGGACTGGTCGGGTTGTTCCAGAGTGGCGTCGTTGCCCTGCAACAAGCCAAGTCCCGTGAGGATGGTGCGGACTTCCGCCACCCGTGGACTGCGGTCACCGACCCGCAACAGCTCGGACACGCCACTCCCTTCGATCAAGAATATCGGCCACTTATGTTACCAGCTGCAAACGGGAAATAATGTCTTGCTTGGAGCGCACGCCGACGAACTCATCGACCTTCTTGCCACCCTTGAAAATCATGACCGCTGGGATGGACATGATCTGGTACAGGGCGCCGAGAGTGCGCTCTTCATCGACGTTCACCTTGGCGATGGTGACCGACTCGCCCATCTCCTCAGCGACCTGTTCGAGGACAGGACCGAGCTTCTTACAAGGGCCACACCACTCTGCCCAGAAGTCGACGAGGACTGGCTTGTCAGAGTCGATGACCACAGAACGGAACGTGTCCGCAGTGACGTTAACGATCATGTTGAATTCCTTACAGGCTTGCGAGGTAGTGCTCGGCGTCGATGCCAGCGCGGCAGCCTGCACCAGCGGCGGTGATGGCCTGCTGGTAGTGGCTGTCCACAATGTCACCGGCAGCAAACACACCAGGGATGTTGGTGCGGGTGGACGGCTCCTCCACCAGGATGTAGCCGGAGTCGTCGGTGTTGACGGCTGCTTGCACCATGGCGGAGCGTGGGTCGTGTCCAATGGCCACGAACATCGCTGTCACTGGCAGGACCGAGGTTTCGCCGGTGACGGTGTCGTTAAGTTCCAAGCCTTCCACGCTGTTTTCGCCGAGGACGCGCGACACGACCTTGTTCGTCGCAAACTTGATCTTCTCGTTATTCTTCGCGCGCTCCAGCATGATCGCGGAAGCACGGAACTCCTCGCGACGGTGCACGATGGTGACGGACTTGGCGAACTTGGTGAGGAAGGTAGCCTCCTCCATTGCGGAGTCGCCACCACCGATGACGGCGATGTCGTGATCCTTGAAGAAGAAACCATCGCAGGTAGCGCACGAAGATACGCCACGGCCCAGCAGTTCCTGCTCGCCCGGTACGCCAAGGTATCGAGGGGCGGCACCCATGGCCAGGATGACGGCACGTGCCTGGTATTCGTCGTCGCCCACGTAAATCTTCTTGATGTCGCCTTCCAGCTCGACGCGGTCGACGATCTCCATGAGCATTTCAGTGCCGAAGCGCTCGGCCTGGTTACGCATCTGGTCCATGAGCTCAGGACCCATGATGCCTTCGGCAAAGCCCGGGAAGTTTTCTACTTCGGTGGTGGTCATGAGGGAACCACCGAACTCGATGCCCTCAAACATGATGGGCTTCAGTTCCGCGCGGGCGGCGTAGATGGCCGCGGTGTATCCGGCAGGGCCGGAGCCGATAATTGCTACGTCATGGATCTTCGTCATGACGACTAGTCTACATTCCCACCAATTCAGGATGACGGGAGCGAATGATGTGCTTGGCGCGGGATCGACGCGACTTCACCGTGCCCGCTGAAATGCCCAGATCCGCTGCCGTGTGGTAGATCGTGTAGCCGAGTACATCGACCATGATGAGGATCAGTCGCTGCCGCTCATTCAGCTTCCCTAGGACGCTGACGAGGGTCAACGTCAGATCCATAGCGGACAGTGGGTCGTAGGTCAGGTGTGGGATATCGGCGTCCTCGTCGTCGAAAATGACCGTTTCGTCGATGCGGTAGCGCGAGCGCCTAAAGTCATGGCTGGCGTTGAGAACGAGCCGGTGCAACCAGGTTTTGAGGCTGGCGTCGGCCCTGAAATGGTGGATGTTCAGGGCCGCGCTGAGGTAGGCCTCCTGCAGGATGTCCTGCGCGTCGAAGTCTGTGAAGACGGTCTTGCGGGCGGTCCACCACAGTGAGTGGTGGTAGCGGGAGATGATCTCCGCGAATGCTTTTTCATCGCCACGAATGAACTTATTTACCAATGCGTAATCGCTGCATAGCTGCATGTGATACTCCCCCGAGTGTCGTGCATTCCCCCTTGCGATTCATATTGTGCCCGGCTTCACAGAAATTCGCTCGCCAAATAAAAAACGCTTGTGGATAACGCCTCCAACCAGGCCCCGAAAGCAAGTTAAGCTACAGGTCAGAGGGTTATCCACAAGCGGATTGTTACTGTACGGGCTTGTTCACCACATGCGTGTCGACGCGCACCGGCGAGTCATCACGCTCGCCACCGAGGACGCCCATCAGGTACGCGGTGAGAACGGCGATGATTGCCACGAGGGTGATGGAAATGCCGAACAGCGCGCCGGTGGTGATGCGGGAGTAGCGCTTTGCGCCAAAGCCCGCGCGTGCCGACGGATGTGGCTGCTCTTCCGCCACGGTCTGTAGAGGTGCAACGTGTTCCACACCGCGCAGCGTCGATGCCATCTCGGAGGCAGAGCCTTCCAAGGTTTCATTGGTGAGCAGGTGGAAAGCGGACACCAGGGTTTCCCGGTCCTCGGCAGCGCTGTTGCAGGCCAGGATGACTGGGAAGGCCAGCACTGCTTCGCCGGTGCGGGAAATGCGGATGCGGTCGATGCTGTCGATACCCAGTGGGAGGTTGGCCGCGTGAGCGGCGGCTGTGGCGTCGGCAAGCCCGGCAAAGGCCTGGGCGGCGGCGTCGCGCTGGGCGACCCCGGCGTCGGCAACGGCGCGCAGTGCGGAACCAGGCACCCACTCGGAGATGACGAGGCAGCCGGAGCGGTAGGCCACTACCTTGATGCCCTTCGGCAGTGCGTCCAAGCCGAGGTCGGCGAGCTTACAGGTGCGTCGCGTGACCTCGGAGGCGGCGCCGGCGGCGGCTGCGGTGGATGTGCCGGTGGTGTCGACGAAGGTGAGGGCGACGTCCCGGCCGGTGCTGAGGTCCTTGGCCTGCCAGAACTTGGCGGTGACATGCTCGCCACCGGATTCGCCGTAGGACTTCAGCAGTCGGAAGCGACCGTCGAGGACAGGGGCGCCAGGCAGAAGCCGTGGTGGGTGAACGAGGCCCGCGGACATTGGCGCTGGGATCGGCATGGTTTCGGTCGGGGTGACCGCCATGCTGACCGCGGCGGCCTGCGACGGGGTGCCGCGCCCGAGCTTGCGCTTCACGACGTCCGTGAAACCCTTCACCTCGTCCAGTGGCGACTTCGCCAGGACGGCAATCGTGATGGCGAGGAAGAGAATTCCGAGTAGTGCGGTGCGGATCAGGAAGCCTGCGGATCCGATGCTGACCCAGATCGGCGCGAACAGTGCCTTGAGGGCGATGTCGAGGATCCAGGCACCCGCAGCGCCAGCGACCGAGGCGCCGCCGACCCACAGGGAGGAACGCAGAATCTCGTGGCCGTTGAGGGATCCCAAGTGGCGTCGCAGCAGGAAACCACCGATGACGGCGCCCGCCACGAAGCCGAAGCCATTCGCGGCGCCAAGCAGTACGACCACGCGCTCCGGAGAGGTCGCGATGATGGGTGCCAGGTAGGAAAGAATCACCTTGGTGGCGGTGATGCCGGCGATGATAAACGTGGGAGTCCACGCTTCTTCACGGGCATAGAACACGCGAAGGTGCAGCAGCACGAGGGCGTATGGGATGAGTGTGAAGGCGGAGAAGGACAGGGTCCAGCCGAGGATCTTGGCGGCCTCGAAGTCGAAGTTCAGGTAGGCGAACAGGCCGATGGAAATGTAGGTACCGAAGGCCGTGAAGAACACCACCACTGGGATGAGAGCCAGGAAGGTGAGCTTGGTGCCCAGGGTGAGATCGGCGACCACACCAGCGTCGTCGCCCTCGGCAGCCCGGCGCGACAGGCGCGGCATGATAGCGGTGAGCAGGGTGACGCCGATGATGCCATATGGCATTTGGAGCAGCAGCCAGGATTGCTGGTAGATGTTCGGGGCGGCGTCGGAGGCGCCGGAGGCGATGCGTGTGGTGACGATGTATCCGGCTTGGGAGATCGCCACGTAGACGATGATGGCCAGGCCCATGTTGCCGAATTGTTTGAGGCGATCGTCGATGCCCCACAGTGGCTTGAGGTTGACCCCGGCCTTGGCTAGATACGGCAGCAGAATGAGCGCTTGGACCACGACGCCGAGGGTGGTGCCGATGCCAAGCAGCAGGATGTGCGGGTCGGCGAGTGTGACTTGTTTGTCGGGTGTGAGGCTGCCGGGGATGAGCCAGTAGGCGCCGAGGGTGGCCAGCGCAATGAGGTTGTTAACCACCGGCGCCCAGGCCCCTGGTTTGAAGATCCCCTTGGTGTTGAGGATCGCCATGAACAGGGAGAAGATGCCGTAGAAGAAGATCTGTGGCAGCAGCAGGACGGCGAAGGCCGTGGCCTGGCTGAGGTTCACTTGGCCGTCGGAACGCAGCTGGAGCGCGGTGAGGAGCGGGGCTCCCAGGACGGACAGGGTGGTGACCACCACGAGCAGCGCCGCGGCCAGGGTGAACAGGCGCCTGATGAACGCCTCTCCCCTGTCCGGGTCTTCCTTTTCCGCGCGCACGAGCACTGGCACGACCAGCGAAGTGAGCACGGCGCCGAGGACGATCTCGGTGATCAGGTTCGGCAGGGTGTTCGCCGTGTTAAACGCGGAGGAGATCGCAGCGCCGAGCGTCCACACGATCATCGCGTTGCGCAGGAATCCGGTGATGCGCGAAACCAGGGTGGCTACGGCCATGGAACCGGTGGAGCGCACGACGTCCGAGTCGGATTGCTGTGGCTGCTCGGGTCCCTTAGGGCTGTGGGTGAGCAGGGAGCGGTCGTCGTCAGGCAGGGGCGCGTGGCGAGGCTTCGGCACAACTGGGCTTGTCGACGGCGACGGTGGTGTCGGCGCCTTGAAGCGGTCGCGCTGCCCCTGGGTTTGCTTATGTGTGTCCACGAAAGGCCATTCTTGGAGGTTCGGGCAGGAAATGCAAAAGTTTAGCGTCGTTTCACGTGAAACATGACGAAGCCGAGCCCGGCGAGTACGAGGGCCACGAGTCCGCCAGCTCCGAGGAGGCCGGAGCGGGTTTGGACGCTGATGTCCACCGGGTAGCTGATCGGCGCGCCGTTCTGGGAGGCGAGCCACACAGTGAGATCCGTGCGCCCCTTGGTGTCAGGCAGGTCTGCCATCATTTGGGTGGTGATGGAGCCGCGCGCCGGGATCTTGAGGGAGTCGGCGACGCTGATGATTGCATCCTCCGGGCCGGTGTAGCTAATGCGAGCGTCGACGGGCAGCGGGAGGCCATTCTCCGCGATGATGAGCAGCGGCGAGGACTCCGAGGTGCGGGTGTAGACGTTGCCCGGTGGCAGCAGCACGACGGAGGAACGCAGGCGCTGCAACACATCACGGTTGGCGTTGAGGAGGGTGTCGGTGTCCTTGGCGTGAGCGTCGTAGCTACTGATGCTGCGACGACCGGAGGCCGTGAGCCCGCGCAAAAGGTCCCGGCGCAGCGGCTGCGTAAAACCGGTCGGGGTGAGCGCGATGGTTGGCTCTTCGATCATGAGGGAGGTGAGATCGTCGATGCTCTTTGCCTGCTGGACCGCGCGCACGATCTCCGTGTCGGTGACCACGGTCGGATCCTCAAACGCCGTTCCGGTCGTCGTGCCCGGCGCGTCATGGCCGACGGAAAGGTACGCGCCCAACGCCTGAGGCGTGGCGATGCCGGAATTGAGCAGCGTCCGCAGTTGGTGCTGTAGGGCGTGCGCGTCTTCAGCGGACAGGTCAGATGGCGGGACGACGAGCAATGGCTTCGCATCGTCAGTTGCCGCGAGGGTCAGACTCGCACTGGCGGCAGCGCGCCGGGCTGCCGGTGAATCGAGTCGGTAGTCGTAGCGCTGCCATTGGTTCGCATAGCCGGCGGTATCTGGGGTGTCGCCCAGCGTCGCCAGTTGTGCGGCCAGATCGCTGTTGAAGCCCAGGGCGGTGAGGTGCTCCCCCACTGGTACTGCGTGGCCCGGCAACGTCTCATCCGCCACCAGTGCCACGGTGGGCGAGCTCAGGATGGAATCTAGGCCCGTGACGGTGCGCTGTTCCAGGTAGCCATAGTCCGGGACGATGACATCGCCACGCACTGGCACACCGAGTAGAGATGTCAGCAGGCGTGGCCCAGCGAGGGTGGCTTGCTCCAGTAAGGACTCATTGCCGGTGGCTGCAACGGCGCCCAATTCGGCGTTTGCCCATGGCATGGCGACCACACAGCCACCACTGCCCGCGATCTCAGCCAGTTGTTTCATCCAGGCCCGAGCATCGTCGCTGCCGGTGCCCGCTTGCGAATTAATGTGCTGGTCTTTGTTGCCCCAGGAATCACGCAGGCGCGGCTTGTGAGCTACGGGATCGGGCCGCTCGTTGGCTACCTGGTATCCGGAAGCCATCCTGCTGACCGTCAGCGCGAGTTCGGGGTCGACGGCGAGGCAGGTGGACTGGGGTTCGCTGCGTTGGACGTCGAGAAGCGCGGTGAGGCGTCCGCCAGGGGCGATGTCGCCGGCGAGGCGCTCAGACTGCAGCACCAGGGGCGGCTGACCGGGTGCTTCGCCCGTTTCCCCAGGCAGAATGTCAGTCTGTGCGGTGACCGGCAGCAGCATGGTGATCGGGGTTGGGCGTTCGGCGGGCTTCGGAAGGCCGATCTGCAGCAGCGTGCGCTCCGAGGTCAAATACTGTTGGCCACCGCCACCAAGCTCGCCGTTGACGTTCACCAGCAGCGGGTAAATGCCTTCTTTTGTTAGCTGCAACGTGGCATGGTCGAGCGGGATGGTGATGTTGTGGGTCTCCCCCGGCGCGAGATCCACCGGGACCGGGAGGAATGGTGCCGCAATATCGAAGGCGGATTCCTCTGCTGCGAGGGTGCTGCGTCCAGCGCTGACGGAGGTGACGGGGTTGGCGCGCTGCACGCGGACGGAGACGTCGGAAAGCATGGCGCCGGAGTTGTTGTGGATGGTCAGCTGCACTTCCGCGTCGGAGATGCTGTCGATGCTGGCGTCGACCTCGCTGCGGGCGTCAGCGGTGCGGATCGCGGGGTTGACCCACTGGTTAGAAATTGAAGCGTCCGTTGGGGAGGTTGGGAGCGGGACAGCTGTGGCAGAAATCGGCGCTGCCACAAGGGAGACCGCTGCCAAGGCCGCACCAAGCTGACGATGCCTGAAACCCATTAGCGCGGGGTTGCCTTTCCCTCCGCCTGCGCGGCGCGCGCGAAGTCAGGCAACATATCGTGCGCAATGCGGGCCAGCTTGCGTTCATCGGCGTAGGCCAGTCGCTCGATCAGTTCGCTCGCCGGAATCCATGCCACCTCGGTGACCTCTGGGTCTTCGTCGTTGAGGTCGCCATCGACGTAGCGCAGCAGGTGGTGATGCACCGTCTTATGGATGCGCGTGCCGTCGGAAACAAACCAATAATCAATAACGCCCAGTTCAGCGAACACCTCGCCGTGAATACCGGTCTCCTCCCAGACCTCACGCTCAGCCGTCGCAGCGCGATCCTCGCCCGGTTCCACGTGCCCCTTCGGCATGGACCACAGCAGGCGACCACGGCGATCCAGACGCCCGATCAAGGCGACGTAGACCTTGCTCAGATCCACCTCGTTATCCTTCGTCACGGCTTCCGCTAGACCGGACACCACGAGGCCACCAGCAGAAGTTTCGTTGCTGGTCTTCATGTGGGAGCGCTCTGGGGCGCGCCCAGCGCTTTTCGACGCGGGCCGCTTCTCCCCGCCCCGCGGGCGACGGCCCCGGCTCACGTCCTGTTGCGTGGCCTGCGCCTTACCGCTGCGCCTGCGGGAACGGCGACGGCGACGCTTCTGCGGAGCGCCCTCGGTGGATTCGGCAGCAGGACGTGGCGCGGCAGGCCCTTGGGCGCTGCGGCGCCGAGGGCCAGGAGTGTTGGCACGCGGCCGTTGCTGCTCAGTCATCCTTAACATCGTATCCTGCTGGGGAGCCAGATAGGAGGATTGGTAGAATAAGCGGGGTGAATTCCGAACAAACTACCCACCTTGACCGGCTGGGAATGCTTGCCCGTGCCACTGCCACCCTCGAATCACTCTCCGAGACACTGGCACCCCTGGCCGCAGCCTTCGACGCCAAAGGGCACACCCTCTACTTGGTAGGCGGTTCGGTACGCGACGCACTGCTTGGAAAACTGAGCCACGACCTCGATTTCACCACCTCCGCCCGCCCAGAAGTCACCCGCGAGATCCTCGACGAGTACGCGGAGGTTGTCTGGGATACCGGCATCGATTTCGGCACCCTGTCTGCCGAAAAGCACGGCCAGCAGATCGAAATCACTACCTTTAGATCAGACACCTACGACGGCTCCTCCCGCAATCCGGACGTCCAATTCGGCGACACCCTGGAAGGCGACCTGGTGCGCCGCGATTTCACGGTCAACGCCATGGCGGTGGAGATCAGGCCGGATGGCAGCGCCCAGTTCCAGGATCCACTCGGAGGATTGGACGCGCTGGTCGAAGGGGTGCTGGATACCCCGGCGTTGCCGTCGCAAAGCTTCCACGATGACCCGCTGCGCATGCTGCGCGCCGCTCGCTTCGTGTCTCAGCTGGGCCTTGCCGTCGCACCGCGCGTGCGTGAAGCAATGACCGACATGGCGGGCGAAATTAACCGCATCACGGCCGAGCGCATCCAGGTGGAACTGGACAAGCTCATCCTCGGCGCCGCCCCATGGGACGGCTTTGACCTGCTGGTATCCACCGGGATTGCCGATCATGTGCTGCCGGAGCTCTCCGGAATCCAAATGGAATCCGACGAGCACATGCAGCACAAGGACGTCTACGCGCACTCCATGACGGTGCTGCGCCAGGCGATCGCCCAGGAAGAGGAGCCAGACCTGGTTCTTCGCTGGGCTGCGCTGCTTCACGACGTCGGCAAGCCAGCCACCCGCTCGTTCGAAGGTGGCCGCGTGAGCTTCCACCACCACGAGGTGGTTGGCGCGAAACTCGTGCGCAAGCGCTTCCGCGCCCTGAAGTACTCCAAGCAGATGATCTCGGATGTCTCCCAGCTGGTCTTCCTGCACATGCGGTTCTACGGCTACGGCGACGACGCGTGGACCGACTCCGCGGTGCGTCGCTATGTCACCGACGCCGGGGAGCTGCTCCCCCGCCTCCACAAGCTAGTGCGTGCCGACTGCACCACCCGAAACAAGCGCAAGTCCGAGCGTCTGGCACGGGCCTACGACGGGCTGGAAGCACGGATCGCCGAGCTTGCCGAAAAGGAAGACTTGGCGCGAGTACGTCCTGACCTGGATGGCAACGCCATCATGGAACTGCTGGGCCTCAAGCCGGGCCCCGAGGTGGGGCGCGCCTGGGCGTTCCTGAAAGAGCTACGCTTGGAGCGCGGACCGCTGACCCCGGAAGAGGCGGAAGCAGAGCTGCTCGCCTGGTGGAAGGAACAATAAATGGAAGACTTTTTCGCCGACCGGCTCTTTCGCGCCCTCGAACTAGAGGACGTCGCGCCCGGCTCCCTGCTGCTCGCAGCACCCGGCATGGACCTGGCCTTCCGCAGTCGCAGCGTGGTCATGGTGGTGGAACAAACCCCAGAGCGCACTCTGGGCGTTGCGCTCAACATGCGTGGCGACATCGCCGTCGCCAACGTCATGGAGCACCTCGTGCCACTGGTCGCCAAGCCACAGGCGTTCTATGTCGGCGGTGAACACAACCGCGACTCCATCGTTGCCCTCGGCGTTCTCAAAGCCGGAGTCACCCCAGAATCCCTGGCCACCGTGCCGTTCGTGCGCTATCTCAACCACCGCATCGTCGTCCTCGACCTGCGTGCGAGCGTCGAAGAACTCAAAGAGGTAGTCGAATCAATCCGCCTGTTCGCTGGCTTCATCGAATGGCAGGGCGACGAGCTTGCCGACGAGCTTGGCCAAGGTTACTGGTACGCCACCTCAGCGCTTGCCTCCGACATCATCGCGCCGGGATCTGTTGATCTCTGGGCCGAGGTCCTTCGCCGCCAGCCGATGCCACTGCCACTGTTTGCCACGTTCCCCGTGGACCTAGAGGACAACTAGAAATCTTTCCCCTAATTGGACACGCTGTCCTGGGGTTTTACTTGGAATCCTGATTTTTCACGGGAAAGATTTCCATGGCGCGCTGCCACTGGGCCTCAAATTCCTCCGCGGTTAATGGTTCGTTAGTGATATCTGGGAGATCGCCCCAGGTGTCTGGGTGAGGAATGATCTGCTGGGGTGGGGTCGACATGCCGTGACTGAGGGCAGGGGTGCGTCGAAAAGCGCCGGTGATTTGTCCTTCGCCGTTGGCTTCCAGCATGCGCGACGGCGTGCACAGCGGGGATCCCTCGGCGTGCTCCAGTTCGGCGAGGTGGATCATCTCGGCGACGCCTGGGACGGACATGACGGTTTTGACGTAGATGAGGCTCATTGCTTAGAGCTTAGTTGTTCTGCTTGGCGTAGTGAGAGGCGAGGAGCGAGCAGATCATCAGCTGGATCTGATGGTAGATCATCAGGGGCAGGATGAGCAGGCCAAGGTTAGCGGTGCCGAAAATGACGGAGGCCATCGGCAGGCCCGTGGCGAGGGACTTCTTGGAACCGCAGAATTCGATGGCGATGCGGTCGCCACGGTTAAAGCCGAGCAATCCAGACAACCACCTGGTGAGGGCGAGCATGGCTACTACGAGGGCAATTGAGAAGGCGCACAGCGCTAGGATTTGGGTCCACTGAACGGACTGCCACACCCCGGCGACCATGCCTGCGGAAAAGGCCGAGTACACGACCATCGTGATGGAACCGCGGTCGACGATCTTCGTTGCCTTGTGGGCGGCCACGCCGGCGACCCAGGGGCGGGCAAGCTGCCCCAGGATGAACGGCAGGAGCAGCTGGACTGCGATGTCGATGAACACCTGGGTGTCCACTGCAGCTCCTCCCCCAGCGCCCATCAAGAACATGACCAGCAGTGGCGTCAGCACCACGCCGACTAGGTTGGAGGCGCTGGCGCTCACGATCGACCCTGCGACATTGCCCCCGGCGATAGAGGTGAATGCGACAGATGATTGGACCGTGGATGGCACGAGCGTGAGATAGAGAATGCCGTCCGCCATGTCACCCGAGAACGGGCGCAGCGCTAGGCCGATGAGGGGATACACCAGGAAGGTGAAAGCCAGGATGGTGAGGTGAAGGCGCCAGTGCTTGAAGCCGGCGAACGCTTCGGCCGGGGAAAGCCGGGCACCGTAGAGGAAGAAGAGTAGCGCGATCGCAATCGACGTGGCGATGGAGAACGCGTGGGCAGCAGCGCCCGATACCGGGGCGATGATGGCCACGATCACCGCTAGGACGATGAGCACGATGAGGACGTCGACTTTCGGCTTCATACGGCCACTGTAGAAAAACTCACCCAATGTTTCACGTGAAACATGAGTATTCTTTGTACCTATGAATATTTTCGCGCCAGTGACGATCCGTCAGCTGGAAATCCGTAACCGGATTTGGCTGCCACCCATGTGCCAGTACCAGGTTACGTCCCAAGATGGCGTGCCAGGTCCATGGCACTTGATGCACTATGGTGCCCGTGCAGCGGGTGGATTTGGCCTGCTCATCGCAGAGGCCACCGCTGTCGTTCCAGAGGGACGCATCAGTCCGCGCGACACCGGCCTGTGGTCCCCAGATCAGATCTTGGCGTGGAACCCGATCGTGGAATTCGTGCACTCCCAGGGCGCGAAGATGGCGGTTCAGCTCGCGCACGCGGGCCGCAAGGCCTCCACGTACCCGTGGCTGCCCGGTTTTCCGCAGGGCCACGTGCCAGTGACTGAAGGCGGATGGGACACCGTCGAGCCGAGCAGCATGACCCATGCGGAAATCATGGACGTGCCAGTGCAATTCGCGGAAGCAGCGCGCTGCGCGGTCGCCGCCGGCTTCGACGCGGTGGAAATCCATGCTGCACACGGCTACCTGCTGCACCAGTCCCTCTCCCCCATCACCAACACGCGTATCGACGACTACGGCGGAACCTTCGCCGGACGTACCCGCCTCACGTTGGACGTTGTCGACGCGGTGCGAGATACCATCCCAGACGGCATGCCACTGATCGTGCGCGTCTCAGCAACCGATTGGATTGAGGACCAAGCCTCCTGGGATCTCGCCCAAACCATTGAGCTCACCCAGCTGCTCAAGGAGCGTGGCGTGGACGTGCTGTCCGTCTCCAGTGGCGGACTGGTGCCGGCCGACATCCCAGTCGCACCGAACTACCAGACCGATCTGGCGGCGCAGATCCGCAAGGAGACCGGCATTTTCACCGCTGGCGTCGGGCTCATCACCGAGCCTACGCAGGCCGCCGGATACTTAGAACGCGAAGAGCTCGACGCCGTCCTCATTGGCCGCGCGGCCTTGCGGGATCCGCACTGGCCATGGCGCGCGGCGCACGAACTAGGCGTCGAGCCAGAAGTGACGGCGAGCTATGCTCGCGCCACGTGGAGCTGATCTCCCTCTTTTGTGAGCTTGGCCGGGGCCATCGCGCCTCGCGCCGGGCCGGAGGTCACGGAGCCGTCGGAAAGCTTGAACACTGAGTTGTGCTTCGGGCAGATCGCGGTGTCGCCCTCAATCTTGTTGATCGCGGCGCCCTGGTGTGGGCAGACGTTGCTGTAGGCCTTGTACACACCTGCTTCTGGTTGGGCGATGATGAACTCGCCCACCAGGACAGCGCTGCCGAGTGGAACGTCCTTGATCGCAATGTCGCCTGCCTTCTCGCTGCCACACGCTGCGAGGACAGCGCCCGCGAAGGTCGTGGCCGTGCCGATGAGGAACATGCGCCGGTTGCAAGAGAAATCAGTCATGGGAATAACCCTACGCAATTTCCCGCTTACCTGCGAAAACCCACGCCATAACGAGGCCAATCGCGCCAACGGCGACCAGCGCGCACCACGCCACCCAATTCGAGGTGTCTTCCGAGTAGATCGTGTGGCCGAAGGCCGAAGTCTTGAGCAACCATTCGGGAGCTTGGAATAGTGGCGCGATGATCGTGACCAAAGCCGAGTAGATGATCGGTAGCCAGGCAACCCACGCCTGCTTAGGAAATAAGCCGATGAGCAGCGCCGTGAGACCAGCCAGCGCCAGCATAGGGGCCACCTGGGAGGCATTGGCCGTGGCGGCGACCTTCCACATCGTTTCTGCGTGCTCCGACTGGGAGAACACCCCGAGGACGCTACCCAGTGCCATGGCCACCGCTACCTCCAGAATGAACGTGAGCGAGGACGCGGCCTGCAGCTGCATCGGCAATTGCCGAGAAATGCCCTGT
Organism: Corynebacterium sp. H130; assembly: GCF_037572395.1. NCBI lineage: Bacteria > Bacillati > Actinomycetota > Actinomycetes > Mycobacteriales > Corynebacteriaceae > Corynebacterium > Corynebacterium sp. H130. The sequence goes on along the minus strand of NZ_JBBHLA010000003.1, from coordinate 121,074 downwards.
GCTCGCATCAAATCGACGTGGCGGTCCTTCTCCTCACCCCGTAGCTTCAGCGTGGCGGTGACGGCAGCGACAGCCACTACGATGCCCAGGAAGTCCGCCATGTAGGTAAGGAACGCCTCCTCCAGGTTCTGATCGCCAAACATCTGCTTGAAGATCTGACCCGTCGCCTCGTCTTCCTTCAGCAGATCATCCATCGAGGAGCTGAGCGAGGACATGAACATGGAAATCACAAACGCCGTCACCATCCACGTCACGTGGAACCCACGATCAAGGAGCCGGCGTAGTTGCCAGGCGCTCGCAATCCTGCGGGGCCTTTTCACCTTCGTCGGACGCAGAGGCAGGATCGACATCCCGTATTCGCGGCCCCGCTCCCCCGCGAGCCACAGGGCCGCCAGAATAGCTGTTACCGCGAGTCCGATGCCGAGCACCCAGAAGCGATCATCGGTGAAGGGGCGCACGAGACCAAACCAGCCCAGCGGAGTGATCCAGTTAAAGAAGTCGTGGCCCTGGACGTCGGCAAGCGCGCGCGACATGTACCCCACGCCAACCAGGAGCAGTCCGATGCGCACGTGGTTGTCACGGGCAAGCAAACTTATCGACGCCGCCAGCATCGCAGAGCCCAGGGTGCTTACCGCGATGGCGAGGCCGTAAGCTATGGCGCCCTCCGTGGCGATTTCGCCGTAGGCCTGGTTTAGACCGAGCAGGACCCCGGTGACGCCGAGTCCTAGGAGGAGGCAGACGCTGGTGACAAGAATTAGGGTGCCGACTGCGATGTCGAGGCGACTGAGTCCCGTTGCCCGGGCGAGCTCCCCGAGGCTGCTTGCTTCGCCCTTTCGGTAGGATCGGAACGTCAGGAGCACCGCCATGACGGAACTGAGGATCATGAGCCAGCCCGCGCCCTCCCAAGCCATGAGTTGGCCGAGGGTGCCCGGGTCATAGAGTTTGCCGTACATCGCGCGCATGCCGAGGTTGATCTGCATGCCGTTAATGAGGCCCTGCCTGTCCTCTACGCTGGGGTAATACTGTTCATAGGCGGGAATGAACATAATGGGGATAGACCATAGTGGCAAGAGCCAAGCTATCAAAAACGTTCGATTGATTCGCAATTCATGCTTTGCGTATGTCAGCGCTTTCATTGGTCACTCCCATCATTGGCGTATGCCTTGAGGAAGGTCTCTTCCAGGCTGGCTGTAGTCACGGAAATGTTGGTCGCTCTCCTGGCGAGGAGCCCGCCGAGTATCTCGTTCACCCGAGTCTCGGGAACGGTCTCGGTGAAGTGTTCGCCGTTGACGATCGCGCTCACTCGGTGGCCGGCAAGTTCGCGCAAAGTCTCGATTTTGCCCTCCTGAGCAACCCTTCCTTCTTTAATCACAGTGACGTAATCGCAGAGGGCTTCTACCTCACTGAGAATGTGGCTAGATAGCAATACTGAAGCCCCATTGTTGTTGGCGCTGCGAAGCTGCGTTTGAAACTCGCGCTCCATGAGCGGATCGAGGCCGGCGGTCGGCTCGTCCATGATCAGTAGCTCGGCATCGGCGCTGAGGGCAGCGACGAGAAGTACTTTGCGACGGTTGCCCGTCGAGTAGCTCTTTGCCTTCTTGGTGGGGTCGAGCTCGAAGGCGTCGATAAGCTCCTTTTCCTTGGTGCGGTTGATCGGCCGGCCGCGGAGACTTTCGAGGGCCCGTAAAGTTTCGAAGCCGGTGAGGTTCGGCCAGAGGGTCACATCGCCAGGCACGTAGGCGACGCGACGCAGAACCTCTGGATTGGTTTTGGGGTCCTCCCCTAGTACGCGGACCGTGCCTTCGCGAGGGTGTAGCAGACCGAGGAGCGTGCGGATCGCGGTTGACTTACCGGCGCCATTCGGGCCGAGGAAGCCGTGGATGCTGCCTTCGTGCACTGACATGCTGAAGCCGTCGAGGGCTTTGAAAGTGCCAAATTGGATGGTGAGGTCGTTAATCGTGATGACGTTCATGGGTGCCTTCTAGATAGCGAGTGAGGAATTTGTGGACGAACAGCTTCTGGTTCGGATGTGGGTAGGCCCAGCTGATCAGCTGGAGGGCATGGGGCCAGGTAAGGAATTTCTCCAGGAGGGCCGGAATTTCGACCGGATCGAAACCAGAGGCAGCGACGTGTTCCGCGATCAGGGTATCCATTTGTGCCTCTGCCTCTTCCGGGGTCAGGTCGGCAATGTGCTCGAAGGAATGGAACATACGCAGCGCGACATCTAGATATTCATCGCTTGGATCCTGTGGCCACAGCCCCTCAAACTGATCGAGAATCCCAAGGTGAGCGAGCACCTCCACGAGCTGCTGCTCCCGCTTAATCGAGCGCTTGAGCGTGGGATCATCCGTTCTCGTGAGGAGCCGTGCGTACATCTCGTTGACTCGTTCCGGCAGCGGGATCGACGTCCGGGCCAGATTGCGGGGCCGTTTCTGGAGCTGAGTGATGCGCTCGCGTTGCTTAAGTAGCGTTGCAATCTGCGCATCGATCGCCTCTTTGGTGGCCTCCAGCTCGGCCTGGACATCCACCTGCTCGGACCCGATGAGGGTCTTAACCTTGCTCAAGGGCACGCCGGAATCAACCAGGTGGCGGATGCGCGTCAGGCGCACTAGGTGTTCAAAAGTGTAATTGCGTGGCCGACCACGAGGCACCGGCAACAGTCCCTCTTGGTGGTAGTACCGGACCGTGCGGACTGTGGTGTCCGCGGCCTCGGCTAGTTCTTTGATAAGCACACTTTTATTACACCCAGTGACGTTACGTCACTGTCAAGAGTTAGATGCTGTCCGCAAAGTCACTGAGCACCTGGCGCCAATGAGTTTTCATTGTTTCACGTGAAACAATGTCTTCGAGCCCATCGTGATTCACCGCAAAGGTTACCTTGCCGCCGGGTTTTTCCTGGCAGGTGATGACGACTTTAGAGCCGTCGACAAGCTGCGTCCGCCAGTAACGCCACTTTTCCGTCGCGGAGGTGCTCGGTTCGCTGCTAGCCATAGGGAGGCGATCGGGGGTCATGAAGCGGGTGAACGCCTCGAATGTGGGGTCCCACTCCCCCTTCACGGTTTTGCTGGCGTTCGCGGAGAAGGTGCCGGCGCAGGTTTGGCCGACCACGCGTCGACCGATGTGCTGCTCCACCGCGACTGTCAGGTTCTGCGCCCACCACGGGCTCACGCCCTTATCGACGAACCAGGCTGCCATTTCCTTGTGGGTCAAGGCGTTCGGATCGCCGAGTTCCACTAGCCATTCGTCCAGTGTCCGGCCGGTGGGTTCAAGGAATTTCACAGTGCGTCCTTCAGGGCTTTGATGCGGTCAGGAATGAGGTCCTGCTCCCCTGACTCTATCAATTTCACCAGCGCGGAACCTACGATGACGCCATCGGCACCGGCCGCCCGAGCTGCCTTAACGTGGGCGGGAGTGGAGACTCCGAAACCGAGTAGTACCGGGGTATCGCCCTTGTGGATCGCTTCAAACTGGGCCTCGCGTTCGGTGCCCGTCACGCCATCTCGGGAAACGGCATAGATGTAGCCTTCCGAATGCGCCGCAACCATGCCCAGGGTCTCCTGGGAGGCGTGGGGCGGTGCGATGAAAACCTGCTTAATGCCGTGCTGGCGCGCGGATGCGCGAAATGGCGCTGACTCCCGCACGGGCACATCCGGGATAAGCACGGAGTCCACCCCGGCCTCGGCCAGCGCTGCGTAGAAGGTTTCAAAGCCCATGGAGAAAGCGACATTGCCGTACACCAGGAGCCCGATCGGAATCTCTGGATGCTCTGCGCGAATCTCGGCAACGAGGGCGAGGGCCTTGCTTGGTGTCGTGCTTGCTGCGCGCAGGTGCGCGCGTTGGATGGTCGGGCCGTCGGCTACTGGATCCGAAAAGGAGATGCCAAGTTCGAGGGCGTCGGCCCCTGCAGCGATGGCCTGGGTGATGATGCGTTTGGAGTCCTCGTAGCTTGGGTCGCCCAGCATGAAGAAGGGTACGAAGACGCCGTCGTGGCGCTGGAATAGTTCAGCGTAGCGGTCCATTACTGCTCCTCCAGGGTTCGTTTCACGTGGTCGATATCCTTGTCGCCGCGGCCGGACAGCGACACTACGATGTTCAGGGGTTCGTCCTTGCGCTTAAGCGCGTAGGCCAGAGCGTGGCTGGACTCCAGGGCCGGAATGATTCCCTCCCGCTGCGAGAGCAATCGAAAGGCTTGCAGCGCCTCGGTGTCGGTGATTCCGACGTAACTTGCGCGTCCGGTGGCGTGCAGATGCGCGTGTTGCGGGCCGACACCCGGGTAGTCGAGTCCCGCAGAAATGGAATAGGACTCTTCCACCTGGCCATCTGAGGTGCGCATCAGATAGGAACGCGCACCGTGCAAAATGCCAATCTGGCCGGCGTTGATGGTGGCGCCGTGCTTACCGGAATCGAGCCCCTCTCCCGCCGGCTCCACACCTACGAGTTGAACCGTCTCGTCTGGAATAAAGTCCGCGAAGATGCCGATGGCATTGGATCCGCCGCCCACGGCAGCGACCACCATGTCCGGCAGCCCTCCCGTTTGTTCCAGCATTTGGGCCTTGGTCTCCGTGGAGATCACCCGGTGAAATTCGCGCACGATGGTGGGAAACGGATGAGGGCCCGCGGCGGTGCCTAAAAGGTAGTGGGATGTGGCGTAGGTGGCGGTCCAATCGCGCAGCGCTTCGTTCACTGCGTCCTTCAGTGTCCCGGAGCCCGTGTCCACGGGTACGACAGTCGCCCCCATCAGCTCCATGCGGTACACGTTGGGCTGCTGTCGGGCGACATCCTTGGCGCCCATGTAGACCGTGCACTCTAGGCCAAGGAGGGCGCAGGCAAGCGCGGTCGCGGTGCCGTGCTGTCCCGCTCCGGTTTCGGCAATGATTCGGGTCTTCCCCATCCGCTTTGCGAGCAGTGCCTGCCCCAACACCTGGTTGGTTTTGTGGGCGCCACCGTGCACCAGATCTTCGCGCTTGAGGAAGATCCGTGCCTTTCCGCCCAGGTTGCGACATTCGTAAAGTGGGGTTGGCCGCCCCAGATAGTTCTTGAGAAGATCGCTCAGTTCTGCCTGAAAGGCGGGATCTTGCTGGGCGTCGACAAATGCTTCCTCCAGCTGGTCGAGCGCAGGAATCAGCACCTCGGGGACGAACTGGCCCCCGAATTCTCCAAAGTATGCCGGTAGTTTCATCGGTTCTCCTTGATCATTGTGAACGCTGCGCGGATCGCTGCAGGGTCCTTCTGTCCCGGCCTGCTTTCAAGTCCAGAGTTGAGGTCGAGGGCCAAGCCTGTCTCGAGCGCTGCAGGGAGGTTGTCTAGGTTCAGCCCACCAGCCAACATGCACTTGTACTTGTGGTCGGCAGGGATGAGCGTCCAGTCGAAGGATCGGCCGGTGCCTCCCTCGCCGACATCAAGGACAAGCTTGTCGACGTCCCCAGCATGCTCATAGCGGTAACCCTGCGACATGTCTACGGCTCGCCACACCTCTACCCCAAGGGTGCGAGCGCGCTGCAAGAGCGCTGGCTCGTCATCCGAGTCTCCGTGGATTTGAATGGCACCAACCCCCTCCGGGAGATCCCAATGGTTGTGTTCTCTGGTCACGTACACGTACGTCAAGCCCGGCTCGGCCGCGATGATGGCTTCTGATGTTTCACGTGAAACATTGCGTGGTGATTCCGGCGCGAAGATTAGTCCGCCGTACGTTGCGCCGGCAGCCTTAGCCAACTCTGCGGTAGCGGGAGAGGTGATGCCACAGACTTTGTGCTCGCCGTAGACCAATTCCCGGCACGCGCGGTCGACATCGGCCGCTCCCGACAGATGGGAGCCTACGAGAAAACCATCGAGGAAACTCAGTCTCCTCACTGTGGCATGTGAGGTAATCCCCGACTCCCCAATCACAACCGGCGCCTCAATCAAGGGCCTCAGCCGAGCTGAGCGACCGAGGTCGATAGTCAGTGTGGAGAGATCACGGTGGTTAATTCCCACTATTCGGGCGCCCAAGGAATTCGCCCGGCTCGCCTCAGCCTCGTTCACAACTTCAGTGAGGACATCAAGACCGAGGGACGAGGCAACGGAACTGAGGTGGCGGTACTCGTCGTCGCTAAGCACGGAGAGCATGAGCAACACCGCGTCCGCCCCGTAATAGCGGGCCGCGCGCACCTGACGCTCGTCGACGATGAAGTCTTTGCACAGCACCGGTAGGTGTGTTGAGGCGGCGACGGTCGCCAGGTGATCGTAGGAGCCACCGAACCACGTGGGTTCGCAGAGCACGGAAATCCCGGCGGCGTAACGAGAGTAGATATGGGCGAGGTCGGCGGGACGATAGTCACTTCGGATCGTTCCGAGCGATGGGGAGGCCGATTTGCACTCCATGATGAACTGCGGACCATTTCGTAACAGTGACGTTTCTAGGCTGCGGGTAGATGGGGGTGCGTCGGCGAAGAAAATATCGTCAATCTGCCCTCTTCGATTGGCAACGATTGTCTCAAGCACCGTAATCAGCCTCCTCATGGCGAGCGAGCCATTCCGCCACTTCCCCACTGCGGATCGACTCAAGGGCCCGCTGCGTTCCGGCAGCCATGGTCTCCGTCATGCCCGTGGTGTAGAACATTGCACCGGCATTCGCGATCACAGCATCGGTGTGTGCCTCGGGCGCCCGATTCTCAAACACCGCTCGCAACAGCGCTGCGTTGTGGGCCCCGTCGCCACCGCGAAGCGCCTCGAGGGAATGGGTGCCAACCCCGAGCTCCGCTGGGGTCACGCGGTAGTGGGAGATGTGGCCGTCGCGAAGCTCCCATATGTCGGTCGGCCCGTGCACAGCAACCTCGTCGGTGCCCGCGCCGTGCACGACGAGCGCGCGAGTGCGCCCGAGCTCCCGCATCGCCTGAATGACGAGTTCGCCTTGCTCAGGACGTGCGACGCCCATGACTTGAAATTCGGGGTGCGCGGGGCTGAGCAGTGGGCCCATGGTGTTGAACAGCGTGGGCAACTTGAGGGTGCGACGCACGTGCTGCACGTGAGCCACCGCCGGATTGTAGGCCGGCGCGAAGAGGAAGGTAAACCCGGCATTGGTGAATTGGCGGACGGCTCGGTCAACATTGAGGTCGAGGGGGATGTTGAGGGCTTCGAGGACGTCAGCGGATCCGGACTTGGAGGACACTGAACGGTTGCCGTGCTTGATGATTTTGCAGCCGCCAGCTGCAGCAACAAGCGAGGCTCCAGTGCTGATGTTGATGGTGTTGGCGCCGTCTCCTCCGGTGCCGCAGGTGTCTAGGATGCCGGCGCCCGTGATGGGAAAAGGGCGTCCTGCGTGCAAGAACGCAAGTGCTGCGCCGGTGATGTCTGCGAAGGTTTCGCCCCTCGTTCGGATGGTTGCGAGAAGGGCGGAGATGTGGATGTCGTCGTAGTCGCCGATGGTGAGCGGTTCAAATACAGCTCGCGCTTCGTCGACTGTGGGCGTGGGATTGTCGAGGAATTCGAGAAGTTTCACGTGAAACACTCCAAAAGGTAGTCGAGGATGTCCTGCCCTTGGGGCGTGAGAATTGATTCTGGATGGAACTGGACGCCGATCATCTTGTGTTCGGTGGACTGCGCAGCCATGGCGATGCCGTCACAGGAGGCAAGCAGCTCCAGGCCGTCGGGAAGCGTCCTGCAGCCAAGCGAGTGGTAGCGAGCAACGGACTGACCTGCGAAGACCGGATGCTTGGAAATGAGCGTGTCGCGCATGCCGTGCACCGGGCCCACGGGCTCCACTACCCCACCGAAATGCTCAACAATGGCCTGAAAGCCAAGACAAATGCCAATGATTGGTATTTCGCCCTTGAACTCGGTGATGAAGCGCTCGAGGTCCGGCCTGCCGGGGCCCGGCGACAAAATGAGCGCGCTCGGGGCCAGTTCCCGCACCTTAGCTGGAGAAACAGTATTGCGCACGACGGTCACGTCGCCTATCGCTGCGCTGAGGTTGTAGGTGAAGGAATCAAAATTGTCGATCAAGACTCGCATAGCGCCTCCAACACGGCTCGCGCCTTGTGTCTAGTCTCCGCGGACTCGGAGGCGGGATCGGAATCGCGGACCACCCCGGCACCGGCCTGGACCATCGCCACCCCATCTCGCACGAACGCAGAACGGATAATAATGCAGGTGTCCATCGCGCCCCCGCTGAGGTAGCCGACCGCTCCCCCGTAGGAACCGCGCCGTTGCTTCTCGACGCCCCTAATGAGTTCAGTCGCCTTGACCTTCGGCGCCCCCGTGAGCGTGCCCATGTTCATGCACGCCCGATAAGCATCCAGGGCATCAAGATCGGATGCTAGCGTTCCCTCGACCTCGGACACCAGGTGCATGACCCTGGAATAGCGATCGACCCCCATCAATCGAGTGACCTCCCGATCAGTGCACACCCTGGCTAAGTCGTTGCGGGCGAGATCAACGAGCATCGTGTGCTCCGCGATCTCCTTGGCGTCCGTTCTCAGCAGCAACTCGAGCCGGGTGTCTTCATCGGCGGTTGCTCCCCGAGGTTGGGTGCCGGCAATGGGATAGAGCTTTGTCTTGCGCGTCGTGGGATCAAACTTGAGGCAGGACTCGGGGCTGGCCCCGAACAGCTCGTAGTCGTCGCAGTGAAGATAGAAAAGATAGGGGCTGGGGTTGGAAGCCTTGAGGCGTCGATAAGCGGCGAAGGCGTCGGAGCACGGGCGGTAAAACGCGCGGGAGGGCACGGCCTGGTAGATGTCGCCGGCGTGGATGTGCTGCTGGAGTTCGCGCACGATGCCCTCAAATTCGGCATCGCTGAGTTCGGCTGGAGCTGCGCCTGCGGGCGGACTGTGGGCGGTGGTTTCACGTGAAACATCGCCACGAATCTCGACGGTGCCCGCCTCGTGATCGATGCGGAGCGAGGTCTTGGCCACGAGGAATTCGTAATCGGGAAAGGTATTAAAGCCGCTCGGAACGTCCGGAAGTTGCTCGAAGGTGCCGAGATAGTCGAAGGCGAAGCCGCCAATCAACAGCTCATCATGTAGGAGCTTGAGCGGCAGGAGCGTGCTCGGAGCCAGCAGCCGCTCCCGCTCATCGACGGCATCAACCTGCGGAAACGTGTAGACGCCGTCTGCGCCATAGTCGCTGAGCAGCGCATCGAGTTCCGGAACGATATCCCCGGTGGCGGTGACAGTGTGGCCGTGGCAGGTGAGCTTTCCTTTGGCCTTGAGGATGGCGAGGGACTGCTTATCCTCCGCCGACTCGAGTAGCGCAGTATTCGGCCCACGGTACTTGGCGTAGATGGCGGCGGCGTCAATCATGAGAGCTTCGCAATCGCCTCATCCACCGTGTTGCCCTCAAGGATCGTGCGCACATAGTCGACGTCCTTGTCGCCACGGCCGGAGATGTTCACCAGGATGTCGATTGGCTCGGTGGCGTCGGCGGCCACCTTGAGAGCGTATGCAAGAGCGTGGGAAGATTCGAGGGCTGGGATGATGCCTTCCTTGCGGGCCAGCAGCTGCAAAGCTTCCAATGCCTCATCGTCAGTGATGCCCACGTACTGTGCGCGACCCGTCTCCATCAGGTGAGCATGCTCAGGGCCGACACCTGGGTAGTCGAGGCCGGCAGAGATGGAGTGGGAGACGCCGACGGTGCCGTCGTCGTGAAGCATCGCGTAGGACTTGGAGCCGTGCAGGATGCCGATGGTGCCGCGGCACAGTGGGGCGCCGTGACGCGGGGTGTCCAGGCCTTCGCCCGCTGGCTCGACGCCGACGAGCTTGACGCCTTCTTCGTCGATGTAGTCGGCGAAGGCGCCGATCGCGTTGGAGCCACCGCCGACGGCTGCGACCACAACGTCAGGGAGCTTACCGATCCGCTCCTGCATCTGTGGCTTGGATTCGCGGGAAATGACGGCCTGGAATTCCTTCACGATGGTCGGGAATGGGTGCGGGCCGGCCGCAGTGCCGAGCAGGTAGTGGGTATTCTCGTAGTTATCAACCCAGTCCTGCAGCGCGACGTCGATGGCGCTACCCAAGCCGTTGGAACCGTCCTCTACCGGCACGACCTCGGCACCCATAAGGCGCATGCGGTACACGTTCGGCTGCTGGCGAGCGACATCCTTGGCACCCATGTAGATGGTGCACTCCATGCCGAACAATGCTGCCACCATGGCCGTCGCGGTGCCGTGCTGACCGGCACCCGTCTCAGCGATCAGGCGAGTCTTACCGAGGCGCTGCGCGAGCAAAGCCTGGGCAACGACCTGGTTGCCCTTGTGTGCGCCACCGTGCACGAGGTCCTCGCGCTTGAGGAAAATGCGTGCGTTCTCGAAACGCAGATTGCGAGTTTCGGTGATCGGGGTCGGGCGGCCGAGGTAATTCTTGTACAGATCATTGAGTTCCTCGTGGAACGTCGGATCCTGCATGGCATCCACGTACGCCTGCTCCAGCTGATCAAGAACTGGAAGGAGCTCCTCAGGAACGTACTGTCCGCCGAACTGACCGAAGTAAGCGGGAAGAAGGGTCTTGCGCATTGTTGTCTCTCCTGTGTTTTTGTTGGGGGATACAGGTAGTCAGACAACAAAAAGGCCCGCTACCTGTGCGGTGCGGGCCGAATTTTTCGTGCGTCAATTAGTGGGCCCGCAAGTCGGGCCACCACCAGAAGTTAACGCGAGAAAAAGTCATGGGGCAAGGCTAACACTTCAAATTAGTTTTGGGAACCAAATCCCGAAATATTTTTCTGCGCAGCCTCAATGAGGTGCACAAATCGGGGTTTCATCGGGGGTAACTCCGCTACCGGGAACCATCCCACTTCGGTGGATTCGTCGTCAGCCGGATGAGCCTCCCCCGACTCGTAGCGACACACAAACGCCGTATCGACGTAAGACGTCACGTCGCCGTTGGGGTATTCGACCGGGCCAACCGCCTGTACCCACAGCAGCTTTTCGACGGATATCTCCACGCCCGCCTCCTCCTTGGCCTCGCGAATGGCAGCAAGGTGTGGCTCCTCCCGCGGGTCAACAATTCCCGTCACGGGAGTCCACTGGCCATTGTCGGAGCGACGCACCAGGAGCACCTCATCGGCCTTCAAGATGATCGCGGTGACTCCCGGCAGCCACAGCTCTGCGTGGCCGACCTTCTCGCGCAGCTTCAGGATGAATTCCGGGGTCATTGCTTGTTCATCGCCTCGCGCAGCGCCGCCACGTCTACCTCTGGCTTTGGCTCTTCGGAACCGCAATTGCAGTCCTCACCGCAGCCCTGCTCTTCCTTGTGCTTCATGTCCATCAGGTGCGCTGCTTTCGCGCCGAGATTCGCGCCAACGCCCAGGAAAACTGCCGCTACGAAGATGGTCACGGCTGCGAAAATCATGCCTGGGATCGTCGTTAAGCGCAGGCCCACGAGGCCACCGAACAGCAGCGAGACACCCGCCGCGATCCACATCGGGCCCGCAACGGCGTGAGAGACGTCCCAAATCTCTTTGGACTTGCGCACCTCTGGGACCCGAAGCCCGATGAAGCCGTTACCCGGCAGGCGGCGCGTCCACGCCAGACCTCCGACAATAAGCGCGAAGGCGGCGAGGATGAGGAGCACGATCGAAGCGATAATCATGCTGTTCATCATAGTTCCCAGCGGACTACTAATAGTTTTCGAGGTGGTGCATAATATATCAATACCCAAGGAAAGGCCTCACATGCAGAAAATTACCAATTCGCTGCTATTTCGAGTGATCATCGCCATCATTCTCGGAATCGTATGCAGTCTATTTTTTCCGGAATGGTTGGCGCGTGTGTTTGTCACGTTCAACGGCCTCTTCGGAAACTTCCTCGGCTTCTTCGTGCCGATCTTGATCTTCGCGCTCATCACGCCGGCGATCGCCTCGCTGGGCAAGGGCGCGGGCAAGTGGCTGGGCATCACGACGGGCATCGCCTACACCTCCACGATCCTCTCCGGAGCTCTCGCGTTGTTCGTTGCAAAGTCTATGTACCCGTGGCTGCTCAAGGGGCAAGCGATGGTGGAAGCGGCCGATATCGATGCCACTGCCCTATCGCCTTACTTTGAGGTCGAGATGCCTGCGCCAATGGAGGTAATGGCGGCGCTGCTGCTGGCCTTCACCGTGGGCCTCGGCATGACGGCCGTGAAGTCCAATACCCTCTACGAGGCAGCGGAAGAGCTGCAGCACGTGATCATGAAGGTGATCGAGAAGTTCATCATCCCGCTGCTGCCGGTGTTTATCTTCGGCATGTTCCTGTCCATGGGCATGAACGGCAACCTGCTCCTTACCCTCACCGCCTTTGGCAAGGTTCTGCTGCTGGCCACCATCATGACCTGGATCGTGCTGATCCTACAGTTCCTTCTCGCGGGCGCCGTGGCAGGCCGTAACCCATTTACCTCCCTGAAGAACATGCTGCCGGCCTATGGCACCGCGCTGGGTACCTCGTCCTCTGCAGCGACCATCCCAGTCACTTACGCCGCCACCCTGAAAAATGGCGTTTCCGAAGCCGTCGCCGGCTTTGTGATCCCACTGTGCGCCACCATTCATCTCTCCGGTTCCATGATGAAGATCGGCCTTTTTGCCTTTTCCATCATGTGGATGAACGGGATGGATATGTCCACCGCTACCATGATCGGCTTCATCCTGCTGTTGGGCATCATGATGATTGCAGCGCCAGGCGTACCAGGAGGCGCCATTATGGCAGCCGTCGGCCTCCTGCAGTCCAACCTCGGCTTTGACGAAGGCCAGATCGCACTCATGATCGCCGCCTACATCGCCATCGACTCCTTCGGCACCGCCTGCAACGTCACCGGTGACGGCGCGATTGCGATGATCGTGAACAAGTTCGCGCGCGGGAACCTGCGCAAGGAAGCCTAAGCACTTCGGAAAAACATCCCCTCTTTGGACCGGATCTGAGGCAAAATGCCTGGACAGCCTGTCTAAAGAGGGGATATTTTTCTGTCCGCCTCGGGTGGGTACCAAAGTATCCACTTTAAATAGCACTATTGAATATTTGTGCCGGTAAGGGTGCAATTTGCGGATAAGACAAGGGGGAGACGAAAGTATCCAATCCGCAAAAGTCCCTTCAAGCCACCCCTGAGCTCTGCCTAAGCTAACTCCGCACTTGTTGGTGAAAAGGGGAAAAATGAAGAAACTGCATGCAGCGCTGGCGGCAGCCGCCATTGCGCTCGCGGGATCCCCTGTGGCTCAGGCGGATATCCCGCCGATGCCACAGGGATACCCGATCGAAAATCTGTATCGCTCCTGCACTGGCTCGGAGCAGTCACAGTGGCGCTATGGCGAAACCGCCCGCCGATACTTAAGCGACGGCGTCCTGGAATTTAAGAACACCACCAGCCAGACGGTGAAGTACAAGGCTGAAGTGGAAAGCGGCACCAACCACGAGATCTCAGCGAACTCGCGTGCCCATCTGCCATCCGGGTGGAACACCACCGCTAAGGCAGACATCGGTTTGACCACGGATAACGGCTGGATCGCCGGCGAAACTTTCGGCCCAATCGAGCTTGCCCCTGGCGAGTCCTTCCGCGTCGAATTCGGCGTGCTGGAGAAGGACTTCATCTCTATGTACGTCGGCTGCAAGGACGGCTTCTTCCAGAACATGGCCGGCGCCGACGTCGTTCGCGGTACTGGTCCGGCAGAGCGCTACGCCTTCGCGACGATCGTCCGTGCCGACGGCAACGTCGACCATCAGGCCCTCGACATCCCAGCCCGCGCCGAGCACGCTAACAGCAAGCCGGTTGGCGGCACCTACAACGCCGTGACCGGTCCAAGCCTGGAGAAGGTCGCCGACCCAAAGAACGATCAGGTGGTCGTTCCGGAGACAACTCCGCAGAAGGATCCAAGCTGGCCAGAGTTCGGCTCGAAGTGCGACACCCCGTACCCGGGCTGGTACCCGCACGAGATCCACGCGATCACCCCGACTTTCCGGAAGCCGGGCTACTCCCAGGACTTTTTGAACTGGTCCTCCGGCCCACACACCTACACCCCAATGGTTGATCACGTGGTGGGCGCCCAGTTCAACAGCGAAATGAACTACCGCGGCAACGGCGGCCGTCTGCCTGAGGGCTGGCTGGAATCCGTCGGCGCGGCGCAGCGTGCCTACCTGCCAGTGGGCACCCCGCTGAAGCCGCTGGAGCTGCAGCCGGGCGATCGCGTGCGCGTCGAGTACGGCACCACGATGATGCGCGTGCAGTTCTCCGAATACTCCTGTGGGAAGGACAAGACCTACAGCCGAGTAGCGGAGAAGCCAGTTGCTACCGCACCAGCCGGATTCTGGGCGGAAGCAAAGATCACCAGCAAGGACGGCTCCGTCCGCACTGTTGATGTCACCCCAGATGAATGGGCAAACCTGCCTGTCCCAACCCAAACTAACTACTAGGAGAAAAGTTCAATGAAGATCGTCGCAAAGGCTGCAGTTGCCGCTATCGCCCTCAGCATGCTGGCCACCCCAGCGCACGCCCTCCCGGCACGCAACCACGGCACCGCAAACCCAACCACCATCGGCGCTGCCTGCTCCAACCCAGGCGACACCGGCCAGACCATCAAGATCGACCGCACTTACTTCGATGCGTCCGCAGGTACCTGGACCGTCTCCAACTACAACTCCACTCCCCTGCCACTGACCCGTTCCATCACGGAGAAGAAGTCCAACGAGTGGAAGGTTGGCGGCAGCGTTGACTTCCCAATCCTCGAGCTGATCAAGGTCTCCTTCAACGCCGGCTACTCCCAGTCCTCCTCGTACGAGGTCGGCGAGGTTGTGGGCCCATACGACATCGAGCCAGGAAAGACCGCCGTCATGCGCGCAGGCTGGGTCGTCTCTGACTTCTCCGGCGAGAAGACCGTCTGTGGCGCTGACAAGACCTGGCAGGGCACCGGCGAGACCTTCACCGCAACGCTCCCAGCAGAGCGCCACGTGGAGATCAGCACCCGCGACAACATCAAGTTCAGCTAATGCGCCGCGCGGTAGTGACGGCGCTCGCCGCCGCAGCATGCTTTTCGACGGCCCTGCCAGCCGCCTCCGCGGCAGCTCCCGAGTACATCCTCCCGCAGCGCTGGAACGATGACTACGCGCCGGGCAGCCACTGCGCTACCCCAGGTGAAAACGGCGTCTATGTCACGGCCTCCCGCCGCTGGTTCGACCAGACCGATGCGGCTTCTGTGGCTAACCGCAACGCAGAAGCCGTTCCGGTGAAGCAGAAGGTCAAGGAATCTCGGACGTCGAAGTTCGAGGTGTCGGCGACGGTGACGCCACAGGGTGACATCACCAAGTACCTGGCCACGGCCTACGGTGTGAACTATGTTCGCGTCGATCACTGGTCCGTTGGACAGACCGTTGGCCCGTACCAGTTAGGGCCAGGCAAGCAGGGCAAGCTGGTGTGGGGCTTCATGATGCTCGACACCGATGCGCAGAACGTGCGCTGCTCGCAGGACCAGGTGTGGGAGAAGGTTGGTGCGCCATACACGGCCACTGTCACCGAGTCTCGCTACTCCGAACTGCGAGAAGATGACGCCCCAGTCTGGGGATAAAGATCCATGAGAAAAGGCTCCCCTCGGGGAGCCTTTTGCTTTTACATACCGCCGAGAATCTTCACGACGAGGTTCAAACGCGATGTTGCGCCGAACTGATCCATGATGCTGGACACGCGCTTCTTGACCGTGGATTCCGCATAACCCAGCGTTTGAGCGATTTCGGCGTTGGAAAGACCATCGCACAGCAGCACAAGAATGCGCCCCTCCATCTCAGTCAGCGTCTGTAGTTTGAGCGCTTCGGCCACCGGGTTGGTTGGCTGAGGGGGACGATCGTCATTGAGGTACTTCACCAGGCGGGTCATAGCCTGGGGAGAGACCACCATGCCGCCATCCATGGCGGCGCGGACGGCGTCGATAAGCGTGTGGGGCCGCTCGCTCTTGAGCACGTAGCCCGCACCTCCCGCCTTCAAAATCCGCAGCATGGTGCGGTCAGAATCGAAGGCGGTGATGGCCAGGAAGATGGGTTTGCGGGGGAGCTGGTTGATCTGATCGAGGAGGGTGGGGCCGTCCATGGTCGGCATGTGGATGTCGGCAAGCACGATGTCGATATGGTGCTTTTCCAACTCCGACAGGGCCTCCGCCCCATTGGAGGCGGTGGCCACGACATTCAGGTCCGAGGTGGTAGCAAAATAACGCTGGAATGAGGCGAGGACCAGCGGGGAATCATCAACGAGCAGGATGTTAATTCGCTCGTTCATTAGTGAATGTGTGCCGTCGGGTTAGGGCACCACGGGCGAGTTGGGTAGTAACGGCAGGAGAAAATGTCCGTCATCGCCGAGTAGAAACCATAGGTGGTCGACTCAACCTCCTCAAAAGTGGATGCATGGGCTGCCGGGGCCAGGCCGAAAGCAAACGCCACAGCAACGAGAGGGACTGTGAATCGATTTAGTTTCATGGGGCTAGTATCGCTCCGTACGAGCGGGAATTGAAGTTGAAAACCATAACTGGATACTTTAGTACCCACCCTTATTGGTGGAGTTTGGTGAGCGGAAGTGCGAATTCGGCCTGCCACTGATTGCCGATGCGTTTGGTTTCGAGTCGCGAACCGAATGTCTTAAGGATCTTGCGGGATTCCCGAAGCCCGATGCCAGATGACAGGTGGCTCGCGCGTTTGAGGGGGCGGATGGCATTTACCAGGGCCACCCTGCATGAATCACCTATGGTTTGGATTGTGAGCTCTACCTGCGAAGACGGGAGCGCATACTTCACCGCATTCGTGGCCATCTCGGTGAACACCCGCTCAATGCCGGCTGGGAAGGACCTATTCTGTAGCTCCGGAGCAAGTTGCGTATCGACGTCAAACCCGTGGCTTTGTAACAGCCTCTTCGTGACGTCCAGTTGTTCCCCCACCGAGCGCACGATTGAGTGTTCACCTGCATTTTCCCCATCGCGCATCACCTGCAGCAGGTGCCGAACTTCCTGCATAGCCTGACGAGTTTCCTCCGCTATCAGCCGAGCATCATCACCCTCTTTCCCGTCCAATTCCAACCCCAAGGTCTCCGCGCGCATCACCACGGAGGTCAACGTGGTGGCCACCGAATCATGCAGCGTGAACATGAGCTGTTCCCGGTGGTTCTCGACCTCCTCGGCAAGCCGCTTACGCTCTGCCGCGTGCCGCAAACTAATCGAGCGCAATACAGTCCCCGCCCACAAGCCACCGAGGAGAAACGCGACCATCATCAGTGAGCCGGCAGGATCATAGGGCAGATACGTTCCTGTAAAGATGCTGGTTGTGGCCAAATAGCAGACCACCGTGCCGACCCCAAGCGCATAGCGCCACCGCCCCGCTCGAGCGATCAAAGCCACCAACACAACAGCCGACAAAATAAAGATCGTGCTGCGCAAATTCTCATTAGCCGAAACCAAGAGCGCCAGCGCCGTATACAGCGCGCCGGAAGCAATCGGGAATCGTGGGGCCAAGGAAAGAAGCAGCACCGCGCAACTAGCTGCCAGCAATGCATGGGTTGGCTCTTGAAAGTCAGAGACCAGATAAGACAACAGGATGGCGAAAGCGCCAACGGCGGCGACTCGCCAGCTCACAGCGGGTTTTTGATCCAGCACATCCGAGAGTCTAGCGAGCGCTGATAAGTCTTAGCTAAGTAATGATTTAGCGGGCGCTTTAATGGACGCTTTAATGGGCGTGGCCGCCGCCGAGGTGGTGCAGCAGCTCGTGGACCCGGTCGTCGACGAGGCGGTGACGCACTTCCCTGCCATCCTTCACCGGGCTAATCACGCCGGAGGCCTCCATGTTCTTTAGCGCTGCGGAGGCCGTGGCGGTCTTCAGGCCTGTGAGTTCTGCCAGCTCGGATACCGTTGCTTCGGCCGGCCCGCGGTAGTGCATCGCGAGGAGCAGCTTCAGGCGAGTCGGGTCGCCGAGAACTTTGAATAGTGGGGCCCAGTCATCGCCCAGCTGCAGCAGGTCGTCCATAGTTTCTAGTGTAGTGCTGGGCCCGCTTGTTAGGGATGTCGTCGAACGGCGACATCCCTATTTGTCGCCGAACGGCGACATGTTACAATGTCGTCGAACGGCGACATGTGGGAGGTTGAAATGAGAGTTACCACTGTCCAGCAGCTTTCGGTGGCGATCTCGGAGCGACGCAAGCAGCTGGGCCTGACCCAGCAGGAACTTGCAGAACGAACTGGCGTTGGTCGGCAATGGATTAATGAAGTTGAGCGGGGCAAACCGGCAGCTCAGCTGTACTTGATCCTCGATCTTTTAGATGCATTGGGTCTGAAAGTCGAGGTTAGTGCCGATGTCTAAGCTCAATGCTTTCGTTGACGGAGAGCTGATCGGAGAATTTACGTCGAATAATGGTCAGCTCGGATTCCGTTATGTCGACTCCCATGGAGCGTTTCCAATCTCCCTTTCGATGCCTGCCGAAAGGCAGTCCTATGGCAACAAACAGGCCTCTGCATATCTATGGGGACTGTTGCCGGACAACCAGGCTGCGATTGAAAACATGGCACGTGAGGCCGGAACTTCCGCATCTTCGGTCTTTGGGATTCTAGCGGTGCACGGCCGCGATGTGGCTGGCGCATTGCAATTGCTCCCTCCTGGCGAAGAATCAAGCGATTCGATGCGTCATAGCATTGATTCCCATGATGGTTTGCTGGGTGATGATGATTTGGAGTCGCTGCTTCGCGAGACCCTGAATCGTTATTCAACGAGGTCAGCTACTCGTGGGGAGGCATTCAAATTTAGTGTTGCCGGGGCCCAGCCAAAAATTGCACTGACGGCAAATCGAGACGGCAAGTTTCTCGCCCCTTCTAAAAACTTTCCCACTACGCATATCATCAAGCCGAACTTGATTGGGTCGGACTATTTCATCTCAGAGGTTGAGGCCGTCGAACTCATTAGTTTGCGGGCTGCAGAACTCGCGGGATTGCGTACTGCCAAGGTTGACCTGTGGGAATCGCCAAGTGGGAATCTGAAGGCAATAGTCTCAACTCGTTATGATCGATCAATCGACGCAGACGGTGTTATCCGCAGGATTCACCAAGAGGATTTGTGTCAAGCTCTGTCGATTATGCCTAACAAGAAATACCAACATCAGTTCGGCGGTCCAGGTGTCGGAGCAATTTCCAGCTTGATTCGGACGGCTTTACCTCGTTCTGAACGCGGCCAAACTGCGGAAGACTTCTTCAAGGCGTTGGTGTTCAACGTGGGAATTATCGGAACAGACGCACACGCGAAGAACTACTCGTTGTTGCTGAGCGACACGGTTGAATTGGCGCCACTTTACGACATCATTTCTGCCGCAGCTCACGTGCATAGCGATCAAGCTGCATATTTTCCGATGAAGATTGGAAAGACATATGCGATCGATCAGGTCACCATCGATGGGCTTGCTGCTGAAGGCAAAAAGCTAGGAATAGCCGAGGCAGAGGACATGGCAATTGAGGTCTTGACAAAGATCCCATCCGCAATTGAAC
Source organism: Corynebacterium sp. H130 (assembly GCF_037572395.1). Lineage (NCBI taxonomy): Bacteria > Bacillati > Actinomycetota > Actinomycetes > Mycobacteriales > Corynebacteriaceae > Corynebacterium > Corynebacterium sp. H130. The sequence goes on along the minus strand of NZ_JBBHLA010000003.1, from coordinate 101,649 downwards.
GAGTGGCTTTGGAAATTGGACGGCTCGATCTTGCCGATAAGCTCATTGACGGCATCATGCAGAAGAGCCCTGTTCGTTGGCTAATGTAGGTTTCACGTGAAACATCAAAAGGCGGTCAGATACTCCAAAATTGCCTTCACCCTGCGGTTTTCCTCTTCCGGAGGTAGGCGCAGCTTCATAAAAATGTTGGCGACATGCTTCGCAACGGCTGCGCCCGACACCACTAAGGTTGCTGCAATCTCCGAATTGGATAGCCCCCGCGACATCAATTCCAGCACTTCCTTTTCACGGGGCGTCAGCTCGCTCAGCCCAGACCTGCCTGCGGACATGAGAGCAGACGCGACGGTCGGATCAATGACTGTGCCACCACCAGATACAACCTCTAGTGATTGTAGGAAGGAGGCGACATCGGCGACGCGATCCTTGAGCAAGTATCCGGTGCCAGCCGAAGTCTGCCCGGCAAAGAGATCCACCGCATACGCTGGGGCAACGTATTGGGACAGCACCATGATGGCCAAGCCTGGGTAAGCAGCGCGCACCGTCACAGCTGCCTTGAGGCCATCGTCGGCCATGTTCGGTGGCATCCGAACATCGGTAATCAGGATGTCGGGGCCCAGGGCACACAGATCCGGAATCTCATCCGCATTCCCAGCTTGCCCGATGATCGAGTGGCCACGTCGTTCAAGTAGTCCCGCCAGGCCCTCACGGATGAGTGCGGAATCGTCGGCGAGCACAATCTTCATGAGGACACTCCAGGTTGGCCACGGTCAAGTAGCAACGGAATGGTGGCAACGACACGGGTCGGGCCACCAAGCGGCGAGGATAGTTCCAGGCTGCCATCGAAAGCCGCGAGGCGCTCGCGCATGCCTGCCAGCCCGTGGCCGTCGATAAGGCGTGCGCCGCCGGGGCCGTCATCGACCACCGACACTCGCAGCGATGCATCGGCAGTGAGCAGCACGGATACGGTGGCGCCGGGGGCGTGCTTGGCGGCGTTGGTGAGGGCTTCGGCGGCGAAGAAATAGCCGGCTGCGAGCACGCTCGGCGAGAGCTCCGGCAGTGGATGTGGCACGACCACAGCAGGGCGGGTGGGGTGTTCTTCGAGCGCCGCAGCAAGCCCATGATCGGCGAGGACCTGCGGGTGGATGCCGTGGACGGTCTGACGAAGGGAATCGAGTCCGTCAGCCACGTCTTGCTTTGCAGCCAGCACTAATTCCAATGCCGGGCCCTCCAGGTCGAGGGTCGCCTCACCCAATTTCATCAGGGCTGCCACGAGGTGCTGCTGCGCGCCGTCGTGAAGGTCGCGTTCGATGCGGCGCCGCTCGATTTCGTAGGCGTCGGCGATGGCGCGTCGGGACGCCGTCAACTCGGCGATCCGCGCCGCTGCCTGGGCTTCCGTGCCCGCCTGCTCGCGCCTAAACCACATGATTTTCTACTGTAGTGGTGAAAGTGGGCGCTCACAGTAGTGCCAGCACTACCTTGGAAATCATTGTCCACACCATGTTTTTCGTCGCTCGCGGCGGCTGGAATGGAAGCCATGGAACAATTCAGATTGCAAGAAGTCACCAAGTCCTACGGCGGAGCCGCCGTGCTATCCGGCATCAACCTCTCAGTTTCAAGTGGCGAAAAGGTCGCCATCATGGGGCCGTCGGGCTCCGGCAAGTCCACGCTGCTCCACTGCATGTCCGGCGTCCTCTCCCCCACCTCCGGCGCCGTGCTTTTCGACGGCACAGACATCGCAGCCCAGTCGGACGCGATGCGATCTCGCCTGCGCCTCAAGTCCTTCGGCTTCGTCTTCCAGGATGGCCAACTCCTCCCGGAACTCACGGCAGCGGAAAACATCGCACTACCCGCCATGTTGACTGGAGTGCCACGTGGAACCGCCCGCAAGCGCGCACTCGGACTGCTGGAACAGCTGGGTCTCTCCGCGCTGGCTCACCGTCGCCCCGGCAACATGTCGGGCGGCCAGGCGCAGCGCATCGCTGTGGCCCGTGCCCTCGTCACCGATCCTGCAGTGATCTTTGCCGATGAGCCAACCGGCGCGCTGGATCAGGCGACGGGACACGAGATGATGCAGCTGCTCACCACCCTGGTCACCGGGCGAGGCACCACCTTGATCATGGTCACGCACGATGTGAAGGTTGCCAATTGGATGGAGCGCCGCATTGAGATCCGCGACGGCATCATCCACGACGATCGCCTGGTTGGAGGCGTGGCCCGATGAAGACCATGCAATTGTCCTGGGACCTGCAAAAGGCATCCCTAGCTGCGCGAACCGGCACTGGTGTAGTCTCCGGTCTCGCGATCTTCTCCCTCACCATCTGCTCCTGGATCGCCTTCATCGTCGCCGGAGGAACCTGGATGTTTTGGGAGCGGCGCGTAAATAACATGCCGTTGCCGGTTTCGGTTCATGAAAGCCGTTCCTCTGAGGAGGTGTTGACTTCTTACGTTGCACTCGCGTTCATTGCCTGTGCATTCCTCGTTCCTGCAATATTTGCGCTGACCTCGCAGGCAGCGGTGCTCGGTGCCTCGGGCCGAGAGCAGCGCCTGGCAGCTCTGCGACTTCTGGGACTGACGTCCGGCGACATCACCCGAATTACGGCCTTTGAAACCGGTATGCAAGCTGTCTTTGGAATTGGACTCGGGTTCTTGTTGGCTCTATTCACCGCTCCCCTGGGCGCACGATTTAGTTTTCAAGGGACGCAGCTGACAGCGACCGATCTCTATTTACCCTGGTGGGGTTATGTCCTTGTCTTCTTGATCCTGTTCTTCCTTGCCATACTGTCATCCGTGATCGGCATGCAGCGCGTGATGGTGTCCCCGCTCGGTGTCGCTCGCCGCGAGATTCCGCGGGCGCTCAAGTGGTGGCGGCTGGTGTTGACCGCCTTGGTCATCGTGGGCGGACTTCTATGGCTGCGTGCGCAAACGCCGTCCACAGATACTGCATTCCTCGTTGGGGTCGGCATTGCGGTCTTCATTATGGTGTCCATGCTGAATCTTGGCATGCCGTTTGCACTGCAGCTCTGGTTCCGCCTCATGGGTCTGCTGCCAGGTACGCAGCATTTTGTGGCAACTCGCCGAATCTTCACCGACGCCCGCAGCGCTTGGCGACGCTCCTCCGCCACAGCCTTCTATGGCGTATTGGTTGGCGTGTTGGTGATCTCCCCACGCGGCAACGATGAATTTTCCACCATCTTCCGCGACGACGCTGAAATCGGAATGATGTTCCGTGACCTCAACATGGGCGTAATGATCACCCTGGTCATCGGCTTCATCATCGCGGCAGTGGCGACTCTGCTTGGCCAAGCCTCGGAGGTCTTTGAGAAGGCTGCATTGACCCGGGCACTGTCATCCCTGGGCGTGCCCCGTCACTTCCACTTCGGGGTCGCCGTATTCCAGATCCTGGGACCAATCGTGCTGGTCAGCCTCGTGGGCTTTTTGCTGGGCAGTGGCATGATGTTCACCATGTTCGGCGCAGCCGGAGACATGGATGTGCCCGCACGAGCGCTGAACGCGGTCATCTTCCTAGTGGCGGGTTGGACACTCACTCTGTTGGCTTTGCTGGCAGTGGAGCCGCTGCGCTCGCGAGTGCTCGCCTCAGGTGGGCGTCGGAACGACTGAAATCTTTCCCCCAATTGGACTCATTTCCTGGCGTTTTCCCAGGACAGTCGGTTCAAATGGGGGAAAGATTTCTATCCCTGCAGGTACAAGGTCTTGCCCTTGTTAGTTATCTTTGCCGGCTTGAGCGGATCGCGCGCCGGGCCCCAGGTCACTTCCCCGGTCTCCAGATCGAAGGTAGAGTTGTGTTCCCTGCAGCGGCCCTTGCCGTTTTCAAAGATCTCAACGCTCCCGCCCTGGTGGGTGCATTCGGCTCTGTAGGCCTTGAACAGACCCTCCTTTGGCTGCGCAACGAAGAAATTGCCGAAGGTTACCGCTCCCCCAACGGGAATTTCGGTGGTCTCGAACTTAGCGATGTGCTCCGGCTCGTGTTCCAGCTTCGTACAGGCTGCCAGAATCGCGCCGGAGAGAGTTGTTGCCGTTCCCAACAGAAAAATGCGTCGTGAGCAGGTCATATTTCTATTATGGAGGCTTACGGTAAATAGTGCAGCGCAGGTAGGATTTCACTTATGAAAAAGAAAACACTTGTCGGATGTGGCGCAGTGCTAGTGGTGCTGGTAATCGCATTCGCGGTATTTCTGAAATGGCTGCCCAGCTATCCGCACGTCGGCGATACTGCCCTTTCCCATGACTCCGATGGCGCCATCACGTTGCATGTCTACGCCTGTCCTGGCGAGGAGGTGCGCGAAATTGAAGTGTGTGGTGGCATGTATGACGGCCCTGGTGGTTCCAATAATCCCTACTGGGTCCATCTCAAACGCGAAGACCCAATGACCGGCTACTTCACGGTCAACCTGAGTAACCCGGAGGGCTGGCAGAAAGAAAAACCAACCAACATTCCCACGGATCCAGAAAAGTACTTGATCGCATCGGCATTTCCGAAGCCAAGCTTCTTCGATCAGGGCAAGCTCATCCGGCCAGTGACATTGCAGGTGAAGGAGCTACAGGCCTGGCCAGCTGATGAGATGGTCCGGAATCAGTGGGAAGCGCCACCGACTGGTACCTCGAAGGAACAGTTGGAGAAGAATTGCACGAAGAGGTAGATGGATTTTTCTTTCACAACTAAGCAGCAGAGAAGCATCCATCGACGGTACTTTCAATTGAACTTAACACCCTACATAACACATGTGGGAAGTAGGTGTTATGTTGAGTGTTAAGTTGTTTCTGCAGGTCAATAGTGGTGTGCAGAATTTCGTGGGAAGTAGGGTGTTAAGTTCGCTCCCCTCTAAGGCAGAATCGTTCCCGTGAAATTGCCGAAAACAACGCCTGAATCAGCAATATCACGGGAACGATTTAGAACAGCCCCTGCTTACCTGCCTCAAATTCACGTCGGTAAGCGATAACGTTGTGTTCCTTCACTTCGCCGAAGCCGCGGACCATGTCTGGCAGGCCGGCAACTCGGGCCGCTTCGGTCAGCCACTCGAGGGTCACGGAGCCGTACATATTGACCACGAGCTGTTCCACAAATGAGCGGTACTCAGCGACCAAGGCGCGTTCCATGCGCCGCTCTGCGGTCATGCCGAAGAAGTCCAGCGGGGTACCGCGCAGGCGCTTGCCGTGGGCCAGGCCTCGCAGTACTGGTTGAGCCCACGGTCCGAGGGAGATCTTCCTGTTCAAACCAAGAGCGCGCAGCACTGGTGGGTGCAGCTTCACCGCAACGCGCGCGTCAGGTCCGAATGCGGATGCAACGTCTCCGTAGACCACTGGATCGGTGGCAAGGCGCGCGACTTCGTATTCGTCCTTGTATGCCATGAGCTTGTACAGGTTTCGGGCCACGGCCTCAGAGAGGATTGTGGTGCCGTGACCTGCGGCTTCCTCGGCTAGGCGGACCTCGTCGACCAGCTCAACGTATGCCTGCGCGTAGGAAGAATTTTGGTATTCGGTGAGCTCGAGGACGCGGAGGCGGATGATGTCATCCAGATTGTGTACCGCCTGTGGGGTCTCCTCCGGACGCATCGCATCCAGGGTGCGCTGCAGCGCGTCAGGGTCGAAGATGGCCTGGCGGCCACGTCGGAAAGCTTGCAGGTTCGACTCGACCGCAACGCCGTTCAGCTGAATCGCTTCCTCGATTGCGGCGGCTGAGATTGGGAGGGAGCCGGTCTGGAAAGCAGCGCCGACCAGGAAAATGTTGGCGGTTGCGGAGTTACCGAAGAGCTCTTCGGTGAGCTGCACCGGGTTCAGCGCGACGAGACGCTTGGAGGACTCGGCGATGCGGGAGGAGATGTCGTCCAGCGCCGGGTAGCCGACGGCAATGTCCTTCACCATTTCGCCCGTCGGGACCTTCGCCGTGGAGAGCACGGCGGTCGTGCGACCAGAAGACGCGACCTTGAGATAGTCGCTGGATGCGCCCACCAAACCATCGGCGCAGAGGTACAGGTCGGCCTCACCTGCTGCGATCTTTGCAGCTTGCTGGATATTTCCAGAAGAAAGCTTCACATCCGAGACCACTGCTCCACCCTTTTGTGCGAGTCCGGTCATGTCGACGGTGCGGGCCTGTAGGCCGTCGATAAGCGCGGCGGTGGCGAGCACGGCGGAGACGGTGACCACGCCCGTGCCGCCGATGCCGGTGATGCGGATGCCGTAGGAGTCGGTGACCTGCGCGAACTCGGGCGCGGGGATGTTGGCGGACAGCGCCGGAGCGGTGAGCGGCTTGACCTTGGAGATGCCGGAGATCGCCATGAACGACGGGCAGTCGCCCTCCACGCAGGAGAAATCGAGGTTGCAGGTGGACTGGTCGATGCGCGTTTTGCGCCCGAATTCCGTGTCGACCGGGTGGACCGACAGGCAGTTCGACTTGTCGCCGCAGTCGCCGCAGCCCTCGCATATGCGCTCGTTGATCATGATGCGCTGGTCCGGGGTTTCGAACTGACCACGCTTGCGCTTTCGGCGTTTTTCCGCGGCGCAGTGCTGGTCGTGCACGAGGACGGTCACGCCCGGGACCTGCGCCAATTCGCGCTGGACGTCGATCATGTCGCCCCGGTGACGGACCTCGATGCCGCGGGGCACTTGTCGACGAGTCGCGCGGACGTCATCAGTGGTCACCACGATGCGCGCGACTTTCTCCGCCTTGAGGATCTCCAGGGTTTCGCGAAGGTTCTTGCCGCCGACCGGGTCCTGGCCGCCCGTCATCGCGACCGTACCGTTAAACAGCAACTTGTAGGTGATGTTCACGCCGGCAGCGACGGCAGCACGGACGGCAAGGGAGCCGGAGTGATCGAAGGTGCCGTCGCCGAGGTTTTGCACGAAGTGGGTTTCCGCAACGAAGGGCGCCATGCCGATCCACTGCGCGCCTTCGCCACCCATTTGGGTCACGCCAACCACGTTGCCCACCTGGCTCTCCGGCTGGAGCAACACCATTGCATGGCAGCCGATACCAGCGCCGACCAGGGAATTCTCCGCCACCTTGGTGGAAGAGTTGTGAGGGCAGCCCGAGCAGAAGTACGGGGTGCGTTGCGCGAGCGGAAGCTGGATCTTTGTGCGTGGCTGTTCAATAGTCTTGAGCTCAATCCCGTGGATAGTACCCAGGCGGTGCACGAGCCCCTTGGTGACGGAGTCAATGTCCAGCTCGCCGAAGCGAGAGAACAGAGGGCTGCCGTCCTCGTTCGTCTTGCCACGAACATTTGGCATGTGGCGGGTGTTGTACAGGATTTCGCGGATTTGGGTCTCGATGAAGTCGCGCTTTTCTTCCACCACGATGACCTCGTCGAGTCCGTCGATGAAATCGTGGAGGATCGTCTGCTCCAGCGGGTAGACCATGCCGAGCTTGAGCAGTCGGATGCCACGCCTGTTGAGATCTTCTTCGGTCAGGCCGAGACGCTGCAGGGCCGAGCACACGTCTAGGTAGGTCTTGCCAGCGGCGACGATGCCGATGCGGTCGCTATGTGTCTTGACCTTGATCTGGTTGATTCCGTTGATTCGCGCGTACTCCACAGCGCGTGGCATGCGGATCTCGAGTTGGGAGCGTTCAAGATCGAGCAGGTTCTTGCCCAGCAGGTGTCCGCTTGGGACGTGCGGGCTTTCTCCCAGGTCGCCGAAGTTTGGCGTCCAGTTGCTGAGGTTCACTGTGCTGGAACCGTCGGCAACGTGGGCTGAAATCTTTAAGCTTGTCCAGAGTCCGCTCGTGCGGGACATGAGAGCTGCGTGAATGCCGAGATCGAGAATGTCTTGGGAATCCGCCGGGTACAGGATCGGCATGTACATGTCCGCGAGCTCCATCTCGGAGGCGCAGGGGACGGTACTCGATTTCGCGCCGGGATCATCGCCGACGATGGCCACTGCCCCACCGGTGCTGCTGGTGCCGATCATGTTCGCGTGTCGCAGCGCATCGGTTGCGCGGTCGAGACCTGGGGCTTTGCCATACCAGTAGCCGACGACACCGTCGATGCCTTGCTTCGTCTGCGCCATCTGAGAACCCATGACCGAGGTGGCGCCGATTTCTTCATTCAAAGCCGGCTGATGTTTCACGTGAAACGGGTCGAGGAACTTCTTCGCCTTGCCTGCAATTTCGAGGTCATAGCCGGCCAGCGGGGAGCCTTCGTAGCCGGAGATGAAGGAGGCCGTCTTTAGCCCGAGGCGCTGGTCGAGTGCCGCGCGGTCGCGCACCATGCGGGCGAGCGCCTGGATTCCTCCAAGAAGTACCGTGCCTTCCTCGAGGGTGTATCGGTCCTCGAGGCTCATCTTGTGGGGTTCAATAACCGTGGTCATCGTGTCACCAGTCCTAACATTGCCAGGGCCCTGTGGTGCGAGCCGTTGTGTTGGCGAACGCCGTGAGATGTGACGGCGCTCACCATGTTTGGACGGATGTTAGTTGGATCTATTGGGCTTGCCTAGGGTTTTTGGGAAGTAAATGTGATCGCGATCACTGGGTTGTGTTGGCAAGGTTTGCAGCAGGTAGAGGTGAGCGGGCGATACTGGCGCCGCGGCATTGTTGCAGGTGTGGCTTAGGAAATCCGGTCGTTGAACATTTTGGCCAGGGTTTGTGGGTTGTGTGTACTGAGGAAGTAGTACTACTACCAAAACGAAAGGTTTTGGGCATGTTTTGAGGGCTTGTTTGTAGTAGTACTACTTCTCCGGTACGACTCCACGGTTTCCTTGACTTAAGGCTCGCCGAACCTCTGCGATGAATGCGCCGTCAATTAAGTCCGGCCATCGAAACCGCAAGACGCGGTATCCGGCATTTTGCAAGCGTGACTCTCTGGCGCGTTCTGCTTTGATAACCTCGTCAAATGGTTGCAACTGGTCGTTGTACTTCACTTCGCCGTCGACTTCAATGATGAGCCAACCATCAATCAAGAAGTCGGGCCTGTAGGTTCTGCCTTCCACGTTGATCGAATGATTTTGAAGCGTGTCATGTTCGGAGCAAATTCCGCTGACGTGCAGATGTCCGAGTGTTAGAGATTCAGCTGGCGATTCTGATTTCGCACTTGCCGTTTTGAAGACTTTTCGTGCCTGGGTCATACCCTTTGCTGGCGGTCCAGAGCGAATCGCGTCCTTAGCCTTCGCAAATGTCTTGGGATATTCACGCAGACACCCTTCAACGATCATCAGTGCGTGGGGAAAATTTTCAAAACGAGCGACATCAATGGCGGTTCTTTGCAGGCTGGTGACTCTCACGCCGGCCTTTTCGACGATCTCCCCTTCTGCAAGATACCCAATTCGAAAGTAGAGATCTCTTTGCTGCTTCTGCTTTCCGCCTGGTCGCCGGTGTTTTGGGTACATGAGCTCGGCAACGAAGGGTTCGTTTCGGTGAATGATGGGAAGCTGCCAGATCGCAGCAGCAGACCGTCCAACTAGCACTGCGGTTCGGGCGCCAAGTCCCACGGCTGTTGCATGCATCATTTCACGCTCCCATAATCGCAGTCTTTTCCATCTGTAGGCATTGGCGTAGAACGTTCCGTGAACTTTTACTAATTCCCCATTGCGGACCTTTGTCCAAAAGGACTCGTCGGACGATGGGATCGTCCTTGAATCAATCAGTTTGAGCTTCATGACCGGAAAGCTAACTCAATGGCCAAATTTGGGAAAGCGGGCTTCATGAAAAGCTGTGGATAATTGCTCTTGGCTTCAATGCTGTGGATAACTTTGGGGTACTGAGGATGTAGTACTACTACAAAGAAGGGTTCAAAAGTGCGCTAAATCAGGCTGGAAACGTAGTAGTACTACATCGCGAGTACGCGTGCAGTCGCGCGAAGTATGCCTGCAGCCGAATGCAAAAGGAAGAGTGTCCCTGGCAAGCGCGTCCCGCTATGTGGAATGACCAGCCCAAACGCGCCGTCGAAAAGGCAAAGCAGTACACTATTACGCATGACAAACCCAGGCGAAAACACTCCTCAGCATCGTTACGGCGCTGCGCTGGCAGCTGACATTGAAACCAAGTGGCAGGGCTTTTGGCGCGAGAACGGCACGTTTAACGCGCCGAACCCGGTGGGCGCGCTCGCGGCACAGGGTGAGCTCCCTAAGGACAAGCTGTTCGTGCAGGACATGTTCCCATTCCCATCGGGCGCAGGCCTGCACGTGGGTCACCCGCTGGGCTACATCGCCACGGATGTTTTCGCACGTTTCAACCGCATGCAGGGCAAGAACGTGCTGCACACGCTGGGTTACGACGCCTTCGGTCTGCCAGCCGAGCAATACGCCATCCAGACGGGTACGCACCCGCGTATTAAGACGCAGGAATCCATCGACAATATGGAGCGTCAGCTCGGCCGCCTGGGCCTGGGTCACGACAAGCGCCGCAGCGTCGCGACCACCGATACCGAGTATTACAAGTGGACGCAGTGGATCTTCCTGCAGATCTTCAACTCCTGGTTTGATCCTGATTTGAAGAAGGCCCGCCCTATTCAGGAACTGATCGAAGAGCTGGAAAACGGCACCCGTCAGACCAAGGATGGCCGTAATTACAACGAACTCACTAAGGTGGAAAAGGCTGAGGTCGTTGACGAGTTCCGCCTGGTCTACCGCTCTCGCTCCATGGTGAACTGGTGCCCGGGCCTCGGCACGGTGCTCGCAAACGAGGAGGTCACCGCTGACGGCAAGTCCGAGCGCGGCAACTTCCCGGTCTTCCGCAAGCAGCTGTCGCAGTGGATGATGCGCATCACCGCCTACTCCGACCGTCTCATCGACGACCTCGAATACCTCGACTGGCCAGACAAGGTCAAGTCCATGCAGCGCAACTGGATCGGCCGTTCCCGTGGCGCCGAGGTCGACTTCTCCTCCCCTGCCGGCAACCTTCGCGTATTCACCACCCGCCCAGACACCCTCTTCGGCGCGACGTACATGGTGCTCGCCCCTGAGCATGAGCTTGTCGACGCCCTGACGGCAGATTCCTATGCTGACGGCGTCAACTCGAAGTGGACCTTCGGCGAGACCACCCCGAAGGAGGCCGTCGCGGCCTACCGCGCAAGCATCGCGGCGAAGTCCGACCTTGAGCGCCAGGAAAATAAGGAAAAGACTGGTGTCTTCCTTGGTACCTACGCCACCAACCCAGTGACGGGTAAGGAAGTTCCGATCTTCATCGCGGACTACGTTCTGATGGGCTACGGTACCGGTGCCATCATGTCCGTACCAGCCCATGACACCCGCGACTATGAGTTCGCCAAAGTTTTTGAGCTGCCAATCGTTGAGGTTGTCAAGGGTGGAAACATCGAGGTAGAGCCGTTTACCGAGTCCGGCGAGGCCGTGAACTCCTCCAACGGCGATCTCGATATCAACGGCCTGGACAAGGCTGCCGCAATCGAGAAGACGATCGCGTGGCTGACCGAAAAGGGCCTCGGCGAGGAGAAGATTCAGTACAAGCTGCGTGACTGGCTGTTTGCTCGCCAGCGCTACTGGGGCGAGCCATTCCCAGTTGTCTACGACGAAGACGGCATCGCTCACGCCCTGCCTGAAAACATGCTGCCAATCGAGCTGCCAGAAGTCGAGGACTACAAGCCAGTCTCCTTCGACCCAGAGGACGCCGACTCCGAGCCTCAGCCACCACTGGCCAAGGCCACGGAATGGGTCGAGGTCGAGCTGGATCTCGGCGACGGCCCACGTAAGTACAAGCGCGACACTAATGTGATGCCGCAGTGGGCAGGTTCTTCTTGGTACCAGCTGCGCTACATCGATCCAGTCAACGACGACAAGTTCTGCGACATTGAAAACGAGCGCTACTGGACCGGCCCACAGTCCGAAAACGACTGCGGTGGCGTCGACCTCTACGTCGGTGGTGTCGAGCACGCCGTTCTCCACCTGCTGTACTCCCGTTTCTGGCACAAGGTCCTCTTCGACCTCGGCCACGTCTCCTCCTTCGAGCCATACCGACGCCTCTACAACCAGGGCTACATCCAGGCCTTCGCCTACACCGATGATCGTGGTGTGTACGTCCCAGCCGCCGAGGTAGTAGAACGCGAAGGCGCGTTCTACTACGGGGAAAAGGAGGTCCACCAGGAATACGGCAAGATGGGCAAGTCCCTGAAGAACTCCGTCTCCCCTGACGAGATCTGCGACGACTACGGCGCCGACACCCTGCGCGTCTACGAGATGGCCATGGGCCCACTGGACACCTCTCGTCCATGGGCAACCAAGGACGTCATCGGTGCGCACCGCTTCCTGCAGCGCCTCTGGCGCCTGGCTGTCAATGAGGATTCTGGCGAGCTCGTGGTCACCGATGCTGAGCTGACCGAAGACGACAAGAAGGCTCTGCACCGCACCATCGCGGGCGTCACTGAGGACTACCAGGAGCTGCGCCTCAATACGGTCGTCGCCAAGCTCATCGAGTTCGTCAACCACCTGACCAAGGCCTACAACGGTGGGGCGCCGCGCGCTGCCGTCGAGCCACTGGTGATCATGCTCGCGCCGATTGCGCCGCATGTGGCCGAGGAGCTGTGGCAGCGCCTGGGCCACACCGAGACGGTCACCTACGTCGACTTCCCTGGCTTCGATGAGAAGTACCTGGTAGACGACGAAATCGAGCTGCCTGTCCAGGTCAACGGCAAGGTCCGCGGCCGCATCATGGTCGCGACCGATGCTGCGCAGGACGCGGTCGTCGCGAAGGCGATGGAGGCCGTCGCTTCGCACGTCGAGGGCAAGACGGTGGTCAAGCAGATCGTCGTGCCAGGCCGAATGGTGAACCTGGTGGTTAAGTAGCCCGATGTCACGCACCTTCGCACTCGCCCGCCGCGCGCAGGCCACCCGCCCCAGCACCGACGAGCTTGCGAAGGTGTTCCTGCGCTACCACGACCTTGTGCTCGCGCGCCAAAGCGAGCTTCTCGACGCCATCCAGGCCGAAACCGGGAAGGCCCGTGGCCATGCGTTTGAGGAAGTCCTCGATGTCGCGATCACCTCGCGTCACTACGCGCACATCGCCCAGAAACTCCTGAAATCCCGTCGCGTGAAAGGGGCGTTGCCCCTGCTCACCCGCACGATTGTCGACCGGGAACCTGTGGGCGTAGTCGGCATTATCTCGCCATGGAATTACCCGCTTTCCCTGGCAATTTCCGACGCCATCCCGGCGCTGCTCGCGGGCAACGCCGTGGTGCTCAAACCGGACTCCAAGACCCCAAACACTGCCCTCCTAGCTGCAGAAATACTCTACGAATGCGGCATGCCACGCGAGCTGTTCCAGGTGGTTCCCGGTTCCGGGGAAACCGTGGGGCAAGAGATCGCCCACAACTGCGACTACCTCATGTTCACCGGTTCAACCGCCACCGGCCGCAAGCTCGGCGCGATCGCCGGTGAACGACTGATCGGGTATTCCGCAGAGCTCGGTGGCAAGAATCCGCTGCTTGTGGACGAATCCGCGGACATCGAGAAGGCCGCCGAGATTGCAGTTAACGCCTGCTTCGCCAACTCGGGCCAGCTGTGCATCTCCATCGAACGCATTTACGCCCCGCGCACTATCGCCACCGAATTCACCGAGCGATTCGTGGCAAAGACCCGCAACCTGCGCGTCGGAATTGGTGGCTGGGACTACGACATGGGCTCGCTGATCAGCGAGGACCACGCGCGCAAAGTCCACGAGTTTGTCGAGGACGCGGTAGCCCACGGAGCCCAGATACTCACCGGAGGTAACCCTCCGAAAGGCCGCCTCTACCAGCCGACAATCCTCGCGGCTGTTCCAGAAGGCGCCCGCCTGAAGACGGAAGAAGTATTCGGCCCCGTCGTCTACATCGAGGTCGTGGACAGTATCGACGAAGCCGTGGCCAGGGCAAACGACACGGAATACGGGCTCAATGCCAGTGTCGTCGCAAAGCCGCGCGTCGGGTGGCGCATCGCCCGGCAACTCCACGCCGGCACCGTCAACATCAACGAAGGGTACGCGGCTGCCTGGGCCTCCGTGTCCGCGCCAATGGGTGGCTGGAAAGACTCCGGGTTGGGGCGCCGACACGGCGTCGACGGGCTGCTGAAATTCACCGAGACGCGTACAGTGGCAGAGCAGCGCGTCCTCCCCGTAAGCGGACATGGGGAGAAGTTTGCGCAGGTCATGAGCACAGCACTGAAAGTTGGCAGGAGGTTCCTATAACTCGGCGACTAGTCAAAATCGTCCTCGGCCTATACTGCGCATTCCTGGCCCTGGTCACCGTCGGCAAACCATTTTTCGAGCTCCGCCCCATCTGGAGCTCACGGGCCCACCACATCCGCAAACTCGAACTAATCCCCTTCAGCGACCTCTTCACCTCCACGCCCTGGTGGGGATCAATCACCAACATCATCTTCAACGTCGGACTCTTCATCCCCTTCGGGCTGCTCGTAGCCCGGCTGTGCGCCTACCGACCCTTCCCCATCCGTCGCACCGTCCTAATCGCAGCGGGCGTGAGCCTGGGCATCGAAATCACACAGTTCGTGTTCAGCCTCGGATTCACGGACATCGATGACCTCATACTCAACAGCCTCGGCGCCTGGGTGGGGGCGAAATCTTTCCCGTATTTGGACCAGAAATTGCGGAAAACCCCAGGTCGGGTTGCCTGAAGGCGGGAAAGACTTCCCTGGGGCGGAAAAACATCCCCTGTTTGGACCGGAATTTCTGTAAAAGCCCTGGACAGGGTGTCCAATTAGGGGAAAGATTTCCCCGTCCTTAGACGGGCTGTCCTGCGGAAATGCCAAAATTCTGGTCCAAATACGGGAAAGATTTCAGAACCGCTCCCAATTGGCGAGCGTCACCGCCCGGTAGTAGAGCTCTGCGGTGTCCCGGCATCCTTGTTGATGATTCTCCAGTTCACCGACGTAAACGGAGTGGCATACGGCCCGCATGTCTAGGAGTAGGGCTGCGTTGCACCATCCGACGCCGTGGTCGAGGTAGTCGAAGTCTTCCATGCACATGTCGTGGTTGGCACATGCGCCGCGGAAGTCGGCGGATAGGTCTGGGGTGAGGTAGAAGTCGGGCGATGAGGTGCAGTAGTCGTGGTAGCCGGTGTGCCAGGCGTTGGGGTTGTAGATGTAGTGCTCTGGGATGGGCACGATTCCGGCGGAGGTGGGGCCGGTGGGATCGGCGTCGGCAAGCTTGATGGCGCGTCCCTCGTCGGTGCGGGGCACGAGGCGGAGGGTGCCGTCTTGGTAGAGCTCGAGGGAGAGGTCGGTGGCTTCGCCGGTGAGGGTGTGGACGGTGAGCCCGCTGTCGGTGGAGCCGACGGCTACGACTTGTTGGGTGCCGTCGGGGCCGATTGCAGCAACGGGGTATAGGCCGGTCGTGCCTATGGCGGCCGCTGCGATAAGCGAGCTTAATGTCTCCACATAGTCATACTAAAACGTGAATTAATTCCGCGCACTCCACGCTACGTATCCGCCTTGGAGGTTCAGCAATTCCGCCTCCGTGTGCTCGCGGATGAGCTTGATGGCACGCTCGGAGCGCATGCCGGATTTGCAGTAGAACGTGGTCGTGTCCCGCACGAATGGTGCGACTGCTTCCCAGCCTCGCTCCTCGATCTCAGCCAGCGGCACCAGGTGTGCTCCCGGGATGACACCAAGAGCGGTCTCCTCGGGGGTGCGGACGTCGATGAGCGTGCCCTGTGGCTCGACGGTGGTAGTGACCGGCTCGTCGACAGGCTGCAGCTTTTCGACGGGCGCGCGGCCCGGGTCGCGGGTGAAGGTGAGCGTGCGCATGGAGGTGGTCAGGGCGTCGAGGAGCACGAGCTTGCCGACGGCAACCTCCCCCACACCCGTGATGTGCTTGAGCGCTTCGATGGCCATCATTGACCCAACAA
The DNA here is from genome assembly GCF_037572395.1 of Corynebacterium sp. H130. Lineage (NCBI taxonomy): Bacteria > Bacillati > Actinomycetota > Actinomycetes > Mycobacteriales > Corynebacteriaceae > Corynebacterium > Corynebacterium sp. H130. The sequence goes on along the minus strand of NZ_JBBHLA010000003.1, from coordinate 85,855 downwards.
GCCCAGGCAGTGCGCCGAATACGCCGCCGACGGCGCAGCTCGGGACGGCGTCGGCTGGCGGCATTTCGGGGAAGAGGTCGCGGAGCATGGGGCCGCGATTCGGGTCGAAGACGCTGAGCTGGCCCTGGAATTGGCTGATGGTGCCCCAGACGAGTGGGGTACTGGTGAGCTCGGCGGCGTCGTTGGAAAGATAGCGGGTGGCGAAATTGTCGGTGCCGTCAATGACCAGGTCGTGGGCCTGGAATAGTTCGATGGCGTTGAGGTGCGTGAGGTGTGTCTTCACGCCTTCCACTGCGATGTATGGGTTGAGGCGTCGCAGTGCATCGGTGGCGGATTCAGCCTTGTTGCGTCCGATGTCCTCCATGCGGTGGATGGTTTGGCGCTGTAGGTTGGACTCCTCCACCACGTCCCCATCGAGGACCGTGATGTGGCCGACGCCAGCTGCGCCCAGGTAGTTGAGGATTGGGGAACCGAGGCCACCCGCGCCGATGACCAGCACCTTCGCGGCCTTGAGCTTCAGTTGGCCTTCCTCCCCCACGCCAGGCAGCGTGAGGTGGCGGGCGTAGCGGAGACGCTCCTCCGGGGACAGGGCTTGATCACCCAAATTCAGCACGTCCTTCCATACTCGAGCTTGCTTGCGCCAGCTTACGCTTCGGGATGCGACCGGCTTCGAAAGCCTCTCGGCCAGCAATGACCGCATGCTTCATGGCGGAAGCCATCTTCACGGCATCGTGCGCGCGAGTGACAGCGGAGGCCAGGAGGACGGCGTCGCAGCCAAGCTCCATCGCCAATGCTGCGTCGGAGGCCGTGCCGATGCCGGCATCGAGAATGACAGGAATCTGCGCGCGTTCCACGATCAGTTCGATGTTGTGCGGGTTCAAGATGCCGAGCCCGGTGCCAATCGGAGCGCCCGCTGGCATCACTGCTGCCACGCCGATCTCCTCCAGGCGGCGTGCTAGTGCAGGATCGTCATTAGTGTAGGCAAACACTTCGAAACCCTTAGTGACCAGCTGGTCTGCAGCGTCGAGAAGCTCGACGCCGTCGGGAAGCAAGGTGTCCTCGTCGGCGATGACTTCCAGCTTGATCAGGTTGGTCTCGAGCGCTTCGCGGGCAAGTTCGGCGGTGAGGACGGCGTCGCGGGCGGAGAAACAACCCGCGGTGTTCGGCAGGGCCTGGATGTTGTTGCGACGCAGCATGTCGAAGATGCCCATGCCGGTGTGCGCGTCGAAGCGGCGCATAGCCACGGTGGTCAGGCGCGTGCCGGATTCGATGAGCGCGCGTTCCAGAGTGTCGAGCGAAGTTGCGCCACCGGTGCCCATGATCAGACGGGACTCATTGAGGAACTCCACTGTTAGCCTCCCTGCGCTGCGGTGACAATTTCGATGGTTCCGGCCACGGGCGTGTCGGCCCATGTGCTGCGCGGGACCACGGCGCCATCGACGGCTACCGCCACGCCTTCGACTCGGCCGATCATCTCCATGACCAGGTCAGCGATAGTTTCGTCGGCTGCTGCCTCGTAGTGAGTGCCATTTACTACAGTCATGCTCGCTCCTTAAACCGGCGTGGATCAACGGCTTCAGCTGCCCAATTCGGCAGCGGTTTCTCACAGACTACGTCAGCGGTGAATTCTGCACCGATGGCGGCCAGCAGGATGCCGTGCCTGAAGTAGCCAGTGGACACCACCAGCCTTGGATCCACTTCGCCAATGAACGGGATATCGTCGGGAGACCCGGGACGGGCCCTGGCTGTCATTTCCAGGATCTCGCAGTGCCACAGTCCAGGGATGATGTGGTGGGCGTCGCGAAGCAGCTGGTGTACACCCTCCGCGGACACGCCCCACATGTCATCCTCGCGGGAGGTGGCGCCGAGCACGATCGTGCCATCGCTGCGGGGCACCACATAGACCGGGCGCCCGCGGACGACGGCGCGGACCGTGCGGCTGACGAGTGGCTGCACGTGCTCCGGGACGCGCAGGCGCATGACGTCGCCATGAACGGGGCGAAGAGGCAGGTCAACGAAGTCTTTTGCAGCCAAGCCATTGGCGACAACAACCTTGCCCGCTTCAACCTGCAATCCGGAGGACAGGGTAATCGCGCCGGGCTCGACTGCAACGACCTTTTCACGCACGAGGCGGCTGCCGAGCAGGTGAATGAGGGCGGCGCAGAACTTGCGCGGATCGATTTGGTGATCGCCTGGAATACGGACCGCGCCCACGACACCAGGGCCAAGGCCAGGCTCGATAGATCGGGCTTGGCGGGCGGACAACAGCTCGACCTCACCGATTTCCGACTGCAAGTCCATCAGTTCCTGCAGGTAAACGCGGTCGGCATTGTCGCCTGCGCACACCAAGGTCTCCGACGGCAGGTAGCCGACATCCATCCCGGATGCTTCCGCCACCGAGGCCGCTAGCTCCGGGTAGAGCTCCCGGGAGCGTCGCATGAGCGGGTATAGGCCTGGCTGATCCCACACGACTTCGGATACCGGCGCGAGCATTCCCGCGGCCGCAAAACTTGCTTCGGACGCAGGTTCTGGATCGAAAACCTGCACGTCATAGCCTCGTTGTATGAGTGTCCACGCTGTGGTGAGGCCTACGATTCCGCCGCCGACAATGGCAACGTCTAACACAACAATCTCCCTCCGGCGGCATGACCCGCATCAGGTTAAGCGGTCGGCATTAAGCGCTGCCCTCTCAGTCCTCTTGGCGCACGAGGACTCCCACGATGCTTCTACTATAGAACGCATGAACCGCGCCGAACGTGAAAATGCTCTCGCTCACACGAAGCTGTACCTGTGCACTGACGCCCGCAGCACGCAGGGTGATCTCACGGAATTCCTCCACGCCTGCTACGAGGGTGGCGCGGACATCATCCAGCTCCGCGACAAGAAACTCGAGGCGCGCGCCGAAATCACCGCCCTCGAAACGCTCGCCGACGTCGCACGTCAGCACGGCAAAATGTTCGCTGTCAACGACCGCGCCGATGTCGCCCTGCTTGTCGACGCCGACGTGTTCCATGTCGGCCAAGGGGACCTCACCACGCAGCAAGCCCGCAAGGTGCTGGGGCCTAACGTCCTCATGGGACGCTCCAACAACTCGGTGGCACAGTTCCAGCAGTCCTACTCCGACCCTGGTCTCGACTACGCCGTCATCGGTCCGGTGTGGCCGACTCCCACGAAGCCGGGACGCCCAGCAGTGGGCCTTGAGGTGGTAAAACAGTGCGCTGACCTGGCGGGAGACAAGCCGTGGTTTGCCATCGGCGGCATCTCTGCTGAGACCGCTCCTGAGGTGATTGATGCTGGCGCTCAGCGCATTGTGGTGGTGCGGGCTTTGACGGAAGCGAAGGACCCGGCAGCTGCTGCTGCGCTGCTTCGAAACAAACTTTAGGACCACCCCGCGAAAAACAGTCGGGAATTAGTTGGTAATTATTTCCGACAACTTTTCTATGACTGTTCTTCTCAAACCAACCGCGCGCCGCGCGGCATTGAATCAACGTCAACGAGCTCGTCGTCTCCATGTTGTTGCCGGGGTCCTGATCGGGCCGTTCATCGCGGTCGCAGCGCTTACGGGACTGCTCTACGCTTTTGCACCGAGCATCGAAAATGTCATTTACCACGATGTTTACACCGCATCCCCTGGCGAGCCCCAGGATGTGGACAAGCAGATCCAGCGGGCCTGGCAGGAACACCCCGACCTGCGGCTGTCGGGCGTCCAGGTGGAAGATGGCCACACCACCCGCGTTCTCTTCCACGATCCTTCCCAACCCTCAGCCTCTTACCGCCGGGCTGTGTTCGTGGATCCGGTCGATCTGCAGGTCAAGGGGGACATGGTGCAGTACGGCAGCTCCGCGGCCTCGCCGTTTCGCGCGTGGTTGTCTGAGGGCCACAAGCAGCTGTGGCTCGGCGCGCCGGGACGATTCTATTCCGAGCTTGCTGCGTCCTGGATGGGTGCGATCGCGATTGCCGGCCTGGTGATGGTGCTTCGCTCCCGGGCGTCGTCACGCAAGGCGGCAAAGTGGCACCGCCAGCTGGGGCTGTGGCTGCTGCCGGGCATGCTTTTCCTCACGATTACCGGTCTGACCTGGTCGGGTGTCGCTGGGGCGAACATTGGTGATGTGCGTACTCAGCTGGATTGGAAGGCTCCGGCTACCCAGGCGAAGGCGGTGCCGGCGGCGCAGGCGATGAATGCTTCAGGCGTGGTGAAGGCTGCGCGGAAGGAGGGGCTGACGGGCCGCATTGAGGCGAAGCCGGGCGCGTATGTCACGGATCCGTGGGTCGTGCAGGAGTCCCGCCAGCCTTATCGACTCAGCATGAATTCCGTCGTGGTCAATCCTGTGTCCGAAAAGGTGGTGGAGCGGGTGCCGTTTAGTGCTTGGCCCCTGCCCGCGAAGCTCACCGAATGGCTGATCAATCTCCACATGGGTTTCCTCTTCGGCATCTGGTCCGAGCTTGCTCTGGGAGCGCTGGCTCTGGGGATCCTGCTGGTCACGGCCTTGGGTTATGCCATGTGGTGGCAGGCTTTTCGACGCCGCAGGTCCTGGATCCCGGCCCGCAGCGCATGGTCCTGGCCTTTTATCGCCATCATGATTGGGTATGCGATTTTGGCGCCGCTCTTCGGTATCTCAGTGGTCGCCTTCCTGGTAGCGGATTTCCTATGGTCCCGCTTTGTGAAGCCGACAAAGCAGCTTGCTACATTTGAAAAATCACAAGGCTGACTTTGTAAAGGATGGTCCTCATGACTCGTCGTGCTCTCGCTACTGTTGCTATCGCTGCCCTCACCCTGGCTGGTTGCGCAAACTCTCAAAAGGACAGTGATCTGAAGGTGGATACTGCGACTTCGGCCGTCGTTAAGGCGCCGGCTGCGTCCCACGAGCACAATCACGCCATGGACGGTGGCGCTGCGCCGGCAAACATGAAGGTGGCTGCGAACCCTGCGTTCCCGGTGGGCACCGAGGTTGTGCTGAAGGCTGATCACATGGACGGCATGATGGGCGCGACCGCGAAGATCGTGGGTGCCTACGACACCACCGCGTATGCCGTGAGCTACACCCCAACCACCGGTGGCGCCGAGGTTAAGAACCACAAGTGGGTCGTGTTTGAAGAACTCAAGCCACACGCCGACGCTGCGACTGCTGAGCTCAACGCCGACCACATGCCGGGCATGAAGGGCGCTGACGCGACCATCGATTCCGAAACCACCGAAACCGTGTACATGGTTGACGTGACCAGCGGACCAATGCAGATGAAGAACCACAAGTGGTTCGTGGAGAGCGAACTGGCTGCTAAGTAGGCAAATCCTGGTAAGTTTGGGGACGAAAAGTTCACTTGACGAAAGCAGGTTTTAGCATGTCCCGCTCCGCACTGATCGCGTCCGCACTTGCCCTGACTGCCGTTTTGGGCCTTAGTGGTTGCGCAAACACCCAGAAGGATTCCGACAAGAAGGTCGATACCGCGGTGTCCGTGGAGAAGAAGGCCCCAACCCCTTCCCCATCCGCTACCCCTTCTGCGACCGGTTCTGCGACGCCGTCCGCTACCCCGTCTCCTACTAACTAGGGTCGGTCAAAGGACTGAATTCTTAGGTCAACCCCTTCACTTTTGGTCAGTTCCGCTTATGATCAGATAAGTCATACTTACCAATCGTGCAGGGGTTTTGTGCTATGAATTTTCGTTCGGTTGCTGCTGTCATGGCGGCTCTTTCAATTTCTGCTTCCGGTGTGATCGCGCCGGAGCTGCCATCGGCACCAGTGGCGCACGCCCAGGACGGCGCTGAGTTCTACAACGGTGCGCTGGTCACCCGCGTAGCCATTGGCGAGGGCACGCTCATGGCACGCAAGGGCAATGTGCAGATGTCCAGCGTGCGTGAGCAGGTCCGCCAGCAGATTCGCGACGTCCGCGCGAAGATGTGGGACGAGAATGTAGTGTTCACCGAGTCAGGGCAGGCTCCTTCTCGACTCCGCGATGTCGCCGCCAAGCACGGTATCTACACCAAGCAGCAGTACCTCGATGCAGTGCAGTTTGACTCCAATGCTGAGCGTGTGGCCCTGCAGCGCGCAGTGGAAGCCAGCATGCGTTTTGCCCACGATCGCACCAACGGCACGGGCGCGGCAACCGCTTCCGCGAATGGCATGGTTGCCGGCATTGAGAACCTCGCGAGCACTGGTGCGCTCGGTGCGGTTAATGCGTGGGCGTCCGAATATCCTGACCTCGTGGCTGCCGGTGGCGCGTGGAACTCCTCCACTGGCCACCTGTGGAACTTGTTGAACCCAGCAGCCCGGTCCTTTGGCCAGGCAGCATTCAGCAACTTTGTGGCGCTGCGCGTGGGCACTGAGGCTCCGAACAATCAGACGTGGAACCTGCCTGATGGTGAGTACCTGATCCCGTTCGCAGCCGATGACGCATTGTTGCAGCGTGGCAAGCCTTCCCGCACCCAGCTTCAGCTCGGGGAAACCGGCCACATCGCCATCAACGTTGAGGGCGAAGTGCCAAAGATGTGGGACAACAACCAAACCCCAGCGTTCCTCTATGGCGCCTTCGAGAGCGCTGATCCAAGCATCGTGACTGTGACGCCACCGAACCAGATCTACGGCGCCAAGACGGGCACCACCACCCTGACGATCAACCCGCGTAACACCCAGAATCAGTACACCGGCAAGATCCAGAGCGTGCAGATCACCGTGGTGGAGAAGGTCGCTCCGGCGCCGCGACCGGGTGGTTCTTCGCTGAGCTCCTAAGGGGCTGCTTCTCGACGCCGGCTGGTGACGGTCCCGCTGCGGGTCGGTGCTGCGGTGGGGTTGGTCGGCGTATTTGCTACCAGTGTTAGCGCAGATCACCTGGTGTGGGGTTTGGTTGCTCCGGTGTTGGCCCTGGTATTCGTTCAACGAGGCAAGGGCGAGTAACCGGGGCACAAAAAATCACCCTCGCATTGCGAGGGTGATTTTCCTTGAGGGCTTACTTGAATACGCCCAGCTTGCCGAACTTCTCAGCGAGGAGGTAGTACACAGCGAGGCGGCCGTTCTTGGAGCCGTCCTTCATCTTTTCGCCAACAGCCTTGATGGCTTCGTCGAGCTTCTCGTCGGACTCGGTCAGGCCCAGCTTCTTCTTCAGGAAGTTTTCGCGCACAGTCTTAAGCTCTTCCTCGTCGGAGAAAGAAACGTAAGCTGCGTCAGCGTTAGAAAGGGTCAGACGGTAGGTCTTGAGCATGCTCTCCAGTACGGCGTCGTCAGCCTTAGGGGCGTACTTCTTGACGTCCTCAATCCAGTCCTTTGCCATGTGCACTCCTTGATTTGTAGTAGTTGTTGATCTGCCTACGAGTGTACCCGCGGTTCGAGCTGAACTGGAGTTTTATACATATCAACTTGGTCGCATTTGTGCCACAGGACCCTTATCAAGGAACTCCATGACGGCATCAAAACTGCGATGTGCCGCGAGCGCCCCGTCCATGTGGAAATCTTGGCCGGCTGCCGGTCCGCACAGGTCGGATACCGCACGCAGTGACACCCACGGCACGCCCGCTGCGAAACAGGTCTGCGCCATCGCTGCGGTCTCCATGTCCGTCGCGATTGCCTCCGGGAAACGCTCCCGAGCTGCGTCAACGTTGGCTGCGGTGATGAACGCGTCAGCGGAAATCACGCGCCCGCTTTTCGACGCCACAGACAGCGCCCCTACCCGTGCCGCAAAGTACGAGACAGGCATTCCTGGCACCTGACCTGGGGCGTAGCCGAATGCGGTTGCGTCGGCCATCGAGTAGATCGCTTCGGTCGCGACGGCGATATCGCCAACCTCAATGTCCTTGTGCAGACCACCACAGGTGCCCGCAGCAATAACCAGGTCAGCGTCACCGGCAAACGTCAGCGCGCGAGCCGTGCCCGCAGCAGCATTCGCCAGACCAATACCCGTGATCGCAAGGATGAAATCCGGGCCGAAATGGAACTTCTGGTTGGCGACACTTTCAACGCGGTGGCCCTCAGGAAGCAACTGCAGGAACGGAGTCGCCTCCATCTCCATTGCGCATTGGATGATGATCACGCCATAACCTCTTCCCACTCAGCCTTCTTAGCCAAGAACGCGCGTGCCGCGGCTTGGGCGTCGGCAAGCGAGTGGTTGGCGCCCCACCCGCACTGGACCTCGTTGGCGGCGGGCACTTCGGTCGCATCGAGGATGTCGTTCAGGGTCTTTTCGAGGATGGCGAGGAATTCTGGCATCTCGATTCCCAAGGTCAGGGCGTAGAAACCGGTTTGGCAGCCCATTGGGGAGAAGTCGATGAGTTTGTCGGTGTGGTTGCGCATGAGCTCGGCGGTGAGGTGCTCGAGCGAGTGGATCGCCGGCATCTCAAGGTGGCCGGTGTTCGGCTGGGCGAAGCGCACGTCGTACTTGATGAGGACGTCGCCGCCCGGCAGCTCTTTGCGATCCGCAACGCGCACATATGGCGCGCGGACTTTGGTGTGGTCGAGGTTGAAGGACTCCACGTTCATTTTCATGGCCTCTAGCTTACCGACGACCAAAGGTACGCCTGCTAATTCATAAAAACCGCGGGTTTTTACAAATTACAAGTCTCTGTGGGCGGGCTAAATTATAAAAATGGCGGTTTTTTACAAATTAGGGATGTGTTGCCGGTTACCTTTTTGAGGGGTTGCATTTATATCTGAAACCCCATACTGTGTGTTGCAAGATGTAACACTGCGTAACTGGGCGTAGCGGGAAGTAGCGATTGGCAACTCGGAAGGAGGATTCATTGTGGTGCTGCAAGTGGAAGAGCAGGTAAATTTAACCGCTCTCGAAGTTGAACAGATGTCGCAATTTCGAACTCAATTGGGCGATTCTGAACCGGCTGTAACTGCTTCCGACGGTCAAATAGCTCCGGATGTTGTTGCCCACATCATTGGCAAAGTGCTTGATGCAGTGGCTGCTGGCCGACCAATCAGCATATCTAGAATGCCCGAACAAATTACGACGACCACAGCTGCCACGATGCTTGGAGTTTCACGACCAACCATCATGAAGTACATCAAGCAGGGAAAGCTATCCTCAACTATGGTCGGATCGCATCATCGACTCGATTCGAACGAAGTTGTTGAATTTCTTGAGAAACGCAAAGAAGATTTGCGGCGATCGGTATTTGAATCCGTAGGGCTTGAGCTGTAATGCAGGGGAAAATGGGTAAGATGTCACCGTGTCGTATGTGCCGGTGACAAACTCAGTGCTTCCAGATGCCAACATCTGGTTTTCCACCACGCTGCACGCATGGTTTGGGCTGCTCGCTGCCGAAACATTGGGTAGTTGGACATTTCACTGGACTGAAGACATTCTTGCGGAAGCTACTTATCACAAACGCAAGAAATACCCGGATTCTTCAAGTCATCAAATCGAGGCGATAAGAGACCGCTTACTAAAGGTTTCTCCAAATACTCGCATCTCCGGATATAGTATTGACGATTCTGTTGTATATCCTGACCAGTTTGATGCACATGTGCACAGCGCTGCCGTCCATGGAAAAGTGCAATACATCGTCACAAATGATAGAGCCGGATTCCGTGAGCTTTATGCTGATCCAGACGACTGTCCATATGAGGTTTACACGGCTGACGAATTTCTGATGCTGGCTACTGAAAGTGCTCCGGAAGCAGTTGATGAGGTAATTCGCATACAGTTTAGTTATCGGTTACGGCGAGGAACTCCTTTCAATATCGCCATGAAATTAGATGCTGCGCAATGTCCTCTTTTTGCAGACTATGTTCGGGAACGACTTCAATTCTTGGCTGAAAGAGGAGATCTTTCAATTTGAGGTGAGAGTTCCATGGGGAGAGAACTTCAAATCTGCTAATTATGGAAACGTGAAAAGGCTTCATGTTCGCAATAGCAAGACAACATGCCCAACATGTGGGGCGAGCACCGGTGTCTCAGAAACTTTAGGGCGATTGGAGGTTCACCTGCTGAAGGGGGCTGGGCTTTGTCCTGCTGTCCACGAGAAGTTTGAGCTAGTGACTCAGGTGAATCGCAAGCGAGATCGTTCAGCAAAAGCCGGCGACAAGCATTAAAAGGCGATTCGTCGTTTTGAGCGACGTCAGCAACGGATGCTCAGGCGGACTGAGGAGAGTAGGCACTGGCGAGACGAATACGCTATTGCCTGCGAAGATTCCTGGGGAAATGGCAATCTCGGTCAAGAGGGCGGGCACAATTCCGTACGAGCCTATTCTGGTGGGCGTGCGGAAAGTAACCGGCAGCGATTCTTGCTATCTGCTGTTAAGGGGGCTTAACAGCAGATAGCAACTAGAGGTAAAGCAAACGCGCTACTCTGAGATTCGAAAGGTAATCACTTCGGCAGCCTGTCGAATACCATGCGAATCATCAGAGAGGAGAGCGCGATGTTAAAGCAGACACGATTGATGATCACGATGCAAGGCATCGCCGAACTAGCTCAGGTGAAGCGTCCCGCGGTCTCGCAGTGGCGCACTCGCTACCCTGAGTCCTCTAGCACCCCCTTCCCTGCTCCGTTAGATAAAAGTGGACAGCCGTTTTTCGATGCTCTGGAAGTCGCTCATTGGCTTTCGGAAACTGACCATGGCAATAACTCTGAGGCGGTTGAAGACGCACCGTATTTCAGCGAGCTGTTCCGGGAGGCATCGGAGGATCCGAAAGTATGGGCAGCACTGCTCGCTCACTCTCGAATTGGTGAGGACGTTACGGCTGGACAAACCAGGGAGCAGCTCTTCCTCGATGCTTTCGTCCCATCGGATGTTCTTAATGGAAATCTGGATAAAGCAACTGACAAAGCGAATCAACTAGCAGAAGCGGCATACTCGGCAACTAATGTTCTCGATCGATTGGTGCAGGCTGAACTCACAAAGGAATCCTTCATCCGCCCAGCTGAAGACGTGATTGTTGCCATCCTTAGCGAAGCAATCCATGCCAACGCTCAAGGTGAGGTTGTCTCGTGGGGGCCAGGCGCGGACAACATGGTTGCTCTCGCGACAGCACGTCACAGCGATTCCCACACGCTCTACCTGTCCGAACCAGCCAAGGCTGCCTATTGCGCCGCTGCACACGGGCATGTTGTGGAAGGCGAAACGGACGAGTTCTCTCCATCTGCGTTCATTTACGCTCAATGGATTTCTGCTACCAAGCACGATGCTCATGAATTCTTCGAGCAGCTTGAGGATCAGCTCCTTGGACTAGATCACACTGGAGTCGCTTTGGTGGTCGCACCTGCTGAGCTGCTCATTCAATCGAAGGATGCTGAGGTCAATCTGCTCCGCAAGAACATGCTTTTTGGTGCTGGCGAGAACTTTAATACCCAATTGCGGTATGCCGCATTGTTGCCGCATGGTTGGTCACGTCAGCTTGGTAGGCGGCAGTTGGCGCTGTGGGCTTTGCGACGCCCTCAGCCAGGAATCCAGTCGCAGGGCGCAATCGTCTTGGCTGATCACACAGGTCTCAACCTGGATTCTCACGAGCCGAGAAAGCTCATCAGTGATGTGTTGGCGGCTTTGACTCCAGAGGTACCGACGCAACTGCATCCCTACCTTCGTGCCAAGGTTGTTCCGGAAAAGCTGGTTCGTCGAAGCGATACTCTTCGGCCACGCCTTACTCCTGGAGAGACGGATATTCGAGTATCGTCAATCGTCGATCTTCGTAAGCAAGCAGCAGATGTCGGCATAGCGGAATTCAACTTTATCCAACATGGAAACTTATATGAGCGACATGAGCGCAAGCTAGTTCCATGGGATATTGCGAGTGCCGGTGCCAACAAACTCGTGCGGGTGCTCAAGGGGTCAAAGCTTGATGCAGTGAATACCCAGAATCCTGACGGCACTATCACTGTTCTCGGACCCGATGAGCTTTTAGGCCTCGCAAAGCCGGGTGAACGCAGAGTAGAGCTCTTTGAGCTCACCTTGAAATTGAAGGACTTCAACCTCACTGAACCTGGGGATGTAGTGGTTCTTACCTCTCCGAGGGTTAAGGCGATTGTCGATTCAGAAGGCGGTTCCGTGGTTGTAGCTCCCGCGCAAGTTATTAGGTGCAAGCAAACTCGAGGTCGGAGCAAGAATTTGCTCCAAAAAGTCGCGGTACCAGAGTTGTTGGCTGATGAAATCAATCGAGTTGCTAACAAGGACAAACAATTGTGGCAGGTGCCAGTCCTACCGAGAGCTGAAGCCCAGGCCTTCACTGCGGCATCCCGTGAGATTGCAGAGTTGAAGTCGAAATTGGAAAAACAACTACAAGACTTGGATACCTTTCAGGCCAATTTGGGAGAGGCGCTGCTTGCTGGCACTATCCGCGGAGCTCCGGGATAGAAACAAATACGAAACTCGGTCAATTTAACAAAACGTAAGGAAAGAAAATCATGGCAAGAACGAAGAAGGAAGAGGTTAAGGTCCCTTCCACAATGAAGGAAATCAAGGACACGCTGTGGAAGTCGGCTGATAAACTGCGCGGTTCCATGGATGCGTCCCAGTACAAGGATGTAGTGCTGGGCTTGGTGTTCTTGAAGTATGTCTCGGACTCGTTCGAGGAACGCCAGAAGGAGATCCGTGCTGAACTCGAGGCACAGAATTACCCAGAGGATGTGATCCAGGAAGATCTCGCAGACGTTGACGCCTACACGAGTGAAAACGTTTTCTGGGTGGCGCCGGAAGCCCGTTGGGAATTTCTCCAAAAGAATTCCAAGGGCGCGGAAATTGAGGGCAAACACAAGTCCATCGGCAAATTGATCGATGAAGCGATGCAGCAGCTCATGGCTGATAACGAGTCGTTGTTGGGCACGCTTCCCCAGATTTATGGCCGTGACAATATTGACCAGCGTCGTCTCGGAGAGCTGGTAGATCTATTCAGCTCTACGTACTTCGCTAGCACCAAAGAGAAGAAGGCTCGTGACCTGCTCGGTGAGGTGTACGAGTATTTCTTGGATAAGTTTGCCAAGGCGGAAGGCAAGCGGGGCGGCGAGTTCTATACCCCACAGCCAGTGGTTCGGACCTTGGTGGAAATCCTAGAGCCAACTGAAGGGCGTGTTTATGACCCGTGTTGCGGATCAGGTGGCATGTTTGTCCAAGCCGAGAAGTTCTTGGAGGCCACCAAGCGGGATCGCAGTGCGATTGCGGTATATGGCCAGGAGCTAAACGAACGTACCTGGCGTATGGCCAAGATGAACCTTGCAATTCACGCTATTAGCGCTGCTGGTCTTGGCGAGCGCTGGGGCGACACTTTCGCCCGCGATATTCATGCAGGCACTCAAATGGATTACATCCTTGCGAACCCACCTTTCAACATCAAGGATTGGATCCGCAACGAGGAAGATACCCGCTGGAAGTACGGCGTACCCCCAGCTAAAAACGCGAACTTTGGTTGGATGCAGCACATCGTGTCCAAGCTAAAACCACACGGTGAAGCTGGTGTGGTGATGGCGAATGGGACTATGACTTCGCAAGCCAGTGGTGAGGGCGAGATTCGCAAGAACATGATCGAGGACGATGTAGTTTCTTGCGTGATTGCGTTGCCGGCGCAGCTGTTCCGCGGTACGGGCATCCCGGTGTGCGTATGGTTCTTCGCGAAGGATAAGTCAGCAGGTCAATGCGGCAAGGTAGACCGCCGCGGTGAGGTGCTGCTGATCGACGCCCGTCAGCTCGGCCACATGATTGATCGGACGGAACGCGCGTTCAGCGATGAGGATATCCATCGAATCGCCAACACGTTCCGAACCTGGCGCGGACGCGCATCCGCTGAAGGCGAATATGAAGATGTGGCTGGCTTCTGTAAGTCTGCAACCATTGAGGAGATCCGTGAGGCAGGCTACGCCCTGACCCCTGGCCGCTACGTTGGCATGCCGGAAGTCGAAGAAGACGGTGAACCGATTGACGAGAAGATTGCGCGGCTCACGGCTGAACTCACCGCAGCTTTGGACGAATCTGCTCGTTTGGATGCCGTTGTGCGTGAAAATCTAGGGAGTTTGAAGTGAGCTGGGAAACAAGGCGAATTGGGGATGTTGCAAAAGTCGAACATGGTTTTGCATTTAAGAGTCAGTTCTTTTCAGACAGCCCGACTAAATATCATCTTGTAACACCGGGCAATTTCATTCTTGGTGGGGGGTTCAACACCACGAAATGTAAGTACTATGAAGGGCCTTTTGTAGATGGACATGTGCTTCAAGCTGGTGATTTAATCGTCACAATGACGGACTTGAGCAGGAATACGGATGCACTTGGTGGCCCAGCTTTAGTTCCGCAATCGAAGTGCGGAGAAGTGTTTCTGCATAATCAACGAATTGGAAAGTTGTTGATTAACAAGGAAGAGATTAACCCAAGGTTTTTATACTATTCCATGTGTTTGGAGAGTACTAGGTCTCAGGTGGTTGCAACGGCAACCGGAACCACAGTAAAACATACATCGCCAAAAAGAATAGAAGCTGTGGAAATCGAATGTCCAAGGCTTGACACGCAGGGAAGAATTGCCGAAGTCCTGGGTGCATTTGATGACAAAATCGCGGCGAACCAGAGAGTCCTTCAAATTTCCAATGAACTTTTGAGAGTCAATTACTTAGACCTCATGGAAGGACCTCTGACCAATTTTTCTGATATCGCTGTTGAAATTAGGGAAAAGGCAGAACCTCAGCAAGTTGATGAGCAGACAGTTCAGGTTTCACTCGAGCACTTCGAGTCTAAGTCAATTTGGCTAGAGCGCTGGGGAACTGCAAGAGATGTCGAATCAACGAAGTCTCAATTCCAAAAAGGGGACCTTCTCTTCGGGAAATTGCGACCTTATTTTCACAAAGTGTCTGTTGCAGTTACCGATGGGATTTGTTCAACGGATGTCCTTGTTATTCGGGCAAAAGATCCATCGAATCAAATGCTTGTTTCTTTGGCAGGAAACTCGGATTCCGTCGTGGATCGTGCAGTGATGAATTCGAACGGCACACGAATGCCTCGTGCCAAGTGGACAGACATTGCTGATTGTGTGGTTCCTGATCCAAGTGCACCCAAAGTCCAAATCTTCTGCGAAGGCAGTTTGACGGTGTTTCATCGAGCCCAAGCTGCAATTGCCGAGAACCAAACTCTCGCCCGCACTCGGGATGAACTTCTGCCTTTGCTGATGAATGGCAAGATCACCGTAGCGGAAGCGAAAGATGAGGTTGAAGCTTTGGGCGTCGATAAGCACGCGGAGGGAGCAGGCGATGTTTAACGAAGACATGCTGGAGCAGTTGACTCTGGACAAGCTCGGTGAAGAGTGGGCCTACCGGTCAGGCAAGGACGTCGCGCCGGGTTCGGGCGAACGGCAGAGTTGGAAAGAGATTGTCCTACGGGGCACTCTCGAGAAAGCTGTTCGCGAACTCAATCCTGGGGTTCCCGAGGAATTCCTGCAGCAAGCCATCGGTGAATTGCTGACCCCGAAGTCTCAAGATTCGGTGGCGGAAAACCTCCGGGTGCATGAGATCCTGGTGGAGGGATACCGGGGCATCACCTATTTGGATTTGGACGGACAACCTCAAAATCCCACGATCTATTTCATTTCTGCGGATGCGGAAAAGAACGTCTACCACGCAGTCAACCAGGTCACTATCCGAAATGTTCAGTACGAGCGTCGCTTTGACGTGGTCTGCTATATCAACGGTTTGCCGGTAGCGATTATTGAGCTCAAGAAGCCTGCCGGGAGATCGTCTGCTGAGGAAGCCTTCAACCAACTACAGACCTACGTCCACGAGTTCCCGATGGCATTCAGGTTTGCCAACATCATTGTGGCTAGCGACGGCATTGATGCTCGATACGGCACTCCTTTCACGCCGTTTAATCACATGGCTCCATGGAATGTCGATGACAACGGAAAGCCGATTCCACCGGATGTTGTCGATGAGGAAGGGAATGCTCAGCTTGCGCTCGAAAATCTCATTTGGGGCGTATGCAGGACTAGCACGTTTCTCGAGCTCATGCGCGAATTCACTGCGTTCGATGACACCGAATCAGGCCTATTCATGCGAGTGGCCAAGCCGCACCAATATTTTGCCGTGAGGAAGGCGGTCGAAAGTACTATTCAGGCCGTTGACAAAGATGGCCGTGCCGGTGTCGTCTGGCATACCCAGGGTTCTGGCAAGTCCATGGAAATGGAAATGTACACCGCAAAGGTCATGCGAGCACCGGAGCTCGAAAGCCCGACAATTATCGTGATCAACGACCGTACGGAGCTCGATGGTCAGTTGTTTGGAACATTTCTTTCCTCGACCTTGCTGCCGGAAAAGCCACAGCAGGTGGAGTCCCGATCGGAACTGCGTTCCGCACTAGCAGCTAGAACTTCGGGTGGTATCTACTTCACTACCTTGCAAAAGTTTGGGCTGACTAAAGATGAAAAGGACGCGGGTGATTCTCATCCTGTGCTTTCTGAGCGTCGGAACATCATTGTGATCGCTGATGAAGCTCATCGCTCCCATTACGGATTTGGCGACATCAATGGTGATGGATACGCTGCACACCTGCGCAGCGCGCTACCTAACGCCACGATGATCGCATTCACAGGTACGCCCATTGCCGAGTACGATCGCGATACTCGTCGGGTATTCGGTGATGAAATTGACGTTTATGACTTGAAGCGTGCAGTCGATGATGGTGCAACGGTTCCTGTGTACTTTGAGCCACGTCTTGTTCCTCTGGCTCGCGTTCAAGGGATCACTGACGAGTACATTGATGACGCGGCCGAAGAAGCGATGCAGGGCCTTAGTGAAGCGGAACGCATTCAGATTCAGCGCACGACGGCCGCGCTCGATGCGCTTTACGGTGCCGAGGATCGCCTAGATACGTTGGTCGATGATCTACTGCTTCGTTGGGATGATCGCCGCGATGTAATGCAGGAATTCATCGGGTGCCCGGGCAAAGCGATGATCGTAACCTCGACCAGAAACATTGCGGCTCGCATTTACGAAAAGATCATCGAACGTCGGCCCGACTGGCACAGCGATGCTGATGACAAGGGCAAAATCAAGGTGGTTTACACAGCTAATCCATCTGATTCGCCCGAAATCAAGAAGCATATGCGCCGCCCAAGCGCTATCAAGGCAGTCAAGGAGCGAGTAAAGAATCCAGACGATGAGTTGGAGATCATCATCGTCAAAGACATGATGCTCACCGGCTTCGACGCTCCCCCGCTCCACACGCTATTCCTGGATCGCTCATTGCGCGGTGCGCTGCTCATGCAGACCTTGGCTCGAGTAAACCGTACTTTCCGTGGCAAACCAGATGGCCTGCTCATCGCCTATGCGCCTCTAACTGAAAACCTGCAGGCTGCCCTGGAGGAGTTCACTGTTTCCTCAGAGGACGCTGGTCAAAAGGTCATTGGACAGCACGCATCTGAAACGCTCGACATTGCTCGAGGCTTTTTGGTACAAATCAACGCATTGGTTTCGGTGGACTGGCGTCCATTAGTGGACACCGATGACATCCGAGGGGCGATCTCAAAGGTTGTTGGATTCTTGCGGTCGCCACGCACCCCGGGAAACGTCGATCCAGAAGATGCATTGGCGCGACCAGTGGCGAAACGATTCCGTGAGCTGACCTCGGCATTGGCACGTTCTTGGGCAGTGGCGGTATCTGCTGACGGCGCGGATGCAATTCGACCTGAAGTGAAGTTCTATCTAGAAGTCCGCCAGTGGTTGATCAAGATGGAGGCTGCGGATCGAGCTAGCCGCGGTGAGACTATCTCTGAGGATGCAAAGCGTGTCTTGGGGCAGCTGGTCGTTGATTCTGCAGAGAGCATGTCGGTCATCGACATCTATGGCGAGATTGGTCAGGATATTCCGAACCTGCAGCAACTTGCAGCGGAGGGATTGAATACTGGGGCGATCAAGTCCGATATTGAGATCGCCATCGAATCCTTGCGAGCCAAGCTGCAGCAAGGAATCCGTGACGCTACTGGCAACAACGAAGTGCGCAGCATCCTATTTTCGGAGCGAATCCGAGACATCATGACTAGATACACCAACCAGCAGTTGACTTCTGCGCAGGTAATCGCCGAGCTGATCGCCCTATCCAAGGACGTCGTAGAAGAATCCCGCCGAGGTGAGAAGTTCACACCCGCATTGTCGAACGATGAGCTGACCTTCTTTGACGTGGTGTCGAAAAATGAATCTGCGGTGAATGTTTTGGGAGATGACGTACTTGCGGACATTGCCCGTGAACTTGTTGCGACAATGCGCCGAGACACCCGTACAGACTGGACGGTGCGAGAAGACGTGAAGGCGAAGTTACGTCGCACAATCAAGTTGCTACTGCGCAAATATGGATACCCGCCTGACCAGCAGAAGGAAGCCACGCAGTTGGTTTACGAACAAATGGAGAAGTTCGCTCCGAGGTTTGCGAGTGGGGAGGATAAATAATGGGAAAAGCACCGGAAACCAAGTCTTTTACGCTCTATCGCTTAGTGGGAGACCAAAAACTCAGATCATTCATTCAAGACAAGTACTTCAAACAAGGGACAATGGACTCCCATATATTTGTAATTGAAGGCAGGACAGGACTTTTCGTCAAAGGGGCAATTAAGACTGATGAAGCCAAATGGGTAAAATCGGCCAAGAGGTTGACTGGTGTGGAATTTACCCAAGGAAATGTGACTTCTGTTGGTTTGATAATTATTCCTTCTGGTAGGGAAGGTATCTACTGGGCGTTGTCATTCGGAATGGGTTTTCAGCTTTTGGATAAAACCTATGTCGACTATGGTTTTGGACAACGAATTGCTATCCGAACTGTCGATCCTGCAGTGCTCAAATCGGTGTCAAAAACTACAATCGATCAAAGGGCAAAGACCGAGCGCGCTTCAATTCCATCTGGGGAGAGCGTCTTTGGTTTTGATGTAGGTGGATACGGTGAAGTGGTAACGCGCATCAAGGGAGCAGCTCAAATTCCTGAATTGACTGTAGGGCAAAAGACAGTACAAGTCAGGGGATCCGATTCGTTATCCATTCGGTTGGGTACTGATAAAAGTGCGTTGATCGCCGATTTGGACGTACTTGAAAGCATTCTTGAGCGAGATCCGGTTCCGGAACTTGCGGAAATTGATCAGCTTGCAAAGATCAAAGACAAAGAGCTAATCGAAATTCTCGACAATGAATTGGTTGTCGAAATTGAAAATGGGGGCGGAAAATTCGGTCTTTTTTGGCCCGATGACCGGATCGAAAATAATGATTCGCCGTCAGCATGGAAAGTTTTGGGCGCAAACAAACCGGGATTGAGGGAGGGGGACCCAGAGCTTGAAGATATCATTGAAATTCTTCAGGGTTACTCGCCAGATCAGAGAATTAAGCGAATGAAAACCGCAAAGATTCAACTCTTTGATAATGAAAATGGAGACAATGCGATTAGCTCTGCGGTTCCAATCCGGCGTTGGCTGACTTTCGAGTATCAATACAAGGGAAAGCGATATTGTTTGCATAATGGCGATTGGTTCGAAATGTCCAGTCGATATGCTGAAAAGCTTCAGCACCGCACGGAACGTTTGTTTCAAAATAGATTTGAAATCGATTTTCCGATTTGGAAAATTGGAGAACCAGAAAAGGACTATAACCTAAGGCTGGCGCAACAAGTTGGCGGAGTTTGTCTGGATAGAGACCTCATTCGCACGGATGCGCATCCAAGAGGAATTGAGCCAGCAGACGTAGTGCTTGATGGCAACACGCTAATCCACGTGAAACAATTCGACAGCTCGAGTCCTGCAAGTCACTTGATCGCGCAAGCACTCGTTTCCGAGGAAGCAATTTATGATGACGAAAATGCCTGGAACAAATTGAAAGAAAAGCTGCTTGCTCAGGGAGTATCTCCCGAAATGCTTGCTGAAAAACCCGAGAATGTTGTGCTTGCGATTGCTCGGACGGATCGCCAGATAGCCGCAGATGACCTCTTTTCTTTCACTCAAGTGACATTGAACGATTGCGTCAAAAGGCTTCAGGGTCGGGGGCGGAAAGTATATATTGTCCCAATTCAAAGGGGAGAATAGAAATGATCGGGCTCCAGGATCGTTCCCTGCGCAGAAAAGATACACAATCGAATCAATTCTGTATCTTGGAGCCTGGTCGACTGATTCAAGGCTTGCTGGAGCCTGGAAGAAGTGAAAATCAAGCAGCGCTAGACCCAATTGCCGATGAAGTTGCCTGCATGGCCAACACACCTGGCGGTGGCGCGCTCATTGTCGGTATTGAAGACAAAACGGGGCGGATCATCGGCACTGAGCTGGATATCGATTGGCTGCGACAGGGCATTTACAGCCGAATTGATGTCGCGCCCGATATCGTCGAAAAGCGCGTGCAAGGGCAGCGAGTGTTGGCAATCTTCGTGGCTGCCGCGGCGGAACCCGTTGAAGACACCGGAAACAGACTGCGTTGGCGCGTCGGTGACTCGTGCAAGCCGGTCGATCGCTCGCAGTGGTGGGAGTATCAGCGCGCCCAAGCAGGATTTGATCCCATGGCGCAGGTAAGCGCAGCCACCATTAAGGACGTTCGTCCCGGTGCTGTGGCATTGGCGCGGAATCGGGACCCTGCTTTCGCCGAGCTTACCGACGAAGAACTGCTGCGTGGCATCGGTGCTCTCGACGCGCAGGGATTTCTTTCTATGGCAGGAAAGCTACTGTTCACCTCAGCGGGACGTGCCGTCATCGAGCTCAGCATCTTCGACGTCTATGGCGGAAAAGTGCTGAACCGAGTAGTGCCGGAACCAGAGAAAACCTGTCTTGAACAGCTTGAACTCATCGGGCAAGCGCTCGGTGTGGTGAACAAAAACAACACAGTCGTGGAAGGATTCGTCCACAAACCGGTTCCCGAAATTCCACGCAGCGCAGTGCGCGAAGCGATGCTCAACGCCATGATCCACCGAGATTGGAACCGCAGCGAAGCTATCGATGTGCGCTGGATCGAACTGGACAGCACATTGATTGTCCGCAGTCCAGGCGGCTTTCCCAAGGCAATAACAGTGGACAATGTGTTGAGTAATCGTGCCGCCAGGTATCCGGCACTGGCTGACCTTTATCGGGCAATCGGGCTCGTCGATAAGCAAGGCGTTGGTGTAGATCGCATGTACCAATCCATGATCGCCTTGGGACACAGGCCACCGACAATTGAAGAAGTTGTTGGTCCCTTCGTGGAAACCACGTTGGTGGGCGGTCGGCCAGTGCTTCCCGTGCTTGAGCTGATGTCAGGGATAGTCCCGGAGGCTCGTCAGGAGGACTACCGCATTGCGATCGTCCTGTATTTGCTGTTCCAGCGACCATTTGTGACGGTTGATACGGTGGCCCGCGGCCTCCAGGCGGGCCACGAATCGGCGCACAACGCGCTCGAAGCAGCACGACAAACGACAGTTGCTGGAGTTCCTCTGATTACTCCGCACGCTGGGGTGTGGTTGCTTGGCGAATCGTGCCGGGACATTTTGCGCAAAGCTGAACCTACGCCATTCTCCCCAGCTCGTTACCTTTCAACGGAACAGGTTGAGCTCGAGAATTCGGCAATGCTGTGGCTGCGCGAGGTTGGTGATCTCGCAACCAGCGACCTCATGGCCCTGAATGGAATATCCCGCGGCACGGCCAAGGCCGGCATCGATGTGATGGCCGAAGCCGGAGTAGTCATCCCCATCGGCAACGGCCGATCCCGCCGCTACCGTTTGGTGGAATAGCACCCCGCTAATCCACCAAAGTTTCCCCAATACTCCAATTCATTGTTAGATTAGGCCCCCTCTAATCTAACAATCCGCAGGTCGCGCACCACCATAAAGGCTTGGAAGATGTCACACCCAGGGGCGGATCAAGCACCGCGACCCCAAAAGGTCATCGGTTATACTGCTACCAATCTGAAAAGATATACATTTTCAATAGGTGGTGTTAGTGAAAACCCGCTTTTTCGCGTTGCCCATGGCGGTTGCGCTGCTCGTTGGTGTCGGGCTCCTCGCACTGAGTTTGGGGCCGATCACGATTCCGGTGTCCGAGTTGGCAGGCAACCCAGTGGTCACAAACATTCGGATGCCCCGAATTCTCATCGCGGGACTGGTGGGCGCAGCTTTAGCTACATCGGGCGCTCTCATGCAGACCATCTTCCACAATCCCCTGGCCGATCCCGGGATCATCGGTGTTTCGTCGGGCGCAGCGCTCGGTGCAGTGCTCACAATCGTCAGTGGTGTCAGTTTCCTCGGCCTTTGGACGCTCCCCGCGGGCGCATTCATCGGAGCGCTGGCTACCGTCCTCGTGGTGTACCTCATCGCAAGCACGAGAAATTCAGCAGACCCTGCGACGTTGGTCCTGGTAGGCATGGCGATCACCTCATTTATCGGGGCGATCATCTCCGCGACCATTGCCAATTCGCCCCAGGACTCCGACCTGCGTAGCGTCATCTTTTGGCTCAACGGCGATCTGGTGGCCCGAACCTGGTCGCATGTCAACGTGGCAACGGTGCCCATCGTAGCTGGGCTCATTGTCACCTGGCTGCTCTCCCGAGACCTCAATCTCCTGCTCTTGGGCGGTGCCACCGCACAAACAAGTGGCCTCAACATCAAACGCCTGCGCATCGCTAGCCTCGCATTGGCTGCCGTCATGACCGCCACCGCCGTCGCCGTCAGTGGTGCGATCTCCTTCGTCGGTTTGGTGGTCCCCCACCTCATCCGCATCACCCTGGGCCCCGACCACCGCTACCTCCTGCCACTTGCAGGATTGCTGGGCGCCACCTTTGTTATCGGGGCCGACATCGTGGCCCGCCTGCTGTTTCAGCCGATCGCCCTGCAAACGGGAACGGTAGTGGCCTTTATCGGCTCGCCAGTGTTCCTCTACCTGCTGCTTCGCACGAGGAAAACGAGGAAGGGTTTGGGGCTATGAAAGTCGCTAACCTCAGCGTTTCTTATGACAAACCAGTGCTCGACAACGTCAGTTTCGATGCGCCACTTGGGAGCGTTACTGCACTCGTGGGGCCCAATGGTGCCGGAAAATCCACGCTACTGAGCGCTGTAGCCGGTCTCGTCCCCGCCACCGGCACAGTCGTCCATGAGCAACGCAATCTGGATACCCTGAAACCTAAAGAGCGTGCCAAGCTTATTTCTTTCGTGCCACAAGATACCGCAATGAGCATTGGTTTCAGTGCTGTAGACGTCGTGAAGCAAGGGCGGTATCCGCATCGCGGACGCTGGGAAGCAGAACGCCCGCACGACCGCGCGATCGCGCAGGAAGCGCTGGAGAAAGTGGGTGCTCAGCACCTTGCAGACCAGGCAGTTAACGAGCTTTCCGGCGGTCAGCGTCAACTCGTCCACATCGCGCGTGCGGTGGCACAGGACACTCCGGTGATGCTTCTCGACGAGCCAGTCTCCGCACTCGATCTGAAACACCAAGTCGCGGTCCTGGAATTGCTGAAAGACCTAAGCCAGGAAGGCAAAGCGATCGTCGTCGTACTGCATGACCTCAACTTGGTATCCCGCTGGTGCGATCGCGCCGTGCTGCTGCACCGCGGACAAATAGTAGCCGAGGGCTCCACAGAATCCGTTCTGACCAAGGAATATCTGGAGCCAACCTACCAACTGCCACTAGCTATCGAGCATCACCCGGCAAGCAACTCCAGGCTCATCACCCCTAAGCCCGTGAAAGGATCAGCATGACATTCACCATAGTTGCCTGGGGATTCCACGGGCCGGCGAATCTCACCATTCAAAAGGCGATGAAGGAGCTTGAAGGACACGGCATTGGTATCAAGCACATCCCGCTTGACCAGCCACTTACCAACTGCGATGCCGTCTGGGTCCAGGGCTGCCATCGCCCCGACAAGGCGATGGCCGTCATTCGAGAAGCCGGAGAAACGCCACTCTTCGTGGTCCCACCCAATGCGCAAGTTCTGACGAAGAAGTGTGCGTACACCGAAGGCGTCGAAAAGCGCATTGCTGACGCACTTCGCACCTGCACACCAGCACGACTCGTGCACGCAGCACTGTTGTGCGCTGGTGAAGACCCCGACGAGTGCCCTGATGACGTTCCACGAGGTCGCTACGATGTGCCCGAACCGTCAGAAGCTATCGGCACGGTCGGCGTGGTGGCGTCGGGGCTGCACGTTGCTGCCGGCGACCACCAGTACATTGAGGCGGTTGCCGCAGCGTTGACGCGCCAGAATATCCGTCCCCTCGTGTGGCTCGGGGCACCTACGGAGTGCACAGAAACGGTGGACGTGTGGCTGAACCTGAATGGGTTCACGTTGACCGGAAATCATGGGGCGCCGCAGTTGGAGCAAGGCACCCAGCTGGCCGCAAAGAACGATACGCAACTGCTCACCCCGGTTCCGTTGCAGCGAGGCACGTTGGCGGAGTGGCAGGATCCAGCGACGACGGGGTTGTGGCCGACGGCAGTCAGCATGAACATCGCGATCCCGGAGCTTGAGGGTGCAACGGTGCCGTGGGTGTTCACCGGACGAAATGCCAGCACTGAACTGCTAGAACCCGTCGCGGAGAATGTCGACCGGCTCGCACAGCGCATCCGCCGGATCGTGGAACTACGGCGCACGGATGTGAAGGACCGCAAAATCTCCCTCACGATTTTTGGCCACGATGGGGACGGAACCGTAGGAACGGCCGCACACCTCGATGTCTTTGAATCCCTGCTTCAGTTCCTTCGCGACCTCGCACGGCGCGGCTACACCGTCACCGTCCCGGGCTCCAAGGATGAGCTTATCGACGCCATCGTCGGCGCAGGTGGTGGCGGACAGCGTTCGGCAAGCAGTGAACTCGGCAGACTGTCTGCGCCTGAGTACAAGCGCCTTCTTGGCGCTCATACCGAGCGCATTGAGCGCCCGTGGAAGAAGACTCCCGGAGAGGTGGACACGGATGGTCGCGACCTGATCATTCGAGGTGCCCAATTCGGCAACGTGATTGTCGGTATCCAGCCACAGTTCGGTGACGTCTCGGATCCCGCCGAGTTGCTCTACCGCGACGATGCCACCCCATCGCATTCTTTTGCTGCCTATTACCTCTGGTTAGAGCATGTTTTTGGCCATCACGCCATGATCCATTTCGGCACGCACGGCGCTCTCGAATTCATGCCTGGTCGCCAAACCGGCCTCGCGCTTGCGGACTGGCCACTCCTCCTCACGGGCTCGGTTCCTCACAGCTACCTGTATGTGATGGCCAATCCCGGTGAAGGAACGATTGCCAAGCGCCGAGCTGCCGCGGGCTTGGTTTCCTATCTCACGCCACCGCTTGCGGACGCGGATCTCTACGGCAATCTCGAAACCCTGTCAGAAGCCCTGAACTCCAACTCCGCAGATGTGCCAGAGCTTGCCGAGAAATGTGGTTTCGAGCCGGACCTTTCCCCAGAGGAATTGCGCCGAGAGCTCGAGCGAATTCGGCGCTCCCCGATTGCCATGGGCCTGCACGTTCTGGGCCGGCCGATGGCTGCTGACCAAACCGCGCGGTCGTTGGAACTTGCCGAAACCTACGGCCACAGCCCCGAAGTGCTAGCGGAACTGGACCAAAACCTGCAGGTCAATGAGGAAATTGCGGCGCTGGAACATGCGCTCACCGGGTATACCCACCCGGTTCCTGGTGGCGATCCAGCTCGTCGACCCGACGCGCTGCCGACCGGACGCAATGTCCACGGCGTGGATCCAGCCACGGTTCCAACCCCTACTGCGTGGGAACGAGGTCGCGCGACGGCGGAGCAGGTCATCGC
This sequence comes from Corynebacterium sp. H130, assembly GCF_037572395.1. Lineage (NCBI taxonomy): Bacteria > Bacillati > Actinomycetota > Actinomycetes > Mycobacteriales > Corynebacteriaceae > Corynebacterium > Corynebacterium sp. H130. The sequence continues at coordinate 60,223 of NZ_JBBHLA010000003.1, read as the reverse complement.
GAAGCATCAGGAAGAGACTGGGGAATTCCCGGAGTCGATCGCCATGGTGCTGTGGGGTATCGACAACATCAAAACCCAAGGTGAGGGCATCGCACAGGCTTTTGCTCTCATTGGCGCAAAACCAGTAACCGGCCCGCGGGGCCGTGTCGATTCCTATGAAATCCTGTCCCTAGAGGAGCTGGGTCGCCCGCGAGTGGACGTGGTGTGCACCCTGTCTGGGGTGTGTCGTGATGTCATGCCGAACCCCATTGCGCTGCTCGATGAGGCCATCCGGGAGATTGCCTCCCTGGAGGAACCGCTAGCTTACAACCCGATCAAGCGGCACGCCTCCGAATCAGCCGAGGAATTGGATATCCCAATCGTGGAGGCCGCCGTACGTATCTTTTCCGCCGCGCCGGGCAACTACGGCACCGGTGTTAACAAGCTCATTCAGGCCGCGAGCTGGGATGATGAACAAGAATTGGCGGACATGTACCTGCACCGGATGGGACACGCCTGGGGCACCAGCAACGGAACAAAAGCGCATGCGGTGCTTCGACGAACACTGGAAAAGGTCGACGTCACCTTCCAGAACGTAGACTCCGCAGAAACGTCCCTGGCTGGGGTGGACCACTATTTCGAGTTCCTGGGAGGCGTGACCAAGGCCGTCGAAAAGCTCCGTGGCGCTGCACCGGCGGCGTACGTCTCGCATGCCTGGCACGCGAACCCCGGAGTGGAGACACTTCAGGATGCGATGCGGCTGGAGTCTCGGACGCGGATACTCAATCCGAAGTGGGTGCAGGCCCAGTTGGAGCATGGGTATTGCGGTGTGGCGCAGGTGCGCACTCGCCTGGAGAACACCTTTGGCATGCAGGCCACCACCGGTGTGGTCGATGGTTGGGTGTTCGATCAGGCTGCGGAGCTCCTGCTTTTTGACGAACAAACGCGCCAGCAAATGGAGCAGGAAAACCCGGCCGCGGTGAATTCGATGACCACTCGCCTGCTTGAGGCTCACGACCGTGGTCTGTGGGATGCGTCCGATTCTCACGTGGAGCAGTTGGAAGAGCTCGCTGAACACCTGGACAACGTTTTGGAAGGAATCTAGATGTACCCGTTTACCTCGATTGTTGGACAGGACGAACTCAAGCTGTCGCTCCTGCTGTGCGCAGTGGATCCGCTCATTGGCGGTGTCTTGGCGCTGGGCGACCGTGGCACTGGCAAGACGACGACCGTGCGTGCGCTCGGGGAATTGCTCTCGGATCCGGTCGTAGATTGCCCTCTCGGCGTCACGGAGGATCGTTTGATCGGGTCGATGGACATCGATCACGCCCTCGCCACCGGTGAAACGCGCCTGCGGCCCGGGCTGCTTGCCGACGCCCACGGCGGATTCCTCTACATCGATGAGATCAACCTGCTTGATGATCACCTCGTGGATGTGTTGCTCGACGTTGCAGCTAGTGGCGTGAACATCGTCGAACGCGACGGAATTTCCCACACGCACCCAGCCCGATTCGTACTGGTTGGCTCGGGAAACCCCGAGGAAGGTGATCTTCGGCCACAACTGCAGGATCGCTTTGGTCTGGCCACCTGGGTCCACACTATGACCGACCCTGCGGTGCGCCTAGACATCGTCCGCAGGCGCCTTGCCTTTGATGCTGATCCTGCCTCGTTCTCGGCGGCCGCGTCGAAAGCCCAGGCGCAACTCAAACAGCAGATTGACCATGCTCGTACCCTGCTGCCGACTTTGCAGATTTCAGATGAACTGCTGGAACACATCATTACGCTGTGCGCTACTGCGGGAACCGTCGGCCACCGGGGTGAGTTGGTGCTCACTCGCGCCGCAACCGCCCATGCCGCATTGCGAGGATCCACTGACGTCATCGAAGCAGATGTCCTTGCAGTTGCACGCCTTGCGCTCCGTCACCGCATGGCCACCGAAGCTTTCGAAACGCCCGCTGACGTAGAAGAACGCCTAGGGAGCGTCCTTGGTTAACCACCTCTACCTCCAGGCTTGGGCGCGCTGTCCGGACGTCGGCTTTGCGGTCACCGGCGACCCTGCGCTTGTCGACGCCCTGTGGCCCAGCCTCCTCGCTCAGGCCGGGCCGCACACTCGCTTGTCTCCGAGCATGGAGCTTGCTCGACTAAGTGAAGCTTCGGAAACAGCCATTTTGGCCAATGCTGAGGCTTTTGCCCCCGAAATGGCCGCAGCTATTACAGCGCGGCGAGTTCTGGTCCGCGCAAACAGCTTCGGTCAATTGCCTTTGGCTCTCCAAGACAAATCTCCGCTTGTGCTGGAACTTGCTGCCGACTCCTCGCCGGCCTTGATCAGGGATTTGATGTCTCCGGCTGCAGTTCCAACTAGGGCCGAAGCCTGCTCGGGGGAAGCACCTTTGACGGCCATCGTCGACATGCTGACCGCGAGCGGGCTCGCTGGTGCACGCTTGGACATCCCTGCATGTCGCTTTGCACAAAGCTTGGCAGAACTTGGTGCCGATGAGGACGTAATCCTCCAGGCAGTGTTTGAGCTGGTGGTTGCCCCGCGTACCGAGCTCAGCGACCCGCCTCCCCCACCTCCGCGGGACGAGCCTCAGCCTTCTGACAATGAACCTGAGGAATCTGACGAGGACAAAGATCCGGAATCCCCTGATCAACCGACACAGGAGCCGGACGAATCGGAGGCGACACCTCCTCCTATCCCCCGTTCTCGGCGCGCCTCGAAGAATCGGTGGCCGGGGCGCGGTGGTGCCTCGGAATCCTCGTTCACACGCGGGCGGATGCGCCGGGTGTTCAACTGGAAACCTGCGACTCCCCTAGCCCTCATCCCAACGCTCGCGGCTGCGGCTCCGTGGCAGCCGATTCGTCGGACTTCTCAACACGAAAAGATTGTGTTGACCAGGGATGACCTGCGCACAGTCGATCGAGTTTCCCGCGGTGGTGGGTTAGCGATCATCGTCGTTGACGCCTCCGGATCCATGGGCGTAGGTGCAATTCGAACGGCAAAAGCCATCGCCTTGGGAATTCTCAACCAGGGCTATCGCAACCGAGATCGCGTCGCAATCGTTGTTGCTCGTGGCCGACAAGCCTATGTCGGGCTTCCACCGACCAAGAGCGTGAGTCGTGCCCGCGACTGCATCAAGGGACTGCCGACAGGCGGTGGCACCCCTTTGGCCTCTGGCTTATTGCTTGCTGCTCGGATCGCTCATCGTTTTCCGCCCGAACGGGTTCGAACGATCATTCTCAGCGACGGAGCCGCCAACGTTGGCCTGAAAGCTACGGGCAAGGAACCAGCCCGCGCCGATGCGCGCCAGGCATTCTGCCAGCTTCAGACGGTCAGTGATGTGCATGTCATGCCACTTGGATTGGGCAGAACAGCTCGGCGAAGAGGCGACCCTATGGCGTGGCTCACTGCGCCTAACAACCGACAATGAACAAACAGGAGAAATAGATGAAGAAGATAATTGCTGGCCTGTTGGCCATTTCACTGCTCACGGCCTGTGGGACTGACGCGACTAACAACGCCCCGGCAGAATCGAGCCAATCTGCAAGCACCGAAGGACAGTTTCCTCGCACGGTAAAGATTGGGGATTCCGAGGTGAAAATCGCTGCGAAACCGCAGCGGATCGCCGCGCTCACCGCTGATCTGACTTCGTTGGTTCTGCCAATCGCAGGCAAGGATCGGATGGTGATTGCTACGGAGCTAAACCCTGAGCTCGGTCAGGTCGCAAGCGATGCTGCTGCTGTTCCGACGGTGCTCAAGGTGGGCGCACCAATCGATCCAGAACAGATTTTGGCGTCGAAGCCAGATCTAGTGCTCGCCAGTGCGCGTCACGACGCCGAGAAAGATGCCATCGCGATGCTGAAGAACAACGGGGTGCCGATGGCCGTTATTTCTACTGATGACTGGGGAACGATCGATGACATTCTCACCCACGTCGATGAGGTGGCAGAACTGACGGGTGACGACGCGGCTGGTGCTGAACTACGAAAGAAGATCGAAGAGCAGCGCAAGGCGAATCTGAAGCAGGCAACCGGCGAGCCGAAGGTGCTCACGCTGATGCATCGTGGCGGAAAGAACCTCATTATGCCTAAGAGCACGCTGCTCAATGGGCTGGTTCGTGAGGTTGGTGGCAAGCCGGTTATTGACACGATGGGCGCACCAGGAAGCGCACCCGCTGATCCAGAGGCGATTCTGAAGGCGAACCCGGACGTGATCATTATCCAGAATTACCGTGGCAAAGGTGCTGAGGACTTCAAGCCGGTATTGGAAAACCCGGCGCTCGCAGAGGTTCCTGCCATTAAGAATGGCAAGGTTTTCTACGCGGATACGGTGACTACGGGTGTGACCTCAGCGGAACGCATTACCGAAGGACTGAAGCAGGTTTCGGAGTTCCTTTCTTAGAATGGGCTCATGCCCTCCCTCCACGACCTTGCCCGCGGCACCGCCCTCCAGCTCGGAGCCATCAAGGAGGAACCCTTCCGCGATGACTGGATTGCCTTCAAGATCCAGGGCAAATGGTTCGCGTTGCTCGGCACTTTAAACGGTGCGCGAATCCTGAACCTTAAGGTCGACCCCTTCGAGGGCGAACTCCTTCGCGAGCAATACCCCGGCATCACACCCGGCTACCACATGAACAAACGGCACTGGATCACCATCACCGAAGGCCGCGGCGTCCCCGGCACTCTCGTCCGCGAGTTGGTCGTGGATTCCTTCCGGCTGGTGCGCAAGTAGGTGCGCTGCGTTCCCTTCATGACCCCGCGGTCTAGAACCCGCTTTATGCAGGTGAACAAAACTGATGCTCAAAAATCACTTACTCATGACCTGCGACAAGCGGGTTTAGTAGCGCGGGTTTGGGGCAGATCCGGCGCGAACCCCTGCCGGCACCCCGGAACACACACGCACGAATGACAACTAACGCCATCGAGTGCTCAACCCGAATACCCTGGACTCCATGAACCCCACGATCGAAACCCAGTTGAATCACCGCACGATCCGCGCCTTCAAGCCTGAGCCCGTTGATCTCCAGCCGATCCTGGACGTCGCGATGCGTACGCCAAGCTCCCTGGGGCTGCAGCAGGCAAGCATCATTAATGTCACCCGCCAGGATCTCAAGGACAAGCTCGCTGAGATCGGCAACCAGCCGTATGCCGCAGATGCTCCGGTGTACCTGCTATTTATCGTCGATACGTGGCGCAATGACCAGCTCACCGAGGCCGACGGCGCCGCCAACCCGCGCAACTTCATCGCCGGCTTCACTGACGCTTGCCTGATGGCGCAAAACGTCTGCGTCGCTGCGGAAAGTCTCGGGCTGGGCGTGAACTACTACGGCAACGTGCATAACGACGCCCAGGCGATCATCGACCTGCTGCACCTTCCTCCTCTCACCTATCCAGTGGTGGGGATGGGCATCGGCTATCCGGACCAGGAACCGCAGCTTAAACCTCGGCTTCCTAAGCAGATCCGAGTCATGGAAAACGGCTATGTGGAGGCAGACCCGGCCACGCTCAAGCAGTACGACGAAGAAATGCAGACCTACTACGATCTGCGCAACCCAAACCAGCCGGTCAAGAGCTTTTCCACGCAGGTTGGTGGCCACTACAGCCAGCCCCTGGACAAGCGGGATTCAACCATCGAGGGTGCTCGGCAGCAGGGCTTCAAGCTGTAGGTCTCTGAACAGCAAAGATGCCGTAACAAGTCGTTTCGGACTCTCGCGCGCACTGGGGCTCCTCCTTTAACGTGCGAGCTATGAAACTGCGTGTCATTACTCCCCTCGCCCTCATCTCGCTCGCATTGGCTGGCTGCGATGAAGAAAAGACCCAGGTGGAACAGCCTGCTGTGCCAACCCCAATTGCATCCACCCAAGCCCCACCACCGACAACAAACCCACCAACTACTCAGCAGGCCAGCGTGAAACAGCAGCTGCTGACCATGCAGATGCCGGCAATGTGTGATCACCAGGCGGGCCAGCTGGTTGACGGCAAACTCCCTCAGCAATACCTCAAGGACGGGCGTGGCCAGGTGTCCGTTCTGACCGCCGAGGCCTCCACGCCGGAGGAACAGGTCGTGGCGGTCCAAGCTGATGTAAACGGCGACGGCGCACAGGAATACGTGGTCCAGGTCCTTTGCGATCAGGGAGGTGTTAGCTGGCCAGCCAAACTCATGCTCCTGGATAGCAACCTCAACGTCCTGGTCCCAGCCCTAAAGATGCCTGAGCAGCCACAACAGGCCCGTGGCACCTTTGAGAAGATCGACGTCCGTAACGGTCAGCTGTACCTGAAGTACCGCGCGATGGGCCCCAAGGACGCGGCTGCTGCGCCATCCCTCATGGAAGAAGGCATGTTCCGGGTAGAGGGCGATCGATTGGTGGCTGTGGATGGGGCGTCGACAAGCGCGCCGACCACCGCGCCGGCAAACGTGAGCGCGAACTGCCAGCCGGGTCGCATCGCCGCTGAGCTGGGGCGTTTGGAGAAGGAAACCCACGTCGACTTCTGCGACGGCACCTGGGCCAAGTTCGGTGTGCCCGCAACCGAGCACGTGCGGTTTGCGCGTTTCGACGGCAACAAGTGGCAGCTCCTCAAGCCGGACGGCACCATGACCACCGGAATCATGGGCGAATGTTGGCTGCCGGAAACCGTGGCGAAGCTCAATCCGCCACAGCAAATTAGCCTCATGACCTGCAAACCTGGCCAATATCGGCCCGCGAGCTGAATTTAATCCGCCACTATGGGGCAGTTAGAGAGAACCTATAGGGTATGTCTCTTTCCTCCCTGCTTGATGCCGGAACCCTGCTGCAAGGGTTCGGCCCGTGGGCGTTGGCCGGTCTGGCCGTAGTTGTTTTCATTGAATCTGGTGTCCTCTTCCCCTTCCTCCCTGGCGATTCCCTGCTGGTGACCGCGGCGATCCTGCGCCATGACCTAGGCATTCGCGTCATGCTGCTCGTCCTGGTGGCGTCCGTCGCTGCGGTGCTCGGCGATCAGGTCGGTTTCTGGCTCGGCCGTCGCTTTGGCCGCGGGTTGTTCAAGGAGGGATGCCCGCATCCTGAAGACTAAGCACCTGCATGAGGCAGAGGCGTTCTTCGCCAAGCACGGCCCATTCGCGCTGGTGCTGGGGCGTTTTGTGCCCATCGTGCGCACCTACGTGCCCCTGGCTGCAGGCACCGCTGACATGACCTACCGTCGTTTCCTCAGCTGGAACGTCATGGGCGCCATCGGCTGGGTCATCACGATGACCCTCGTCGGCGTGCTCCTCGGCGACATTCCTGGCATTGCGCATCGCATCGATGCCATTATGCTGGTCATCGTTGGCTTGTCCGTGCTTCCAATCGTGATGTCAGCTGCCTCGAAATGGTTCCGGGCGCGCCACGAGGGAGCAGTGCCGGTAGAAAGGTAAGCGCTGTATGTGGGACGCTTTGGGAGGCATTTCTCTTACCGAAGGCCCAGCTCCAATAATCATTTACGCCACGATGGTCATCGCCGTCGTGGCTGCTTTGTTAGGGCTGCGCCGAATGATCTGGCGGGTCATCATCGCAGCGGTCTTCGCTGCTGCTGCAGCAGGATCCTGCTGGTACATCCTCGAAGTGAGCTGGAAGCCCTTCCCCGACCGCATCGCCTGGCAAATCTTCGTCGCAGGCGGCCTCGCCTTTTTCGTGCTGGCCAGCGCCATCCTGCAACGTGGTCGTCGCATTCTCCTGAGCATCCTTTCCATCGGAGCACTCGCCTCCGCCTGGGGCATCTTCAACCTGGAATTCCAGGAATACCCCACCATTCACTCCCTCGATCCACGGCCCATCGTGCAGCCCATGGACTACGACACGTTCAAGTCCCTCCAGACACCACCGCTTATCGACGACCGTGAGGTCGGCGCCCTCGTGACCGTCGACCTCGAGGCAACCCAATTCACGCACCGCCCTGCCGTCGCCTACATTCCACCTGCCTACTTCAAGCAGCCGGAACGCAAGCTCCCAGTGATCGTGCTGATGGCAGGCAACCCCGGCAAGCCTGAACAGTGGTTTGAATCTGGTGGCGCAGACATCACCTTGGAAGATTTCCAGCAGGACCACGACGGACTCTCCCCGATCGTCGTCTCGGTGGACGGTACCGGCTCCATGACTGGCAACCCGATCTGCGTCGACGGCCCTACGGAAAAGGTGCAGACCTACCTTGCCGTGGATGTCCCGGCGCAACTGAAGGAAAAGTTCCGAGTGGAGCCGGACCAGCAGAAATGGTCCATCGGTGGCCTGTCCTACGGTGGCACCTGCTCCCTCCAGGTGGTCACCAACGCCCCAGATTCCTACGGCACTTTCCTTAACTTCTCCGGTCAGGCCGAACCGACTGTCGGCGAACACAACAAGACCGTGCAGCAGTTCTTTGGTGGGGATGAAAACGCCTTCCAGGCAGTCAATCCCGCTACCCTGCTCGATGGTGCCGCGGGCACCGACACCTACGCACATATCCACGGACGTTTCGTCTCCGGCGACAAAGACACGCACGCCAAGGCGGAACTGCAGGCGCTGAATGAGAAGGCGCAGCGCGCCGGGATGAAAACTGAATACTTGGAAGTCCCCGGTGGTCACAGCTACAAGGTGTGGCGAGTGGCATTGCGGGAAACGATTGACTTTGCCGCCATGCGAGGAGGCCTGTTGTGAACGTCGTGAAGCATGTGCCGGTGACCCTAGGCGCGGTGGCGTTGCTGTGGGTGCTGCGGGCAGCATACGGCTTCAACACCGTGGTACTTCGTGACACCCTCGGCTTCGGCGTGGACGCCCGCTCCCCATGGTGGACGTGGGCGACCTCGGCGCTGACAGTAGGCACCTGGTTCGGCGCGGTGCTATCCACCATCGCCCTGCTCAGCATCGGCGGGTTCGTCGAGCGCAAGCTGGGGTCCAGGCAATTCCTCGCAGCCGCGGTGATGGCGCACGTCATCGGGCTCGCGGTAGGTGCGCTGGTCGCCTGGGGGCTTGACGCGGTTGGTTGGTACTGGGGTGAGCAGCTGGCGAATGAGCGCGTGCTCAACCCATTCGTGTGGCTGTGTGGTGTGTCGATGTACGCCTCGGCGCAGATGGGGCCGCTGTGGCGCCGACGCATCCGAGCGATGTTCTTTGCCCTGACGATCTCCCTGATCCTTTACGCCGGTGTGATGAGCGACTTCGCCTTCTTCGCTGCGGCTCTCGGCGGTTGGGTAGCCGGCCTGGTCCGCATTCAAGAAGGCGTGAAGAAGCCGGTGGCGTCGATTCGCGAGTCGCGCGTCCTCATGGCCATCGTGGTCATGTCGGTGTTTCTCGGCCCGGTGTTTTCCGGCTTGAATCCGGATGCCACGGGCCCATTTTCCGGGGTGGCGTTCTTTACGCTGCCGCAGATGACAAGCGAACAGGCGGAAATCCTCTGCCTCGATGGATCCTCGGATCCGGCGTGTGTGCACGCGATGTGGCAGCTGCGTTCCTCTGGCATTGGGCCGATGCTTGCCAACCTGATGCCTCTGGTTGTGGTGGCCACGCTAGCTGCGGGTCTGGTGCGTGGGCGTCGAATCGCTCACCGTTTCATCCTGCTGTGCCTGGTGATTGCAACCGCAGCGATCGCCTTTGAGCTGGTCCAATTCGAAATGTTCAACGTGCCAATGCTGGTCTACATCGCGCTGCCGTTCCTGCTCACAATGATCATTTTGCTGCTGCGCCGCGACCTCTTCCAGGTGCGCCTGAGCCCGGCCCGCAGGCGCCGGTTCTATTCCCGGCTCGGACTGTGGTGGCTGGCTACCGCCGCGGTATGGGTGCTGTGCGGTCGGCTCGCCTTTTCCGGGCCGTGGTCGCAGATCTTGCTGGCTACTCCCCTGCGTTATCTGCCACCACAGCTGTCGAAGTTCTTCCTCTTCGACGTCCTCCCCTTCAACACCTTCGCGTGGATCCTCACCGAGTGGACCGGCATCATTTTCTGGGTTGGCTTCATCGTCATGTTCTGGCGCCTTCTCGAAGACGCCCCGGACCCCTGCATCGCCGCTGACCGCGACCGCGCCCGCACCCTCCTGCAATCCTCCACCGGCGACCACCTGTCCTGGATGACCCTCTGGACCGGCAACCGGTACTGGTTCGGCGACACCGGCTTCGTCGCCTACCGCATGCACAACGGCATTGCCGTCACCGTCGGCGAGCCAGTGGGTACCAACCGCAGCGAGCTTGCCGACGCCTTCGAACGCCACATCTATGCCCAGGGAGCTCACGTGTCCTGGTACTCCGTCAGGCAGTCCTTCGCCGCGACGCGCGCGCACTGGAACGCCCTCCCGGTAGCCAGCGAATCGGTCATCGATGTGGCCGAGGAACCAGGCTTCAAGGGCAAGAAATTCCAAGACATCCGCACAGCCCGCAACCGCGCCGCCAAGGAAGGCATCACGTGTGAGTGGACCACCTGGTCCGAGAGTTCCTTTGCGGTTCGCAACCAGATCACCGCGATTTCCGAAGAATGGATCTCCGACAAAGCGCTCCCAGAAATGGGCTTTACGCTGGGCGGACTCGCCGAGCTGGATGACCCTTCTGTGCGCCTTATGCTCGCTGTCTCCGAGGACGGCACCGTGCATGGGGTCACCAGCTGGCTCCCCTGCTACGAAGATGGTGTTCAGACCGGCTGGATCCTCGACTTCATGCGTCGTAGCCACGACGGCTTCAAGCCTGTTGTGGAATATCTCATCGCTGAAACCCTGCTCCGCGCCCACGCCGACGGCATCAAATGGGTATCCCTGTCCGGCGCACCGCTAGCGGTGGAAGGCGTCGGCATGCTCGGTCAAGCACTGGAGCGCGTAGGGGCAGCCTTGGAACCGCTCTATGGGTTCCGCTCCCTGGCCGCATTCAAGCGCAAATTCGACCCCTCCCACGAAACGTGGCTCATGCTCTACCGCGATGAGCTCACGCTTCCGGCCATCGGCATGGCCGTATCCAAGTGTTACGTTCCGAATTTGGCGCCGATGTCATTCGTTTTCGGGCCCCAAAGCCCCCTGCGGGCTGCTAAACCTTCTCAACCAAAGTAAGCACGTCGTAGGTCGCCACGATCTCGTCATTCTGGTTATAGATGACGGTGTCCCAGGCGACCTCGCCGTATTCGTCGGTGACGCGCGGGGTGATGCGCTTGGCGGTCAGCTCGACGCGGATGGAATCGTCGTAGGTCACCGGGGTGATGAAGCGCAGGTTCTCCAGGCCATAGTTGGCGAGGACCGGGCCCGGCTCCGGGGAAACGAATAGGCCAGCTGCCCAGGAAACGAGCAGGTAGCCGTGGGCGACACGGCGTGGGAAGAATGGGTTGGCCATGGCAGCCTCTTCGTCCGTGTGGGCGTAGAAGGTGTCGCCGGTCTTCTCCGCGAACTCCAGAATGTCTTCCAGGCTTACTTTCCGCAGCTCAGAGGCGTACTGGTCGCCGAGTTTGAGAGAGGCCAAGGACTTGCGGAATGGGTGCTCGCCGCGCTGGACATCGGCGCCACGCTGCCATTCACCCGTGACCGCGGTCAGGTGGTTCGGTGTGCCCTGCAGAGCGGTGCGCTGCATGTAGTGCTTCACGCCGCGCACGCCACCGAGCTCTTCGCCGCCACCCGCGCGACCCGGGCCGCCGTGGATGAGCATCGGCAGCGGGGAGCCGTGACCCGTCGTGGTCTTGGCGTCATCGCGATCGAGGAAGTGCAGGCGGCCGTGGTGCGCAGCCATTCCCGCAGCGTACTCGGCTGCCTTCTCGCGGGTGCAGACCGTGGCCACCAGGGAACCCTTGCCACGCTGCGCCAATGCGATCGCCTCGGCGTCCGTGTCATAGCCGAGGATGGAGACGACCGGGCCGAACGCCTCAATGTCATGAACCTCATCGGCGTCCTTGTCCCAGGTCAGGATGGTCGGCAGCACGTAAGCGCCCTGCTCCGGCAGCTCGCAGACGCGCGTCGCCACCGCGCCCGCAGCTTCAAGCTTTGCGACGGCCGAGTTCACGTCATCCTGTTGGTCGAAGGAGGCCAGGGGACCCATCGTTTCGCCCAATTTCACCTTGTCAGCGATCTTGGATTCGAGGGCTTGCTTAACGGCGTCGATAAGCGGGCGTGGCACGATCGCGCGACGGACGGCGGTGCACTTTTGGCCGGCCTTCGCGGTCATTTCGGTGAAAAGCACCTTGATGTACGCGTCGAATTCTGGGTCGTCCGGGGTGATGTCGGAGGCGAGGATCGCGGCGTTGAGGGAGTCGGCTTCGGAGGTGAAGCGGACACCGCCTTCGATGACGTTCTTGTGGCTCTTGAGCTGCGCGGCGGTGGCGGCGGAGCCGGTGAAGGCGACGTGATCGCGGTAGTCGAGGTGGTCGAGGAGCGTGCGGGCCGAGCCGGAAATCAGCTGAATGGAGCCCTCAGGCAAGATGCCGGAGTTCACCATGAGCTCGACGCACTTCTGCGTGACGTAGCCGGTCGGGGTGGCCGGCTTGACCAGGGTAGGAACGCCCGCGATGAACGCCGGGGCGAACTTCTCCAGCATGCCCCAGACCGGGAAGTTGAAGGCGTTAATCTGCACCGCGACGCCCGGGATGCGGGAGTAAATGTGCGTGCCGATGAAGGAGCCGTCCTTGGATAGGGGCTCGGTGGGGCCGTCGACGATGACCTGGGAGTTCGGCAGCTCGCGGCGGCCCTTGGAGGAGAAGGTGAACAGGGTGCCGATGCCGCCGTCGATGTCGATGTAGTGGTCGCGCTGCATGGCGCCGGTGGAATCGGAGATGCGGTAGAGCTCTTCCTTGTGCTCGCCGAGGAACAGTGCGAGTTCCTTGAGCTTCAGGGCGCGCTCGTGGATGGTGAGTTCGCCGAGGCCCTGCTGGCCGGTGGTGCGGGCGTAATCGATGGCACCGGCGATGTCGAGGCCCTCGGTGCTGACCTGGGCGATAACCTCACCGTTGCGGGCGTCCAGCACGTCGGTGACTTTGCTAGGGGAGTCCGGGGTGATCCACTGGCCGGAGAGGTAGCTAGGAACGAGCATTTTCCATCCTTTACTGAACGTTCGGTAGGTAATGGTCTAGAGTATAACGCAGATCACAATTTCAATGGGAGGTTTATATGGAGCCGGTCAACATTTCCCTCGGCGAGCTGGACATTCGCATGGGCGTTGAAGTCGTTTCCGAGTCGGTCGAGCGCGTCGAGGTGCGCATGCCCGTCGAGCGCAACCGCCAATCACTCGGATCGTTGCACGGGGGAGCGATGGCCTGCCTCGGTGAAATGGCCGGCTCCTGGGCTGCCCTCAAATATGCCTCCACGCTGGGCAAAGCCTGCGTGGGTGTGGATATCAATGCCACACATCACCGTGGCCTGCGTTCCGGCTACGTCCGAGCAGTAGCCACACCGATCAAGCTGGGACGCACGCTGACCTCGCACGAGGTGGTCATCACGGCCGAGGAGACGGGGGAGCGGCTGTGCACCGTGCGCATCACCAATGCGCTCGTTGAGTCACTGGGGGATCTGGATGCTGCGCTGGAGGCAGCGCGTGCTGACGCGATCGTGGATCGGGTGTAGGGGTTGTGGATGACTTGAAGGCTTAGGTGCCCGATCGGGTAATCGGTGGATAACTCTTTCCTCTGTTTTTGAACTCTCGCTATTGTTGTTGTGGGAATTGGTGAAACAGGGGGGGGAAATATGCCGTTGACCTGCCGTGTGCGAAACGCATACACTGTGAATTTGAGGGGCGTTAATGCCCTGGGATGAGTTTTTCTGGAATGACAAGAATGTGGCACACATTGCTCGTCACGGTGTAAGGCCTATCGAGGTCGAGCAAGTTTGGCGGGCAACCCGTTTGCTTGTGAGGCAAGGGCGTGATGGAGTGACGATCGCTCTGGGAACAACCGACAGTGGTCGTTACCTACTTCTTGTTGTTGTAGATGCTATTGATGGCCGAAAGTACTGTGTCACTGCTCGTGACATGACAATGACTGAACGCAGGGAGTTTCGAAATGGGAAACGATAAGTACGAGTTTCAAGAGCTTGCTGACTATTACGACAACACCGACCAGTCAACAATTATGCGAGATGCGCGGTTGATGGAACGCCCTGCTGAGTATCGCATCCCGAGGGCGTCTGAGGCCATGACTTCCTACTCAGTTCGTCTGCCTCTCTCGATTCTTAATGCTGTGGGAGAAATGGCCGAGGCGGAAGGGAAAACGACCGGGGCGAAGCTCCGTGAAATTGTCACCGAATACGTGTCCAAAGGCGCTGCCGGCGACGCGCATGTGCCGGTCAGCGCATTATTGGATCTCATTGCACGAGCGGAAAAGACGGGGTAGCGAAAAGAATGTATCAAACAGGAAGCTTTGCTTCATGTTTGATACATTGTTGTGGTTATCTGTCAACAAAATTAGGGAGTCACATTGACAATGCCACAGCCGCCTCAATCAGACTTTTCTGTCCCTCCGGTACAGTCGCAAAGCTTCCCAGCCCCACCAATGGGTCGAGTAGGAAAGTCAGGTTTCGGTGCCCTTGAATTCATTTCTACCTGCGGATATCTAGCCGGAGTGGGCGGACTGATTGTGAGCTTCTTTCTGATTGTCTCCGAGAATCCAATTGAAGCATCTGTTGGCCCGCTCACCTTCGGCGTATCCATCCTGCTTTTCATGATGAGCGCAATCCTTTCCGCAATCCTCCGCATCGGCCGAGGCCTGTGGGCAAAGAACCTGATCTAAGACGCTCTACTCGTACGTGTAGAAACCCTTCCCGGTCTTCCTGCCGAGCTCGCCACGAGCCACCATCTCGCGCATCAGTGCTGGTGGTTCAAAGCGTTCGCCCAGGGTAGAGGCCAGGTATTCGGAAATTCCCAACCGCACGTCCAGGCCAACGATGTCGGTGAGTGCCAGTGGCCCAACTGGGAACTTGTAGCCGAGGACCATGGCATTGTCGATGTCCTCTGGGGACGCGACGCCTTCTTCGACCATGCGGATCGCTTCGAGGGCGATCACCACGCCGAGTCGGGAAGAAGCGAAGCCAGGGGAGTCCTTGACCACGATCGGGGTCTTGCCGAGTGCAGCGACCCATTCCTTAGCCTGGGTAACTAGATCCTCAGAGGTCGTTTCGGCAACCACGATCTCGACCAACTTGGAGGCAGGCACCGGGTTGAAGAAGTGCAGGCCAATGACCTCGGAGTTCGGCACCGTCGCCGCCAGGTCCGTCACGGACAGGGACGAGGTGTTGGAGGCGATCACTGCCTCCGGTGCCGCAGCAGCAATGTCGGTAAAGGCCTTTGCCTTCAGG
This sequence comes from Corynebacterium sp. H130, assembly GCF_037572395.1. Lineage (NCBI taxonomy): Bacteria > Bacillati > Actinomycetota > Actinomycetes > Mycobacteriales > Corynebacteriaceae > Corynebacterium > Corynebacterium sp. H130. The sequence goes on along the minus strand of NZ_JBBHLA010000003.1, from coordinate 45,021 downwards.
GAGAAGTCCTCCGGAATTGCTTCCACGACCAGCTCGCAGCCCGCGAAGTCAGAAACATTGCTAGTGCAGGTCAAGCGGTCCAAGTAATCAGTAGCTGAACCGGAGGCCCCGCGTTCGATGGACTTCTCCACATCACGCGTGATGCGCTGCGTTGGGCCTGCCGGATCAATATCGACCACGACCACGTTGGCACCGGTCATTAGGAATGCGTGCGCAATACCAGCGCCCATGCGGCCGCCGCCGAGCACACCAACTCGTTGCAAGGTCATTTCTTCTTCCTTTCCAAGAACGCGGTCATGCGCTCGAATTTCGCGTCGGATTCAAAACAAATAGCCTGCGCAATGTTGTCCACGTACGGGTGCGCGGAGGCGGGCATGGCGAAGAGCTGCTTGGACAGGCGGACAGCGAGCGGGTCCTGCTTTGCGACGCGATCCGCCAACTCATGTGCCGCTGCCAGCACGTCCTCATGTAGGCCCGTCACATAACCGCAGGCCAGGGCTTCCTCGGCGTTCAAGATTCGCCCTGCCAGCAGGATGTCCTTAGCGATCGGCTCGCCAACCACTTCCCGGAGTCGCCACAGCGCGCCCGCGGCAGCGGTGATGCCGAGCCCGGTTTCCGGCTGGCCAACCTTGATGCGTGGAGTGCCAAGTCGAAAGTCCGCAGCTAGGGCTAGTTCCGATCCGCCGCCGAGGGCGTAACCGTCGATCGCTGCGATGACCGGCATCGGCAGGCGAGCGAGGCGGGTGAATAAGGTCGAGTTGACGCCACGGAGGGCGTCGTCACGCCTGCGTTCCCGCAGCTGGCCGATGTCCGCGCCGGAGGCAAAAATACCGTCGGCGCCTGTGATGATGAGGATCTTGGGATCCTGCTCAAGTTGCGCGCAGAGCTCGTGGAACTCGGCGATCATCTCCGCGTCGATGGCGTTGCGAACCTCGGGACGCGACATCGTCGCGATGACTCGGTCCTCTAAGTAATCAATGGTCAGCGCGGTCATTTACACCCTCTCAATCGCGATTGCGGTGCCCTGGCCGACGCCGACACACATGGTGGCCACGCCCTTGGAAGCACCGGTCTGCTCGAGCCGGTTCAGCAGGGTAACGGTGATGCGCGAACCAGAGGATCCCAGCGGGTGTCCGAGCGCGATGGCGCCACCCCAAGCGTTAACGCAAGCGGGATCAAGGCCCAGCTCGCGGACGGTGGCAAGTGACTGGGAAGCGAAGGCCTCGTTGATCTCGAAGGCGTCGACATCGTCGATAGACCAACCGGCCTTGTCCAACACAGATCGGGTAGCCGGGATCGGTCCCAGACCCATCACCGCAGGTTCCAGGCCTACTGCCGCGTTCGCGACGACGCGGGCACGCGCCTTGAGGCCATACTTGGACAAGGCTGCTTCAGACGCCACGATGATGGCGGACGCGCCGTCGTTAAGCGAGCTCGAATTGCCGGCGGTGACCACTTCGCCGCCCTTGACCACAGGCTTCAGGCGGGCGAGCACCTCGGGGGTCGTGCCTTCGCGTGGGCCCTCATCTTCGGTTACGAGGGTGACGTTGCCCTTGCGGTCCTTGACCGGGACCGGGGTGATCTCGGTGGCCATGAAGTCGCGGGAGGCGAGTGCGCGCTTTTGGGATTCAACGGCAAAGGCGTCGGCGTCTTCGCGAGAGATGTTGCAGCGGCGCGCGACCTCTTCGGCCGTTTCCGGCATGGAGTAGGTCATCTTGTCCTGAGCTGCGAAAACCGGGTTGACGAAGCGCCAGCCGATGGAGGTGTCGAAGACCTCACCAGGCTTGGCAAAAGGCTTGTCCGGCTTCTCCATGACCCATGGTGCCCGGGACATGGACTCGACGCCACCTGCGACAACGATGTCGGCCTGGCCGGATTCGACCATGGCGGTGGCCAGGGCGATCGCGGACATGCCGGAGGCGCAGAGTCGGTTGACGGTGATGCCAGGGACGGAATCGGGGAAACCTGCGAGCAGCCAGGCCATGCGGGCCACGTTGCGGTTTTCCTCGCCGGCGCCGTTGGCGTTACCGAGGATCACTTCGTCCACAGCTTCAGGCGGGATGCCGGCTTCTTCCACCACGGCCTTGACCACCAAAGCGGCCAGGTCATCGGGGCGGACGGAGGACAGTGCGCCGCCGTAGCGGCCCACCGGGGTACGGGTTCCGGATACGAGATATGCAGTCAATTTACTTCCCCTTAAATTCTGGACGGCGCTTTTCCTGGAAGGCAGCGAAGCCCTCGAAATAGTCGTCTGAGCTGCAGAGTTCGCCCTGCGCTACGTTCTCGGCTTCCAAAGATGACCAGAGGCCGATGCGCTCATCGCGGATCTGGTGGACGAGGGCGCGGGACTTCATGAAAGCGAGCGTTGCGCCCTGGGCAGCCTTGGTGGCCTTCGAGCGGGTGAATTCCAGCAGGTCCTCGGCTGGGACCGCGCGGGAGAACAAGCCCGCGTTCACCGCATCGACACCGGTCATGAGTTCGCCGGTGACGATCAGATCCATGGCGCGGTGCGCGCCGAGCCGCTCGACAAACAGGGCGTGTCCGCCTGAGTCGAGGGTGGCACCGAGGTTGGCGAACGGCGAACCAATCTTGGCGTCCTCGGCCACGTAGACAATGTCCGTGGCGATCGCGAGTCCCAGGCCTACGCCCAAGCAGGCGCCCTGAACCGCAGCGAAAGTCGGTGCCGGGAATTCAGCCATCTGGCGCAGCACCGGGGTGACCTTGTTGGCTAGGTAGTCGTAGGCGTCGTCATCCTTGGGGTTGACGCCTGCGATGTTGCGGCCTGCACAAAAACCTCGGCCTTCGCCACGCAGGACGAGCGCGCGTACGCCAGCGTTAGCTGCCTCGGTGTAGGCACCTGCCAGGTCCGCCAAGTCCTGCTCAGCCAGGGCGTTCATCGCCTTCGGGTTGTTCAGCGTGACTTCGGCGACGCCATCCTTGATATCAAGTGAAAGCATGTCCAACCTCCCTTAGGCGTCGAAGTCGACGGTCAGGCATGCGGACTTCGGGCGGGTCTGGCAGGTCAGCACGTATCCTGCGGCCACCTCGTCCGGTTCGAGCGCGTAGTTTTCGTCCATTTCGTAGTCACCCTCAGTGACGCGAGCGCGGCAGGTGCCGCACACGCCGCCGGCGCAGGCGAAGGGTACGTCGGCACGCTTGCGCAGCGCCGCGTTAAGCACCGTCTCGTGCGCGGAAACCGGGGAGTCGACTTCACCAGAAAGGCCGTCGAGGGTGAACTTGATCTTGAAGATGTCCTCACCCTCCTTGATCTCAACCTCGCGGCCCTGCTGACCGGCAGGAGCATCCCCCGGCTTGCCCGTGGTGAACAGCTCGAAGCGCACTCGGTCTTCTGGGATGCCGCGGGCAGCGAGGGTGTCACGGCACAGCTGCACCAGCTCGAAGGGGCCGCAGAGGAACCATTCGTCGGCGTCCTGGTCCAGGACATTGTCCAGTAGGGATTCCAAGCGCTCCGCGTCGATACGGCCGCTAAACAGCGGGTTCACGCGGTTTTCACGGGAAAGAACGTGATGTGCGGCGAAGCGCGCCGGGTACTTGTCCTTCAGGTCGCCGATTTCCTCGGCAAACATCACGTCACCTGCGCCCTTGTTGGCGTAGACCAGCTCAAAGGTGTGCTCCTCGGAGGAGGCGAGGAAGGACTGGGCGATCGCCATGATCGGGGTGATGCCGGAGCCGGCAGCAAAGGCCACCAGGTGCTTGGCACCTTCGCCTGCGGATGGATCGTTCAGCGCGGTGACGTGAGTGCGGGAGGTGAAGGCGCCTTGCGGGTTCATGACGTCGATAAGCTCGCCCACCTGTAGCTCCTCGTTCGCCCACGTGGAGAACTGGCCGCCCAGCGTCTTCTTGATCGCCACCTTGATCACGCCCGGGCGTGGGATGTCGCAGATGGAGTAGGAGCGACGCACCTCGTGGCCGCTTAGCTCCTTGCGCAGTGCGACGTATTGGCCGGGGATGTAGTTGTAGTCATCCTGCAGCTCGGCGGGGATCTCGAAGGCGACCTCGACGGAGTCGGCCGTCAGGCGTCGCACTTCGCTCACGCGCAGCGGATTGAAAGAGACCTTCTTGTTCATCAGTGCACCTTAAAGTAGTCAAATGGCTCATGGCAGTCACCGCAGGAGTACAGGGCTTTGCAGGAGGTGGAGCCGAAGTGGGCAAGTTCGCGGGTGTTGCGGGATCCGCAGCGCGGGCAGGCGACGGGGACTCGCAGGGTGAGCGGGATGGGGCCGGTCTTTGCTTCGCGACGCCCCGGAGGCGCAATCCCGTATTCCCGCAGCGCGTTCTGCCCATCCTCTGTGATCCAGTCGGTGGTCCAGGCGGGGCTGAGCACCAGGTCGATGACCGGGCTTTTGTAGCCCTTTTGCACCACGGCGGCTTTGATGTCGTTGGAGATCGTTTCCATGGCGGGGCAGCCCGAGTAGGTCGGGGTGATCGTGATGATCGGCTGCTCGCCGTCGAAGCGGACGCCTCGGAGAATGCCGAGGTCAGCGATGGAGATCACGGGGATTTCCGGGTCGGGGACGGTGGCTGCGGCATCCCACAGCTCGGCCTCCCTTGAAGTCGTCGGTCGAAGCTCGTGCATGCGCGTTACCAGGTCGCTCCTGGGTGCTGACGGGCGAGCACCTGCATTTCGGCGAGGATGTAGCCGCGCTGCTCTGAGAACCGACCGGTGCGCTGGCCGGAGCGGGCCTGCTTGGTTTGTGGAATCTCCAGGCCTGCCTTGTCAATGATCCACGCGATGCGCTCATCAAACTCGGCCTTCAGGGTGGATGGCTTCACGGCAATGCCATCCAGTTCCTCGTGCAGTGGCAGGTCCTCGAAGAGTTCCGCCAGGTAAGGCCACATGTGGTCCAGGCCTTTTTGCATGCGGCGGTGGGATTCCTCGGTGCCCAGACCCAAGCGCAGCAGCCACTGGGAGGCGTGGTCAACGTGGTATTCGACCTCCTTGATCGCCTTCGCGGCAATGGCCTGGAGGGTCTCATCCTGCGAGTTCAGCAGCGCCGTGTACAGGCCGTAGGCGTAGTAGGAGAACAGCAGCTGGCGGGCGATGGTGTGGGCGAAGTCGCCGTTTTCCTGCTCTACCAGACGGCAGGAGCGGAATTGCTCCTCGTTGCGGAAGTAGGCGAGGTCGTCCTCGGTCTTGTCCCAGGCAGTGCCCGCGTAGGAGAGGAGGAAGCGGGCGTGGCCGAGAAGGTCGAGGCCGATGTTCGCCAGGGCGATGTCCTCTTCCATTTCAGGTGCGCGGGAGACCCACCAGCCGAGCCGCTGCGCCAGGATCAGGGCGTCGTCGCCCAAGGTCAGGGCGTATTCGGCGACTTTTTCCGGGGCCTTGACGCCGGAGTTCTGGATGTCTTCCGCCGTGATGGCTTCGCCCATCGACTGCTTGGTCGCGGAATCGGAAGTCGTGATCGTCACAGGTGCTTCACCCCTTCGGACTTGGTGTAGTAGGTGGCGTGGCGAAAGCTCTTGCCCTGCGCAGACTCGAAGAAGCCGCCCTTGGAATCTGGATCGGACGCGGTGATCGCCTCGGCAGGCACAACCCACACGCTCGTGCCTTCATTGCGACGGGTGTACAGGTCACGCGCGTTGCGCAGCGCCATCGACGCGTCCGGTGCGTGCAGGGAGCCGGCGTGAACGTGGGAGAGACCGCGGGAGGAGCGAACGAAGACTTCCCACAAAGGCCAGTTGTTAGACATGTGCTTTTCCTTTACGCAATCAGAGAGGTGTCATTGGACTCGTACTTTTCGGCGTAGGCGGCGGCGGCCTCGCGCACCCAGGCACCTTCCTCAAAGGCTTCGCGACGGCGCTGCATGCGCTGCTCGTTGCATGGGCCGTCGCCCTTGATCACGCCAAAGAATTCGTCCCAGTCGAGAGCGCCGAAGTCGTAGTGACCACGCTCTTCGTTCCACTTCAGGTCCGGGTCTTCGAAGTGCAGGCCTAGGGCCTCGGCCTGCGGCACGATCATGTCCACGAAACGCTGGCGCAGTTCGTCGTTGGAGAAGCGCTTGATGTTCCACGCCATGGACTGCTGAGAATTCGGGGAATCGTCATCCGGTGGACCGAACATTTGCAAGGCCGGGCCGTAGAAGCGGTTGATCGCTTCCTGCGCCATCTGCTTCTGCTCTGGCGTGCCGTTGGCGAGTTCATACAGGATCTCCCAGCCTTGACGCTGGTGGAAGGACTCTTCCTTACAGACGCGGACCATCGCTCGGCCGTAAGGACCGTAAGAGCAGCGGCACAGCGGGACCTGGTTGCAGATCGCTGCGCCGTCGACAAGCCAGCCAATAGCGCCGACATCGGCCCAGGTGCGCGCCGGGTAGTTGAAGATCGAGGAGTACTTGGCGCGGCCTTCGAGGAGCTGGTCGACGAGCTCGTCGCGGTTGGTGCCGAGCGTTTCGGCGGCGGAGTAGAGGTACAGGCCGTGACCTGCCTCGTCCTGGACCTTGGCCATGAGGATCGCCTTGCGCTTGAGGCTTGGTGCTCGGGTGATCCAGTTCGCTTCCGGCTGCATACCGATGATTTCGGAGTGGGCATGCTGGCTAATCTGGCGGGTCAGGGTCTTTCGGTAACCGTCTGGCATCCAGTCGGTTGGCTCGATGCGGGAGTCCTCCGCGATGAGCTTGTCAAAGTGTTCCTGCATAACTCCTCCTGAGTTAATTACTGATCGTTCGGTCAGTATATGGGGGAGTTGTGATCTGTGTCAATCGATTTTGTGACGGGGGTTACTTTTGTGCGGGCTTCCTGGGTAGGACTCGGAAGGTGCCACGGAATTCGGCAATCGGCTTGCCTTCGCAGGTGAGCGATACGTCTACGAAACCGTTGCGACCCCATTGCTGCACTGTGTGGGCGGAACCATCGATGCGCTGTCCTTTGAAGGCAGGTGCGATGTAGTGGATGCTGTTGTGGGTGGCCACAGCGACCTCTCCCGCTGAGTTGCAGGCGCCGGCGAACAGGGAATCGGCAAAAGTGAACAAGATTCCGCCCTGGACGGTGCCGTGGCCGTTGCACTGATTCTCGCGGACGGTGAAGTGTCCGGTGCATTCGCCAAGGTCAATGTGGGTGATGGTGGCGCCGAGCTCGGCGGTGCACGGGTCTGACTCGAACATGGTCCGCACGTGCTCGAAGCGTGAATCGGCTGCTACTCCAGGGGCAAGGATGTTGTATGTCATGGGTCACACCCTAGCCTGACCGAATGTTCGGTACGCTCATTTTCGTGGAAACGAAACAAGGTAGACCAGGCTACGCGCGCGAAGATGTCATGCGGATCGCGGTGCGCGAATTCAACATCCGCGGCTATGAAGCAACCTCCATGGGGGTGCTGGCTCAAGCGCTTGGTGTCTCCAAATCTGCCATCTACCACCACATTTCCTCCAAGGAGGAGCTGCTTAAGGACGCAACCGACCGCGCTCTTGCGCTTCTCGACGCCCTCGTCCTCGAATCCGAGTCCTCTACCGGAAGCGCTCTTGAAAAGCTTCGTGGTCTGATCCGTGGCACCACGATCGCGCTGTGTAATGAGCCGGAATATGTCACCCTGCTGCTTCGCCTGCGAGGCAACTCGGATGTCGAAGTGGAAGCTATGGCCCGTCGTCGTGATTTCACGAACTACCTGGTGGGGCTCATTCGGCAGGCGCAATCGGAAGGTTCAGTGTCTGCCGAGCTATCGCCGGGCGCATCTGGACGTCTGCTGCTTGGCATGGTGAACTCGCTGGTCGAGTGGTATTCGCCCGAGGGTGCGCTATCGGCGGAGCAGGTGGCAGACATCGTGGAGACGATGGCGTTTTCTGGGCTGGCTGAGGGGTAGGTCGTCGATCCCTGGTGAAATACAGGGAATGTCAAATGGTTTGTGTATGGGGTTTCCGCCACGCACAAGTAACTTGATGCGCCCGAAACACAAGTTTAGGAACCTGAGTTTCGGAACGAAATTTGGGCTTTTGGGTCGAATATGGCCCTCTCTGCCCCGAAACTCAGGTTCCTAAACTCACGTTTCAGGGTGCGCTCTGTGCAAGACCACCCCCAAAACCCGCTCCAGCCTGTGTTGAAAAGTTTGCAAATCACACCCATTGCAAATCCGTCGAAATTTTTAGTGGCACAGGTCACGTTTGCTGGTGTAGTGTATGTCACAACTTACCTGACCGAATGGTCGGTAAATCAAAAGTGACCGCAAACCGATTGGATCATTCGTGACTTCCGCATACGACATCACTTCCTCGCACCACGGCCCTGAAACCGGCATCGAGTTCGCTTCCCGCGACGAGATCACCGCACTTCAGACCGCGCGTGCCAAGAACACTCTGCGCCACGCGTACTACAACGTTCCGCATTACAAGCGCGTGTTCGATGAGATGGGCGTACACCCGGATGACTTCAAGGAGCTCTCGGACCTCGCCAAGTTCCCCTTCACGGAGAAGAAGGACCTGCGCGCCGAGTACCCGTTCGGCATGTTTGCCGTGGGTGATCACCAGATCGCGCGTATCCACGCCTCCTCCGGGACCACCGGCCTTCCAACGGTTGTGGGCTACACCCGCAATGACATCGAAACCTGGGCTGACCTGGTAGCTCGTTCCCTGCGTGCCGGTGGTGTGCGCCCTGGCGATAAGGTTCAGGTTGCCTTCGGCTACGGCCTCTTTACTGGTGGGTTGGGTGCCCACTATGGCGTCGAAAAGCTTGGTGCCACCGCCATCCCAACCTCGGGTGGCATGACGGAGCGCCAGGTGCAGATCATTCGCGACTTTAAGCCAGATGCGATCATGGCGACGCCGTCGTACATGCTTAACGTGGTTGACCGCATGCGACAGGAAGGCATGGATCCTGCGGAGACGTCCCTGCGCGTGGGTATTTTCGGCGCCGAGCCATGGTCGGAGGGCATGCGTGGCGAGCTGGAGCAGAGCCTCGGTATCGACGCCACTGACATTTACGGCCTTTCTGAGGTGATGGGGCCGGGTGTGGCGCAGGAATGCGTGGAGACCAAGGATGGGCTGACCATCTGGGAGGACCACTTCTACCCGGAGATCGTGGACCCGGAGACGCTGCAGCCAGTGCCGGACGGCGAGCTCGGCGAGCTGGTCATCACCCCGCTGACCAAGGAAGCCTTCCCGGTCATCCGCTACCGCACCCACGACCTGACCCGCCTGTTGCCGGGCACCGCCCGATCCATGCGTCGCCTCGCCCGCATTAGCGCGCGTAACGACGACATGATCATCCTCCGTGGCGTGAACTGCTTCCCGTCCCAGTTTGAAGAGTTGATCGTGGAGGAAGCTGCACTGAAGACCAAGTATCAGTGCGTGCTTGATCGTCAGGGGCGCATGGACACCCTGACGATCCTGGTGGAAGGAAACCCAGACTTCTCCCAGCGCGAACGCGACGACGCAGGACACAACCTGCGCAAGCAGATCAAGAACCGCATCGGCATCACCGTTGGCGTTGAGGTTCGCGATCACGTTGACACCGGTGAAGGCAAGGCCAAGCGCCTCGTCGATAACCGACCGAAGTGATCTCCTAGAAAGCGCAGCCTATGACCACTGCCACCCTCACTGAAAAGCCTGCCCCACTGACCCAAGAACACCGTCGCGTCCTCGCTGGATCGATGGTGGGCACCACGATTGAGTGGTTCGACTTCTTCATCTACGCCCAGGCCGCCGGCCTGGTGTTCGCCACCCAGTACTTCAACCCTGCCTCCAACACCTCCCCGGCGCTGGCGCAGATTGTGTCCTGGGCGTCGATCGGAATTTCCTTCCTGTTCCGACCGCTGGGCGCCATCATCGCAGGTCACCTGGGTGACCGCTTTGGCCGCAAGCTAGTCCTCGTCCTCACTCTGTTCGGCATGGGCGGCGCGACCGTGGCCATGGGCTTGCTCCCGAACTATGCAGCCATCGGCATCGCCGCGCCTCTGATTCTCGTGCTCCTGCGCATCATTCAGGGCCTGTCCGCCGGCGGTGAATGGGGTGGCGCGGCCCTGCTCGCTGTAGAGCACGCGCCCGTCAATCGCCGCTCGTATTTCGGCTCCTACCCGCAGATCGGCGTGCCGGCGGGAATGTTCCTGGCCACGGTGTTCATGCTGGCTCTGACGCGCTTTACGACGGACGAGCAGTTCAACACCTGGGGTTGGCGTATCCCATTCCTGTCCTCGTTGGTTCTCATTGGCATTGGCTACTTCATCCGCAAGATGGTGGAGGAGTCCCCGGTGTTCGCGGAGCTGCAGAACCTGCAGAAGGAATCCACCGCACCGCTGGGTGTTCTCTTTAAGAACCACACCAAGGACGTGTTCGTGGCTGCCTTCATCTTCGCGGGCTGCAACGCTGCCGGTTACCTGGCGATTGCCTTCTTCAATTCCTACGGCACCAAGGTGCTGCATCTGCCGAAATCTCAGGTGCTCATGGTGTCACTCCTTGGCTCGGTGACGTGGCTGATCGGCACGATTTGGTCCGGTCTGCTGGGTGACAAGTTCGGCAAGAAGCGCACGTTTACCTGGGGATACAGCGCGATGATCGTGTACGCGATCCCGATGTGGCTGCTCATCGATACCCGCAACATTGTGTTGTTTGCTATCGCCTCCCTGATCCTGGGCTTGCTCCTCGGAGCAACCTACGGGCCGCAGTCCGCGCTGTACGCAGAGATGTTTCCGGCCCGCATTCGCCTGTCCGGTGTATCGATCTCCTACGCCATTGGCTCTATCTTTGGTGGTGCCTTTGCCCCGATGATCGCGCAGATGCTGCTGAATAAGACTGGCTCGTCACTCGCGATTGGTGGATACATTGCGGTGATCTCTTTGATCTCCCTGGTTGCCGTGCTTATGGTGCCGAAGGATATCGAGGGGAAGAGCCTGCATTAAGGGCACTTTTGCTATTGGCTTATGGGCGTTGATATGGAAAAATAAACACATGATCTTTCCAGAAATTGACCAGGACCTTGCCCCCGAGCTACTTGTCAGCGACCTGAACAAGAGCATCAACTTCTGGTGTGCGATCTGCGGTTTCTCCGTCGACTTCGCCCGCTACGAAGTTGGATTCGCCTGCATCTCCAAGGGCAACGCCCACATCGTGCTGCATGAACTTGGCGAAGGCCGTGACTTCGTCACCGGTGAACTCGAAGCTCCATTCGGTCGTGGCGTGAACTTCCAGGTGCGCGTGGACAACCTCGATGTTCCACTCGCTGCGCTGGCCAACATCAATTGGCCGCTTTACCTCGAGCCAGAGGAGAAGTGGTACCCGGTTGGTGCCGCGATAGAGTTCGGCGTCCGTCAGTTCCTCGTGAGCGATCCGGATGGTTACCTGCTTCGCTTCCAGCAGCCATTGGGCAAGCGGGAAGTAAAGTAAACTTCTTTTGTATAAAATGAGGCTATGAATCGAATTGCATTAGCTCTCATTCCGACTGTTGCGCTGTGTGGCTGCTCTGCCTTTGAAGATCTGCAAGGGGCAGCCCCACAGACCTCGGTCGTTGTGGTGACCGTGGAACAGGAAACGTCCGCAGCTCCAGCTAGCTCGTCGGCTTCCAGCAGCCAAGCGCAGCCGAGTAGCCAGGAGAAACCAAGCAGCGAGGCGAAGCCGAGTGCGCAGCCTGTGACGTCGCAAAGCGCGCCCGCGACGGGCCCATGCGACATTGACACGATCACGGCCGCGGCCACCAGCAAAGAGTTCAACCACGTCGCCTTTTGCGACGGCAAGTTTGCGTTGGTCGGTAAGTTTCAGACCGACTGGACTGCGCACATGATGTGGGAGAGCGGGGCGTGGCAGCCGATTATGCCTGATGGTGTCACGAAGACGGGCATGAGTCGGGCCTGCTATTCCGCGGAGAAGATGGCGCGCCTCAACCCGCCGCCGCAGATGAAGATGACTCCGTGCGACTAGTGTGAATATATCTGCGAGCATTGATTAGTCGGGGTTGATAGACTTACCGGGCGTACCTAGTGCTTCAACAAATAAGGACGCATGCCGCATGAGCGCACAAAAAATCGGTTTTGATCGCGACAAGTACATCGCGATGCAATCGCACCACATCAAAGAGCGTCGCGACCAGATCGGCGGCAAGCTGTATCTGGAAATGGGCGGCAAGCTTTTCGACGACATGCACGCCTCCCGCGTCCTCCCCGGCTTCACTCCAGACAACAAGATCGTCATGCTGGAGCAGCTGAAGGATGAACTCGAAATTCTCGTTTGCCTCAATGCCAAGGATCTGCAGCGACACAAAGTCCGCGCCGACCTTGGCATCACTTATGAAGAGGACGTGCTCCGCCTTATCGACGCGTTCCGCGAGCAAGGCTTCCTCGTCGAACACGTCGTCATGACCCAGACCGACGATGAAAACCTGCAGGCAGCAACCTTCAAGCAGCGCGCGGAGCGCCTCGGCCTGAAGGTGTCGATTCACCGAACCATCCCGGGCTACCCATCGAACACCAAGCTCGTGGTGTCTGAGGAAGGCCTGGGCCGGAATGAATACGCCGAAACGACGCGCGACCTGGTCGTCGTCACAGCCCCTGGCCCTGGTTCCGGCAAGCTGGCCACCTGCCTGTCGCAGATGTACCACGAGCACCAGCGCGGCATCCAGACCGGCTACGCCAAGTTCGAGACCTTCCCAATCTGGAACATCCCGCTGAACCACCCGGTCAACGAGGCCTACGAAGCTGCCACCGTGGACCTCGACGACAAGAACGTCATCGACCCATTCCACCTCCAGGCCTACGGCGAAACCACCGTCAACTACAACCGCGACGTCGAGGTATTCCCGCTGCTCAAGACCCTGCTGGAGAAGATCGCAGGCTCTTCGCCGTACCAGTCGCCAACCGACATGGGCGTCAACATGGCCGGCCACTGCATTTCCGACGACGCCGTCTGCCAGGAAGCCGGCCGCCAGGAAATCATCCGCCGCTATTACAAGGAACTCGTCGCCGAAGCGCGCGCCGAACTCGACCCAATCGGCTCCGAGCGCGTCGCAATGATCATGGGCCGCCTCGGTATCGAAACCTCCGAGCGCGCCGTCGTAGCTCCGGCTATCGCCTTGGCTGAGGAAACCGGTGCCCCTGCCGCTGCCCTCGAGCTTCAGGACGGCCGCATCGTCACCGGAAAAACCTCTGAACTGCTCGGTTGCTCTGCCGCCGTAGTCCTCAATGCGTTGAAGATCCTCGCCGGCATCCCAGACGACGTTCACTTGCTCTCCCCAGAGTCCATCGAGCCAATCCAGACCCTGAAGACTAAGCACCTCGGCTCCCGCAACCCGCGCCTGCACACCGACGAGGTTCTCATCGCCCTGTCCACCTCGGCTTCCACCGACGAGAACGCGCGCCTCGCGCTAGAAAAACTTCAGGACCTGCGCGGATGCGACATCCACACCACCACCATCCTCGGATCCGTGGACGAAGGAATCTTCCGCAACCTCGGCGTCCTGGTCACCTCCGAGCCGAAGTTCGCGAAGAAGAGTCTGTTTAGGAAGTAGGTTTTGGTTTACTGGCTTGGGCTGGTCTTCACGCTGAATTGCTGAGTTTAGGAACCCGAGTTTCGTAGCGAAATAGGGCTTCAGGGATGCTGTTTTGGGGTTTTTCGGACGAAACTCGGGTTCCTAAAGTTGTGGTTGGATTGGCTTACTGCGGAAAACGAACCTATTTGGCGCTCAACGCAGCCGGGCTCGTGAACCTTGATCTTAGGAACCCGAGTTTCGGAGCGAAACCGTGCTTCAAGGGTGCTATTCCGGTGCTTTTCTCCCGAAACTCGGGTTCCTAAACTCGCGGTTTCGTTGAGATCCACCGACCTACCACCGCTTAACCTCTAAAGGCATGCACCAAGTAGAACTGCGCGCCCGTCGCCTCATTGCCCAGCGCTTGGTGCCCAGTCGAAAGCTGGAAACCCCGCTCGACGCAGCCCGTTGGATGCTCGCGACGCAGGCGCAGCAGTTCGATTCAGGCGTGAAAGCGCTACAGTCTCGCTCTTTGTCGGGTGATCTTGAAGGCATCGTCCGTTGCTGGTCGCAGCGCGGGACTCACCATTTTCTTGCTGCCGAAGATGCCTCGTGGATGATGCGTCTTTGCGCGCCACGCGCTGAAGCTGCAGCTGCCAAGCGTCGCCCGGGACTGGGCATCACTCCAGACGACTATGCCAGGGCCAAAGCCGCCTTTCATGAGGCGCTTTCCGATGGTCCGGTGACCCGAGCACTGGCCTATGAAGTCATGGGCTTCGATGGCGTACAGGGCTCTCACCTGCTGCGATCCTTCGGCTCGGTGGGGGACGTGGTGCAGATCGACAAGGATGTGTTTGCCTTCGCGGGCCCGGGCAAAGAGCTCGAGGGCGATAATGCCCTTGCAGAGCTAGGCACCCGCTACTTCGACTCCCGTGGGCCTGCGACTGTCCAGGACCTTGCGTGGTGGAGTGGCCTTACGATCCGCGACGCTAAGCGGGCCACGGCTCTAGCGGAGGATGTGATTCAGGTTGGGGAGTACTACATGGGTGCGTACCAGGAAGAAGTATCCCTGGAGAGCGTGCTAGACAATCGGCTAGATCTGCCGGCTTTTGACGAGTACCTCCTCGGATACAAAGATCGATCAGCAGTTTGTCCTGCAGAATTAGTGCCGATTGTTGGGCCGACAAAGAATGGGATATGTCGACCATTTAGATTAAAAAGGGGTGTTGTTGAGGCATGATCGTGCCGGTTTGGTGCCTGTAAGGGCAAAATCGGCCCCTTAAACAGTCAAATAGGCACGATCGTGCCTATTCTTAAACCATGGAACTCATCCACGAAACGATCCGAACCAGGCGCAAAGAACTCGACCTCACTCAAGGAGACCTTGCAGATCTTGCCCAGGTGAGTGAGCGATTCGTGAGGTCTGTAGAAGCGGGTAAGGACACTGTTCGCGTCGATAAGCTGCGGGCAGTGTTGGCGGTCCTCGGTTTGGAATTGGCCACAGTGGTACATGTGCCGGACGCGCTGAAGTAAAACCACCTACCCTTGTCCCATGGGCCTTGAAATCCTCCTCGAGAACATCAAAACCTGGATCATCACGCACGGCATTTTCTTGACGCTGCTGGTCATCATTGGTTTCCTGATTCCGCGCGTGGGCCGACGGATCATCGCGAGTGTCGGTAGCACAATGGAAGAGGGCACGGAGGCTGCGAAGGGCCGTAAGGCCATTGTGGGTGCGATGGTGTACATCGCGGAGGCGATCGCCTACTTCTCCCTGGTCGTCGCTGCGATGAACAACCTGGGTATCAACTTGGCGGCTGCGGCGATCCCGGCGACGGTGGTCTCTGCTGCGGTCGGTTTCGGTTCCCAGAAAATCATCGGTGACCTGCTCGGTGGCTTCTTCATCATCACGGAAAAGCAGTACGGCGTGGGCGACTGGGTGAAGTTCTACGGCAGCGCTGCGACGGTGGAAGGCGATGTGGTCGACATGACGCTGCGCGCCACCACGATCCGAACGATCAACGGCGAAGAGATCACGGTCCCGAACGGGGAAGCGCGCCTGTGCGTCAATTCATCGGCACGCTGGGCACGCGCTGTCGTTAGCATCCCCGTCCCGATCACTGCTGGTGGTTCCATGACGGAAATCAACGCGCGCACGCTCGCAGCGGCGGAGGATGCGCTGCTTGAGCCGTCGATAAGCGAACACCTCCGTAGCGACATTACTTTCCAGCCCGCTACGGCCGTCACCCCGCCGTCCGCCATGGGTCTGCCATGGACCGCCACGATGCGCATCATGGTCGATGTCGCACCAGGAAAACAGTGGCTCATCGAGCGTGCCCTGCGCGCCGCGATCCTGGACGAATGGTGGGATGACTATGGCAAACGCGCCTCGGAAACCGGCCTCCTCGATGAAAACCTCAAGCACCTGCTGGACACCCAGGAGTTCCGCGCGATCCCTCCCGCGGCGTTGGCGCACACTCCGCTGACGCAGCCTCAGCCACAAGCCTCGGAAGCCTTGGCCAACGCGGCAGAAAACGCGGAAGTGCCCCGCGAGCAGGTCATGCGCGAAATCGAGGAGCGCGAAGACGAAGACGAAGGCAAACCACACAGCATGGCCGGCCTGCTCTCCCTCGGCGGCCACGTCCGCCCTTCGACCACCTTGCTGCTGCTTGGGTTGCTGATTGTGGGCATGCTCGGTTCCATGACGCTTAGCGACGGCACCGAAGGCGGCAAATCCGGCTGGCTGGCACCGAAGCCAGTCATCACTTCAGAAGCGCCTGCTCCGGCGCCGCCAGAGCCACCGGTATACGTGGAAACCCACACTCCGGAGACTTCCGAGGCGCCTGTTATGGAGACAGCGGTGCCCGTCGTGACGCCAACGCTGACGCCGACGGTGACTGCAACGTCTGTCGAGCAGACGACCACTGCTGAACCAGAGAATACCGAGGTCGCGACGCCGACTCCGTAAGCGTGTTCGATGTTTCGATTTTCGTGTCCGGCCCTCTTCATATGCTGCAGGCATGGAATTTGATGACGACGTTCGCGCAGTGACCTGCGTGCGAGTGATGGGGGAGTGAATACTTCGAGTAGCTGGTGGATGTTGCCAACGCCTTCAACTGCGAAGATAGGCAGGCGATGGTGCTCGTTGAGCAGATCGGAAAGTGGTACCGAGTGGTCATCGAATCCAACACTGCCATCTCCGGAGGCATGACCACCGCCCAACTGGGAGAGGCTATGCGCGACGCAGTGTGGGGACACGAACTACTCTGGGGCTCGTGCCTCGAAAGGCTCTGCGCCATTGCGCTGCCACGTTCCTCCGATCAGGAACTCTGACACGTAGGGCACCAGAACAAATTCCGGCCCTCCAACACCTGGTGCTGAACCTCCGTGCCGCAGACATGGCATGGCAAGCCCGCCCGGCGATAGACATAGACTTCACCGCCGTGGTCGTCCTTGCGCGGATCGCGTCCCATCGCCTCCGGGGTGTGCTCGAGACGAACAGTATCGATCCGACCCGCGGTCACTCCGTCCTGCATGAGCGTCACCAGGTCGGCCCAGAGCGCGTCAAACAGCTCCCGTGAAAGCTCCCGACCTGGCGTAAAAGGGCTTAACCCCAAGCGAAACAGTGGCTCGGCCCGATAGATATTCCCCACCCCGGCGAATAGCTTTTGGTCCATGAGCAACGAAGCAATCGTGCGGCTCGAACGGCTTACTCGCGTCCACAACCACTCCGGATCCGCATCAGCGCGCAACGGATCGGCGCCGAGTTTGGCCACCGCTTGTGCAACCTCATCTTCCGTCACCAGGCGACACCACTGCGGTCCAATCAGATCCGCAGCAACGCTAGAGTTGGCGATTCGTAGTCGCACGGTCGGGCCCGGATCCGAAAGCGGCGCCACCCGGAACTTCCCGATCAAACCAAGATGAATACTCACCACATGCGGACCCGCGAAATGGATGAACAACTGCTTGCCGTAGGCGTCGGCGTGAGTGAGGACATGGTCGTCGATAAGCGCTGCGGAGGTGGCGAACCGGCCCTGCGGTGAAGATACGCAGACGCGCTGGCCGGCGAACTCCTCGGTTAGGTCGCGGGCGAGTCGGTGGATGACGTGGCCTTCGGGCATGGAGCTAGCATAGTCAGCTCCTGCTGCACCGGGCGCCAATACCCGGCCCGATCGGCCAGTAACTCGCGGGGAAACTCCAGCTCGTCGAGTGTCGCTAGGTAGGACGGAATGAGGGCCCGCGGCAACCGCAGACCAACCGTGAGGTGCGGTGTCCACCGATCGCCACGCCCATCCGGATTCAGGGCGCTCAGCTCCCGGGCAGCCCGTTCGAGTTCTTCTGTGGTCTCCAGGAGAAAAGCCACGGTCTGCTTGGACTTGGTCCCGAAGACGACGGTGCCCACGCGACTGAAGGTCGCCGGGATTAGACCTGGCAGGAGCTCGCCAGCTCTAGATACCACTTCGGGTGGCATCGCCGGCGAAAACGTCAGGGTGATATGCGGAGTCTGGTGCTGCCTCGGGAAACCGCGCTCGGCCAGCTGGTCAAACAGCTGCCGGATGGCGGCGTCGTGCTCCGGTGATAGGTAAAGGAGCAAGTTCTCAGGAGAGGGCATAGGAATAGGGTAAGCACAACCCGGCGGGTGGGCATAAGCTCTGGGGGTATGACGATCACCGCACTGGCCACCGTCCGCACCATTGTTCCAGGTACCTGGACTGCCGCTACGCCGCTCCAGGACATCGCCGACATCACCAAGATTCAGTCCTTTGTTGGCCCCATCGAAACCGTGCAGCACCTAACCACCACACAGGGGCTCGAGCGCGCGGGAGGTCAGATGAACGCGGGGCTGTTCGCGCTGATCGAGCACACCCGGGCAACGCAGGTGGTCTACGAGTTCGCTGAGCTGCCAAGCGAGGAGTGGGCGGAGCAGGCCAACGCAATCTTCCTCATGGGGGACCAGCTGCGCAACATCGATGGCGAGGACCTTCTAAAACCCGAAAACCAGTACAGCGTCCCCTACCACCCGGACGCCCGCATGCGTGCCAGCCGCATCCGCGCTGACCTGGGGGTTTTGGGAATCAACGTGCTCGACGATCTCCCACCAGTGCGCAGCGAACACGAGCTGAAGCTGCGTGACCCACGCGAAGTGGCTCGACGTGCCTGCGCCCTCATCGTCGCCTCTGAAATCGCCGTCGCGTGGCACCACAACGAAAACATCATCGAGCCAATCCAGCACCGCATGCCTGATGCCTTCACCAGCTTCTCCCCGCGCGAGCAAGCGCTTATCGACGCCGTCCGGCTCGGTGACCGCAGCCCGGCGACCATGGAAGAAGTGATGCAACTGAGTTGGTCCTCGAAGGCAGCGCAGCCACTGATGCATGTGCTCGGTGCGATCGAGCTCCCCGCCCACATGACAGGCCGCGCCACCCCGCGCCCCGATGACCTTGCCGGGATCTCAGATGCGGAAGTAGTGGACGTTGCCGCCGACTGGGGATCCACTGAGTTCATTAAGAATTTCACCACATTGTCGGAACCGGCAGAAGTCTGTGACCTATATGAATACGTCCGTTCGATCCGCTGGGTGGCCGTGGACGAAACCCTACGCCCAGAGGATCCGCACCACGTGGACGAGCGCACAGGCAGCGCGCTGATGGAATGGCACAAGGCGCTAGCCTGGCTCACTGACCCGGGAGTGCCGTGGGACGACACCCCAACACACACCTAGGTAATCTTTAAACCATGGTCAATTTCATTAGCCTTCCCACCGAGGACCTTATGGCTCCTGCCACCTCCACCATCGGGGCGATCCACGGTGCCGGTTCCTTCACGGAACTCATCGAGGAGTTCGACAGCCTTCAGCACGAGGGCCACCTAATGCTGGTGCTCGAAGAAGGCGACCAGATGTTTTACACCGCCAGCCATGCCGGCGAACACCACTTCGAAGTGGCTGACATCGACTACGAGGACGACGACGCCGCCTTCGAAGCCGCCCTGGCCGCGGACCGACGCACACAGCTGGAAAACGAACCCCTGGCCTGGTCAGATATCGAAGGGGCGCTCCCGCTCAACGAGGAAGGCGTGGCGGTAATCGAGAAGGTCAACCGTGACCTCGACCTACTCGTGGACCCATACCACTGCGTGCAGCGCCTACCGGAGCACAGCCCGCTCGCCTGGCTCGCAGACCAACCAAACGGCTACTTCGCCGGAGACCTCACCCCGCAGCAAGTACTCGCGCTGTGCACCTGCATCGAAGCCACCACCCCTTACAGAATGCTCGGAATGGGTGGCAACTTTGTGGCTTTTCGTAAGGGGCCGGAGGGCGTCGATAAGCCTGCGTTGCAGCGCGACCTCGCGCATGTCTTCGGCGCGGAGCTGGACCTGCCATTCGGCGAGTTCCTGATCCTGCCGTACTCAGAGGCCGTGGACCAATACCTCGAGCGCATGCAATGAAGGCGCTAATCTACTACCTCCCGGTCATCATCCTGCTGACCCTGCTGAAGGGCTACTTCGTCATCGGGCACCTGTGGCGCAAGGACGCCCACCACATCCGCGAGCTCCAGCTCGTCCCGTTCAACGACTTCGTCGCCGCCACCAGTATCTTTGGGCCCTTGTTCAATGCGGTCGGCAACGTGGTGCTGTTCGTGCCGCTGGGGCTGCTGGCCTATCAGCAGCTTCGCGACGTCCGTCGCACCGTCGCCCTGGGCCTGGTGCTGTCCTTGTGCATCGAAGTCCTGCAGTACGTGTTTGCCTTGGGTATTTCGGATACGGACGACCTTGTTTTGAACACCTGTGGCGCGTTGGTGGGCGCGCTGCTTGCTCGCTTCGTGCCTTGGGATCGGTTCTGGCGCTGGTCCTGTGTGGCATTCGCCACCTTCATTTACGTGTTGTACCTGCTTGGGCCCCGTTTAGGCTCCGAGGAAGCCATGGTCGAGGCTTTAGGGATTTGGGGCAGCTACCACTAAACTCGGATACATGCAGCGCATCAGCAAGATCCTCCTTTACTACAAGTTCCTCCCGCTCTCCGACCCAAAGGCCGTGATGATGTGGCAGCGCGAACTCTGCGAACGCCTCGGACTCAAGGGCCGCATCCTCATCTCCGAGCACGGCATCAACGGCACCGTCGGTGGCGACATGGATGCCTGCAAAGAATACGTGAAGAAGTGCAAAGAGTACTTCGGCAAGATGGAATTCAAATGGTCCGATGGTGGCGCTGAAGACTTCCCACGCCTGTCTGTCAAGGTCCGCGACGAGATCGTGGCCTTCGGCGCGCCGGGCGAGCTCAAGGTGGACGAGAACGGCGTGATCGGCGGCGGCGTGCACTTGAAGCCTGCCCAGGTGAACAAGCTGGTGGAAGAGCGCGGCGACGAGGTCGTGTTCTTCGATGGGCGCAACGCCATGGAAGCCCAGATCGGCAAGTTCAAGAACGCCGTGGTCCCAGACGTGGAGACCACCCACGATTTCATCCGCGAGCTTGAATCCGGCAAGTACGACTGGATGAAGGACAAGCCGGTCGTCTCCTACTGCACCGGTGGTATCCGCTGCGAAATCCTGTCCGCGCTGATGAAAAACCGCGGCTTCAAAGAGGTCTACCAGATCGACGGCGGCATCGTCCGATACGGCGAAAAGTTCGGCAACGACGGCCTATGGGAAGGCTCGCTGTATGTCTTCGATAAGCGCATGCACACCGAGTTCGGCATGGGCGTGGAGGATCCTGGGTTCGTGCAGCTTGGCCACTGCGTGCACTGTGGTAAGGCCACCAACAAGTTCGAGAATTGCTCGAATCTCGACTGCCGCACGCAGACCCTCATGTGCGAGGACTGCGCTGCCGATCCGGCGAAGCGCACCTGTGGCAAGGAAGAGTGCGCGGAGATCGTCGCGCGGAATTTGGTGTAGCAGACTGTAGGAATTGGGGGTTTTCGTCGGTCTGCTTATCCAAATTCGGCAAGCCCCTACTGCCCGACCAACGCCATCGTTCCGAATCCCGTCATAATGGTCATCGCCCACGGGATGAGGAACCAAATGACGCCGAACCACGGCTGCCACAGGTCGTAGTGCTTCCATTTTCGGTACAGAATCACCATCGCGCCGATGACGGACAGGAAAGAAAAACCGCCGGTCACGGTTGGGAAAAGAATCTCGTAGCGACGCGAGCAGATCAGCGTCCGTGCGCCCTCGTAGCACATTGGCCCGCCCTGCGATTTGGACAGGAAAATGATCACCAGGGCGATGATGATGGATCCGACGCACGATCCAATCGTGTACAAAATCGCCTGCTTAATGGACAGGCGCGCACGTTCGCGTCGTAGCTGCGGGTTGGCCATCAGGTCGAGTTCGCTCACGCGGTGCTTGGTGTTCCCCGGGACGCGGTCGAGCTCGGGGTCGATGTAGTAGCCATGCTGATCCGTCATCGAAAACCTCCTAACCGGTAACTTTACCGCGCGGCCGCAGCGTCACCTCATGTGGATGGGCGTCAGCGGGGGTGAGCAGCGCATTAACGACGGCTTGCGCCACCGTCACCGGAGAAAGGTAATTGTCCAGATCGTAGCTGCCGCCTTCGGAGGCGACGATCTTTTCCTGCATTGGCGTATCGATACGCCCAGGGTGAATTCCGGTCACACGGATGAGCGGTTCTTCGGCGCGAAGCGCGTCGCACCAGGCTTTTGCTGCGAATTTGGAGGCAGCGTAGGAACCCCAACCTGGGTTGGCGCGCAGGCCGGCGCCGGAGTTGAGATAAATGACATGCCCGTGAGATTCGCGCAGCTGAGGCAAGTAAAACGAGGTCAGCTCGACTGGAGCGTACAGGTTGACTTCCATCGCCTCGTGCCAGTCCGACATAGGAGCCTCGGACACCTTCCCGAGCGAGCACACGCCAGCGCAGTGGATCAAGGCGTCCACGCGGTCAAGCGTGGGCCAGTATCCGAGAGATGGGAAGCTGGACTTCCACCAGTTCGCTTCCGGGATGTCGCCTGGCGAGGTGCGGTACTGGGCGTAGACCTGCCAACCTTCGTCGATAAGCTGGCGCGTGACTTCGAGGCCGATGCCGCCGCTGGCGCCGGTGACAATGGCGGTTTTCATCGTGCTACTGGCCTAATAAGTGCTGGTACGGGGGCGTATTGCAGGATGTGGCTGGTGGCCGATCCGACGAATACGCGCTCAAGGGGATTCATGGGCGCGCTGGAAAGGGTGAGCAGGTCGCCCTTCTTCCATTTGACGGCGTCGATCGCGCCGGCCCAGTTTCCGCCACTGCCGATTTCGGTCTCGATGGTGAGATTCGGGAATTCGGAGGCGACTTCGTCTTTCGCGCGATCGAGGAGGGCGAAGAGGTGTTCGCGCCACTGGACCGAGATTTCGGTTTGGACGGTAAGCGGGTCGAGGAGGACGGAGTCGTCGAGGATGTCAGGGGCGAACGCCACGATGCGCAGCGGTAGGTCCCATTCGGCGGCGCGCATGGCGGTGTCACGCAGTGCGGCGCTGTCCTGCTCGCCATCGATGAAACCGTAGGTCAGGCGGGTGATGCCACGCTTGGACAGCTTGGTGCTGGACGGCATGAGGCCGATGAGCGTTGGGGTGGAATGTAGCAGAGATTCCATGGTGGAGCCTGCCAGGAAGCGCCCCTTCACGGTCACGTCATCGGAGTTCATCAGGATCAGGTCAGCCCCGAAATCCTTCGCCGCCTTCGCCAGCAGCGCAGACTCCGACGGCCCATCCAGAAACAGCGCGACTGTGTCGTCCCAGTATTCCTCCGGAATCCCCGAGGAGCTCAGCGCCTTCCGAGCCGCAGCGACGCAGCCTTCGGTTTCCTTGGCGTGCCACTTTTGGTACTTGCCACCGAGCTTGGCAATGCTTGTCGACGGCCAGGGGCGCACAAACGTGGTGACCATGCGAATTTGGATCGGTGAAGTGCGAGCAAGCCAGGAGGCGTAATCAAGCACTGCGGCGTTGTCCGAGTTCTTGCCCTGGTGTGGCTTCCAGGCCACGAGGACGCGAATGTCGGAAACGTCGTTCGACTTTTTGGCTGTTTTTTTGGCCATGTAGGTGCGAGCTCAACTTCTAGAGACAGGTAATGCGCCACCAAAGGCAAAGGTGAACGCAAGTTAAATACCGTTAAATTCTATCAGCTCAAGCCTAAACCCGAAAAAAACTAGTCGAAAGACTCACTTGAATAGCGGTCTGCCATTTTGTTGATCACTGGGACGATGCGAGCAACGAGCTCCAGTTCGTCTGGATCGAGTGTTTCGAGCATCTTGGCGAAGTGCTGGGTGCGCTCGTTGCCCACCTTGGTGAGCTCCTCGCGGCCCTTCTTGGTGATTTTGACCAGCACGCCACGGCGATCGGACTGGTCGCGGACTCGCTCAACCAATTCGCGCTGCTCGAGTTGGTGCAGGGAATTGGATGCGGTTGGCATGCGGATGCCTTCCTTGCGGGCGACGTCGCTAATGCGCTCGGGGGTGCCGTCCATCAAGTGGGTGAGGATGGTGAGCTGCGGGCCGGTGAGGGAAGACTGGGCTGCTTTGCGGAAGTAGGTGACGTACAGAGTCGTCATCGCGGGTCGGATGGCGTCAGAAATCTGCTCAGGTGTGAGGTCGCCAGGGGTATCCGAGTTGATCATGTTCCCATGAAACCACAATGGGGCTAACTATTTCCATCGCGAAAATAGTTAGCCCCACAAAAGTAGGTATTAGCCCTTAATGAATTCCTCGAGCTGCGCGCGAGCCTCATCGTCAGGAAGCTGACGTGGAGGGGACTTCATCAGGTAAGAGGATGCCGGGTGGATCGGGCCGGACAGCCCGCGGTCCAGGGCGATCTTTGTGGCGCGGACGGCGTCGATAATGATGCCCGCGGAGTTGGGGGAGTCCCACACCTCGAGCTTGTATTCGAGGTTCAGTGGCACCTCGCCGAAGGCCTTGCCCTCGAGGCGGACGTAGGCCCACTTGCGGTCGTCGAGCCATTCAACGTAGTCAGATGGGCCGATGTGGACGTTGCGGTCCTCGACCTTGCCCGCGATTGGAGAGGACTTCAGGTTGGAGGTCACGGCCTGCGTCTTGGAGATCTTCTTGGACTCCAGGCGCTCACGCTCCAGCATGTTCTTGAAGTCCATGTTGCCGCCGACGTTGAGCTGCATGGTGCGCTCCAGGCGGACGCCACGCTCTTCGAAGAGGCGGGCCATCACGCGGTGGGTAATGGTGGCGCCGACCTGGGACTTGATGTCATCGCCGACGATCGGCAGGCCAGCATCAACGAACTTCTGAGCCCACTCCGGGTCGGAAGCGATGAACACAGGCAGGGCATTGACGAAGGCGCAACCAGCGTCGATGGCGGCCTGAGCGTAGAACTTGTCGGCCTGCTCGGAACCCACTGGGAGATAGGAGACGACCACATCTACTTCCGCAGCCTTGAGGGCTGCGACGACGTCCACTGGCTCAGCATCGGACTCGGCGATGGTCTCCTTGTAGTACTTGCCCAGGCCGTCGAGGGTTGGGCCACGCTTTACTTCGACGCCGAGGTGAGGGACGTCGGCAATCTTGATGGTGCAGTTCTTGCTGGAACGCAGGGCATCGGAAAGGTCCTTGCCCACCTTGTCGGCGTCCACGTCAAACGCTGCCACGAACTCCACATCGGAGATGTGGTAGTCGCCGAACTGGACGTGCATGAGGCCCGGAACGGTCTCGGTGGCAGGGGTGTCGCGGTAGAACTGGACGCCTTCCACGAGGGAGGTTGCGCAGTTGCCGCAACCGACGATGGCGACCCGAACTTTAGATTCGCTCAACTTCTTTGTCACTTCCTTGGTGGGAAACTTGATCTAACCCCTCCCAACCTAGTACCTGTTTTTGGCCACTCAGCAGGCTTAATCGATCAAGAACCGATGTTGATCGATTCAGAAGATCGCGGGCGTGAGGTCTAGGTGATATGCCACCCAAGGCCATATACTGGCTCGGTGGTCGTCTTTAGCTCTGTGGTAAGTCACCGGTTCGCGCGCGCACGCGTGCTCCGCAGGTGGCAAGCGGGGCTGACACGCAAGGAAGAACTATGCGACGCTGACTTCCTCCTTGTAACAGCAGGAAACTTCCATGGGGAAGCTGCGCCGTACCCGTGTCCCATCTGTGAAAGTGGGAAACTTCGCCACGTGCTTTGGATTTATGGCGAGCACTTGGGGAAAATGTCAGGTACGGCACGTGATCTTGCTGAAATTGAACGGATTGCTGAGACCAACAAGCCGTTCACCGTGCACACTGTAGAGGTATGCCCGGACTGTCGATGGAATCATTTGTTGCAAGTTGCAACAGCCTGACGGGGCTTAACCGACCGGGATTGTTAAGGAATGGACGAAGAAGTAGTGACCAGCAAAGCTAAGACTTCAGGTGGCAAGCGTCGCCAGAAGAATAATCGGAAGTCGCTGTGGGCAGTGCTCGTCAGCGTGTTGGCCATCGCGATTGTGGTCCCCGCGTTTCTGCTGAGCAGCATGTATGTTGCCGCCGACGTGCCCGAACCCAAGGAACTGGTGAACAAGCAGATTTCCTTGATCATGGCTTCCGATGGTTCCACTGAACTTGCGCGCGTCGTGCCTCCAGAAGGCAACCGCTCCCACGTTGAGCTGGAGAACATTCCGGAACCAGTGATCAACGCGGTGCTGGCAGCAGAGGACCGCGAGTTCTACACCAACAAGGGCTACTCGATCACCGGCTACGGCCGTGCCATCCTCGGTCAGCTGCGTGGCGACGACAGTGCCGGCGGTGGCTCCACCATCACGCAGCAGTACGTCAAGAACACCGTGGTGGGCAACGAGCGCTCCATCAAGCGCAAGATCCACGAACTGATCTATTCCGCAAAAATGACCAAGGAATGGTCCAAGGAAGACATCCTCGAGGCCTACCTCAACACCATCTACTTCGGTCGCAACTCCTACGGCGTCGCTGCTGCGTCCAAGGCGTATTTTGGCAAGGACATCTCCCAGCTGACCGCAGCCGAGGGAGCAGTGCTCGCGGCGTCGATTCAGCGTCCAAGCCAGCTCGACCCGTGGAACAACCGAGCCGCAGCCGAGGACCGCTGGAACTATGTTCTGGACGGCATGGTCTCCACCGGCAAACTGTCCCAGGCCGAGCGCGACGCTGCGGTCTACCCAGAAACTACCGACCCAGCCCTCAACCGCGCCTACACCGAAGCCACCGGTACCAACGGTCTGATCAAGAATCACGTCATGTGGGAGCTTGCTGAACTCGGCATCACCGAGGAGGACGTCGAAACGCGTGGCCTGCGCGTGACGACGACCATTGACCCGCAAGTCCAGGAGAACACCGTCAACTCGGTGCACACCCTGCTTCAGGGCGAGGACCCTAAGATCCGCACCGCTTCGGTCACCATCGACCACAACACCGGTGCCATCCGTGGCTACTACGGTGGCGAGGAAGCATCCGGTTGGGACTACGCCAACTCCGGCCTGCAGACCGGTTCTACCTTCAAGATCTTCGGCTTCGCAGCCGCCATGCAGCAGGGCATTTCCCCGAACGCCTACTACAGCTCCGGCCCGGTTCGGACCGGTAACGTCGAGGTTGGCAACGCATTCGGCTCGACCTGTGGCACCTGTTCCATCAGCCAGGCGCTGAAGGAATCCCTGAACACCTCCTTCATTCGCCTGCAGAAGGACCTGGAGAACGGCCCGAAGGATACCGCCGACATGGCGCACGCTCTGGGCGTTGCACGTTCCCTACCGGGGATCGAGAAGACGCTGTCTGAAAATGGTGGCGACCCTTACGAAGGCGTCATCCTTGGCCAGTACGAATCCCGCCCGCTCGACATGGCCGTTGGCCTGGGCACCCTCGCTAACGAGGGCATCTGGCACAAGCCACACTTCGTGGAGAAGGTCGAGACCGCTGACGGTGAACTGCTGTACCAGCACGAAGCCAATGACGGCGAGCGTCGCATCAGCAAGGTAGCCGCAGACAACACGATCAAGGCAATGGGCCCAATCGCAGCGTGGTCCAACGGCGCGCTCGCAGGTGGCCGCCCATCCGCTGCAAAGACCGGTACCGCCCAGCTCGGCGACACCGGCAACAACAAGGACGCCTGGATGATCGGCGCTACCCCACAGCTCACCACCGCAGTGTGGGTTGGCACCGTCGACAACTCCGCGCTCCTCAATGCGTGGGGCGGCAACATGTACGGCGCAGGCTTGCCGACGCAAATCTGGAAGTCCGTGATGGACAAGTCCCTCTCGGGCAAAGACTTCGAGTACTTCCCAGAGGCAGAGCCAATCATTGGAAATCCAAACAAGTACTACTCCAACCAGGCTCCGGTACCGGTTGCGCCTCGTAGCTCTTCTACCGGCTCGGCCCCAACCTCCAAGGAGAAGGAGCCAGACGTGGCTGAGGTTCCACCAGTGGAAGAAGCGCCTGCTCCAGCTCCGGCTCCACTGCCGGTGCCAGCTCCGCAGCTGCCACCACCGCCAAATCTGAATGACCTTTTGAAGCCACGAAGGTAGCCACTTACACCCCTGCAAATCGTGCAGGGGTGTTTTTCTTCTATGTACTGTGTCTGCGCAGCGGTTACAGTGTTACTGAACTATCGCAGTGCTTTTCGTAAAAGGAGTTTGAGCTAGTGGAGGCAACCACCCCAAGGGTGAAGAAGAACATCACCACTCGAGCAGTCTCACAACAAGCTGAAGCTTCCGTGCTCGGGCGTGTCAGCCCGGCATTGAGCGAGCCTATCTCCAAGGGCTTCATCGAGTTCATCGGTGGCCCATTGGGCAGGTACGCTGCTGTGGGTACTCAGCGTTGGTGGACGCCACTGCGCGTCCTGATCGTCACGGCGCTGACCTTCCTTTCCTTCGGATTCCTGGCAAAAACCAACTGCATCCAAGGCAAGCGCGGAGACAGCGGTGTCACACTTGACTGGTCCGGAAACCGCCACCTGGCGTCCGCCTGCTACAACGACATCGTTCCGCTGTTCGGTGGCCGTGGTCTGGATAAGCCAGGTTTCCCTTACGCCTTCTCCTGGCAGGAGGGCGCGCTGACCCGCTACATGGAGTACCCAGTACTCGGTGGCATGTTCCAGTGGCTCTCGGCAAGCATCTCCCGCGCGTTCTACCCACTGGTGAAGATGATGCCGGGCAACACCATTCCCGACGTCGGTTTCTACTTCATGGTCACAGCCTTCTTGATGGCCATCATGTGGGTGCTGACCATCCGCATGGTCGTTGAGCTGACCGGCAACCGCATCTGGGACACCGTGCTTGTCGCAGCGTCACCGCTGGTGATCATGCACGCTTTCACCAACTGGGACCTGCCTTCGATCTTCTTCGCAGTGGCCGCGCTCTGGGCTGTCAAGCGCAACCACATTTGGTGGGCAGGCGTATTCATCGGCCTGGGTACCGCATTCAAGCTCTGGCCGCTGTACCTGTTGGGCGCCTTCTTCATCCTGGCTATCCGCAGCAAGCAGTTCGTCCCGTTCATCAAGATGGTCGTGGCCGCTGCAGCAGTGTGGGTAGCGGTGAACCTTCCGGTGATGCTCGCTTACCCGAAGGCCTGGCGTGAGTTCCTGCGCCTGAATTCCGAGCGCGGTGCAGAATGGACCACTATTTACGCCACCTTTACCCGCGTCACCAATATCAACTTTGAGGTTTCCACCCTCAATACGTTGAGCTTCGCTGGCTTTGCCATCAGCTGTCTGGCGATCTTGATCTTCGGACTGAAAAGCAAGCGCACTCCGCGCGTCGCTCAGCTCGTTGCGCTGATCATCATCGGCTTCCTCATCTTCAACAAGGTCTACTCCCCGCAGTACTCCCTGTGGCTCATCATCCCGCTAGCGCTCGCGATCCCGAACTGGCGCCTCAACTTCAGCTGGCAGGTTGCCGACGCCATGGTGTGGCCGATCCTCATGTGGCACATGATGGGCGAAGACAAGTTGGGCGCGCCGGGTGAGCTGCTCACCATTGCGGTCATTGCTCGCGACGCTTTCATCATCACCTTCGCCGTGCTGATCATCCGAAGCATGATGGGCATTGGTGCCGACAAGGTGTACGACGCCCACGAAGGTCGCGACCCTCTCGCCGGCCCATTCCGCATGCCAGTCCAGGACGAGTACAAGGAACCGGTTGTAGAGCAGGGCGTGGAGTCAGTGGAGGAAGCACGTGTCTAACACTGAAATGTTCGTCATGGTGGGCGAGATCTTCATCGGATTTCTCTTCATGATGAGCGCGTTCGCCTGCTTCATGTACAAAAAGCCACTCAAACTGGTGTGGACTTTGGTGGCATTCGCCTTCCTCTTTCTCACTATCCTCCCGGTCTCCCAGGCAATTGGCTGGGGAACGACTTGGATTAGGTAGCCTCCGTGCGCTATCTTGGATAGGTTGCTGACGCAACGACCCTCCTGCCATGCCTACCGATGGGTGTGGCCGATTCAAATTACTAGACCATAGGAGGTGATGAGGTCCGTGCGTCAATACGAACTCATGATCATTCTTGATCCATCTCAGGATGAGCGCACCGTAGCCCCGTCCCTAGACAAGTTCCTCGAAGTCGTCCGCAAGGAAAACGGCACCGTGGAAAAGGTAAACATCTGGGGTAAGCGTCGCCTTGCTTACCCAATCAACAAGAAGGATGAGGGCATCTACGCCGTCATCGATCTCAAGTGCGAGTCCGCAACCGTGCTCGAGCTTGACCGTCTGCTGAACCTCAGCGACGACGTTCTGCGTACCAAGGTTCTGCGCGTCGACGCTTAAGTCGCGATACGCATAGACTTAGAATCCAACGACCTTAACTAACGCGCGCAGAGAGGCAAGGATATGGCTGGAGATACCGTCATTACCGTGGTGGGCAACCTGGTTGCCGACCCAGAGCTCCGTTTCACCCCATCGGGTGCAGCTGTAGCTAATTTCCGTATCGCATCGACCCCACGGACGTTCGATCGTCAGACGAATCAGTGGGTGGATGGTGAGGCCCTGTTCCTTGCGTGCAATGTGTGGCGTCAGGCTGCAGAGAACGTCGCTGAAACTCTGACCAAGGGCATGCGAGTCATCGTCCAGGGTCGTCTCAAGCAGCGTTCCTACGAAACCCGCGAGGGTGAGAAGCGTACTGTGTTCGAGCTGGAAGTCGACGAGGTCGGCCCATCTCTGCGCTACGCAACTGCCCAGGTGAACCGCGCTAGCAATGGTGGCGGTAACTACGGTGGAAACGCCGGTGGTGGTTTCGGTGGCGGCCAGGCTGGTGGCCAAGCGCCTCAGCAGGCACAAGGTGGCGGTTTTGGTGGTGGCGCTCCTCAGATGCAGCCACAGCGCAACCAGGGTGGTTTTGGCGGCAATCAGCCAGTTCCAGACAATGACCCTTGGAACAGCGCGCCTCCCGCTGGTGGATTCGGTTCTGCAGAATCTGACCCTCCGTTCTGATCGGTTCGGGTCACCCCAGAGAACTACTGAATTTCACACAAAGAAACTTGAAAGGCAGGGATCATGAAGCTGATCCTCACCGCCGACGTTGACAAGCTCGGTGTCGCAGGCGACATCGTAGAGGTCAAGGACGGCTACGGACGTAACTACCTGCTTCCACGCGGCCTGGCAATTGTTGCTACCCGCGGCGCTGAGAAGCAGGTTGAGGGCATCAAGCGTGCCCAGGAAGCTCGCGCTATTCGCGACATCGACCACGCTCGCGAGGTCCGCACCCAGCTCGACAACCTTGAGGGTGTTGAGGTTGCAGTTCGCACTGCAGACTCTGGCAAGCTCTTCGGTTCTGTGTCCACTCAGGACATCGTCGACGCAGTGAAGGCCGCTGGCGGCCCATCTCTCGTTAAGCACAACATCGACCTGCCAAAGGGCCACATCAAGGCTCTCGGTTCTTACCAGGTCACCGTGAAGCTTCACGACGACATCACCGGCAAGATCAACTTTAAGGTCGTTGCTGCCTAATTTAGGCTCACTAAGCAACGGCGGCTAAATTTCATAGCCCAACGACAACAGCGCACTGCAGGGTCTCACCTTTTCGAGGTGGGACCCTGCAGTGTTTTATGACGAGCTGGAGGTTGTGGATAACTCACTTGCGATTGGGGATAACTTTTCCACCGGAAACCTTCAGTTCATGAAAAATCTTCGTTTGTCAAACGTGCTGGTCACGTCGCGTGTCTAAGATAACCTTTAAAAAAATAGGCCCTGAGCAGGGGAAATGACTCCTTATAGATAGACCTTTTTGCTCAGGGGTGTTCACCTGCAGTTTTGTGAGTAGTTCACATTCCATACACATGGTTGTCCACAAGGGCCTGTGGATAACTATGTGAGGGAAACGTGGATTTCTTGTTCGTCGTCAGGTTTGATTGTTGCTGTTGGGTGGCCTTCGAGGTTCAAAAAGACGTCGATTGTGGCGCCCGATTGGTCGAATGCGCGGTAGTGCAGGTCGGTGTTGGTGATGTCTACCGTCTCGGTCCGCGCCCAGGTGAGCCAAGGGTGGCGGCGGCGCAGACCGATGAGTTGCTGATGGAGCGCAAGCATTGGGGATTCGCCCTGCTTGAAGAAAGGTCGAACGGCGTCGTCACCGCCCAATCGTTCTTCCTTGAGGCCCTCGTACCCGAGTTCATCGCCGTAGTAGATGGCGGGTGTGCCGGCTGTGGTCATGAGGATCACGAGCGCCAATGCTGCTTTCGCCAGGCCAACCTGTGTGGCGATGCGGGTGACATCATGGTTGCCGATGAAGGTGTATGGCAAGAAGCTTTCGAGCAGCTCATTATGCCGCTTGAGGTTCCAGTCGAGCTCAAAGAAGTTGTCGTCCTTGAGGCTGGACCAGATCGACTTCCATAGTTCGTATTGGGTAACGGAGTTGATCGGGCGGGCATGGGCGACGTAGTCGCCGTGAATAACTTCGCCCATGATCCAGGCATCGGGGTTTGCTTCGTATACGCGAGGAGCGACCTGCTCCCAGAACGGAATTGGTACGGAGTAAGCTGCGTCGAGGCGCCAAGCGTCCGCGCCGCGATCAAGCCAGAAGTTCATGACGTCCGCCACGAGGTCTGCCGTAGCTGGATTTGAGTGATCCAGGGTGAGTAGGTCGCCATGTCCTTCGAAGACTGAGTCGGTAGCGACGAGGTGCTGGTACTTGCTGCCTTTGCCGACGTGATTGAAGACTCCGTCGAGCATGATGCGGATGCCACGTTCTTTGCAGGCGCGGACGAGCTCATCAAAGTCGGCCATGGTTCCGAGTCGTGGATCGATCTCGAAGTAATCCAGGGTGTCGTAGCCGTGGCTGTTTGAGGTAAAGATGGGCCCCAATGCGAGGCCGTTGCCTCCCAGCTCAATGAGGTAATCCAAGTTGTTGGTGATGTGTGTAAGTCGCGGGGTGAGGGCGCGTTCTTCAGGGGTTGGCCGTGTTGGGGCGCCGGTGAATCCGAGCGGGTAAACATGCCACCACACCGTGTGTTCTGCCCAATGTGTCATCGCAAACTCCTTTAGTATATGTCACTCACTAACAGTTAGTGAGTATCTTGCACTAACTCCGGCTATGCTGTCAACATGCGCACTCGAATGAATCCCGCGGACCGCCAAGCGTTGATCCTGGAAACGGCACACAAAGCCTTTGCTTCCGATTCTTACCAAAACGTCTCCGTCGCGCAGGTAGCTGCTGAATGCGGGGTATCGGTGGCGCTTGTCCACAAGTATTTCGAGTCAAAGTCCGGGCTCTTTGCAGCGGTACTCGCAGATAGCTTCAGCCAGCTCCGTGCCAAGCAGAACGCCTATCTGCAAGGCAAAACGATTAAGCGTGATCAGGTCAAGGCCATGATTGAAGCGCACCTGGACTTCGTGGCAGAGCTGGCCCGTCCCTTCGAAGTCGGCCATGTTCTCAATGGGCATGATGATGAAAAGGCTGCCGAGGTGAGGCGCCTTGAAGAGCGGACCTTCGCTGCGAAGATGATCGCGATCGTCCAGCCAAATGACAGCGCTCGGGATTTCTATGCTATCCAGGCCTTTTATGGACAAATGCAGGCGGCAACAAAGGCGTGGGTGCAGCGGGGCTGCAAGCCGGAAGAGAAGCACTCCGTCATGGATGTCGTGCTCGGGGGCCTCGAAGGGGCCCTGGGTGACTGGAGTCGATAGTTCGGGCTAACATCAGGGTGTGACGACGCCAAATACCAGCTTCGACGATACTGATCTGCCGCTCCCTCCTGAACCGGATGCCAGCTTTGACGATGGTCCTACTCAGGCGTTTTCGCGGCCTGTGCGTCGAGAAGCGCGGCGGCGCCGTGACCAGGACATCCCCGAGGGGCGCGAGTTCGGTCGCCAGCCTCCGCACGACAGTGACTCGGAAAAGGGCGTGCTGGGCGCGATGCTCATGTCGATGCATGCCGTCGAAGACGTGGTGGAGATCCTTACACCGGATGACTTTTATCATCCGCGTCATCAGATCATCTACAAGGCGATCATCGAGCTGTTCACCGAGGGCACCGAGGTAGACCCGCTGGTCGTGCGCGGTCGCCTAGACCGCAACAATGACCTCGACCGCGTCGGTGGCGCGCCATACCTTTATGACATTGTCTCTAGCGTCCCGACCGCCGCAAACGCCCGCTACTATGCCGAGATCGTCGCGGAAAAAGCCATCCTGCGCAGGCTTGTCGACGCCGGCACGCGCGTCGTCCAGCTGGGCTACGAGGGCACGGAAGGTGCCGAACTCGACACTGTGCTGGATATGGCGCAGCAGGAGGTCTTCGGCATCGCGAAGAAGCAGGCGACCGAGGATTACGCGATCCTGGCCGACATCCTCGATCCGACCATGGACGAGCTCTCCCAGATCGCAGAAAACGGCGGCCTGGCGCAGGGCGTGCCGACCGGATTCGTGGACCTGGACAACTTGACTAATGGCCTGCATGGCGGCCAGATGATCATCATCGCGGCGCGTCCTGGTGTCGGTAAGTCGACGTTGGCCCTCGACTTCATGCGCTCCTGCTCGATTAAGCACAACAAGGCGTCGGTCATTTTCTCGCTGGAAATGTCGAAGGCGGAGATCGTGATGCGTATGCTCTCCGCGGAGACTGATATCAAGCTCACGGACATGCGATCCGGACGTATGACGGAGGAACAGTGGGCGAAGCTCGCGAACCGCGTCGGACAGATTGAACAGGCCCCGCTGTTCATCGACGACTCCGCGAACCTGACCATAATGGAGATCCGCTCCAAAGCCCGCAAGCTGAAGCAGAAGTACGACCTGCAGATGATCGTGGTGGACTACCTGCAGCTGATGAGCTCCGGCAAACGCGTCGAATCCCGCCAGCAGGAAGTCTCCGAGTTCTCGCGCTCGCTGAAGCTACTGGCCAAGGAGCTGGACGTGCCGCTGATCGCGATTTCTCAGCTGAACCGTGGTCCGGAATCTCGTACCGACAAGCGCCCGCAGATCGCTGACCTGCGTGAATCGGGCTCGCTGGAGCAGGACGCCGACATGGTCATGCTGCTATACCGCCCAGATTCCCAGGATAAAGACGACGAGCGCGCCGGCGAAGCCGATATCATTTTGGCTAAGCACCGTGGCGGCCCGATCGACACGATCCCGGTCGCCCACCAGCTGCACTACTCCCGTTTCGTCGACCTCGCTAGGGGATAACATGCGACTTGCAACGCTCCGTACCGCCACCGGCACCCAAGCTGTTATCATCGACGGCCCCACGACCGCCCGCGCGATCCCCGGCGTTGCGGACGTCGGCCAGCTGCTTCTCGACGACCAGTGGTACGCCACCTGCTTGGACGTGGAAACCGAGCCGTTTGAATTCGACCCCGCTGACCTGGGCCCGGTCATTCCCCGTCCCGGAAAAATCATCTGCGTCGGCCTGAACTACGCCAAGCACATCCGGGAAATGGGCCACGAACAGCCTGCAGTCCCGACCCTCTTCATCAAGTTCCCGGAGGCTCTGATCGGGCCTTACGATACGTCGCATGTGCCCGCTTTTGCCTCCGCGAAGGCTGACTTTGAGGGCGAGCTGGCGGTGGTGATCGGGGCGCCTGCTCGAAATGTGACCGACGGTGCTTCTGTTATTGCGGGATATTCCATCATCAACGACTTCACGATGCGTGATTTCCAGAAGCAAACCCAGCAGTGGCATCAGGGCAAGTCTTTCGAGCACACCGCCGGATTTGGCCCGTGGTTGGACACGCACTTTGAACCGGGGCCACTGCTGACCACCCGGGTGAATGGCGAGGTCATGCAGCAGGACTCTACCGGAGACCTCATCTTCACCCCGGCCGACCTCATCGAATTCATCTCACGGATTTACACGTTGCAGCCTGGCGATGTGATCGCCACCGGCACTCCCGAGGGCGTTGGGCACGCGCGCGGTTCCTATTTGCAGGATGGCGACATCGTATCGATTTCAATTGAGGGGCTGGGTTCGATCGAGAATCCGGTGAAGTTCGTTCTGTAGTCGCGCGATTCGTCGAGCCTGATTCGTCGTAGAATCAAGGATTGCTTCGCTGCCCAGCATGAATAAATTGGGTTTTACGACGAATCGCCCACGAGAAACCACGGAGCCTTAAGGTGCGTACTTCCTAATCACGCTGGTTACCGGCCAGACGGACAGGGCAATGACCGCCATGCCAATCAAGAAGATGGCCTGGTATCCGATTACAGGCGCGACGAGTGAGACGGCGAACGGCACGAAGAACCCCAGATAGGTCATGGAGTAGTAGATGCCGATGAGCCCGCCCAGTTCGTGTGCGGGTGCCATGGTTTGAACCTCGCGCAGGCCCGAGACCATCATGATTCCGTAGGCGCTACCAAGGCTCAGTACGGCAAAGGGGAGCCAGACGAGTTCGTCGGTGCGGGCGATGAGGTAGCCGAACACCATACCTAAGAAGGCCAGCCCCATCCCAACAACCGCGGGTGGGACAAAGCCCCGGCCAAGCAGCGGGACTACGGATTGGACGAGCATGCCAACACCCATGGTTGCGCAAGCAACGATTCCGGCAAAGGCGATCTTGTGAGAAAAATGGTGGTTGACCAGGGAGACGATCACCGCAAAGGACGTCGTTGCGCAGCCAAAAACCCAGGGTGCCCACGCGGCGACTGACCACAGAAACCGCGAAGACAAAGCAATCGACGGCACAAGTGGGCCCTTCAAAGCTCCGGCTACTGTGACCTCGGGGAGCGTCCAGACGAGCAGTGCGATCAGTGCGGTGCCGACAGCATGGAATACCCATGGCAGCACGATCGGGTAAGGCGCGAATTCGGCGAGCAGCCCTGCTACCAGTGGTCCGCCTGAGAAACCGGCAGTGCTGGCGAGCGTCGCGCGCCGGGCGCTGACGGCGACGGGGGCGTCGGAAATTTCGCGGAGCCACGCCGCTCCCGAGGCCATGACAAGTCCCACTGCCACACCGCAGGTGAACCGGCCGATGCACAGCAGGATCGGGGAGATGTAGCCACCTGCCAGAATGATGAGCGAGGACAGCGCAGATATCACGAGAGCTGGGCGCATGAGGGCGCGTCGGCCGATGCGGTCGGAGAGGCGTCCGCCGTAGATCAGCGCCGGGATGAGGCCTAGGACGTAGGCCCCGAGAACGAAGGTGACAACGGCTTCGCTCAGTCCCGATTCCATGCGGTAGGTGAGCAGCATGGGGGCGAAGCTGTTCGCTCCGAAGGCGATGATAAACATGCCGAGCGCGATCCGAAACCATTGCATGTGAGCCACATTACAATATTCACATGTTGGTGACGGGTGTTTCAGCGAAAGCTGCGCAGCCTCAGCGAGTTGGTCACCACGAACACTGAGCTCAGCGCCATCGCGGCACCGGCGAACATGGGGTTGAGCAGGCCGAGGGCGGCCACCGGAATGAGCACCACGTTGTAGGCAAATGCCCAGAAGAGGTTGCCGTGGATGGTTCGCAAGGTTGACCGGGCGAGGCGGATGGCGTCGATGGCACTGCGAGGGTCGTCGTTCATGATGGTGATGTCGCTGGCCTCGATGGCGACGTCGGTGCCTGCGCCCATCGCGAGACCCAGGTCAGCCTGGGCGAGGGCTGCGGCGTCGTTAATGCCGTCACCAACCATGGCGACCTTCTTGCCTTCCGCCTGCAGCTTTGCGACGTGCGCTACCTTATCTTCCGGCCTGACCTCCGCGATAACGTGCTCGATGCCCACCTGATCTGCGACTGACCTGGCGGCGCCCGGGTTGTCGCCGGTGACGAGCCACGGCTCGATCCCCAATTTCTTTGCTGCGGCAATAGCCTCTGTTGCGGATGCTTTCGGGGTGTCCTGAACGATGATGATGCCGTAGTGCTGTCCGCCTACCTGGACTGCTACTGGCGTTGAGCCCTCTGGCGCGTCGACCTCGTGGGTTGGTCGGCCGACGGAAACGAGTTGCCCGGCCACGGTTGCAGTCATTCCTTGGCCTGGTGTTGCTTGGAAGTCGCTCGCCTCCGGGATGTCGCTGGCGGCTGCGACGATGGCGCGTGCAATAGGGTGCTCGGATCCTTGCTCAACGGCGGCTGCTAGTGCAAGGGTGTCACTAGGGCCCTCGAACGAGATGACCTTCATGTTTCCCGTGGTCAGGGTGCCCGTCTTGTCAAAGATGATCGCCTCAACCTGGCGGGTAGCTTCCAGTACCTCAGGCCCCTTGATCAGTAAGCCGAGCTGGGCTCCGCGACCAGTTCCAACGAGCAGGGCGGTTGGCGTGGCGAGCCCCAAAGCGCAAGGGCAAGCGATGATGAGGACTGCGACGGCTGCGGAGAAGGCGTCGGCGGTTGGGCTGCCTAACAGTAGGTGGGTGATCAAGGTGAGAACCGCGGTCACGATGACGGCCGGTACGAAGACCTGGGAAATCTTGTCCACGGTCCGCTGCACTGGAGCTTTCTTTGCCTGGGCTTCGGTAACCAACCGGCCCATTGCAGCGAGCGTGGTGTCCGCGCCCACGCGGGTGGCCTCGACGATGAGCCTCCCAGCGGTGTTCAACGTCGCGCCGGTGACGGCATCGCCAGGTACCACCTCCACCGGAACTGATTCGCCGGTCAGCATTGAAGCATCCACTGCCGAGTTGCCCTCTCGGACAACACCATCAGTAGCAATCTTCTCGCCGGGACGAACCACGAAATGTTCACCCACCTGCAATTTCTCGATCGGAATCGTGACTTCTGCGCCGCCTCGAAGCACGTGCACTTCCTTGGCTCCCAGATCGAGCAATGCCTTGAGTGCCTCCGAGGAGCGTCCCTTCGCCCGGGCCTCGAACCACCTACCAAGAAGCAAAAACACCACGACCATCGACGCGGTTTCGAGGTAGATCGAGTCCATGCCGTTCATCGAGTGCGCGCTGAGGCTCATGTGCATCTTCATGCCAGGCTTGCCGGCGCCCCCGAAGAAAAGTGCCACCAGCGACCACAGGTAGGCGGCGGTGGTTCCCAGGGAAATGAGTGTGTCCATGGTGAAAGCGCCGTGGCGCAGATTGGTCAAGCTTGCGCGGTGGAAGGGCCAGCCACCCCAGGCGTAGACAGGGGTTGCCAGCGCCAAAACTACCCATTGCCAGTACGTGAACTGCAGTGATGGAAGCATGGAGATTGCCATGATGGGCACAGCCAATAGTGCAGAGGGCACTAATCGACGAGCCAAGCTCGCTGACTCCTGCTCGGGTTCAACCTCTTCTGTTTTTTCGAAAGCCCCATATCCAGTTTTCTCGATGACTGCGATGATGTCTGTGGCGTCGATAAGCGCAGGGTCGAAGGTGACGCTGGCGGTCTCAGTGGCGAAGTTGACGGTCGCCTCCACGCCGTCCACCTTGTTGAGCTTTCGTTCGACGCGGGACGAGCAGGATGTGCAGGTCATGCCGGTGACACCGAGGTCAATGTGGGTTGTGGACATGTACGCTCCTTTGGAATCTCGCCCCAGTATACCCCCTGGGGGTATGTGGTTGGCAAAGGAAAAGGCCGCCCGAAGGCGACCTCTCCTTGTGGGTTTTACTGCTCGACTACCTTGTAGCCAGCCTCGATGACGGCCTCAATGATGGCGTCATCAGAGAAGTCCTCACCATGAACGGTCATGCGGCCGGAAGCAAGATCGACGTCGACGCCCTGGGTGCCAGGAACCTCGTTGACCTCTTCCTCCACTGACTTGACGCAGTGTTCACAGGTCATGCCCTCGATCAGGTAATTCTTTGTCACTTCAGTCCGGCCCTTTCTCATGGCTATTTCTATTCATGAAAGATATCTGAAACATTACTAACTCATTGGCTGTGTAAAAGTAAAGGTGGTCATGATCACAAAAGGGGCGTTGGGAATAACCAAAACATCGGTACAGTTGAACGAGAAGAACAATCAAACTTAAGGAGCGTTAATTATGGCAACGATCAACATCACCGAAACCGACTTTGAGCAGACCATCGATGAGGGGGGCATCGTGCTCGTTGACTTCTGGGCATCTTGGTGTGGCCCTTGCCGTCAGTTCGCGCCGATCTTCGAGAAGGTTTCCGAGGCGCACACCGATGTGAAGTTCGCCAAGGTGGACACCGACGCAAACCAGGGCGTTTCCGCAGCGCTGCAGATCCAGTCCATCCCAACCTTGATGGCTTTCCGCGACGGTATCCTCGTATTCCGCCAGGCAGGCGTCCTTCCTGCCCCAGCGCTTGAGGATCTCGTGCAGCAGGTCAAGGCGCTCGACATGGATGAGGTACGCCGTCAGGTTGCGGAGCAGAACGCCGGCAAGGGCGAATAGTTACCTATTCGAAACCTTGTGACCTGCCATTTATGGCAGCACCCTTGCTGACGAGTCACTAGACTAGTGGGAAAGCTCGTCGACCAAAGGACAAAAAGATGGCGAACCCATTCAGCAAGGGCTGGAAGTACCTCACCGCTTCCCTGGACGCAAAGATCGACGAAAACGCCGATCCAAAAGTCCAAATTCAGCAGGCCGTGGATGCTGCGAAGGAGCAGCACCGCAAGATTTCCGAGCAGGCAGCTGCCGTGATCGGAAATCAGCGCCAGCTGGAAATGCAGCTTGACCGCCTGGTGAAGGAGCAAGCATCCCTGCAGGACAAGGCTCGCCAGGCCATTCTCTCCGCTGACAAGGCCGCCGCTGATGGCGACACCGCTAAGGCTGCGGAGTTCAACACCACCGCGGAAATCTTTGCTTCCCGACTCGTTGCTGTAGAGCAGCAGCTTGAGCAAACCAAGCAGATGCACACCCAGGGTGAGGCTGCAGCTGAGCAGGCGAAGAAGCAGCAGAAGGAATCCGAGCTGCGCCTGCAGGAGCAGATGGCTCAGATCGATCAGCTGCGTGCGCAGGCCGATCAGGCCGCCATGCAGGAGAAGGTCTCCGACTCCATGGACTCCATTAACCAGTTCGGCAAGGACGACGACGTACCAACCCTCGATGACGTGCGCGCCAAGATCGAGCGTCGGTACGCCAATGCGTTGGGCGCTCAGGAGCTCGTCGAATCTACTGTCGGCGACCGGATGGCAGAGATTCAATCCGCTGGCGTGGACATGAAGGCCAACGCTCGCCTCGAGGAGATCCGAGCTTCCCTGAAGGCGGACAAGGAGCTCGAGGCAGCTCCGGCAGACAAGGACGCCGAGCCAGACGCCAAGTAGAACGACAGAGCCCCCGTGAAAAACAACAGTTTCACGGGGGCTTTTCGCTACATAAAACTAGGTCTCAGACCTGCGATTTAAGTTGATGAGCACGCCACGGATTCCGGAGTGGAAACCATCGCGCAGACTCACGCGCTGATTCTCGGTCAACGTGTATTCGTGCAGCGTTTCGCACGCAAACTGCAGCAACGGCCGGTCGATCTCGGGCGGAAGTCCGCCACCGGAGAAGAGGTGGGCGCTATCGCGCTGCTCTGGTGAAGCTGCGTTGTCGTACCACCAAGATGCGTACTGCTGTCCCACGTCAAATGGGGTTTGGAAACCTGCAGATGCCCACACTTCGTTCGGAAGTGGGACGTAGCGGGAGCGCAGTTTGCGGCGCGGCGCCATCATCGAAGGATTAGGCGTCGGGCGTGACTCCAGCTTCTCTTCGACAGGCGACTCCGTCTCTTTTTTCGCTGCCTGCTGTGCAAGAAGTGCAGGTGACGGCGCTGCTGGCGCTTCTTCCTTTTCCTCATCAGTGGCGGTCAGGCGGTCGCGCTCGGATTCGGTGAGGCAGTCGTCATCGGTTTCCCGAGGCTTTTCCACAGCTGGTTCGCCTGGTCGTGCGGGGAAGTGAGCTTCGGCGTCGTCGAAGTTGGTGGTGCCGTCGACGTCGATTGGCTCGGCATCCCCGATCGGCTTGGTGCGCACAACTGGTGGCAGCGGGCCTTCGAGGACTTGCAACTGCATGCAGTCAGCGAAGTCTTCGCGTGGATCCAGGATGGTGGTGGAGTCACAGGCGTGGCGAAGAGCGGAGGACATGGAGTCCCAGCCGAATCCGTACAGGTGCACGCGGACACCGGCGTTTACTGCTTCTTGGACGCCTGGGATCATGTCGGCATCGCCGGACACCAGCACGATGTCGCTGCAGGTGCCGCGAACGCCGGCGAGAACGAGGTCGGCAACGAGGCGCGTGTCGACTGCCTTTTGGGTGCGACGCTCGCCCCACTCAATCAACTGACCGGCTCGCAGCTGCACGCCATCGCAGGTGCGCAGTGCCCGCTGGTAGCGGTGTGGTCCGGTTTCGGGAATGCCGTCGTACCAGAATTGGCGGTGAATTGGCTGCTTAATATGGGTTTCAATCATGTTGCCGAGGACGGCAACGACTTCCGGTAGGTCAATTTCTAATTGCGCACGCGCTCCTGTTTCCCACGAGTTGTAAAAGCTCGCGAGCAGGTAAGACGTGTCCACAAAGACCATTGTTCTTTCAAGCATGGCTCCTAATTTCCGTTCATTGTTTGTATCTAAGTTGTGTATAACCAGCATGCCTTATCGGAGGCGTTCGCGTCGAAAAATTTTGCTCACAGCCTGCTAACCTGCTGCTTTTCGACGCCTAAAGCCCCCATTCAGCAACCATT
The DNA here is from genome assembly GCF_037572395.1 of Corynebacterium sp. H130. Taxonomy (NCBI): domain Bacteria; kingdom Bacillati; phylum Actinomycetota; class Actinomycetes; order Mycobacteriales; family Corynebacteriaceae; genus Corynebacterium; species Corynebacterium sp. H130. The sequence goes on along the minus strand of NZ_JBBHLA010000003.1, from coordinate 2,703 downwards.
GCTACTTGCTGTTGTCGGTGATATGGTTAGTTACATAAGTAACCAACCAAGTAACTAGGAGGGGGCGTGGACGAATCCACCGCACCGCTCTTCCGACAGATCGCTGACCTCATTGAGGACGCCATCGTTGAGGGCTCACTGAAGACGGGCGACCGCGCTCCGTCGACCAATGAGCTCGCAGCCTTTCACCGGATCAATCCGGCGACTGCCCGCAAGGGTTTGACCTTGCTTGTTGATAGTGGCGTGCTCGAGAAACGAAGGGGAATTGGCATGTTCGTGACCGCTCAGGCTCCTGAGGTGATTGTGAATAGGCGTCGAGAAGCGTTTGCGGCCGCTTACCTGGCACCGCTCGTCGATGAGGCCGTCAAGCTGTCCATTACCCGCACTGACCTGCACGATTTGCTCGACCGCGTGGCCGAATCGCGCGGACTATATAAGGAGGACTCATGATTTCCGCTCGCCAGGTTACGTTTAAGTACAAGGATCCGGTGCTCTCCGGATTAAATCTCACGCTGGAGCCGGACCGTATTCACGGACTGATCGGCCCGAATGGTTCCGGCAAGACCACGCTCATGAGGATTCTGGCTGGTCAGCTGCCATGCGAGGGCGAGGTGCTGGTAGACGGTGAGGCGCCCTTCGATGATGAAAAGGTCATGACGAACATCGTCCTCAGTGGCGCTGACATGAGCTTTCCGCAAAACTGGAGCGCCCAAAAGATCCTAGGTCTTGGTGCAAAACGTTGGCCAACCTTTGATCTCGACCGCGCGATGAAACTCCTCGCTGACTTCGAAGTTCCGGACTCCAATGGCTTTGGCAAGCTCTCTCTTGGCCAAAAGTCCGCGGTCTCTCTCGTGTTTGGCCTAGCTGCGCGCTGCCCGTTCACCCTCCTCGACGAGCCCTACCTCGGCATCGACGCCCAGCGCCGCGAGCTGCTCTACCGCACGCTTCTCGACGAACAAGAGCAGGCGCCCCGCACGATTCTCCTATCGACCCACCACATCAATGAGTCCGCGCGCGTGCTCGACACGGTTCATCTCCTTGAAAATAGCCGGATAGCGCTGTCCAGCGATGCGGTCGAGTTGGTCGACTCGATCCATGAAGTCACGGGCCCGACCTCGGTGTTGGAGCAGGTCGAACTGAATGTGGTGCGCAGGGAGGTTGTCGGTGGCATCACCAAGCTCATCATGAGGGGTGAAGTTCCAGAGATTCCGGGAGTGCGCGTTGACAACGTTGACCTGGAAACCGCCGTCCTTGCACTACAGGAGGGGTAAGCAATGACGCTCCGTCTTGCCTTCGATCGTAAAGCTTTGTTGCTGGCGTTCTGCCTCTTCCCGATGATCGTCGTTGGCGCCTTCGCGGATCACCCGGCGTTGATGTTCTTCCTGTGCCTGGCTGTGACAATGATGGTCGGTTTGTATACCGCGGACACACCACGATTCCGTGCCTACAGCCTCTCTCGTAGGCGGGCACGGCGGCTGCGCCTGGGGGTTGCAGTCTCCTTGGCCACGGCGCTCTGCATGGCATACCTGATCCCGTTCCTCCTCTACCAGACCAAGAGCTTCTACTTCGTGCTCGGGTCGGCGTTGGTCGGATTAGCGATCCAGCTCAAACGCCAACCGGAGGAACGATGGGAACCATTCCAAGTCGACTTCGTTTCACACCAGGCAAAGGGCATGGCGGTCGATATCGTCGGGAAGTCGTTGCTGCCCTGGCTCGCAGTATTCCCGTGTCTCATCATCTTCCTCGGCATCTTCCGGTTCGAAGGCAGCGCGTACGGCACCATCGGTGGCGGCCTCGGTGCCATGCTCGGTAGCGGAGTTGTGGGGCTCAAAAACCAGTTCAAAGTGTGGCAAACCTTTGGTGGTGCACGCCGAGGCATCTGGCTAGCCCAGCTTGCCGGTACAGGGGCAACATCCGTGAGCATTGTTGTCACCTTGCTGATCGCCGCCATCATCTTTGATGACGGCCTGCAGCTTGGCGACGTCTTCGCCTCGCTCACCGTTGGCCTTGCGTTCCAATTGGGTGTATTCCTTGGGGGCTACCGACGGACAAACTTCCTTGGTCCCATCGTTGCTTTCGTACTTGTCATGGGATCGACCATTCTGGCGGAGTACCTAGCATCCTCTCCTGTAAACGAAACGACCCTTGCGATGTTCGGTGGAGTTTGCGTGCTGTGGATTCTCATCGTCGTCATCTACGTGCCGCGGCGTATGGCGACGAGGCGATTCGGTACCACAGGACTAAATGCAATGTTCGGCACTGAGGGCAATATCAATATCTAGTTTTGCGTCTCTACCTGCGGGTTTGTGTTGTTGTGTGGTTGTGTGTAACTTTATGTGGGTCAGCGCGACCGACAACGCCCCGCTTTGATGAGTGTGTGGCGGTAGGAAAACGAGTCGCTGGCCAATATTAAAGCCTTCTTTTCTTCCTGGTTCTTTGGTTCTGGGTTGGGGGTTGTGCGTGTGTTGTTTGAGAACTCAATAGTGTGCCAAGTACTTTTTTATTTTTTGTTTTTGGTTGTGTGTTGGTGCCGGCAGGCCAGGAGTGGTCTGTGAAAGAGCATTAATACTCAATTGTTTTTTGGGTGGCGGGTTTTTCCTCGTCGGATCGTCTGTCACCCGTGTTTTTTTGGACAATCATTCGTTGGTTGTTTGTTTTGCTAGGTTTTTGGCTTTTCATATGGCTGATTATCATCTTTTATGG